>NZ_CP015110.1:2400000-3000000 GCF_001612555.1 Acinetobacter sp. TGL-Y2 | reverse complement strand
TCATACCGTAGAAAATTCAGATGTCTATCTGTATCAATCAAGAGCGGGTTTTAAAAAATGAATCAGTTCAGTTATGAAATGATCATTGCACGCTGTATCCATGCATATGGTCGTATTTTCAATTCAAGCCATGTCTTGAAGCTTATGTTAAAATGTGCCGATCTATGTAAATTGAGTCCGAGTATGTCTGAATTATCTACAACACCCTCTATACTGTTAAATACACGTGGTTTGCGTTGTCCGGAGCCTGTGATGATGTTGCATCAAGCTATTCGTAAGTCAAAATCGGGTGATGTGGTTGAGGTTTTTGCAACAGACAATTCAACCTCTTGGGACATTCCAAAATTTTGTATGCATTTGGGTCATGAACTCCTTTTACAAGAAGAAGTTTTGGGCGAAAACGGAGAAAAGGAATTTCATTACTTGGTGAAAAAAGGGTAAATCTAAATTGCATTGATGACCCTTGTTTCATTGAAATGATCCGTATACAAAAAGTCACAAAATACAGTTGAGAATTTTTTTCACTCCTCATTTTTTGTTTATACTGTCTACAAAGTATCTAAATAATAATTAATTTCGCTGATGAATAGTTTTTTTAGAAATATTTACAATGTATTAGAGCAATTGGGGCTTACCGCTCAAAAACGTGCCATTCACGTACAATTTTCTAATCCTGCATTAAACACTGAGGTGTTTTTACAACGCATCGATGGACAGCATGCATTGAACCAAGGTTCAACTGCCGAACTGATCTGTCTATCCACCAATGCCACGATTTCTCTGAAGCAATTTATTGGCTGTCAAGTCGCAGTCGACCAAGTGACGGACAAAGGCACACTGTTTCGTAGCACCGGCATCATCACTGAAGCCGCTCAAGGGCAAAGTGATGGATCTCTCACGCTTTACAAACTAACGCTGTCAGATCCCACTGCACTGTGGCATAAACGCCGTAACAGCCGCGTGTTTATGAACAAGTCTGCGGTTGAAGTGCTCGAAACCCTGTTCCAGGAATGGCAAAACAAAAGTCCACTGTTTGCATCGAGCTTAAGTCTAGACCTCAGTGGTCTGCAGCAACACTACGATGTCCGTCCCTTCATCATGCAAAGCAATGAAACGGATTATGATTTTATTACGCGATTGCTCCGAAGCGAGGGTATCAATTGGCTTATTGACGAAGCCCAAGCCATCGTTGCCACATCAGCAAGCCCGATTGAAGCGCAGAAACTCCGCCTAATTGACGACAACAGCCAATACCAAGCGCTTGAACGTAGAAACATCCGCTTCCACCGCAGCAGTGCCACAGAACAACAAGACAGCATCACCAGCTTTATCGGACAACGGACACTACAACCAACAGCTGTACACGTGCAACGCTGGCAAGCCGATGTTTTGGAACAAGAAGAAGGCGCAGGCACCGTCCAAAGCAAACACAAACATAGCAACAACCAAGACAATGCAAGTTTAGGTTTAGAACAAGCATGGCACGTCAGTCCAGCCTGGATGCAAGACCTGAAAGGTGAAGACCAAGCCACAGCTTCAAACAACAGTCAAATTGAAAAGCTGAACCAAAACCTCAGCAACTACTACGATGCGCAAAGTAAACAATTTATTGCCCACTCAACGGTACGCGATACCCAAGTCGGCTACTGGTTTGAACTGAGCGAACACCCAGAGATTGATCAACATAGTGGTTCAGACAAAGAGTTTCTGATTACAGCGAAGCACTACTACAACCAAAACAACCTGCCCAAAGACTTGAATGAACAGATCAACCAACTGATCAGCCAAAGCCACTGGAACAGCAACTTCAAACGCGAACACCACCAAGCAGAACGCCAAGCCAACAGCTTAACCCTGCAACGTCGCAACATCGCCACTGTTCCAGAATATAACCCACTCGAGCACCGCCCAGCAGCGCATCCACAACGCGCCAAAGTGGTGGGGCCAAGTGGCGAAGAAATTCATGTAGATGAATGGGGGCGCATTAAAGTCCGCTTCCTGTTCTCACGATCTGAGGATAACCAAGCCGATGGTGGCGCAGGTTCCAATAACAATGACACTGATTCAGCGTGGGTGGATGTCTTAACCCCATGGGCGGGTGAAGGTTATGGCGCACGCTTCCTCCCACGTATTGATGAAATTGTGGTGATTGACTTCTTTGATGGCAACATTGACCGTCCCTTTGTGGTGGGACGCATTCATGAAGCGCAGCGCAGTCCAACGAAGTTTGACATCAAAGGACAGCTACCTGACACCAAAAAGTTAGCAGGCATTCGTTCCAAAGAAGTCGGGGGCGCAGGCTTTGGACAGCTTAGATTCGATGACACGACAGCGCAAATCTCGACACAACTGCAAAGCAGTCATGGCGCAAGTCAGCTTAATCTGGGTAACTTAAGTCACCCCAAAGAGACCGAGACCAGTGAAGGACGAGGCGAAGGCTTTGAACTGAGAACTGATCAGTGGGGAGCAGTGAGAGCTGGGCAAGGATTACTGCTCTCAACCCACAGTCAAGGCGAAGCCAGTGGCCATCATTTGGATGCCAATGAAGCAAAAAGTCAGATCGAAAGTAGCTTAAACAACACCAAAGCCTTAAGTGAAGTGGCGAAGAATCAGCAGACGGATCCTTTAGAGAACCTAGATCAACTAAAAGCCTTCGTTTCTCAGCTTGAATCTGATTCATCAGAGGGCGGTAAGAGCAAGGCTGATGCTTTTAAATCTGCGCTGATGTTATTGGCATCGCCAAATAGTATTGCATTGGCATCTAATGAAGACATTCATTTATCGGCAGATCGTCACTTAAATTTAAATGCGAGTGACAGTATTAATCTCAGTACGCAAAAGTCTTTGATTGGACATGCACAATCTAAAATCAGTTTATTTGCCGCCCAAGAAGGGGCAAGGTTTTATGCAGGCAAAGGTAAGATTGAGATACAGGCGCAGGGTGATGGTGCTGATCTAATTGCTCGTAAAGGGATTCAAATCATCTCTACAGAAGATAAGATTGAGATTAAAGCGAGTAAAAAAATTGTTTTGATTGCGGGTGGGTCGCAGATTGAAATTAGTGGTGCTGGAGTCCTACCAACGACTGCTGGTAAGTTTGAAGTCAAAGCTGGGCAGCATAATTTTACATCAGGAAAGCAAGCTAATCTAACAAATTTGAATTTACCATTATTGGTTGATAAATCAAATAAATACTCATTAAAATTTAAATTAGTGGGAGATAAAATTGCTACTAAAGAAAAGCAATATATTATATTTGATAAAGAATTTAATGTGGTTGAAAACGGATTAATGCCTAAAGATAATCAGGTTTACTTAGAATCATTAGAGAAATCTGAAAAATTTTATATTCATGTTGTAGATGATGAAATTATTAAGGGGGATGATTAAATCATGTCATATGTAACAATGTTAAAATTTCAAGTTGAAAATTCAAAAATATTGAAAAAAAGTAAATATATATTTTTAAATCAAACGAAAAATATTAAAAGAAGTGGTTTTTTTGATGATGATGGATGTTCTTTGAAATTTGATGTTGATTATTTGGATATAACTTTTTTTGAAATCTTTATAGATAATGTGAAAGTTAAAAAAATGGTTAGAACATATCCACAGGAAAAATCAAAAGCAACTTATAGTAATAGTATTTATGTTTTTAAAACCACAGGTGGTGATACTAAACCTGAAACTGAAGAAAAGGAAGTCGAGGATAAACATGATCATTGTAGAAAATTAACAAAGGGCGAAATTTCTTTGTCAAAAATAATATTTAAGGATTCAATTAACTACAATAAGGTTATGGTACATAAGCATGGTCTTCCATTATTTGCAGGTTTGCAAGATGATCAAACGGCTGTTACACCAGATAATAATATATATTTTACGAAAAATAAATTTAAAACAGATTTTAGTCAAGATAAAGATTTTATACAAAGACATTGGATTGTTCATGAAATGGTTCATGTTTGGCAGTATCAGTTAGGATATAATATAATTAGACATGCATTCGACAGAACATATGATTATAATTTAGTAAATACAAATGATATTAGTGAATTTTATATGGAACAACAAGGAGATATTATTGCAGATTATTGTATGCTTTTAGCTGGATATTCAGCTGAAGGTCTAAGGCAACTGCAAATAAGTAAGAAAAAACCTCGTGATTTTTTAGAGCGTTATCAAGATGACATATTAAGAACAGGGAGGTATGATTTACCTGATCATCAAAGGATATTAAGTCGATTTTTAAAAAATCCCAAAAATAAAGATTTATTGCCTAAGGTGTAATATATGAGTTATAAAATTATGCTGATTTCTTTCTTTCTTAATTTTGGTTTAATAGCCTGTGGGAATAAATCTTACAGTGAGGAAGATATTACTCCAGATGATATTTTTTACAAAATGCAGGATAATAAATCATGCTTATATATTGAAAAAAAAATTAATGAAAGTGATGTAGAAATAAGGTCTATATCTATTGCCGAAAAATATTTAGATAAAAAGTTTTTATATCAAAAAATTAGTGAAGGTCAAAGACTAACGGATCAAAGTTGTATTAATTTTAGCAATTCCTTAGATGCTTTAAAGAATAAAATGAAGAAAGGAGAAAATTATTATTTTTCAATTCAAACAAACTATACGAATATTAGTTTTTTTCAATGTTTTGAATTTGATGGTAAAAATTTAGATAGATGTGAGAACAATTAATTTGATCTAATAAAATGAAATCAATATTTATAAGTTACCCCTAAAAATTAAACATGTGTTTATTTCCAAATTCATTTGATAAGGTTGAAATTAATTGTAAAAAAGTAAATTATAGTAATTTGTATTCACAGGGTTATTCAAGTGGTTCTGTTTTTGATAAAATTAATAAAAACAATGAAGCGAAAGATATAGTTACAAATACGTCCGTTTACTTTATCTATAGAAGTGCTTGTAATATAAACAAACCCGCCTAAGCGGGTTTGTTTATTTAAATTAATTACATATTCGGATAATTTGGACCACCCGCACCCTCAGGCGTTACCCAAGTAATGTTTTGTGATGGATCTTTGATATCACAGGTTTTACAGTGCACACAGTTCGCTGCATTGATTTGGAAACGCTTCGAACCATCATCATTTTCCATGATCTCATAGACACCCGCAGGGCAGTAACGCTGAGCAGGCTCATCCCATTTTGGTAAGTTCACATTGACTGGAATCGATGGATCCGTCAGCTTCAAATGCGCAGGCTGATTTTCTTCATGCACCGTATTGGATACAAATACTGAAGACAAACGGTCAAAAGTCAGTTTATTGTCTGGTTTTGGATAGTTTGGCTTGAAGGTTTCAAGATCTTGGGTTTTTAAAGCTTCATGGTCACGTACTAAATCATGAAGTGTGAATGGTACTTTAAAGACATTCTGGTCGATGAAGTTAAATGCACCCCCCATCCATTGACCAAATTTGTGCATGGCCGGGCCAAAGTTACGCGAGTTGTATAACTCTTCTTTCAACCAGCTGTTATTAAATTTATCAGTATAAGCGGTGAGCTCTTTCACAAAGAAATCTTCGCCTTCAGTCACACGAGCAATAGCGATATCACCGCCTTTTTCAATACCTGATGCAATCGCTTCAAATACAGCTTCACCGGCCAACATACCTGACTTCATTGCCGTATGAGAGCCTTTGATTTTGGCAAAGTTTAAGAAACCTGCATCATCACCAATTAAACAACCCCCTGGGAACGTCAGTTTAGGTAAGGAGTTAAAGCCACCTTTGGTGACCGCACGTGCACCATAAGAAAGACGCTTACCACCTTCAAGGAATTGCTTGATCAGAGGATGAGTTTTCCAACGTTGCATTTCCATGAATGGATACATATGTGGGTTGGTATAAGACAAGTCCACAATCATACCCAAAGTGACTTGGTTGTTTTCAGCATGGTACAGCCACCAACCGCCAGAAGAACCTGTTTCACTTAAAGGCCAACCTGCACCGTGCATCACAGTACCCGCTTTATGTTTCGTAGGATCAATTTCCCACAATTCTTTAATCCCAATCCCATAATGCTGTGGATCTGCATCTTGATCTAGGTTGAACTGAGAAATGAGACGTTTACCTAAGTGACCACGACAGCCTTCAGCAAAAATCGTGTACTTGGCATGTAGTTCATAACCTGGGGTAAAGTTGTGCGTCGGTTCGCCATCTTTACCAATGCCCATGTCACCGGTTTGAATGCCTTTCACGGTACCATCTGTATGGTATAGGATTTCTGAAGCTGCAAAACCAGGGAAAATTGAAACTTCTAATTCTTCTGCCTTAGTCCCTAACCAACGAACCACATTACCCAGTGAAATGACATAGTTACCGTCATTGTGCATGGTTTTAGGGACCATCCAATGCGGTGCTTCTTGTGATTTGGTGTCTGAAAGTAAGAAGAAGGTTTTATCTTCAGTCACAGGTACATTTAAAGGTGCACCTTGATCGACCCAATCGGGAAAAAGTTCGTTCATGGCACGTGGTTCAAGCACAGCACCAGACAGAATATGCGCACCGACTTCAGAGCCTTTTTCAACGACACAAACGGACAAATCGTTTAGGTTATTCTCAATTGCAAGTTGACGAATTTTGATCGCAGCAGATAAACCCGCAGGGCCTGCGCCTACAATCACCACGTCAAATTCCATCGATTCACGTTCGATGTGTTCCATAAAGGACTCCTCATACTGTTAAAGGTGGCAACCGTATCCCTTTGTTAATCAGCATAACAAAACTCGGTGCTGCCATGAGTGCTCTTAATTCTTAGATACGAATTAATGATCGAATCTTTAATATATTTTGCGCTAGTATAGTTTTAATCCGTGATCAAGCCAATTGGCTGAGTCGTTATATTTTTCGTCAGCAGGGCATAAACCATGGTAAAACAAAATGATTCTAAAAAAGAAGCAGCAGCTACTGTTGTACCTGATGATAAAAAATTACACAATATCGCACAATATCTAAAAGATGCACAGCCCGGTCACAAAAGGTCAATTCCACCTTTGGAGCAGTGGCATCCAAAGCATTGTGGCACAATGGATTTGTGCATTAAAGCCAATGGAGAATGGTGGCACGAAGGTCAATTGATTAAACGACAACGTATGATTGATCTATTTTCATCGGTACTATGGAAAGAACAAGGTAAATTCTATCTAAAAACCCCTGTCGAACAGATTGAAATAGAAGTGGAAGATGAACCTTTATTGGTGAACCAAGTCGATCAAATTGAATTGAAGGGTGTTTCCTATATTCAAATGACGACCACCAATGAGGATATTGTGATTGTCGATCAAAAACATCCTATTTTCATGCGTGAATACCAAGGCGAGTTAAGGCCTTATATTCATGTCAGATTCGGGATCAACGCACTCATTCAACGTGCGACATTTTTCCATTTGGTTGAGATGGGTGAGCTGTCTGAAAATCAACAAGGTGAATCGGTTTTAGTATTAAAAAGTGGAAATTTTGACTTGCAATTGGGGACTTGAGGTTTAAGCTTTGTTTATCGAATTCAACGCACGAAGACCCAGCTGAGATGTCTGCCATTTTACCGCTTTTGCCTTTATCAAATCCGATGCCTCATGCAGGGCAAGATGCGCCGATTGGTATTTTTGATTCTGGCATAGGTGGCTTATCTGTTGCCTTGGAAATTGCGCGTCATTTACCGAATGAGCGTATCGTTTATTATGCCGACACTGCGCATGTGCCTTATGGATCACGTCAAGATCATGAAATTCGTGAACTCACTGCACAGGCGGTGGAGTGGTTGTACCGCAAAGGTTGTAAAGCAGCCGTCGTGGCATGTAACACGGCCTCAGCATTTAGTTTGGACTATTTGCGTGAGCATTATGGGGCGCATTTTCCCATCGTCGGTTTGGTTCCTGCATTAAAACCAGCCGTTTTGCAGACCCAGTCCAAAGTGGTGGCTGTACTTGCAACACCAGCGACCTTTCGTGGGCAACTCATTAAAGATGTGATTCGACACTTCGCTGAGCCAGTAGGGGTCAACGTACTGGCCGTGACCTGCCTTGAGCTGGTGCCTTTTGTAGAGGCGGGGCTACAAAATAGTCCTGAGTGCAAAGCCACCTTAAAAATGATACTCGATCCAATACTTGCGCAGTCTGCAGATTATTTGGTGCTGGGATGTACGCATTACCCATTTTTAAGGCAAAGCATTGAACAGCTTTACCCAAATCAACTGACCTTGGTGGATTCAGGCTTGGCAGTTGCACGACAAACCTCCCGAATTTTAATCAAACACCAATTATTGTCGAATATAAAATCTTCGCATCCCTGTCAACTTGAATGTGTGGTCAGTGGGCAAAATGCAGAGGAATTAAAACTAATTATCAATCGCTTAATTGATGATGAAATCTCATGGTCAGTTGGAAGTATAGTTGATAATCTACGCTAATTCGTTTAGCAATAAAGTTATAAAAAGGAACGGGTTTAGCCATGCTTGACAAGCGTTACCAAGTTTTCATCACAACTTCTGGTAAGGAGATGCAGCCCGAACGTATGGTTGTATCTCAAACTTTAATCGGTATGGGCTATTTTTCTTGGGGCTTAGAGCAAAGGACGCCTTTAAGTACCGCTTTTGCACGACGCCAAATCGATGATTGTGATTATGTTCTTTTGCTTTTAGGTAGCCAATACGGTGAACAATCTGTTCCTGGTGTCAGTTATATGCACCTCGAATATATCTACGCGGTGACCAAGCAAAAACCGATTATTGTGCTGATGCATGACAACCCTGAGTCTCGTGACCCATCACTTCAAGAAGCTAAACCAGAATTAAGAAATCGTTTTTACGAGTTTAGACAGAAGCTTCAAAAAGAAGTTGAACAAGTGGTGAGCTTTAAAACGCTTCGTGAATTAGAACTGGCTATACGCTCATATATGCCACAAATGTTAGAGCGCTATCCTGTCGTAGGCTGGGTACGTCCGCAAAGCATTCAAAGTTTGCAAGATGAAATTGATCGTCTAAAATCAAAGTTAACCCAAGCCCAGCTGGGACAGGGCAAGCTTGAAGCTGATCCATTCTTGTCACTGCCACGCGTCACACTAAATGATACCTTCAGTTTTGATTACCGAATGCATGCTTATCAAGATGGTAACTTTCAAGAGTTGATGCCTATTCGTGAAATGACTTGGGCTGAGATTCTTAAAATTCTATCTGCTGCATTCGAGCAAGCATTACCAGAAGAATATTTCTCGAAAGTACTCAATCATTATTTAAATGAGACAGCTTTAGTCGATGCGCAAAAGCAAATGCCTCGTGCGCATGCAGTTTCTCGATCACAAATTAATGTACGTTCATTACATACCATTAAACAGCAAATGCGTCAGAATGATTGGATCGTCCCTGTAGGACGAGATGACCGTCAGCGTTTACTGTGGAAATTGACCGATAAGTCTGCAGCCGCCATTCGTAGTACTACACTGTTAGATCGTCATTCTAAAATTATTTAAATAGGCATAATTTAAAACAGCGTTTTACTCAGATTCTGCTAAAGTAATTCAAGTTTAAATATCGAATAATGATGTGGTAAAAATGTCCGAATCCAAACCGAAAGTGACCGTCATTCTTGCAAATCTTGGGACACCGGATGCACCTACGGTTCCGGCAGTTCGTGCTTTTCTAAAACAATTTTTATCTGATCAACGTGTAATCGAGATTCCACCCCTGTTGTGGAAAATTATTCTCCACTGTTTTGTGCTTCCATTTCGCCCGAAATACGTATCTAAGGCCTATGCTGAAGTTTGGAATACAGACTCACCCATGCGTGAGATTTTATTTAAACAAGTCGCTCTAGTCCAAAAAAAATTACAGCCCTATCAATCGGATTTTGATCTGAACATCGTGTCTGCCATGACCTATGGAAATCCTGGCATTACTTCAGTGCTTGAGATGCTGACTCAGAACCCACAAGATCATATCGTGCTCATACCACTGTTTCCCCAGTATTCAGCGACCTCGACTGCGCCTTTATATGATGCTGTTTCAAAATGGATACTGAAACAACGTAATCTGCCTGGTCTAAGCATTCAGCGCGATTATTACCAGCATCCGCAGTTTATTCAAGCGCTTAAACACAGTGTTTTACAATATCAAACGATACATGGGAAACCTGAAAAATTATTAATGTCTTTTCACGGCATTCCACAGCCTTATGCAGACAAAGGTGATCCCTATGCAGATCGTTGTCATGTTACTGCGCAAAAGGTTGCCCAAGCTTTGGGCTTAAATGACGATGAATGGGCAATCAGCTTTCAGTCCAGATTTGGTAAACAAGAGTGGATTAAACCCTATACAGATGTGTTATTAACAGAATGGGGTAAACAGGGGGTTAAATCAGTTCAAGTTTTGAGTCCTGCATTTTCAGCGGACTGTTTGGAAACGCTGGAAGAGTTGGCTGTGGAAAATGCAGAAACCTTCAAGGCTGCTGGCGGTCAAGACTATACTTATATTCCAGCTTTAAATACCGATGAACTGCATATTCAATTGCTCACTCAATTGATTCAAGTCCAACTTGATGCTTTAAAATTTACGCTTCAATCAGCTCAGCACTAAGGTACTCATTATGCTTCAAGTTAAAATTGTTCCGGTTACTGCCTTTGCGCAAAATTGTTCTATTGTTTGGGATAATGAAACGAAAGAAGCGATATTAATCGATGCCGGTGGTGAGCCTGAAAAATTAAAAAAGCACATTGATGAGCTGGGTTTAAAAGTGAAGGCATTGTGGCTGACCCATGGACATTTAGATCATGCGGGTGCTGTGGGTGCATTGGTAAAAGAATGGAATGTACCTGTTATTGGACCACATAAAGAAGATGCTTTCTGGCTCGATATGATTCAAGAGGTATCAGCACGTTATGGTTTTCCGATACCGGAACCTGTCATTGTCAATCAATGGCTAGAAGGTGGTGAGGTGTTAAGTTTAGGAAGTGAGCAGTTTGAGGTTCGCTTTGCACCCGGACATACCCCAGGGCATGTGATGTTCTACAATCAAAATTATGGCTTACTTTGGACAGGGGATGTTCTGTTTAAGGGTTCGATTGGTCGTACCGATTTTCCAAAAGGAAACCACGAGCAGCTTCTTGATTCAATTCGAAGAGAATGTTTTACTTTACCTGATGAAACTCAATTTATCTCCGGACATGGACCGATCAGTACCATTGGTCACGAAAAGCAATTTAATCCTTTTGTGGCTAGTCGAGCAGGCTAAATTTTAGTTCGAATGTTTAATCTGTAAACGGGTTTAACCAGTATTCCCGCATTTCAAGTTGAAACAATAAACCTGCCAGAGCAAATAAAGCAGCAATAATCATGAGTACAAGATCAGTTGAGTAAACACCCCATCCTACAAAATATAGACTCAATAAGAAAAAAACAGTCGTGAGTGAGAAAAGTGCTGTAACTGTATAGGAGAACATAATCATTATTTTTATTTTAATATGATACATATCACACTATCGTAAAATAAATAAACACAAATCACTATTTTTTGGGTTATTTATAACAATTTATAAATTGCTTGGCACACGTTACTAAAATAGATAAACCGTCCAGCGAAAATAGATGATTACTTACGAAAAGGATTTTGTAATTGTTGTTTATTTTCTAGTCCAATCAGTACTGCGCAAATTGCAAATAACACTGCAATACTCAGTAGCATAGCATCAACGTTAGATACGCCTAGTACAATGAAAACAAGGCTTAATCCAATAAAGCTAAAAAAAAGCACATGGAATAAAATATTCATTAACTTTCTCACAATTGATCAGCAGATCAAACAATTATGGTCAATATTCATGATCACATGATGTCATATTTGTAAGACTTCATTGTATTAGATACATTTTTTGTAACTTTATGTGCGAAGAACGACTAATACTGGTCGGGCATCTCATTTTCATGCGGAGAGTCTTCAGTCGGCAAGGTATATTCATCGTTTGCCCAAGCACCTAGGTCAATCAGTTTGCATCGCTCAGAACAAAATGGTCGAAATTCATTATCAGTCCATGTACTTGGAAGACCACATCGTGGACAAGGAAAATTTTTAGACATCGTAGAATCCAATTTTAAGCAAAGAACAAAATAGGCAAACCAATCTAGAGTTGCTAGACTTGTGCCGATTTTCTTAGTTTGATCTGATTATGCCGATTCGTCAATTTCAAGCGCAGCGTATGCACGCTCCTCGTGATTTCAAAAAAATAGCCAATACGCCTGTTTGCATCGAAATTGGGGCTGGAAAAGGGAAACATGCGCTGTTATTTAGTGCTCAAAATCCGAAATCTCAATTGATTGCCATTGAGCGGACGCGTGAAAAGTTTTTGGCGATGCAAAAACAGCATCAAATTGAAGGTCAAACGAATTTAATCCCGGTGCATGCGGATGCACTGCCTTGGGTGGTGCATGCCCTACATCCGCAGCAAGTGGAACAGTTTTTTATTCTTTATCCTAATCCTGAGCCGCACAATCCGGCGCAGCGCTGGCTAAATATGCCTTTTTTTGAGTTTCTCATCTCTAGGCTTCAAATGAATGGCACAGTCATCTTGGCCAGTAATATTCCCTCTTATATTGATGAAGCAGAACAGCAGCTTCTGAATGTTTGGAAGCTGCCTTATAACAAGCAAGTCATTGCTGTTGACTCTGCACGTACCCATTTTGAAGTGAAATATTTAGAGCGCGGTGAGCTGTGTCAGCAATTGGTGATTCGGAAACCTGAGGGTTATATCACGCGTTTTGATGACTTTTTGCCTTTGCAAGGCATTAACGCAGCACCTCAAGTTGAAACAGAACCGCAATATGCAAAATAAAGTTGTACTGAATAAAAGCATGTCGAGTAAAACAATGGCCCGTAAAACAACGCCCCGTGTTGCGATCATTGGGGCAGGGCCTGCAGGTCTAATGGCAGCCGAAGTTTTAAGTGCGCAGCATATTGAAGTACACGTCTTTGAACAAAAGCCGTCAGCTGCGCGTAAATTCTTGATGGCGGGTAAGACGGGACTGAATATTTCACATGCTGAAGATATTGAGACCTTTATTGCCCGTTATGATCAAAGTGCATGGCTTGAACCGTGGATTCGACAGTGGGATGCAGCATGGATCAAAGCATGGATGCAAGATTTAGGCATCGAATCCTATGTAGGCTCGTCTGGCCGCATTTTCCCCATGGAGATGAAAGCCGCACCTTTGCTTCGTGCCTGGTTAAAGCGCTTAGTTGAGCATCAAGTTGAATTTCATTATCGTCATCAAGTGCTGAGTCTTGAGGATAATGCGCTCAAAATTCAAAATCTACGTTCCAATGAGATTGAGTCACTCAATTTTGATGCAATTGTATTGGCATGCGGCGCAGTGTCTTGGTCACAGCTGGGCAGTGATGGTCAGTGGCAACAGTGGTTACAGCCACATTCAATCGAGCCGTTTCAAGCGAGTAATGCTGGGGTTGAGCGCGCTTGGTCTACGTTCATGCAGCCCATGTTTGGTGAGCCACTGAAACGAGTAGAGGCTTGGGTGAAGGGTGAGCCAAAATCATCTGGAGATATTGTCATTAGCCATTATGGGTTGGAAAGTGGACTGATTTATAAACAGGGACGCGCTTTAAGACGCTTGCTGAAACAGCAACAGCCGATGCAACTGTATTTGGACTTATTGCCCGATATCAGTGTAGAACAGCTGACTGAAAAATTAAAATCTGCAAAAAAACAGAGCTTAAGTAATATTTGGCGTAAAGCAGGCTTAGATCAGGTTAAAGCCAGTCTAGTCCGTGAAATGGTAGAAAAAAGTATTTGGAATGACGCTGATACTTTGGCACAGCGCATTAAAAATTTATGTGTAGATTTACAAGGTTTTCGTCCGATAGAAGAGGCGATCAGTTGTGCAGGTGGGATTAAGCAAGAGGCTCTAAATGAAAATTTACGGATAAAATCAAATCCATACGTCTTTTGCTGTGGCGAAATGTTGGACTGGGATGCACCGACAGGCGGCTATTTACTGACTGCATGCTTTGCAACAGGCCGTGCTGCAGCAGAAGGTGTACATCAGTTTTTAATGCAAAAATAATTCCTAAAGTGTATTAAAAATGAACATATTGTTGTGTTAGTCTTATTCAAATTGGTCATGCTAGAACAATAAAATGACACAGCAAAAATACTCAGGACGTTGTTTATGTGGTGCTATTCGCTATGAGATTCATGGTGAGATTGGAGAGATTCTGCATTGCCACTGTCAGCGGTGCCGTAAAGCAAATGGAACAGCTTTTGCCACCAATGCACCTGTGCGAATCAAAGACTTTAAATTCACTCAAGGTGAGCATTTATTAAAAACGTATCAATCCTCTGAAACAACGCAACGATGTTTTTGTCAGGAATGTGGTTCTCCAATCATTGGCATTAAGGCCTCAGCCCCTGAGTTTTATCGTTTAAGGTTAGGTACTTTAGATTCGATGATTACGCAAAAACCAACTCGGCATATATTTGTCGCAGATAAAGCCAGTTGGGAAATGATTTGTGATGGTCTACCGCAACATGATCAGTGGCCTTAAAAGCATTCAATCGAATGCTTTTAAGGCGTGATTTTTACAGTTTAAGGTTTTGAAAATTTGTCAATTATCTAAAGAAAAAGTATCTAAAGAAAAAGATAAATATTTGATCAATTACTTTGCTGTTAAAGCAGTTCCATCAAATTGAATACCACCCCAGCCATTGATCATAAATTGGCGAATATTTTGATGATCTGAAGCTTCTGGCGTATTGAGTACAGAAGTGTAGTGCTCAGCAAACAATGAAAGGGTTTGTTCTTCATCTAAGCCATTGAGTTGTGCAAATGAAAAGACTTTAGCACTGCCTTGGTTTTCAGTCGAAGCATTGATGTGTTGTCCGTTTTTAAAAGCGGTGGGGTGGTGTTCAAAACGCGCTTCAATAAATGCGATTACATCTGCGAATTCTACTTTGCCTGCTTTTAATTGTGCCAATAATTCTTGTGCCATGGGTGATATCCTGTCCTCTAAATTGACTCCATCTTAACCAAAATGATCCTTGATCCAAAACCTCTTTTTACCGGCTGGATCATTTAAATTGACAAACATCAATCAAAAAGATTTAAAGTCTAAATTTCCAATATTCATTTAAATTGAAGTATGTCTATGCAATGGCTTTTCGTGGCATGTGGTGGCGCAATAGGGGCGAGCCTCAGATATGGCATGAGTCTATGGTTTGCTCAGCCTAATCAAGTTTTCCCATGGGTGACGTGGTCGATCAACCTCCTCGGTTGTTTACTGGCGGGAATTTTCTTTGCCTATAGTTTGAAATACCCTGTACTGCAACAGGAAACACGATTATTTTTAATGGTGGGGGTTTTGGGCGGATTTACGACATTTTCAAGTTTTGGACTGGAAGCCTTTCAACTTATTCGCGCTGAGCAACTTGTTTTAGCACTGCTTTATGCTGTTTCAAGTTTGATTGTAGGGGTTTTGGTGTTGATTATTGGTTTTTACATCACACAATATCTACTGAGTCTCAAATAAAAAAGAAGTCTAAGCTGGAGGAGAGCACTTAGACTTCAACTTAAAACACTTAACTTAAACACTGTGATTTTGAAAATCAGTTGAATATTCAAATCCTTTGAATGCTCAACACTACATTAACGTTTAAAGCGCGCAAAACGGTTATTAAAGCTTGCTACCCGTCCTTCATTGCTGGCTTGACGTATTTCACCGGTATAAAACGGATGAGATACGCTTGAGATATCCAAAGTCACGTAAGGATAAACCTTACCCTGATATTCTTTGGTTTGCTTGGACTGCATAGTACTACCAATAATGAAGTATGCATCTGCATTGGTGTCATGGAAAAGCACATCTTGATATTGGGGATGAATGTCAGTACGCATGAAATTCTACCTGTCTATAACTATGAATTGTTATGTTATATTATAACAATTAAGTAAAATCGATGTTAAATTCTTGTAACTGGACTTTTTAGTTCAACCAATCAAAATTTGCCCACCTTTGGCTTCAAGGCCTGAAAGCTTTATTCAAGTCATTCAAGAAAGCGACGGTACCAATTCTTCAAATAAATCATTCAAGTTATCATCGACTTTAAGATGAATCAAATTCCAGTAATGCCCAGAAATAGTACGATTCACCATCAGTGTATCTGGTGAGGGTTTAAAGGTATCCCAATATTTCAGCGATTTTTTCACCAAGATAACGCCGTCATGATGTGCAGAATTTTCAGCAAAATCATACTGTGTGGTGAGTGGGCGAAGTAAAACCTCTAGCCATTTTTGATAAAGTTCGACTGGGAATTTGCCTTGTTCAGCCAAAGCATCCAGTGCCATCAAGTGCTGTTCAATCACTGGAATATCATGCTGACGGCCCGCGCGAACCAGTGACTTAAAGCGTTCAACCAAATCTGTCGATAAGGTTTTGACTCCGCCAAAGTCATAAATGATCACGCTACCATCGGGTCTAAAAGCAAAATTCCCCGGATGTGGATCGCAATGAAAGCGTTTTAGGAAAAACATTTGCTGCCCTAATGCGCGGACCAAACGACGACCCATCGCATTTCGAGTCGCCACATCCCATGTACTAGCGGTTTCTATGCTTTCGCCTTTTTCTAAGCTCAAGGTAAGAACACGGCGACTGGAATAATCTGGAAAAACTTGTGGAATGATAATTTGAGGATCTAAATTTTGATGAAAGGTTCGGAAGACATCCAAATTTTGTGCTTCAATTTCGTAGTTTAATTCTTCATGCAGACTGTCTTGAATTTCTTGAAATAAACGATCTTGGAGTTTTTTATCAACTTTCAGTACGCCCATTAATCGCAGTGCAAGACGAACTTGCTTTAAATCACTTTCACAAGCTTCGTCCACACCCGGATATTGGACTTTAACCACGACCTCCTTGCCATCAGGTAAGGTCGCTTTGTGTACTTGCCCAATCGAGGCTGCTGCAAAAGGCTGTTCCTCAAAATGCTGAAAAATTTGAGCAAGCGGTTTACCGAGTTCTTTTTCAACTTGTTTTTTAATATCAGCAAAGGGCATCGGTGGGGCTTGACGTTGCAGTTTTGCAATCGCTTTGGCCACTTCAGGGGGAAAAATATCTTTATATTGTGAGGCGATCTGACCAACTTTCATCACCGCACCTTTCATTTCGCCTAAGGTGTCCGCAATTTGTAAACCAATGTCTTGGAACATTTTACTGCGTGATTCATTTTTTTGATCTTCATCGGCATTAAAATTGCGAATGGAATTTGAAACGGTTTTAGTCGCAATGCTTGCAGTCATGCCTGCGAGTTTCATAAAGCGGCGACCGGGACTGCTCGCATTTTTCGCCATGAGTTTTGATCCTCAAATTTAATTATCGTTCGATAATTTGATCATAGGCGACAAATGTGAATATGCCTATTTGAAATTGTAAATGAGATTTAAATAAATAGAAAATAGCCTTAAGACTAAATCATTTTTTATGCATTACAAATCAAAAGATATTTCATAATTAATGCAATTTTATGTATAAAAAAGCATCAAATTTAGTGCTAGTTTGATTGCAACTTATATAATTTTGAGCAGCATTCCATGAGTAATTTAAATCAAAGTCATTCCAGTTTTTCTAATAGAGATGCCATTCCACTTTCTGTTTTTAATCAAGAAAAACATGCCAATATTCTTCGAACAGATGAGGAAGCGATTGAAGCCGCAAAACTTTTAGCAATTGAGTTTGCCAAAGAAGCATCATTGAGAGATCAAGAACGCCGCTTGCCCTTAGAGCAAATTCAGCAATATTCACAAAGTGGACTCTGGGCGATTAATGTTCCAAAGGAATATGGTGGACTCCAAGCCAAATATCGTACTTTGGCAGAGGTGGTTAAAACGATTTCCAGTGTAGATCCATCTTTGGGGCAAATTGCACAAAATCACTGGGTCTTTGTCGAGCATATTCGCCTAGATGCCAGTCCTGCTCAGAAAAGTTTTTTCTTTGACTTATTATTGAAAGGCATTCGTTTTGGCAATGCATTTTCAGAAAAGGGCAGTAAAAATGTGGCAGATTTGAAAACTACAATTACGAAGACTGAGCATGGTTATGAACTTAATGGAGAAAAGTTCTTCGCAACAGGTGCTTTACTCGCACATTGGATTCCTACAGTTGCAGTGGATGATGCTGGTTTAGTCTATGCAGGTCTTGTTCCTCGTGATACAGAAGGTCTAACCATCATTAATGATTGGTCTGGCTTTGGACAGCGAACGACAGCGAGCGGTACTGTTCAATTGAATAAAGTGTTGGTACGTGAGGAATATGTTGTTCCGATCTATAAGGCATTTGAGCGACCAACACCAGCAGGTGCTATCTCACAGTTTATTCAAGCAGCCGTCGATGCAGGCATTGCACGAGGTGCAATTCAAGAAACCATCGATTATGTTAAAAATCATGCCCGACCTTGGATTGATTCAGGGATTGAAAAGGCAACAGATGATCCGTACACCATTGCCAGTATTGGTGAGTTAAAAATTAAATTACGTGCGGCAGAAGCAGTTTTGGATTTGGCAGGGGATGCTATTGATACTGCTATTGTTAATACGACAGAAGAACAAGTGGCTGAAGCAACACTCTTGGTAGCCGAAGCCAAAGTATTGACTACTGAGATTGCAATCTTAGCTTCAAATAAGTTATTTGAACTTTCTGGTGCGCGCTCAACCTTACAAGAATTAAATTTAGATCGTCATTGGCGTAATGCGCGTACGCATACTCTACATGATCCTGTACGTTGGAAATTTAATATTGTGGGGAATTATTATTTAAATGGTGTACTTCCACCACGTCATCCGTGGAGCTAATTTTAAGATATTCAAAACGGTTCAAGTCGTAAAAATGATTCAAATCGACAAAGCTATTTAAATCAAAAAACATCGAAATATAAGATTGAGACAATGATTTAGGAAATAAAAATGTCAAATACTCAAATTGATTATTTAGAATTATCAACTTCAGCGAACTATGAATTGGTTGCTGAAAAATATCGTCCAATTTTTGACAAGATCGCTGAGGGTACGCTGCAACGTGAGACAGAGATTATTTTACCGTTTGAGCCGATTCAGTGGCTCAAAAAAGTGGGCTTTGGGGCAGTCCGTATCCCTGTAAAATATGGTGGTGATGGTTTATCTCTACCGCAGTTATTTCAATTACTGACTGAGTTAGCGAAAGCAGATTCCAATGTAATTCAAGCTTTACGTGGACATTTTGCTTTTGTGGAAGATCGTTTAATCGCACATAGAGATCATAATCAACAAGTTTGGTTTAATCGCTTTGTAGCGGGTGATTTGGTAGGAAATGCATGGACGGAAGTCGGTTCGGTCAAAATTGGTGATGTTCTTACGCGGGTGACGCGTGGTGCTCAAGGTCAACTCGAAGTGAATGGATCTAAGTACTATTCTACAGGGAGTATTTTTGCTGATTGGATCGATTTATATGCCTATGATGATGTGAATCAGCGTCCTGTGATTGCTGCGGTGAATCGTCATGATCGTGGTGTAAGTGTGCTTGACGACTGGGATGGTTTCGGACAGAAAACCACGGGGAGTGGAACGCTTACATTAAATAAAGTACCTGTGGAAGAATCTCATTTAATTGCATTTGAGGATCGTTTCAAGTATCAAACGGCATATTATCAACAGTTTCATTTAGCGACTTTAACGGGGATTGCACAGTCGGCTGTTGAGTCATTTAGCCATGAAGTGCGTGAACGTAAGCGTATTTTTAGTCATGGAAATGCAGATTTAGCACGTCATGATTCACAGGTATTGCAAGTCATTGGTCAAGCCTCTGCACAAGCCTATGCGAGTGAAGCCATTACGCAAAAAGTTGCAGCCAGTTTACAACAAGCTTATTTAAGTCACTTTGAATCTACAGAGGTTTTAGAGCATCAGGCGAATGTCGCTGCTGAACTGGAATCTGCGCAAGGACAAGTGGTGGTGTCTAAGCTGGTTTTGGATTTGACCAGTAATTTGTTTAATGCGTTAAGTGCTTCAGCAAGTAGTCGTGCAAAACAGCTTGATCGCTTCTGGCGTAATGCGCGAACAGTGTCTTCACATAATCCAATTATTTATAAAGAAAAAGCGATTGGTGACTGGGAGGTGAATGGTGCTGACTTACCCTTTGTTTGGCAGATCGGAGCCAGTCCTGTTGCAGATACTACGAATCATGTTTCTACAAAATCTGCTTAAAAGCTAAAATTGCATAAAGCTAGAATTGTGTGAAAACTAACTCTGCTTAGAAACCATCCATAAAAAACCAATTGATGAAAGTCGGTTTTTTATGGATTTATTTCATCATTTATTTATTACATCTCTTTCAAAAATCAAAAAATGATTATTCATCGGTATGTACACCTGTGCTGAAATTTCCTTTTACCTCTAGGATTGAGAGTTTTTTTGCATAAAAAACTTCTTCTAAAGAGATGGCATTTTGAGTCGTTATTTAAACCGCTCTTTTTATCATGACTGCTATTGATGGCACTTCTATCGGAAGCGTTGTAAATAACATCTATGCAAGGGACAGTGTTGAATGAGCTACTATAAAAAAAGGATTTAAAATTAAATCCTTTTTACTTGATATCTATCCTCAGCATTTAAGACTAAGGTTATTGGGGCGAGCAGCTATCGCTTTAATACCCATGATCAAGCAATTTCTCCTAAGTAAGCACGTTGAATTTCACCTGATTCATAGAGTGCTTGAGTATTTCCAGAGATGCGGATTGTTCCATTTTCAATGACATAGGCAGTATCTGCATAATCCAAAGCCAACTGAATATTTTGTTCTGCAATCAAAAAACTCAGTCCTTCATTTTTTTGTAAATGACGAATTAACTGAAATATTTCATGTGTGATCTTTGGTGCTAGACCCATTGAGGGCTCGTCCAATAAAATTAATTTGGGTTGTGTCATTAAGGCGCGGCCAATCGCTAACATTTGTTGTTCACCTCCCGATGTATATCCTGCAAGTGTATTTTTCTTATCTGCAAGGCGAGGGAAGTATTGATATATTTTTTCAAGTTGTTGTCTCAGTTTTTGGGTAGAAGGTCGGTGTAGAAATGCCCCTGTTTTTAAGTTTTCTTCAACAGTTAAATGTGTAAAACAATGTCGACCTTCTAAGACCTGAACTAAACCTTGTTTGACTAAATCGCTCGGGTCGGTATGCACAATGGACTTGCCATCATAACGAATTTCTCCATGAGAAATGGTTCCATTCTCTGAACCAATCAATTGTGAAATTGCTTTAAGTGTTGTACTTTTTCCTGCGCCATTCGCCCCAAGAAGGGCCACAACGGAATGTTGTGGCACGATCAAGTCGACATGCTTTACTGCAAGAATACTTTGGTTATAAACAACTTCGAGTTTTTCAACTTCCAGTAAAGCCGTCATGATGTTTCCTCTTAGCTTTGTTCTGATGCACAGTCACGGATTTGAATGCCTTGTTCTTTGGCATATTTCTGTGATGACTCTTCAATAATTGGGCGTAAGAAAGTACGATCGGCTTGAACCCAATCACTGATGACATTCCACTTTGAACCATCCCATTGTTGAAAACGAACTGCGCCACCACCCTCATGATCCTCGCATGACAGCTTCAAAGGTTGAACCAATCCAGTTGCGCCAAGTTCTTTTAAGCGTTGATCATTTAAGTTCAGATTTTCAAAACCCCAGCGAACTTCTTCACCTGTTAAAGGGCGTTGACCGAATTTGGCTTGTGCGACACGAACCGCTTCAACATTGAGAATGCCATTGACCACACCCAAGTTGTAATACACCGTACCAAAGCGTGTGACATCGCTTAGATCAGACTGTCCTTGATCTATGACGAGTTGCTTGATGTCTTGAAGAACTTTGAAGTTTGTTCCAGAAGGATGCGTTGTAATCGAGATAAACCCTTTTGCAGCATTGCCTGCAGGAGCCGCATCTTCTTCTGAGTTACTCCAAATATTACCAATCACTTTGTCGACCGGGTAACCGACTTTTTGTGCAGTTTTGAGTGCGACAGGATTCATGACACCCCAACCACGTAGAATCACCCAATCGGGTTGAATTCGACGAATGTTAAGCCATTGTGATTGTTGTTCATTACCTGGATGAGGGACTTCAATCTGGTGTACTTTAAAACCATATTTTTTAGACAAAGCATCAATGACAGGAATGGTTTCTTTACCGTATGGAGAGCCGTGATAAAGCACCGCAATGCTCTTACCTTTTAAATTCGCAACACCGCCACTTTTTTCGCCCAAATAGTTAATAATCGCAGAAACTTCACTATACGGATTTAACTGTAATGGAAATACATAGGGGAAAACTCGACCATCAGTAGAGTCGGTACGACCATGGTTGATGGTAATAAGAGGGAGTTTGTCTTTGGTCGAGCGTTCGAGTGTCGCGTAGGCGATTCCGACTGAAAGTGGGTTGGTCGCAGCGGCAGGTACTCCATTTAGGCCCTTTTTCAGGCGTTCATAGCATTCAACACCTTTCTCGACCACATATTCGGTTTCACATTCAGACCAAACCAATTTCACGCCATTAATACCGCCTTGTGCATTAATCGACTTCATATAGTCAATAAAGCCGCCATAGAAACCTGTTCCACCTGCTGCATAAGGTCCTACGCGATAGCTTTGCAAAGGGAAATATTGCGCTTTAGTGTCTGAAAGTTCACTGGTCTGATTGGCTCGCGCTGTTTCAGTGGTTGGGTTTTTAGCTTTATGATGAGTTGTACTTTGCACATCTGTTTTCTTATTGGATGTAAGAAAAACAATAATCGCCAAGATGACGGCAATGCTAATCAACCAAAACCACAATGATTTAAATATTTTCATTTTGATTCTCTTATTTAATCGTATTGTTAATGACGTAAAGGCCATACTCTTAACCGTCTATACAAACGTGTGTATAGACGAGCAATTCCTTCAGGTTCCTTAATCAGAAAATAAATAATTAAGACCCCGAATATAATTTTTTGAATATTTTGTAATAGTGCTTGGTCGAAGGTTTGCCCAAAAAAGCTACTGCCAATTAAGCTCAAAACGATAGGTAAAAGCACAATAAACGCTGCCCCAAAAAAACTCCCTGCCAAGCTGCCTAAACCACCAATAATGATGATGAATAAAATCTGAAATGAGCGATTAAGGTCTAAGCCATCAGCTTCAACGGTTCCTAAGTAGGCAAAAGCCCACAGTGAGCCGGCAATACCGAGATAAAAGGAGCTCATAGCGAAAGCCAAAAGTTTTGTTTTTGCGACAGGCACACCTATACTGATCGCAGCAGTTTTCATATCACGAACCGCTTGAAAGTTACGTCCGTGTTGGCTGTTGAGTAAATTTCTCGCTAAAAAAGTGAGACCTACCACTATGCCTAGTGTGAGTAGATAGTGTCCGACAGGTGAGTTGAGTGAAATGCCCAATATTTCCAAGTGAGGTGTAGTAATCACACCTGAAGCGTTGTAATTGGTAAACCATCCATATTGGGTAAAAAGCCAAGGCACAAAAAACTGTGCTGCAAGCGTAGAGACAATTAAATAAAAGCCTTTGATTCTTAAACTGGGTAAGCCCACCAGAATGCCGAAAACCGCAGCGATCAGTCCACCCAAAAATATACTGATCAGTAAAGGCAGTTGGGGAATACGCAATTCTAAGTTATAGGTTGCAAATGCCCCGACCGCCATAAAAGCCGCTGAACCTAAAGAGAGCTGTCCGGTATAGCCAGTTAAAATGTTCAGTCCTAATCCAGCCAATGCTAAAACCAAATAAGGCACTAAAATCGCATTAAATACGTAGTCATTTCCTACAAAAGGAATGAATAGAAATGCAACTGCCAATGCAAACCAGAACAAAATGCGATGTTGTCGTATATTAAAGATGTGTTTTTCATCTTGATAATTGAGAGCGAACTGACGTGCTTGTGAAAATAAAAACATGTCTAGACCCTCGCGACTTGTTGTTGCCCAAATAAACCTGTTGGACGTACCAATAAGAAAGCAATTGCAAGCAGATAGGGAAACCAGTTTTCAATACCCGAACCGATGATTGCACCCAAATAAATTTCCGCGAGCTTCTCTGTTGCCCCAATGATCAGCCCACCCACAATTGCGCCTGATATGGATGTAAACCCCCCAATAATGAGTACGGGTAATGCCTTAAGTACAATGAGTGATAAGGAGAACTGAACGCCCACGCGCGCGCCCCAAAGTAAGCCTGCAATCAATGCAACAAAGCCTGCAACCGTCCAAACCATAATCCAAACATGATTGAGCTTGATGCCCACCGACTGTGCCGCTTGCGGATCATCGGCAACAGCACGAAGAGAAATACCAAAACGAGTTTTGCTAAAGAGTAGTGACAAAATAATGACCAAAGTACCTGCGATTGCGGTCGCAAATAAATCAAATTTGCTGAGCATGATGCCGTGAAAATCAATAGGGATATCTGCAATGCCGAGATCTAAACCATGTACTTGAGTCCCCCAAACTGTTTGTGCAACCCCTTCAAGCACATAGCTTAAACCGAGTGTTGCCATGAACAGGGTAATGACTGAACGATTAATCAAATGCCTTAGAATCAAAGTATCAATGAGCAGCACAATAATAAAAATCACGAATAATGTGACGATAAAAGCCACGGCAAAAGGGACACCTCGTTCCGTTAAATTAACAAAAGTGAGTGCTGCAAAAAGTACCATGGCACCTTGAGCAAAATTGAAAACGCCAGATGCCCGATAAATGAGAACAAAGCCGATGGCAACCAGTGAATACATCACCCCAGCTAAGGTGCCACCGAGTAAAACTTCCAAGAAAAATGACATTGAATAAATCTCTATTTTTAAATCAAATATGAATCATGAATGTAAGGGCTAGGCATGCTTAACTGGCTTGAGCCTGAGCGACACCCAAATAGGCACTTAATACTTCTGGGTTCGCTTGAATTTCAGCCGGTGTACTGTCCGCAATTTTCTTCCCATAATCTAAAACAATGACGTGATCTGAAATATTCATGACCACAGATAAGTCATGTTCAATCATCAAAATGGTGATGCCGAATTGTTGATTAATACGTTTTACAAATTTTGCAATATCTTGTTTTTCATCATGGTTCATCCCAGCCATAGGTTCATCTAGAAGTAGTAACGTGGGTTCTGACACTAAAGCACGCGCTAATTCGACACGCTTTTGTACGCCATAAGACAATGTAGAAACGATACTGTCGCGATGCAGTTGAAGATCAAGTAGAGCGAGAATTTTTTCAACGGCTAAACGTTGCAAATTTTCATCTTGTTTGATCGATGGAACGCGCAATAAAGCCCCAATCAGTGAATAATTACTCTGTAAAATCCGACCTGTTAAAACATTATCTAAGACGGACATTTGCTTAAATAATGCAAGATTTTGAAATGTACGTGCGATACCGAAATGAGGTGAGTACTTCGCTTTGTAACGCTGAAGTAATTTTCCTTGAAATGAAACTTGTCCCTGTTGAGGATGATAAATCCCATTAATAATGTTAATGACGGAGCTTTTCCCCGCGCCATTCGGACCAATCAAGGCACAAATTTCACCTTGTTTTACTTTAAGACTGAGATCTTTTAAAACGTCGGATGCACCAAAAGACAAATGTATATGTTCAAGGATTAATATATCTTCATGGGTGGTGGGGATGGACATGCGACTCTCCAGAAGATGAGTGATAATTGAATGTTTTTAAGTCGCTCGATGGATCACCCTTGGGATCAAACTGCTTGTTTTTCCAATAGGTTTGAGACTGCCAAGAAGAAAGTTTGATGCCTAAACGTTGATAAAATTGACGCGTTCGCTCTGAGCTTGATTCACCGACAACAATCGCAGTACGCAAATTTGAAAAACCTAATGAAGCCAAAATAGATTGTTTAAAAAATGCATTGAATAATGTTTCAAATAGCCCAGAAGTATTAGACTGTTGATTTGAAAAACTGCTATGCCAGTTTTTTAAGTTTGGAAAGATTTTAAACAACCAGCTGTTTAGGTTAGGCAGCTTCTGCTGAACGATGTTTTCAGCCCGCGCATAGGTCGATGATGTCCCAATGATCAATGTCGGAGAAATAATCTGACGGTCTTGATCACGAGTCTCGAAATTTTCAGGAATATTCAGACAAAAGCCAGCGATTAGCCAACTCGTAAACAAATAGCGAATATGATCATGACTGGCAAAACCACGTGTAATAAATGCTTGTTCGTCATGATTGAGATGATGTGTTTCAATCAAATTTTCTGCTTCTTCAATCAAGCTTTGAGCGTGATAAAATGCATAAAAATGTTGACCACTTTTAATTTTGTGAAAAATGAATGCGATTTGCTTTTCATCAAATTCATTTGGTTCGGCTGAATTTTTAAGAGCTTTGTTATTTGGGTGATTAAATTCAAGACCATTAAATTCAAGATCATCAAATTGATTTATTCTATCTAAAATTGAATAAGTATGATTGAGCTGTTTGGGATTTAAACGGTTATCTTGCAAATAAAAAATGATGCTATTTAAGTTGAGCGTTGGATTCAGCCCAAGTGTTGTGCGGTCATCGAGTTGTTTCAAATCTTCAATGAAAATCAAATCAGGTTGTATGATCTGGAGTGATGGAAATAGATTTGAATCGTGTTGCTGTTGTTGTGATTCAATCAACTGAACAGAGATCCCTAATATCTGTGACGCTATGCTGAATGCGAAAAAATGCACATTCGGAGAACTTGAAATCAGAAGGCTTAGATTTTTCTCGCTTTCAAAGTTAATTTTAAATTCATTTAAAACCGCGACATATTTTTGAACGACGTGAGCTAAATCTAGCCATGTCCATTCCTGCCAAATCCCGAGTTGCTTATGGCGTAATGCAACCTTTTGCGCTTTGGATTGAACATTTTCAGCAAAAATAGAAACTAAGCTTTGTGTAGAAGCAGACATAAACTGAATAACTCTAAAAATAGTGATCTTTTTTAAAATGCCTCATTCAAAAATGCGACAACATGGATTTACCATTTCATTTTTTATGCCAGTTTTTTTATTTAAATAACTTCAATGGCTTAGTGTTTATTTTTATTTTAAGTGTTGATTTATCAACATATTTTTCTCAACCAAATGTTGCTTTTTCAACAGTTGTTTATGGCTAGATTGAATAAGTTTAAGATTTTTTGATATGAGGCTGTGACTGTCAGAATTTAATTTTACTTTGAAAATCACTTTGAACATGATCAAAAGAATACGTCCTTTTTTCAAAAAACGCTGTGTTGGTGAATTTTAAATGGATTGTTGGAATATCAACAATTGCGGATCAATATGTTGTTCTAAATTCAACATTTTATTTTTTAAAATTTTATTTAAGTTAAATATATCAATCATTTATTGTTTTATTTTGTGTTGGTATGCTGTTTGCAAAGAACATCCCAAGTCATTTTTAATCTTTAAAAAATCAAGGCTTAAAACATTTAAATAAATTATGGGATTTTAAAATTTTATGAATAAGTTTAGAACTTTATCAGCAGCATTGCTTATTTCAACATTCTCCATTTCAAGTTATGCTGTCGACTTAGATTCAGGTGATTATGATGCGGCACCTGCTGGAACCAATTTGGCATTGTTGTATTTACAACATGCAAATCGTGACAAGCTGTATAGCGGTAGTCATAAGGTTGCGGGGGAGAATGAGCTGACGTCCAATGTGGGGATTGCTCGTTTTGTTCACTACACCGATATTGCAGGATATCGGGTTGCACCACAGATATTAATTCCCTTTGGTCAATTAGAAGCGGATAAAGACATATCGAGCTGGGGTTCTTCGAGTGGCTTAGGTGATCTTATTTTAGCGGCACCGATTTGGTTGTTAAATGATACCGACAAGAAGCAATATTTTGGGATTAGCCCTTATTTGTATCTTCCAACGGGTGAATACTCCAAACATGATGCATTAAATTTGGGTGAAAATCGATACAAGCTCAATCTTCAAGCTGCATTTTCGACTCGGATCATCCCCCAATTTGCATGGGATGTTGCTGCGGATGCAACCATTTATGGCGATAATGATGACTTAGCGGGTGGTGGCAAATTAAAGCAAGATCTTGGTTACCAATTACAAACCAGTGGTCGATATTTCCTCAATGAAAAAGCAGACCTACGTGCAGGACTTTCCTATAGTGATGCAGGTGATACCGAAGTGAGAGGTGTGGATGCAGATAGCACGACACAATCCAAATTTTGGTTAGGTGGGGCATATTCTCCTACTGCGACAACCAATCTATTGCTGACGTATGGACGTGATATTGATGTGGAAAATGGTTTTAAAGAAGACAATCGCGTGAATTTTAGATTTTTAAAGGTATTTTGATTTAAACAAGTTCTCTGACTTGAAAGTACGTTTAGGACGATGCAGTACAAAGGCGGTATTTGAACGAAAAGACCGCCTTTTTTAGCATTGAAAATGAAGTGAAATAAAAATTTAGGCGTCTTGTTCAATATTAAAATGTCGTCCTTCATGTAACAGGTGATGTCGTTTTAATAAAGTTCGAATGACATTGCGGCTAATGCCTAACAGTTCGGCAGTTTTGACTTGATTTTGATAGCAATATTCGTAAGCAGTCGCAATAATGGTACTTTCCAAACGATCCCAAATGTTCTCAGGAATGTGCGAAGAAGAAAATATTTTTTCTAACTGTACTTCAATAATGTCATAAGGGCTCAGGTCACATTGATCCAATTTTGCTGATGATGATGGAATATGTTCAAAATTTTCAAAAATTTTATTGAACTTTAAATGTTCTTTTTGAATGGTATTTCCTTCGGCAATCAACACCGCATAGTGCGCGATGTTTTCAAGTTCACGAATATTACCTGGCCAAGGATAACGATATAACAGTGCGATTGCCATTGATGATATTTTGAGCGGCTCAATGCGTTGTGCTTTTTTGCTATAGAGATCAATAAAGTGTTGAAATAAAGGTAAAATGTCACCTTGTCGTTCTCGCAGAGGTGTCAATTCTAGTTGAGCAATATTGATTCGAAACAATAAGTCTTGTCTAAACCTTTCCGCTTTGACTGCTTCTTCTAAGTCGACATTGGTTGCTGTCAGTAAACGGACATGAATAGGAATTGCCTGTCTTGAACCCACCCGAACCACTTCCTTTTCTTGAAGTACACGCAGTAATTTAACTTGCAATTTCAGTGGTAAATCACCAATTTCGTCTAAAAAAAGCGTTCCACCTTCAGCGGACTCAAACCAACCTTTACGTTGTCCAACTGCACCCGTAAATGAACCCACTTCATGCCCAAAAAATTCACTTTCAGCCAATTGATCATTGATCGCGCTGCAATTTACCGCCAAGAAAGGACCTTTTCGACCACTGAGTGAATGGATGTGGCGTGCCACCAACTCTTTACCTGTGCCTGTTTCACCTCGGATTAAAATCGGTGCATCACTCGGTGCTAAGCGCTCAATTAAATGCAGTAACTGTTGCGAGATCGGGTCATGGAATACAAATGCTTTTGCGCGAATTGTCAGTGACTGTGCATTATTGCCATCTAAAGATAAGATGCGAGTGGTCGCACTATTCATGATTCAACCCAATTTATGAGTGATAATTTGGATTAAATATTAAGCGATAGTTGAAGTATAATTTATCTCAATTTTTCGTATGATTATATCTTTTGCTTATGATAAAACGCATATTTGCTTATGCCTCGCCCCATGACACAGGGGCTTGGGCTTGATCCGATTGAATTGAAAAAAATAAAGCCTGATTTTTCAGGCTTTATTTTTATAAATTATATTTTTCAATAGGTTGATCTAAAATTACCCTTATAAGAATCTGTTATTCAGGCTGAGCGGAGGACGTTTCCAGTCGCTTATTGTTCATATATAAGCGTGTCAGTAACAGTACACAAGCAATGCTCAGACCCACAATCAGTCCAATCCAAACGCCTGCAGCACCGAAGTCGGTATAGCGCGCTAAATATAAACCGACAGGGAAGGCAATGATCCAGTAGGCAAGCATAGTGATCCACATCGGACCTTGGGTGTCTTGCATCCCACGTAAACAACCTGCTGCACTAATTTGCCATGCATCCATAATCTGGTACGCCATAGCAAATAACAGTAAATAGATCGCAACTTGAGCTACATCCAGATCTGTACTGTAGAGAGCAACAATCTCAGGTCGGAAAAACCAGATCAATGCCATAGTGGCAAATGCAAAGACTGTACCTGAAATTAAACCTAAACACTGTACTCGGCGCATAGCAGCCCAGTTTTGTTGTCCATAATAAAAGCCAATACGAATGGTCAACGCAATCGCCAGTGACATCGGAATCATAAACAGTTGTGAAGTCACCGACATTGCAATTTGGTGGGCAGCCACGGTCGTTTCACCGAGTGGACTAATCACAATGGCTGCGGTACTAAAAATACTGACCTCAAAGAAAATCGCGAGACCAATGGGTAAGCCCAACACCAAGATTCGCTTAATCCAGTAGGCATCTAAAGCTTCCCATCGAGTGAAAATTTGTGTTTTTTGATAAGAACGGCTTTTATAAATATAAGTGGCCAAAGTCAACAACATCAGCCATTGTAAAATTGCGGTCGCAAAACCGCAGCCAGCACTACCCAGTTCTGGAATAGGACCCCAGCCATACATAAAAATGATATTTAAGGGAATCAGTGCGAGCAAAGACAGCAGGCTAATGACGGTCACAGGTCTTGGATAACCTAATGCTTCGGAATAGCCGCGTAAGGCTGCATACATGGTCACAGCGGGCATACCAAATCCAATCGAGTGTAAAAACAAACTGGCTTTAGGAATCAGATTTTCAGGCACGCCAAATAAGGGCAATAACGCAGGCATAAACTGTAAAATCACGCCCGCAAGTACACCTAAAATCAGTGCAACCCATAAAGACTGGCGGGCAATGGTGGCAATTTTTTCAGGGGTTCTGGCACCATGGGCCTCTGCAACCAGCGGCGTAGTGGCAATCATGATGCCACTAAACAGCAGCACAATTGGTAACCACAGACCGACACCGACGGCAATCGCTGCCAAATCAATAGCCGACAAATGTCCTGCCATGATGGTGTCGACCAGCCCTAAGCCTGCTTGAGAAAATTGTGTGATCAAAATCGGAATCATCAAATGAAAAAGATGTTTTAACTCAAAGCGGGTACTCACGACTGTTGACACAAAAATACTCATTTTAATAAGAATGGAAGACAAAACATTAGCGTTGCAAGGTTAGCATCACACCGACAAAAATAATCATACCACCCAAAAGGCGTTGCCAGTTTACAGGTGTTTTTTCAGTGCCGAGTAATCCAAATTGATCCACGATCATCGACATCACAATTTGACCAAAAACAATCAAACCGGACAAGGTTAAAAAACCAATTTTTGGGGCAGCATAAATACTGATACTAATGGCATATACCCCAAGAATCCCCCCTAACCATAAATGCCAAGGAATTTGACCTAAGCTACTTATGTTGGGTTTTGGGCCAGATTGGAACATGACCATGAGTCCAAGCAGGATTGTACCAGTTAAAAATGATAAAAATGCAGCTTGAATAGGAGAATGAAGGTATTCTCTGAGTTGAGTATTAATGGCAGTTTGAAAGGTCATCGCCACACCAATACCAAACACAAGCGGTAGAAAGATAAGCAAATGACTGGATATTTTAATCATAAATTTTATTCACTTATGGTCTTAAAATGAGTCTAAAGCAAATTAAATACAATAACGCAGAGTTATGATGTAGACATGTTAAAATGCCTTTTTTAAGTGTTTGAGCTTTTTCCTTGGCTGATTTAAATCCTGCAAATATCCCGATGTCGTTATATGTTCATATGCCTTGGTGTGTGCGTAAATGTCCGTATTGCGACTTCAACTCGCATGCAGTTCCCAACGGCGCATTGTCTTTAGACTTAGAGCAGGAATATTTAAAAGCCTTGGTTGAAGACTTTAAAACGCAAGTCGATTTTGCACAAGGGCGAAAAGTACATAGCGTATTTATTGGCGGGGGAACGCCATCGCTGATTTCCGCAAAAGGTTATCAAGGCTTGTTTGACCAATTACGTACGATGATCCCTTTTGAAGAGAGCTGTGAAATTACGTTAGAGGCCAATCCAGGCACAGTGGAACATGATCCGTTTGCGGGGTATTTAGAGGCAGGCATCAATCGTCTATCTATAGGCGTACAGAGTTTTAACAGCGAGCATTTAAACAAACTCGGGCGTATTCACTCTAATGCAGATGCCATTTCTGCGATTGGTCTAGCACGTGAAGCAGGTTTTGATCGTATTAATGTTGATTTGATGCATGGCTTACCAGAGCAGACTTTGGAACAAGCATTGTTAGATTTGAAATTGGCAGTTGAGCATGGTGCAACCCATATTTCATGGTATCAACTGACCATTGAGCCGAATACCGTATTTTTTAGAACACAACCCGTTTTACCAGTCGATGACGTTTTAGAAGATATTCAAGAACAGGGTGAAGCCTATTTAAAGGCACAAGGTTTCATCAATTATGAAGTGTCGGCATGGCGCAAAGAATTGCCCTCGAATCATAATTTGAATTATTGGCAATTTGGGGATTATTTAGCCATCGGTGCTGGTGCACATGGAAAAGTGAGCATGAGTGATGGTGTATACCGCTTTCAAAAAACACGCTTGCCGAAAGATTATTTAGCCAAGGTGCCTGCTGAAAATTTACAGTTCAAGAAAATTGAAGCAGCGGAAATGCCGTTTGAGTTTATGATGAATGCTCTGCGTTTAAATCAAGGTGTAACAGCAGAGTATTATGCTGAGCGTACAGGTTTAGCGCTGTCTACACTAGATGATAGCTTAACGTCATTGCGTGCTCGAAAGCTGATGGTCGATAATCAAAGTCGTATTGCGTGTACTGCACAAGGGCATGTGTTCCTCAACTCAGTTTTGGAAGCGTTTTTGTAAATTCGAGTTAGATTCACATTTTAATCAAAATGTACTCTTCATAGGCTTTGCTAAATAAAAGAGATGAATCCGTTCTATTTGAAATGCATCTCATGCGTAATGTTTTAGACCATTCCTGTAAATATCCCTTATCAAGCCTTCATTGAGCTGAGAAAATTAAGTTCTTGGTGATTTTCTCATTTTTCTGAGTGGCTTTTGAGAGCTTTCTGAGTGACGTTCTGAATGGTTTTTTAACAATATAGGATGATAACAATATGAAATACATTTTAACTGCGGCAATCCTGACATTGGCTTTAACCGCCTGTACCGACAAAAATCCTGAGACGCAAACCGCGATGACTCAAGACAACGCGTCGATGACACAAACCACAACAACAGATATGACAGCCAATGCGCCTGTAGATCAGGTGGCTGATGCAGTCAAAACAATCAATTTTACAGGCCCCCAAGATCTGACCATTGCGTTAAAAACCACGGATGATTTTGAAACGGCACAGCTCACCGATAATTCAGGTAAAACTCATGATTTAAAACGTGTCGTTTCAGGCAGTGGCATTAAACTTGCCAATGACAATGGCGTGTCGATCCATTTCAAAGATTTTAATGGCGTGATGGAAGGTACCGTTGAATTGGTGAAAGACAAAGGCATTGAAATTAAAGAATTCAAAGCCAGTTAAAATCACTATAGTCGGACTTAATCGGCTGACGATTTATCCTCTCTAAATTTAGCCCTAAACTACCCAGCAGCTTAGGGCTAAATCTTATGTGCTATTTTGGCTGTGCTTCCACATAATGTTTTAAATGATTGGCCATTTCCCATTGAGAGCCAATGAAACGATATAAAGCTTCAACTTCAGCAGGGGCTGCGCCCTTGATAAATTGTTCATTCAGTGTGACTTCAATCGTACGCTCAAATTCTGTGGTCTGATGATCTTTTGCGTTAAACTCATAGGTGATTTTCGAATGAATAGGGACTTGAGCAAACTCTTCGATGCCTGAAATGACAAATTTCTTATTTTTTTCAAATTCAACAACAGTCCATTCATTGCTCCAGTCTTGAATCCCGGGGATTGGGCTCGCGATAGATTCCCTGAATTTGGTTCCTTTTTGCATAGTCACTTTTTCAGGTGCAATGGCTTTGGTTACCCCTTTGTTGATTTTTGGCCAAGTATTTACATTGGTGAGGATGTTGAAAACTTCATTGACTGGACGATTAATGCTGACTTCTGCCGATCCACTTGCGCTGTAATCTAAGCTTTGATATGCATTTTGAGCCGTAAGTGGCAATTGCTTGCTGGTTGAAGAATCAGCCCATAATGTTGTCGTGGCTAAGGTGAGACAACTTAAAGCAAGTATGATTTTTTTCATTTCTCTCTCTTTTATTTAATGATGAATTGAAAGGGCATTTAATACAATTGCAACCTGTATAAAACCATTCGATCATAAGAGCACACATTGGATGAGTGAAGTCTTAAAATTGCGTAAAAATGTATCTGTAGCGCATATTCAGCCGAACTTTTACAATAAGAAAGAGCGCCGTAGCGCTCTTCGATTCAAATGATTTTAAATAAATTCAAGTCTCAAGTCTCAAAATTTAATAATCAAAACTAAAATTTTCAGCACCAAGAGACATCATTGTTTTAGATGGATTAACCATGGATTCAGCATGACCTTGAGTGCGGGGCAACAAACGTTCAAAGTAGAAATCTGCCACTTTAATTTTAGCTTTATAGAACTCAGGGGTTTCTGCGCCATCACCATTGGCAAGTTTTGCAGATGCAACCGCAGCTTGTTGTGCCCAGTAGTACGCCATCATCACATAACCTGAGAACATCAGGAAATCGACAGATGCAGAAGACACGATGTCACGGTCCTTGCGTGCAGCCAGCATGATACGCACTGTTAGGGCATTCCACTGTGCACAAGCCTTGGTTAAGTCCCATGCGAAACGGCGCATGTATTTATTGCGGGCATGTTGACCACAGAATTTTAAAATTTCAGCAGTATAGTCGCGGACCACTTTACCTTTAGAAGACAAAAGCACTTTACGACCGATTAAATCCAGTGCTTGAACCCCTGTTGTGCCTTCATACAAGGTTGAGATGCGTGCATCACGCACGATTTGTTCCATGCCATGTTCTTTAATATAGCCATGCCCACCGAAGATTTGCATACCGTGATTGGCAGCCTCTAAACCAAGTTCAGTTAAGAAACCCTTTAAAATCGGCGTATAGAAACCCAGTTTGTCGTCATATTCATCAAACTTGGCTTGATCACCTTGAATGAGTGCATCGGTCATTTTATCTGCCAGCTGTGCTGCATGATAAATCATTGAACGACCACCTTCAGCAATGGCTTTTTGGGTTAACAACATGCGACGAACATCGGCATGATGAATAATGGCATCGGCCACTTTTTCAGGATCTTTTTTGCCAGAAAGCGCGCGCATAGACATACGTTCTTTGGCATAAGGCAGTGAACCTTGGAATGCCAATTCTGCATGCGCTAAACCTTGAACAGCTGTACCAATACGTGCGGTATTCATAAAGGTAAACATCGCATGTAAACCTCGATGTTTCTCACCTATCAAATAACCGATTGCGCCATCAAAATTCAGTACCGCAGTTGCAGAGGCGCGAATTCCCATTTTGTGTTCAATCGAACCACAGGTCACTGGGTTACGCTCGCCTACTGTACCTTCTGCTGTCGGCAGGAATTTAGGCACGATAAACAGTGAAATTCCCTTGGTGCCCGCAGGAGCATCGGGTAGACGCGCAAGCACGATATGAATGATATTTTCAGTCAGATCATGTTCACCCGCCGAAATAAAGATCTTGGTACCTGTGATTTTATAAGTGCCTTCAGCAGTGGGTTCTGCTTTGGTTTTGACCTGACCTAAGTCAGTACCACACTGTGGCTCAGTCAAGCACATTGTGCCTGCCCATGTACCTGCGGTCAGATGTGGCATATAAGTATTTTTTTGCTCATCTGTACCAAACTGCATGATGGTGTTCATACAACCCATGCTTAAACCAGGGTACATGGTAAATGACCAGTTCGCCGTTCCCATCATTTCAGACTTTACCAAGTTCAAAGACATTGGCAGACCTTGACCGCCGAACTCTTCAGGATAAGACAGACCTTGCCACCCACCTTGAACAAATTGGTCATAAGCTTCTTTAAAGCCTTTAGGTGTAGTGACTTCACCATCTTTAAAATGACAGCCTTCTTCATCGCCTGTTTGGTTTAAAGGGGACAAGATATTTTCACAAAAATCGGCAGCACCGTCGATAATCATATCAATGGTGTCTGAATCAGCAGCTTCGCCGTTGCTTAAAGTTTTGTAGTGCGCTGGATAGTCAAAGACCTCATTCATCAAGAAACGAATGTCACGGACAGGCGCTTTATATGCTGGCATTTTATAATTCCTAAATCTGTAAATATTAAAAATATTCAATTGTTAATCAGAGTATGAGCTGAATTGCCAAAAAAACATTGATAGCGCCGAATTAAAAAAATGTCAGAAAGGCGAATTGGTAGATTAAATCATCTATTTTAAAAGCAACTTTTGCTAGAATCACGCGATGAAGGTTCTATCTTCATTATTCTTAAATAAACTATAAATAATCTGGGTTTTAAAAAAATTATGCGTTTAAAGTATTTATCACTTTGTCTTTTAGGGTTGAGTCTAAGCGGGTGTGCTCAACATGTCACAAAATCCAATTCCATTGCTCAAAATCAGAGTACGGCACAGCGTGCGATTCAAGGCATCAATGCCATTTATGAATACCCCAACTTTGATTACCGTGGTGGGGTGAAATTAAACATTGAGCAAAATTCGACTCAGGGGAAAAATAACGCGAAAAAAACGCTCAAGCCGATAGATCGCGCTTTGGAACAAAAGCTAAACCAGTATTTAAAACAACAAAATATTCAGTTGAGTCATGCTCAAAAACAAGCCGTATTGCAAGAGGCTTCAAAAAATGAGCATTATTCACTCAATGAAGTCTTTGGCAAAGGAGCGGGCTATTTTGAAAGTATCTTGAAAGATTTACAGTTTAATTATGATGGCACTGTGAATTATCGTCAGAAAATTGCAACATTTAATGTGGATGCCAAATATCAGAAACCCAATTTATTGGTACACGCACGTATTCCATCGGTCATTGATTTTAAAGAATCGAAGTTTTATAGCAACATTTTTTCATTGATGCCTTATTTGGCAAACCCGCAAGATCAAAACCAATTTGCCTTCTATGATTTTTCTAAATATAAAAACGATATTGCCAATGTTGATGTCAAAGCCTTTGTGGAATTTTTGAAGCAATCTGGGGCGACCACTTATGTATTGGCTCCTGAAAACCAAGTGAAGACCATTGCTTTAACTGCAGATGACAAAGCTAAGGGTGCAGTTGAGAAAATTAGAATCCAATCGACAGTGGATGAATTAATGTTACAGGCAGAGCTGTATGCATTAGTTAACCGTACATATTTAGTCGATTCAGTTTTGAAAGTGGATACCTCTAAAGTTGCGAAAGTCCTCAGTGATGAATATGAGGCTGAAGAAGATGCGAGTGCAGAGATTACGGATGAAGCGGTAAATGCTGCAGCAGCAGAAGCAGTAGATGCTGATCCTGCGCAGCGTGCAATGTATGAGCTCCATGAAGCCATTACAAATCATTTGAATGATCAAGGACATGAGGCTTCTGATACCGAATATGCAGCAGATGCGACTGCAGAAAGCGCTTCAGATGACGCATATTCTCAAGATGATGAACATTCAGCTGCTGTAGACACTGCACAAGAAGAATCGAGTGAAGGTGAATATTCAGAAGAGGCTTCTAGCCGAATCTTATCTGAAGAGCAGTGTAGCGCATTAGAAAAGAATGTGGTTGAGGCTCGAATGGGCGATGTTGCTTATTGCGATTATCATTATGATATTGATGTGATTGCAGCGGATACGCCATCTGATGCGCAACTTGCTAAAAGCAATCAGGCGAAGCAGAAAGAAAAATTGAATGACACGTTTGCTGATTATGATCAAAATCAGTTGGTGACTGCAGAACAATTTAAACAGTTATGGTCTGCGCATAAGTCTGAAATTGAAGCGTCAATGCCTCCACCTTCTAAACGTACGCCATTAGTGATGGACGTTGTTTTGGATGCACAAGGCCGTGCTATTCATATGGATTATGATTTAGCCTTCGATTACGAGCTTTTGCAGCGTAAACTGAATGTGAAATTTGACATGGAAATTTTAAATTATGGCAATGCCACTAAAATAGACCGTCAGGCATTAAGCCAAGCGAAATCGTTTCAAGAAGCATTCAAAGGAAGTTTGATTGAAACTTTTACAGGTAAAAGTGAAACACCATCATCAGAAGGCGAATCTGAAGCCAATACACTCAGTTGGGATGAGCAACTAGAAGATTTGGCAAGCAAGGTTTATTTGCAAACAGATTCTTATGATAAAACCTATAAAGCAGTCTTCATTGCCAAATTGACCCAAGAAAAACCAGCGCTTGTGAAGCAATATTCAGCAAAAGACTTACAAGAAATTGCGTCTGTGTATGCGTATATTTTTTCAGATGAAGATATTTATAGCTTAGAAGGTCAGCCACTTGAAAAAGTACAAGCTTTACAAGAAAAGCATCATTTAAATGAGGATTCACAGTTTGATCAAAGCCTAGGAAATGATGTTGATCGTATAGTGGAAGGCGTATTAGATACCCATCAGAGCACGGTAGAAGTGCAAAAACTGAGTAAGCAATATAAGTCAGCCGAAGCTATTTTTGCACGATATTATGTGCAGAAATTTACAGTAGAAAACACTGTAGAAAAGAGCGAGCTTGCTGAATTGCACAAGACAGCGAAAGTACTAGCCAAAGCTTATGTCGCATTGAAAGCAGAAAATTTTAAACCTGCTTTGATTCAAAGTCTAGATGATAATGCAGCCCAATTTATTGATTATGCTATTTTTAAAGAGAGCTACCAAGCATTACTGGATGCAAATATAAAATAAATAGGTTGAATTAAAAAGAACCTCAATTGAGGTTCTTTTTTTATTTTCTTTCATAGAAAATCTTTTAAAGTAGGCTTGATACCATGCCAGATTCCAAACGCCTCAATCGCTTGACCAACCAACATACCATACCCCTCAGAAGTCGGAACGCCGCGTGCTTTGGCTTGCTCAATGAAACTCGAGGGTTTGCCATACGCCATTTCATAAGCGTGATTGAACATGAGGTTCTCAGGTAGGATTAGCGCATCACCACTTAAGCTTGCGGAGGTTGCATTGATCACAATGTCAAACTGACCCTCGAGTTGATCCAAACCGCATGCCTTAAGCTCTGCCTCTGGTACAGCATCTTTTAAATCATCAACTAAATTTTCAGCTTTTAAGCGGGTTCGATTTGCAATCACAATTTTTTTAGCACCCGCTTGAACCAATGGGTAAATCACACCACGCGTTGCACCACCTGCGCCAATCATTAAAATATCGGTATTTTTTAAAGACCAGTCTAAGGCATTCATCGCTTCAACCAAACCTTGTCCATCGGTATTGTCGCCATGCAATTTTCCGTCCTGCATCCATAAAGTATTCACGGCTTTGGCAATTTTGGCACGTTCGCTAAAGTGCTCACATAAAGCAAAAGCACGTTCCTTAAAGGGAACGGTAACGTTCATGCCCGAACCATCATGCCGAAAAAAATCAGCGACGCTGGCTTCAAACGCGTCAATCTCAGCAAAGCGTTTCACATAATGGAGTTTGATTCCGGTTTTTTCTGCAAAGGCATGGTGTAATTCAGGAGAGCGTGATTGTTCAATCGGATTACCAATCACGGCAAATTGTTTAAGCATTAAGCATGTTCCTTCTGCTGAAATGCTCAACAATATACGCCAAAGTGCGGCGTTGCTAAAGAGGCTTGTGTAGGCAGGGCATCTTGGTTTTTTTAAAGCTGAATAGTTTTAATGATTGGTTTAATGACTGGGATTACAAATTGCCAAAAGCGTATGCAATACCATATGGGTGATATTAAGGCATAGACCTACAATGGCGATGGCCATCAAAGCAAAACCAAAACGATCATTCAATAATGTTTCAGAAAAAATAGTGGTACTGATGGCGCTGAACAGAGCAATCAGAAGCATCCAGAAAATGATTGCAGTCGGACTTATGGTTTTAGTGTGCATGGGTGTTCCTTAAACATAAATCCACGCTTGATGCATCGCAGATTTAAACAATTAACTTTGAATATAGGATTCAGTGTACGCCATTTACGGTTAAAAATATCTGAAAAGCTGTCGTACAAGTGTGACAATTTATATTGTCTTGAAAGGCATTGAGGTTTTAGTAATGATTTATGTGGGTTCAGATTGATTCTAGAGAAGCGCTATTCCCTGAAGCACTAAAGCGAAAAAAACCCAAAGCAGGGCTTTGGGTTGCATTATTTTGAAAAAAGCTGAAATTTAAGCCTTTTTAAGTTCAGCCAACCAATCTTGCGGCTTTAAATAATAATCGGTGAGACGTTTCTCAGCAGAATCAGCATCCCATTCAGGACGATACGACCAACCTGCCAGATTCGGTAAGCTGACCAAAATGGATTCAATTCTTCCACCTGTTTGCAAGCCAAATAACGTCCCGCGGTCATAGACCAAATTGTATTCAACATAGCGACCACGACGATAAATTTGGAAATTACGCTGTGTTTCAGTAAAGGCTTTATCTTGATTGCGTTTGAAAATAGGCAAAATCGCTTCAAGATATCCATTGCCGACCGCTTGAATGTATTTGAAACAGGTTTCGAAATCCCATTGATTTAAATCATCAAAAAACAGCCCGCCCACGCCACGTTGTTCATCACGATGTTTTAAATAAAAATAGTCATCACACCATTTTTTATGTTCTGCATACACCGTTTCACCAAAAGGTGCACATAGATCATGCGCAGTCTGATGCCATGCCAATACATCTTCATCATTTGGATAAAACGGGGTCAAGTCAAAACCTCCGCCAAACCACCAAATCGGATCTTGTCCTTCAGGCTCAGCCACAAATAAGCGTACATTGGCATGTGAGGTAGGAACGTTGGGATTATTGGGATGAATCACCAGTGACACGCCCATGGCTTGGGCTTTTGCACCTGCAATTTGGGGGTGACGTTCAGTTGCTGAAGCGGGTAATTTGGAGATATTAATATGCGAGAACATAACCCCACCTTTTTCAATCACTGTGCCATTTTGCAGCACACGTGATCTGCCACCGCCACCTTCAGGGCGCTGCCAATCATCGATTTCAAAACGTGCGGTTCCACCACCGGCAAGTTCTTGTTGCTCTAATCCTGCGCATATACGCGCTTGTAAATCGAGGAGAAATTCGCGTACACGTTGAATATCAGCTGAAGTTGGATTCTGCATGATGACCCTCTTAAAGAAGATGTAAAAATATAATATGTCAGATGAGGACTATCGATAACTATCAAAACACAAATCCATATAAAAAGTAAGGGATTGTGTTGATTCTTTTGCAGTAATTGAAATCATGATCCATTTAAAGATAAACAATCCTCAATCCTGTATCTAATAACGGACTTAAAAGTCTTCTTTTTGGTACATGTGCGACATACGCTCATGTTTGGTTTTTAAGTAATCTTCGTTAAATGGATTTAAGCCCACGGTTAGTGGCACGCGGTCAACCACTTGAATACCTTGTTCACGCAGGGCTTCAATTTTAAGTGGATTATTGGTGATGAGCTTCACTTCTTTGACGTGTAAGTGATCAAGCATGATGCTGCACATGTCATAACGACGCGCATCTGCGGGCAGGTTCAGCATAAGATTGGCATCAACCGTGTCATGTCCTTGATCTTGCAAGGCATAGGCACGAATTTTATTGGTCAGTCCAATACCTCGACCTTCTTGACGTAAATATAAAATCACCCCTTGACCTGCATCATTGATCAATTTTTGTGTGGCATGCAGCTGTGGGCCGCAGTCACATTTTAAGGATGCAAAAGCATCGCCAGTTAAACATTCCGAATGCACACGCACCAAAACAGGCTGGGTCGGCGGGGTTTCTAAACCTTTAGACAGAGCAACATGTTCTTCACCCGTTTTTGGATCTTGGAAAACTGTAATTTTGAAATCACCAAAAGCGGTCGGTAAATCAGACGTAGCGACAAATTCTATAGGCACAGATGGATCCATACATGTTCATAAATTGGCTAAAGTATAGCTCAATGATCAGACATTGGTTGTATATCCTCATGCAAAATTAGCGAGAACATTTTCTTTTTTGTATAAAGCACACGATAATAGTTGATAAGTACTAAGGTTATTCAGGATAATCTAGTTACCCAACAACGCCCGATTAAGCAGTTGCTTAATAATGCACCAATATAAATGTGGTTGATTGACGGTGATTTTTTTCGATTCTTGATGAATATCTCTGAATCGAGCTAACCCATTTTACCTAGCTTAGGATTTGCCAGGCTTGAGAAGGCATTGCCACATATGTTGTATACCGAGATACCGAATCAACGTCCAGTTACGCCATTGTTGGATACCATCGATCATCCAAAGCAATTGCGAGAACTTGCGAAACACCAATTGGCTCAAGTCGCAGATGAACTGCGTCAATTTATTTTGTATGCTGCGGGTCAAAGTGGCGGACATTTCGGTGCCAATTTGGGTGTAGTCGAATTAACGGTCGCACTGCATTATTGTTTCAACACGCCTCAAGATCGCTTAATTTGGGATGTGGGTCATCAAGCTTATCCGCATAAAGCCTTGACGGGTCGCCGTGAGCAGCTCACCACTATTCGTGCGAAAAACGGTTTAGCCGCTTTTCCTACACGTGAAGAATCTGAATTTGATACCTTCGGCGTTGGGCATTCATCCACTGCAATTTCAGCTGGTTTGGGTATGTCCTTGGCACGCCGCTATCTAAAAGATCCCTGCAATGTGGTGGCGATTATTGGCGATGGTGCGATGACTGCTGGCATGGCATTTGAAGCCATGAATGATGCTGTTGCGCATCAAGCAGACTTAATGGTTGTACTTAACGACAACGATATGTCAATTTCATGCAGTACCGGTGGTTTTGCAAAACACTTGGCTGCGATTTGGGAAAAAGGGCAATCTGTTTGTATTAATGAGCAGGGCGAAGCCTATTTACAAGATTATCCAGCGTGGGATTACACCTCTCGTTTGCACTCTTCAGCCACAGATGCTGCAGATAATTTATTTAAAGCCATCGGCTTTGATTATTTTGGTCCTTTCGACGGACATGACGTGGAGCATTTGGTACAAGCTTTAAACGCGATTAAAAAGCGTAAAGGGCCAAGACTGATTCATGTCTATACAAAAAAAGGCAAAGGCTTTGCACCAGCCGAAGCAGAACAAATTAAATATCATGCCATTTCAAAAATAGATGCAGCAGCCTCATCAACGTCTGCGCCTAAATATTCGGATGTTTTTGGTCAATGGCTCTGTGATGAAGCTGCGCAGGACGAGCGTCTGCTCGCGATTACACCTGCGATGTGCGAAGGCTCTGGCATGGTTGAATTTGCCAAAAAATTCCCCGAGCGTTATTTCGATGTTGCCATTGCGGAGCAACATGCAGTGACATTGGCTGCGGGTATGGCCTGTGAAGGCTTAAAACCTGTGGTTGCGATTTACTCGACCTTCTTACAGCGTGGTTATGATCAACTGATACATGACGTGGCTTTACAGAATTTAGATGTCACTTTTGCCCTAGACCGTGCAGGTTTGGTGGGTGAAGATGGTCCAACCCATGCAGGTGCCTATGATTATGCCTTTATGCGTACCGTACCGAATATGGTGATCATGGCACCAAAAGATGAAAATGAATGCCGTCAAATGTTGCATACGGCTTATCATTACCCAGGTCCAACGGCTGTGCGTTATCCACGTGGAGCAGGCTTAGGTGTCGTGATTCAAAAAGAATGGACATCGCTTGAAATTGGTCAGGCTGAACAGGTTTTAGCGTTAAATACACAACATGATGAAGGCATCAGTATTTTGGCCTTTGGTAGCCGTGTCAGTGTTGCTGTTGCGGCTGCTGAAAAACTGGCTCAACAAGTTGAGGTGGTTGTGCGTGTAATTAACATGCGATTTGTTAAACCTCTAGATGAAAATATCATCCGTGCATTGGCGGATCAAACGCAAATGTTTGTGACGGTTGAAGAACATGCAGTCATGGCCGGTGCGGGCAGTGCAGTGAATGAGTTCTTGGCGCATGCGCAAATTGTGAAGCCTGTATTGAATTTGGGCCTACCTGATCAATTCTTGGCACAAGCCACACATGGTGAAATGCTCAAGGACTGCGGACTTGATGCCAAAGGGATTGAAAAATCAATTGTTCAGGCTTGGACCAAGCTGGTGCAGTTGGTTTAAAGCGACTGCAATAAAATTTTAGCAACATTTTTTCCCTAAAAGCGTCGGTATTTGATAGAATGCCGGCGCTTTTATGCATTATTCTTTATCAGTTTCTTCAAATTTGTAGTGGGTATGTTCAATGGAACCTATGGTGGTGATGGCTGCGCGTGCGGCTCAAACAGTTGGTCAAGAGCTTTTAAAAGCGCATCAGAATCGTCATAAGCTTGATCTGCAAGTTGAAGAAAAAGGCATTGATGGTCCAGTGACGCGTGTTGATCGTTATTTAGAAGAATTAACCATTGCAACACTGAAAAAAAGTTATAAAAATCACAGCTTCCATGGTGAAGAATTCGGTCTACAAGAAGGTGTCGGTCACGATGCTGATTGGTGCTGGGTGATCGATCCGCTAGATGGTACTTTGAACTTCATCAATGGCGTTCCCCATTTCTGTATTTCTATTGCAGTTCAGCACAAAGGCATTACTCAGCACGGTGTGATTTATGACCCTGTGAAAGATGAGCTATTCTCTGCAAGTCGTGGTCGTGGTGCCATGATGAACCAGCGCCGTATTCGTGTAAATGTAAAAGACAGCTTAGCCAACACTTTCTTATCTGTAGGTCATGCTTACCGTGCAATGCGCAATGGTGAAGTCGTCTCTTATGCGAAAAATCATTTCGATTCATTGCTTGCTGTCACTGAACAAGGCGCTCAATACCGTCGTACAGGTTCAGCAGCACTTGATTTGGCGTATGTGGCTGCAGGTCGTTTCGATGGTTATTTCGAACTAGGTCTTAAGCCGTGGGATATCGCAGCAGGCGAATTAATGGTAAAAGAAGCGGGCGGTACGGTTGTTGATGCACGCGGTGGTTCAGATTCGATGAGCAATGGTCAAGTATTGGCATGTTCAATGAAAACACTGAAGCCACTCATGCAAGCTGTTGTTCCAGCATGGGGCGATGCTGCGAAATAAGCAGATCAAATGTACAAGATTTAAAAAAGCTCTCAGATTGAGAGCTTTTTTAAATTTTAAATCTATTAAAAACAGCGTCATATTAAAGCTTAAGCGAGAAAATAAATAAACTTAATGACTTTATAAAATAACCTGCTATAATCCGCAAACGCACTTAATTTTCGTTCATTACCTGAACACTATCTTCTAATCATTGTATGCGCGTGTTGTCCATAGAGAGGACATATCCTTCGCGCCCCAATCGCTTAAGCGATTCCTTCAGGTTTGCGGCCGTCATCATACGTGCGTCACTACATCGTCGTTATTCGGATCGCTGCTGAATTCATTTTTCAGCTCTATTTGCTGTGCCGCTTTTTGCCGATGTCCATATTGTAATTTATTAAATGGAGCACCCACTTCAGGGTGAACACTCTCTATGAGCAAAACTTTTGCTGATTTTCAACTACACGAATCACTTCAAGAAGCACTTCAGACTCTAGGCTTTACTGCGCCTACGACTGTTCAAGAACAGGCCATTCCTGCTGCTTTAGAAGGCAAAGATCTTTTAGTATCAAGCCAAACTGGTTCTGGTAAGACTGCTGCATTCTTACTTCCTACATTGAACGCTTTAGCGACTAACGAAGATACATTATTGTCTTTCAAAGATCGTATGCGTGCAGTGACTTCTCCTGACATCCTTGTTCTTTGTCCGACACGTGAATTGGCTCAACAAGTAAGCCAAGATGCGATCACTTTTGTTCGCCACATGAAAGGCGTGCGTATTGCTGCTGTTATGGGCGGTATGCCTTTTGGTAAACAAATCCAACAGTTAAAAGGTGCGCAAGTTGTTGTGGCGACTCCAGGTCGTTTACTTGACTTGGTAAACCGTCGTCAAATCAAACTTGACCAAGTTCGTTCATTGATCGTCGATGAAGCGGATCGTATGCTTGACCTAGGTTTCTCTGAAGACCTAGAAGCAATCAGCGATTTAGCGAACAACCGTAAGCAAACCTTAATGTTCTCTGCTACTTTCGCTGGTCGTATCATTACGCTTGCTGAACGTATGATGAATGATCCTGTACGTATTGCGATCGAAACTGGTCACTCTACAAACATGGACATTACTCAGACTTTGCACTGGACTGATGGCTTTGAACACAAGAAAAAATTACTAACACATTGGTTAAGCGCTGAAGACGTTGATCAAGCAGTTGTATTTGCGTCAACTCAAGAAGATACAGATATGCTTGCTGAAGAGCTAGCTGAAGCGGGTCTTTCAGTTGTAGCGCTTCATGGTGCTATGCCACAAACGGTTCGTAACCGCCGTCTACGCAGTATCCGTGAAGGTCGTGCAAAAATCCTAGTTGCAACTGACGTTGCTGCTCGTGGTCTTGACGTACCAACAATTTCTCACGTGATTAACTTCGGTCTTCCAATGAAGAACGAAGATTATGTACACCGTATCGGTCGTACAGGTCGTGCGGGTCGTACCGGTAAAGCCATCACTTTAGCGACTTACCGTGAACGCGGTAAAATCCGTTCATTAGAAGAATTCCTAGAAGCACGTTTGAATGTTTCTGAAATTGAAGGCCTTGAGCCATCTCCACCTCCTGCACGCGGTAGTCGTGATGGCGGCGGTCGTGATGGCGGTGGTCGTGGTCGTGGCGGTTTCGGCGGTGGTCGTGGTCGTGATGGCGGCGGTCGTAGCGGCGGCGGTTTCAGCGGTGGTCGTGATGGCGGCCGTGGCGGTGATCGTCCACAGCGTTCATTCGATGACAAACCGCGTGGCGATCGTCCACAACGTTCATTCGATGACAAACCACGTGGCGAACGTCCTGCTTATGGAGATGATCGTCCTAAGCGTGATTTCGGTGATCGTCCAGCGCCACGTCGTGAAGGCGGTTTCGGTGATCGTCCAGCTCCAGCACGTCGTGAAGGTGGTTTCGGTGATCGTCCACAACGCTCGTTTGATGACCGTCCTAAACGTGATTTCGGCGATCGTCCAGCTCCAGCGCGTCGTGAAGGTGGTTTTGCTGATCGTCCACGTTCGAACGATGACAACCGTGGTAACCGCGTAGATTATAAAGCGCCTCGTGAAGGTGGTTTTGCTGATCGTCCAAAGCGTGACTTTGGTGATCGTCCAGCGCCACGTCGTGAAGGTGGTTTTGGCGACCGTCCACAACGTACTTTTGATGATCGTCCTAAACGTACTTTTGGTACAGATGAGCGTCCTAAGCGTACTTTTGGTACAGATGAGCGTCCTAAGCGTACTTTTGGTACTGACGAACGTCCTAAGCGCGAATTTAATTCAGATCGTCCACGCCGTGAAGGTGGTGAAGATCGTCCACGTCGCAAATTTAATGACTAATTAATTTGTATTTAAAAAAACCAGTCGCTTGACTGGTTTTTTTATTGCCAACTTTTTGAATTATGCTAGTATTAGTGTTAACCACGTCATGTTTTAAAAATAAAAAGTAAATTATGAACAATGCCCATCTATCCAAAGCCCCAGCCAGAGATCATGTAGGAGTGGCGATGATTTACGTCTTCTCGATTCTATTGATTGCCAATCTTGCTTATTATCTGTTTAGTATCACCTTTTAATTTCAGCATGTGATTTTTTCATTCGCTTTTGATGTCCGCCTAGACCATATATTTGATAAAAATAATTAAAAGCACTCAGCATGCTTAAAAATGTATATTAATGCTACAATCATGCCCAGCACTTGTTGTAAACAAATAACATCAGAATTCAGCTATTTCAGAGTATAGTATGCGAGCTGATAATCTGCAGGAACACGCTCAGCTATGAATAATCAAAGTCATCCCGATGAGCAAGCTTTCATTGAAGTTAAAAATTTGAGCTTTAATCGCGGAGAACGTATCATTTATGATCAAGTTAATTTAAAAATTCGTCGCGGACAAATTACCGCAATTATGGGTCCTTCTGGTACCGGTAAAACTACACTATTGCGCTTAATTGGCGGTCAACTGACGCCTGACACAGGTCAAGTCTTACTTGATGGTAAAAATATCGCGGATATGTCACGGCAGGATCTTTTTGCAGCACGCGCGCGTATGGGCATGCTCTTTCAAAGTGGTGCGCTTTTTACCGACATGTCGGTTTATGAAAATGTCGCTTTTCCCATTCGTGCCCACACCAAACTGTCTGAGCATTTAATTGCTGAATTGGTGGCACTCAAATTAGAATCCGTGGGACTGCGCGGCGCTGAGCAAATGATGCCATCGGAATTATCGGGCGGTATGAATCGTCGCGTGGCTTTAGCGAGAGCGATAGCCTTAGATCCTGAGCTGATCATGTATGACGAGCCTTTTGCAGGACAAGATCCGATTGTGATGGGCGTGTTATCACGTCTAATTCGTTCTTTACGTGAAGCGTTGGATCTCACCACGATTATTGTGTCGCATGATGTTGCAGAAACCTTATCTATTGCAGATTACATTTATGTGGTGGCCGAAGGCAAAGTGCAAGGCGAAGGGACAGCTGACCAATTAAGAAATCATCAGTCTGCCTTCGTGCGGCAATTCCTGACAGGTTCTGTCGAAGGTCCAGTCGATTATCAATTTAGTCATCAAGCTTATTTAGGTGGAGAGGTACGTTCATGAATGCTATTGCCTTATTAGGTAGACGCGTTATTGAACGTGTTCGTGGAATTGGTGTTGCAGCGCTGATGCTGATGCAAATTCTATTTTCAATGCCGACATGGTTGGGAGTGAAGTTATTCATTTACCAAATGTACCGTGTGGGTGTGATGTCGCTGTTGATTATTGTGGTGTCTGGTCTGTTTATTGGTGCTGTGCTGGGTTTACAGATGTATAGCATCTTGGTCACTTTTGGTAGTGAAGCCATGCTTGGCGCTGCTGTGTCACTAACCTTGCTGCGTGAACTTGCACCGGTGGTTGCGGCGTTATTGTTCGCGGGTCGTGCAGGGTCTGCTTTGACCGCTGAAATTGGCTTGATGAAAGCCACGGAACAGCTGTCCAGTATGGAAATGATTGGTGTTGATCCACTCAAACGGATTATTTCCCCACGTCTTTGGGCGGGTATTTTTAGCCTGCCTATGCTTGCCGTAATTTTTGCTGCGGTTGGGATTATGGGGGGTAAAATGGTGGGGGTTGATTTTTTAGGTGCAGATGAAGGTTCTTATTGGAGTGGCATGGAAAACACTGTGCAATTTTATAAAGATGTCTTGAATGGCACCATTATTAAAAGTTTTGTATTTGCCTTGTTGTGTACCTGGATTGCAGTCTATCAAGGTTATTCATGTGAGCCGACCTCAGAAGGTATTGCCACATCCACAACGCGTACAGTGGTGTATTCATCACTTTGTGTTTTAGGTTTTGATTTTGTTTTGACTGCGGTCATGTTCGGAGGTGTTTAATGAAATCACGTACTAGTGAGCTAGCAGTCGGAATTTTCGTTATTGTGTTTGGTATAGCGTTATTTTTCTTGGCCATGAAAGTCAGTGGCTTGGTCGGCACGAATCTTAAAGACAGCTACAGCATGACAGCGACCTTTGACAATGTAAATGGCATTAAGCCTCGCGCTAAAGTGGCATTAAGTGGTGTCAAAGTGGGTGAGGTTGAGTCAGTGACTTTAGATCCATTGACGCGTCTTGCAACTGTCAAAATTAATTTGGATGGTGAGCTGACCTCGTTTAATGCTGAACAGCTTAAAACAGTGCAAACTGGTGCTGTCGAAGAGCTGCGTTATAGTACGGATTATGAAGCTGCTACACCTGAAGAACAAAAAGCAATGGAAAAGCAACTGATCAATAACATGAAATCCATCACAAATATTGATGAAGATGCTTATATTATGGTTGCAACCAATGGTTTACTGGGTGAGAAATATTTAAAAATCGTACCAGGTGGTGGTTTGAGCTATTTAAAACGCGGTGAGCAAATTACCAACACCCAAAGTACCATGGAAATAGAAGACTTGGTTTCTAAGTTCGTGACTGGTGGCGCAGGCGATAGCAAAAAAGATGCAGGTGAAGCGACTACAGCAGCCCCTGAAACAACGGATGCTCAAACCGCATTTGTTGAATAATGAATTGAGGAAATTGAAATGAATATATTAGTAAAACAAACACTTTCTGTGGGTATTTTGTCTGCAATGATGGCAACTTCAGCATTTGCAGCGCCGACTGAAACACCACCAGCTTTTGTAAAAAAGGTTGCAGATAATCTGATTTCTCGTTTAAAAACAGATCAGGCAAAATTACAAAATAATCCTGCTGCTGTTAAGGCGATTGTGCGCCAAAACCTTGATCCATATATCGATTCGCAGTCTTTTACCCGTATTGTAATGGGAACCTATGCGACCAATCAATATAGTAATGCTGCACAGCGTGCGCAGTTTGAAAAGAACTTCCGTGAAACCTTAATTGAAAATTATGGCAGCGCGTTCTCTAAGTTTAGTAATCAAACCTATACTCTTCGTCCGTATAAGGCGAGCGCAAGCAAAAACCCTGTGGTGACGATTGATTTTACCCACAAAGGTGAAAAAATTCCCGTATCTTTCCAATTGGCGGATAAAGGCAGCCAGTGGAAAATCCGTAACATCAACGTTTCAGGCATTGATTTAGGTCTACAGTTCCGTAATCAGTTTGCTGCAACAGTTAAACGTAATGGCGGAGATATTGACAAAGCCATTGCTAACTTTAAGCCGGATGCTGAAGCTGCAGTTGATAAAAAATAATTGAGACGAGTTTTAATATGATACGTTTCGATCAGCAAGAATTATGGGTGTCAGGTAAAATTGATTACGATAATGCTGAGCAATATTATCAAGAAGGCTTAACTCAGATTCGCAAGCACAATCACTTCCCTTTGGTGGTGAATTTGGCTGAGCTCGAACAGGGCAGTACATTGGCTTTGGCTGTTTTGGTGCGCTGGTTACGTCAAACTCCAGATACTCAAGCCTTAAGGTTCAAAGCTGTACCGGATAAAATGCTTAAAATTATTCAGTCCTGTCATCTTGAACATGATTTAAATCTTATTTAAACATTCGATATAAAAAAAGCACCTGAGGGTGCTTTTTTTATGAGTAGTTTGAGATCAAATTAAAATGCATACCGTATAGGTAATTTGCCAAATAGGTGTGTTTCTTGCGCATTGCTTTGAAGCAGTGCTTCAAAGCTCGCTCAGATCCATTTTTTCCAGCGGAAATAAATCAGTGGACCGACCAAGAACGCAATTAAAATCAGACTGACAACCACAAAACTCGCTGTGCCTTTGGAATAGGGTAAGACATCGGTATTCATACCATAAATACTGGCAATCAGCATCGGTGGCGCAAGCATGCTCGGCAAGATTGAGAATCGACGAATGGTATCATTCTGTTCCGTGTTAATAAATCCAGAGGTGGTATCGAGTAAGAAACGCACCTTTTGGAATAAGAAGGCATCATGTTCAACCAGTGAACGTACATCCTCACTCAGTTCTCGAATATCGGCATCATAAATATGACTGCCCAATGCACGTGGACGTGACAAGAAGGTCAATACACGGCGCAAGTCAATCAGACACAATTGCGCTTTTCCGAGCATATCCTCTTTTTGGGCAAGACGGGTAATCATATCGTCTAAGTCAAGGATTTGTTCACGATGACGTACATTGAGTACTTCTGTTGAGTATAACTCTAAATCTTTGTGGATATCTTCTAAGATATCCGCAAGTTCATCCAGTTTAGCTTCGAGCAATCCCAGCAAAATCCACGTTGGATCTTTATATTCAATGTCATAATCATTACGACGGGCACGTGCGCGAAAGGCACGAAAAGCCACCAGCTTTTCACCGCGTAGCGTAAATAGGCGGTCTTTGTGTAAAATAAAGGCAACGGTTTGGATGGTGCCGAGCATATTGGATGAATCATCAGACTCATCTTCAACTTGATAGTTTTTATTTTTCGTTAAAAAATACGTACTAATGTGTAAAATGCCGTCGTCATCACGGTAAAATCGTGCCGAAGATGAAATGTCTTCAAGCGATTTTAAAGTCGGTAAATTTTGTTTATAGGCATCGAGTACCCATTCTTGTTCATCTTGAGAAGGTGCAATCAAATCGACCCAAACCAATTCTGGGTGAAGGTCGAAGCCGCCATTGATGGTTGCATCTTCTAAACTACCGCGCTCTGTGGCATAAAAGGCTTCAAGCATTTGATCTTTTCTCCTTAGCGCAGTGTGTAATTATTTCGATGGGTGTATTTTAGACAAGGATGCCATGAAAAAAAACTGATTACTTCACTAAATCGTTTAAACACGCTCATATTGTCTAATTTTAAGACAAGCCAGAATGAAAATAAGGTTAATAGTCTATGAAATCTATCGCAATATTTTGTGGTTCAACTCTAGGTTCAGATGCAATTTTCGCAGAAACAGCACGTCAGACCGGTCAATTGGTCGCTGAGCAAGGCAAAACCTTGGTTTATGGCGGCGGTCGTTCAGGCTTGATGGGCATTGTTGCAGACAGTGCGTTAAATGCAGGCGGGCAGGTGATTGGGGTCATTCCACAAGGTTTGGTGGATCGTGAATTGGCGCATCCGCATTTAACTGAGCTGCATATCGTGAAAAATATGCATGAGCGTAAAACCATGATGGCAGATTTATCTGACGGTTTTATTGCACTGCCGGGTGGGGCAGGTACGATTGAAGAGATTTTTGAACAATGGACCTGGGCGCAGTTGGGTATTCATTTGAAACCTTGTGCATTTTTAAATGTCGAAGGTTTTTATGATCATTTACTTCAGTTTATTCAGCTTACAACTGAGAAAGGATTTACCCGCAGTCGTTTTACAGATGCCTTGATCCATTCCGAGTCGATTGAATCCATCTTAGATACATTTGAAAACTTTAAAGCGCCTGAACCCAAATGGGGCGTCAAAGATCGTGAGCAATTGGTGAAAATAGATTCATGAAAACCATTACTGTCGCAGCGGCGATTATTCAAAATGAACAGCATCAATTATTGTTGGTGCGTAAGCAAAATACGGCATTTTTTATGCAGGTCGGCGGTAAGCTCGAGGCAAATGAATTGCCTGAGCACACCATGCTGCGTGAAATCGAAGAAGAAATTGGCGCGAAAGCTACAATTCAGCAATTCATTGGGCGTTTTGAAACGCCTGCTGCCAATGAAGCCGATCATCTATTGGTCAGCTATGTCTATCAAGTCAAACTTGCACAAGCACCTCAAATTCATGCCGAAATCGCTGAAATGAAATGGATTGATCTCGATGCTGAGCATACTTTATTAGCGCCTTTAACCACTCAAGTGGTGATTCCTTGGTGCCAACAGGCATTGCAAAAATCAAGTCCAGATGAAGAGAAAGCAGCAGTTTGAGCCAATATTTAAATCATTAAAATGTTGACGCATGGTAAACATCACGTCAAAGCAAGACAAGATGGTTGCTTAAGATGAGCGCATTCCGACTTATAAACTATTGCTCAGCTGCTGCAATACACGCCATTTCAATCTGTTGACAACCCAGTTTTTCTAAAGCTTGTGCCAAGGCGTGCATGGAGCTTCCTGTAGTCACGACGTCATCAATCATCAGTACCTTTTTGAACTTGCGTCGCTCAGCCCGAATAATTTGAAATTGCGTTTCAATCGTCGCCATGCGCTCAACCCGAGAGAGTCCTTTTTGTGAATGTTGTGCGGCACGAATCACTGGTTGCCAAACGGGAATGCCCAGTTGTTTAGACACTAGCTTCGCAATAATCAACATTTGGTTGTAACCCCGCTCAGCCAAGCGTTCATTTGAGATAGGCATTGGGACAATGGCTTGAACTTTTGAGAAGCGGAGCGTCAGTAAGCTCTGGGCTAGAAGGGTTTGATAATGCAAGTCTTGTTCATATTTATATTTCTGAATGATTCGGTCGATGGGGAAGTCATAATGTAAGGCAATTTGAATGGATCGCTCATGCCGAACAATACGTGCTTTGAGCCAAGGGAGTTGATTCCAGCAATCTGCGCAGAGTGAATGTGATTGCGCATGATCGATGCCGCAGAGCTGGCAGGGAAATAAGTGTTGCACGCTGCTCTGACACATTTCTTTTAATATTTTTAGCATAGGTGATCTGGCACTTTTTTATTATTTCTATTTTATATCGTTTCACAGCCTCAAATGAATCGAAAATTTTTATTCAATTTCGCAGGGTTAATCTTAATTTTAAAAGTTCTAAAAATTTTTAAAGATAAAAAGTAACAAACATTTTTAATGATGTTGAAGGGATAGCCCTAAGCCTCAACCTAACGGTGACATCCATGTCAGCGCCCACCTACCATTTTGAGGTGTTTATTGTCTTGATGTACTATCACACATAGGCATAGCGGGGTGCTTCAGGTAACCAACGCTTCAAGAGTGCATCGGCTTGCTCTGGGTGCGCTCTAAGGACTTCACCTGCGACATAGTGTGCTTGTGCGAGTAAATGGTCGTCCCGCTCCAGTTTAGCGACTCTAAAGCCCATATCACCAGTTTGCTTCGTGCCCAGTAACTCACCCGGACCGCGGATTTCTAGATCTTTTTCTGCGATCAAGAAGCCATCATTGGTTTCACGCATGATGCGTAAGCGCTCTTGTCCATTTTGCGACAGTGGATTTTTATATAACAATGCACAGAAGCTTGCGGTTGAACCTCGACCGACACGTCCGCGTAGTTGATGTAACTGTGAAAGCCCTAAGCGCTCTGCATTTTCAATGACCATAAGGGATGCATTCGGTACGTCCACACCGACTTCAATCACTGTCGTGGCAATTAACAGTTGCAATTGATTGTCCTTAAACTGTTGCATGACGGATTGTTTTTCATCGGACTTCATTTTGCCATGTACCAGTCCAATATGAATCTCAGGAAAACGTTCTTTAATTTCCGCATAGGTGGCTTCGGCAGCTTGTGCATCTAAGCTTTCAGATTGCTCCACCAAGGTACAGACCCAATAGGCTTGTTTACCCTCTAAGCAATTACTGACAATACGCTGCAACACTTGTTCACGCCGATCCAGTGGAATGGTCACGGTTTGAATGGGGGTACGACCAGGCGGAAGTTCATCAATCACCGAGGTGTCTAAGTCACCATACGCGGACATGGCCAAGGTACGTGGAATCGGGGTTGCGGTCATCACCAACTGATGCGGGGTAGTATTATCCACACCCTTGTTGCGGAGCGCTAAACGTTGATCGACGCCAAAACGGTGCTGTTCATCAATAATCACCAGTCCAAGTTTGGCAAATGCCACATTGTCTTGAAAAAGTGCATGTGTACCCACCACCAGCTGAGCAAATCCATTTTGAATGCTTTGCTCAGCTGCAGCACGTGCTTTGCCTTTTTGTTTGCCTGACAGCCATGAGACGCTAATCCCCAAAGGCTCAAACCACTGTTTAAAATTTAAATAATGCTGTTCAGCTAAAATTTCAGTCGGTGCCATCAGTGCCACTTGCCAACCTTCTTCAAGCGCATGGCAAGCTGCAACACCGGCCACCAATGTTTTACCTGCACCAACGTCGCCTTGAACGAGACGCAGCATCGGCTTATTTTGTTTTAAGTCTTTGGTAATTTCATTAGAGACACGTTTTTGTGCGCCTGTCATCTCAAAAGGGAGGCTAGCCAATAATTGCTTGGCATAGTTCTGACTGGGTGCAAAAGCCGGTGCGGAAATTTTCTGAATATAGGCTCTGCGCGTCAGCAAACTGACTTGATGTGCCACCAACTCTTCAAAGATCAAGCGCTGCTGAGCAGGGTGTGCACCCTGTGCCAGTTGCAGCATATTGGCATTGGTGGGGGGGTGATGAATGTAGTCTAGGGCTTGTTTGAGTGCATAACCATTGGTGAACTGCTTGGGTAGTAGTTCTGGCAAATCATGGCTGTGTTGTTCTAGAGTTTGTTTGACATAGTCACGTAATTTGGGTTGGGTCAAACCGTCTGTGCTTGGATAAATCGCAGTGAGTTCAGTATGAGGGAGTGGTGTGTGCTCAGTGATCAATTGCATTTCTGGATGATACATCTCTAAACCACGCGCGCCCACACGTACTTCACCAAAGATACGTAAACGATTGCCTGCTTTGGCACGATCCATTAAGGCTTTATAAATATGATAAAAACGTAAAGTGATTTTACCGAAATCATCTTGGAGTAGGACTGCCATCGATTTACGTTTGCCGGGTGGCATATCCATAGACACCACGGTACCTTCAAGCAAATAACTTCGACCCACGGTGAGTTGGTTCATCGGAATGATCGTGCTACGATCTTCATAATCACGCGGTAAATGAAACAATAAATCGTCTGTCGTGAAAATATTGAGCTTTTCAAGTAATGCAGCAGAGGCGTTGCCAACCCCTTGCAATTGGTGGACTGCAGCCATGTCCCCTCAACTTATATTTCAATGTTTGAATGGATAATCATCGGGTGATTTGATGCATATTTTATTTGTGGGCTATGGTAAAACATCCCAACGTGTTGCTAAATCATTATTTCAGCAACAGCACCAAATTACCACAATTAGTCGCAGTCCCAAAACGGATGATTTTGCGACACATTTGATTCAGGATGTTCATCAAATGGACTTATCTCAAGTCGCACAGATTGATGTGGTGTATGTGTTACTTGCACATCAATATAGTATGACTCAAAATTCAATCGATTTATATCGGCATACCTATATCGATTCAGTCCAGCCGATTGTTCAAGCATTAAAAAGCCATCCTATTCAGCGAGTTATTGTGCTGTCTTCTACACGTGTTTATGGGGAAGATCAGGGTGAGTGGATTGATGATAAGTCAATAGCGATTCCATGCGATGAGCAGGGGCGGTCGTTACTTGAAATGGAGAAACGTTGGCAACAGGCTTATCCGTATGAGTGTGTGATTGTCAGACCGACAGGGATTTATGGCACTTCAACGACTCGGATGATAAAGCTTGCTGAAACCACAAAAACTTACCCCAATATTCATTGGTCGAATCGAATTCATATAGATGACCTAGCAAGGTTTTTAGTTCATTTGATTCACGTGGAACGTCTTGAAAAATCGTATATTTGTAGCGATAACATGCCAACGCCGTTACATGAAAGAATTTTAAATATTCAACGAGAATGGGGTTTACCTGAATTGATTTTGGAAAGTCAGGTGGAATCTGGGAAAAGGATTTTTGCGGAGAGAATGTTGGGGAGTGAGTTTGAATTGAAAACTGATGATTCTTGATCATTCAATGGAATAGTATTAATTTAAATTTACCTATTAAATTTTTGAATCAGACTTTTTATATGATGAATAATATTTTGGTAGTGCTAAAAACCAACGTGTAATAATTCATTTATATATTATTAATATCAATAACTTATTATTTTTATCACGTCGTATTCATGCACTACCAAAAAATTTAATAAGTATCAATTCAATCTTTTCGGCAGGTCGAGACTGGAGTCCTGAAGAACTATTAGGTTTTTATAAAGAGCAAGGGATTTTAAATGAGTCTTATAAGGTCATTTTTTGCAAAGATAGAGATCGTTATGAAATAAGGATTATTGAACAATAGACCTAAATTTTTCTATTGAACATAATTTAGCTTATAGAAACGCTACACTAACTATTATTTTAAAATCAAAAGCTTAAATATTTTGCATGATATTAAAAATACAAAAGAGCCGACTTCGAAAGTAAGTGGGCTCTTTTATGAGTAACTTTGAAATTTTCTACCAACAATGTTTAATAAAATAATTGAAACTAAACTGTTTATTACTCCTCTCCCAGAGGGAAAGGAGTAAGTATGAAATTACTGCTTCTTACGCTTTAAACGTCTTTTGGCTTGTTGTGCAGCCATCGCGTCTAAAGCCTGTTTCAGTTCTTCATCTGTGAACGTCGTAATGTGTTGCAACATTTGTAAGGTCACATCATCGAGTACCAAATTGGCATATTGAGCGACGTTTTTGAAGTTATCATCAAATACAATCGCGCCATCTTCATTGGTGCTGATATAGCCTTGTTGGGTCAATACACGGATGAAACTTTGGAACAATGCTTTGTCGAAAAATTCAGGTGAGTTGAACTCATACAGCACCGATAGGCGCTGACCCAACAAGTGACTTAAATCTTCAACTTGTTTGGCTGAAATATTGCCTGAACCACGCTGAGTAATCAGTGCCAACGTCATGTAGTAACGTTCGATACTTTGCATCACTGGAGCGGCAAGAACCACCAGCTGATTATGATCTTCCGAATTTGGTGCAGGACTATATAGCGTACCTTCACCATCAATTGAAATCAGATTGGCCTCTGCCAGCGCCTGAACATATTGACAAATTTGATCTTTTAGTTCGTCATCTTGCCATTTTAAGAATAGCTCTGCTTTTAAGAATGGGTAAAGCGTACGAATGACATTGATCAAATCGTTAGAGCTGATTTTACCATTGTGCTCTACCATCGCGGCAATCAGCGAGGGTAAAACAAAAGCATGCAAAATATTGTTTCTGAAATAGGTCAGCAACACGGCTTGATTGTCTGCAATCGCAATGATATCGCCCAAGACATGCTTGACACGTTTGATCAATTTCAATTTTAAACCGTAGGCAATGATTTCTTTACCTGAAAGCGGGGTCACTTGCATGCGTTGATCATAAGGAAGTGCGGTTAACAGATTGCGATAAGTATCGAGCTGTTTAATGCAAATCTCTTCATCCAGCGTGTGTTTATTGGTGGCCAATAAAATCAGCGACAGTAAAGACACCGGATTGATCACGGCAGCACGGTTAATATTCTCTAAAATGGCTTTGGCAGAGCTATTGACTGCATCCGATACGGCTTGAGGAATTGGATCATCATTTTTTTCAATTTTGATGTGCTCAGCGCCGTGCTGTTTAAGCATGTCATCCAAGAAAACGGGTTCACCAAAGTTCACATAGACCTTACCGAAAATACGTTCGATTTTGCGTAAAGTTTGTAAAATTCCAAAAATCGATTCGGATTCTTTCGGTTTACCATTCATCTCGCCGACATAGGTTGCGCCTTCCATCAAGCGTTCATAACCGAAATAAGTCGGAACGAAAGCAATCGGTTTAGCGCGACCACGCAAATGGCTGTGAACCGTCATGGCCAACATACCGGTTTTCGGCGGCAATAGACGTCCTGTACGTGAACGTCCACCTTCAATGAAATACTCTAAAGGGGTGTTACGCGACAAAATGCTATACAGATATTCTTTAAACACCGTGGTGTACAGGGCATTGCCACGGAAGGTACGGCGAATAAAGAACGCACCACCGCCACGCAGCAACTGGCCGACAAACGGCATATTGAGGTTATCGCCTGCCGCAATGTACGGCACCATCATGCCGCGCTTATAAATCACATAAGACAACAGCAAATAGTCAATGTGACTGCGGTGGCATGGCGTATAAATAATCTCGTAGTCTTTGGCGAGCTCACGAACGGTATTGAAATTATGCACCTCTACACCGTCATACAGCTGTGTCCATAAACGCGTGAGTGATTGCTCAGCAAAACGAACCGCAGAGTGGGAGTAATCAGAGGCAATTTCATTGACATAACTAATCGCACGGCGCTCAGAATCCACCAAACTGATTTTTGAGCGAATGCTTTCTTTACGAATCGCATCTTGAACGTCATTGGATTTAATTAACGACTGCATGACATTGCGGCGATCAGACAAATCGGGTCCTAGAACCACTTCGCGCTGACGATCCAACAAATCATTCAGTTGATTGACAATATATGTGGCAGGCGACAGATTCGGATGGGTTACTTTGGCATAATTCACCAAAGCACGTAACGATTGCGGCGGATGAAATTCTAAAAATGACTGACGACCATGCAAACCAATGTTCATCAATTGTTTAACGGTACTTGGGGTTGCCCATGTATCGGTAAACAGCAGTTTAAACCATGAATCTTCTTTGTCTGGTGAACGTCCCCACAACACGGTGACAGGAACCAGTTCAATGTCATAGTCAGAATGTTTGTCTAAGAGTTCTATAAAACGCAATAAACGAGGAGGGAAGGCATGCGGCGGTGGATTGAGTAAATTGGTCTCATCCTGATGTTGTAAAAACAGCACCGCGGCTTTTTCTTTATGATCACCCACAATCAGAGGGTCTAAAGCTGGGGCAAGTTTTAGACGGCGAGTTTCACCATCAACCACCAAGGCATTACTGCGCGAGTAGTTTTGTAAAACATAACAGACCACTTTTGGGGTGGTTTCAGCTGATGTTTCTTGACGGTCTGAAGATGGGGTTTCTGTAGGCACCTCTCCAAGAACATGCGGTGTTACTACTAGGTCAAGCAGCTTACTAGAAAGCCGACGATACATTTGACCAAAGCCACTCTTGGACATAAATACTCCTAGCCAATGACGAATTACGCATTTAAGCGAACGAGGGCAATTATCTTCTTAAATCTAAGCATAAAACAATATGTCATTTTCTAACAAATTGCATAAAATTTGGTAGATTTTATCGTTAATAATCGTATTTTTAGTGATTATATCAAATATTGAATATGACAATACAGTCAGTCAAAGTTTCATTATTTAAACTGCATTTGTGGCACTATAGTGCAGTTCAACAAATATGAATGCTGAATCTGACATGCAAATATATTTGGCTTCAGTCATGAAACACCGAAAACGATAGGTTTGATATGAATGATTTAACTCAAGACTTGGTTGATTTATTAACGCTAGAGAAACTTGAAGAGCATATTTTTCGTGGGCAAAGCCGTAATTTGGTCGGAAAACGTGTTTTTGGTGGTCAAGTCTTAGGTCAAGCACTTCGTGCAGCATCGTATACCGCAGACCGTCCAGTTCACTCATTACATGCCTACTTTTTATTTGGCGGTGATATCAATACACCGATCATTTATGAGGTTGAAAAACTGCGAGATGGTAAGAGCTTTTTAAGTCGTCAAGTCCGTGCCATTCAACACGGTCGAATTATTTTTTCAGCCATGGTGTCATTTGCATCACCTGAAGAAGGGCTTGAATATCAAATTGCTGAACCTGAGTATCCTGCACCTGAAGAACTGAAATCTGAGCAAGATCTTAAACTGAACTTAATTAGTTTTATTCCTGAAAACATTCGTACGGCATTTATGCGGCCACGTCAGGTTGAGATCAAACCTGTGAGTTTAACCAACCCCTTTCAGCCACAACCAGAAGCGCCGTCCAATGCGTTTTATATGAAAACTTATGACAAATTTGATCAAGCATTGTCAGAGGATATTTCTTTAAATCAAGCCATTGTTGCGTTTTATTCCGACTATTCATTTATGACCACGGCTCTGCGACCACACGGCGTAAATTATCTGACACCAAGTGTGCAATGTGCCAGCATTGATCATGCGATTTATTTCCACAAGCCGGTGAAAGCAGATGAATGGATGCTGTATGACATGGATGCAACCGTCACAGCAAGCTCACGTGGTTTGAACTTTGGACGCATGTGGCAAAATGGTCAGCTGGTATGTAGTACAGTACAAGAAGGCTTAATTCGGATTCGTGAAATCGAAACCCAGTAAGGTTTCAAATTTAAAGATTTGAAAAAAATCCGAATACAGTATTCGGATTTTTTTTGTCACTAAGCTTACTGACTTAGTGACAGTGCGGTACATCTTGAGGACTGTGTTTGTGACAGCCTTGTTTGCTACCTGTGCCTGATGAATGGGCAAAAGCAACGCCTATGCTACATAATAGTGCAGCGCCTAAGATCAATGTTTTCATAAAAGTGCTCGTATGCTGATAAAAATATTTGAGTTGCACTGATTAAGCACGTTTTATGCCAGCTTCAATACCGTTCTTGATCCGATATTATCTGAAGCCAGTTTGCATCAATCATGCAGAGCTTGTGACAAATTCATATCGATTCTGAACAGGGCTCATGGCATAGTAGCGCTAAGAATTTAACGATAAAAGCACACCCAATGAGCTTAAATACACAAATTTTAATTGCCGCCATTTTAGGCGTAGCTTTTGGTTTCTTGTTGAATGTATTTCCAGACACTTCATTTTTCAATGGCAGTCTGTATGGTTTAAGCATTGCCAGCAGTATTTTTATTGGCTTACTGAAATTACTGCTAATCCCGCTGATTTTTAGCTCGATTGTGGTAGGTGTATCCAACTTACAAACGGGAGGTCAGTTGGGGCGAACTTGGAAAATTACCCTTGTATGTTGTGTAACCACCACCACCTTGGCACTTATTTTAGGCTTGACCTGTGCGCATTTGTTTGATGTCGGCAAAGGCATTGATATCGCTTTATTTAAAGACACGATCCAGCAGCATCAATCACCCGATACCTTAACGGCGTCTTCATTTTTCACCAACTTTATTCAAAACACTTTAATCAATCCTTTTAAAGCCTTTGCAGAAGGCAATGTGCTTGCTGTGGTCGTGTTTGCCCTCATGCTGGGTGTGGCATTGGTGAAAGGCGGCGAGCGATTTAATACAGTCAAAAAATTGAGTCAGCAATTTTTTGAAATCATGATGATCATGATTGGCTGGGTCATGAAAATTGCTCCACTCGGCATCTTTGCGTTATTGGCCAAACTCATTGCAACAGAAGATTTGTCTGTCCTTAGTCGTTTGGCCGAATTTGCTGCAGTGGTCACTGGCACGACTATTTTTCATGGTGTAGTAGTCTTGCCGCTTTTGCTGTGGGTTTTTGGAAAAATGAATCCACTGACCTTTTTTAGAGGTGCTCGTACCGCACTGATTACTGCATTTGCTACTAGTTCTAGTTCTGCCACCATGCCACTGTCTTTAAAATGTGCCCAAGAAAACTTAGGGGTACGTCCGCAAACGGCAGGTTTTGTGATTCCACTTGGTACCCAGTTGAATATGGATGGAACGGCACTTTATGAAGCTGCGGCAGCCTTATTTATTGCAAATTTAATGGGACTTGATTTGAGCATTGGACAGCAATTAATTGTTTGTGCAACGGCCATGATTGCCTCCCTCGGTGCCCCAGGTATTCCAAGTGCAGGCATGGTCACCATGATTATGGTGCTTCAGTCTGTGGGGCTACCCGCTGAGGCGATTGCGATCTTACTGCCAATTGACCGTTTGCTTGATACCGTACGTACCGTGGTCAATGTCCAAGGCGATATGATGATTAGTGTGGTGGTGGATCGTTATACCAAAGATGCAGATGTGCAAGAGAGCGTAGTTAAGAGCTAAAGTTTAAATAGGTCACCTGCATAGAAAAAAGCCTCCGCATTCGGAGGCTTTTTTCTATCGTTATTCGGTTTTTTTGAATTAATGCTGATACAAAGGGTAGAGATGTTGTTCTTCGTGATTTAAATGTCGAGTTAATAAATCACCCATAGCATTGTATTCAGTTTGAAACTGCTGAATATTTTGATCATTGAGCAGTTGGTTTTGCCACTTATCAATAAATTTATTGAAGCGGTTAGAGACTGAACTGATCTGTTTGCGGTAGCTTTGAATCATATTGATTTGTTCGGATTGATCGGCAAATTTCCGTTCAATATAACCATAAAAAAGCAGATCTTCTTGCATCAGGTGGCGATGGAACTCGCGTTTCAGATGTCCTAGCTGATGGGGGATGCTTTGAAATTCTGAACGCTTTACACTGATTGCAACTTTGCGATATAGCTCAACTACCTGACGATGTTCAGCTTGTAAGCTCGAAATAAGCTGTGCTGAAAAAGAAATCGGTGCTTGATCAAGAATGTTATTATTTTGATGATCAGTCAGTTCTGAACCCATGTTGGAGTCAGGCTGAAAGAGCTGAATCATGCTTTTAAACGGTTTTATGATTTGAGGGAACATGGTAGAACTACTTTAAATTGAATCAATAATGTGACTTATGTCTCATAATAAATTAAATAAGCGACACAAACAATGATTTGTGTCGCTTTTAAAGTAGACTTTCAGAATCGCTATGTTATGCAACCTTCAGTGCAGCACGTTTAGCAGCAGGAGATTTGTCCAAATAAGCAAGCGCATCTTCTGTTTTGGCCTCATGCACTGGATCGTACCACGGCATTAAGTAGCCCAGTTGCTGAGAAACCAACCACATCGGGTTCGGCAGTAAACGATTGTTTTGCTGAGACAAACGATACCACTCACGCCAAATCCACGGTTTAAACAAGCTCGGTTGAATAGATTGATAACGTGGGTCTTGACGCATTAAGCCCGCCGCACCATCCACCCAAAGCCCAAGTACTGCTATAATTACAATCACACTTTGATAATAACGCGCAATATAACCACCGCCTAGATGTCGATATAAATCAAATGCAACAGTACGATGTTCAATTTCCTCTGCACCATGCCACTTAATTAAATCCAGCATATTGGGATCTGCACCCAGTTCTTCCCAATGGGTGTTGTACAACGCATACTTGCCCATCACACACGTCATATGCTCAACTGTTGCCACAATACCTAAGCGAAATAAATCCCATTGATGTATCAGAACTTTTGGCACATTTAAACCAAAAGGTTGATCTGCCAACGCCTTGGTAAACAAAAAATCCATAATTTTCAGATTACGCTGCACATCGATATCACGTTTGCTCAAATATTCATTGTTCGCGGAGACGTGTGCCTGAGCATGCATCGCTTCTTGACGAATAAAGGCTTTAACGTCTTCTTTTAATTTTTCATCAGTAATTTGAGGCAGAACTTTGTTATACAGACGGCAAAACCAAAATTCACCCGCAGGTAAAATGGTATTAATTTCATTGATAAAATAGCTGGCAAAAGGCTGATTTGGAATCCAGTCCACAGGGGTTTCTTGCCATTCAAACTTCACTTTACGCGGCTTAATGTGATAACTGATTGAAGATCCAATTCTACTGTTTTTTAATTTAGATAATAGATTCATCACACTTTCCTGAATTATTGTTGTGCTATTTAATATTTAGTATAAAAAAATGTCCTCAATTGTTATTAGCATTTGAGGACATTCGTTTATCAATAAGTGTAAGTTTTTGTCAAACAATCGAAATTAGTGATCTGTTTGCGTTTTTAGTTCATCAAAATTTTCTACATCTACATCTACATCTACATCTACATCTACATCTACATCTACATCTACATCTACATCTGAGTCAGAGGCTTCAGGAATAGCATCAATATCAAATTCGTTGGTCTGCTCAAGCGTATAATTCAAACGACCACCCATCACACTTGCTAATTCTTCTAAACCCTGTTTATTGAGCGAAGAGAATAATTGAATTGAGAAGTTTAGTTTCATTTTTCTCAAGGTCTGTTGTACTTCTTGTAAGACTTTCGAGGCAGGACCACGATTTAATTTATCAGACTTAGTCAAAAGTACATGTACAAACAATTGGCGAGAATATGCCCATTCAAGCATCATCACATCGAAGTGTTGTAGCGGATGGCGAATATCCATGAGTAAGACTAAGCCCTGTAAGCTCTGACGATGAATCAGATAGTTCTCAAGCTCTTTTTGCCATACAATTTTCATGGCCTCAGGTACGGCTGCATAACCATAACCGGGCAAATCGACCAAACGCTGATCAGGATTTCCTAAGCTAAAGAAGTTGATCATCTGGGTGCGACCCGGACGTTTCGATGCACGCGCCAGTTGCTTTTGGTTGGTTAGCGCATTAATCGCACTTGATTTTCCTGCATTTGAACGTCCTGCAAAAGCCACTTCATAACCTGTATCCTCAACGCAGATATCAAGTTTAGGCGCACTCATGAGAAATTCTGCACGGCGTAACCAATTTAAAGCTGAGATACCATAGGCTGTAATCGCAGGATCAGCCTGTTTTTCATAGCTAATCTTTTGTTTAGGCGCGTTTGATGTCTTGGTATTCTTAGACTTTCCACTACTGCGATGCATAACTCAACTTCAATAAAATGATCAACAACAGTCATTATAAAGGAAGTCGTCAAGTCAAGCGAACTTTGTACAAATGAAGTTTGAGCGAATGAGGTAAGTATGTTCGGTTAATTAGAGTTGAAGCAAGGAAATTGGTGAGGACAATGAGCGTGTTGGGAGGGCAGGTCGGTTCAACACATCTTGTAGGGTATATTGATTTAAGCTTTGATAAAACTGATCAACTGCCTGATCCAAAATATTTTTTAAACCACAATGTGAACGCATGACGCAAGGTGGCGTTGCACAATTAACAATTTGATCATCACCCTCAAGTGTTCTTAAAATATCCCCCAGTTTTAAACTTAAGGTCTCAGGGCTGAGTCGAATCCCCCCACCTTTACCGCGCGTGGTTATAATCCACTGTTGTTTTGCCATAAAATGAACCACTTTAATCAAATGGTTTTCAGACACCATCAAATTTTCCGCAATTTCTGCAATGGTATACGGTACATCTCTAGGTCTAGAGACATACATCAAAACGCGAAGAGCATAGTCAGAAAATTTATTGAGCTGCATGAATCGTCAGGGCAGAAAGTGGATGAAAATCTTAGCCCGATCACATCATAAATGAAAGATTTCAGACTAAGATTCGCCACAATTCAATCCAGATTAACGCTTCACTGGTGCAGAGACCTGAACAACATCATTGACTTGATAAGTATTCAGTAAAATATTCGCCACTGAAAATTCAGTTGCTGTTTCTTCAGCTTTCACTACAAAACTGTATTCTTGTGCGATCTGATCTTCCGTAAAGCTAAACTGTTGAGGCTGTTCGATTGACTGATTTGGCACTTTAACTTTTACAGAAATAAAACTACCTGCATCAGCGGGTACGATCGCTTGAGCATCTTGTGGAACTAAGCTAAAGCGTTTTCCTGAATCTAAAGATTCAATATTTTTGACGATAAATGTACGCCATCCCGCCCAACCACCATTTTGAGCAGCCAAGTTGTCATACTTTTGCTTTTCAACGCCAATTAAAATATCCGCCAGTTGCAGATAAGCAACTTTCCATGCGGCAATCAATTCTGATTCCATTGGAACGTCTAAAACTTCACTGATCGAATGCAGTAAATTATCACCCACAATGGCATATTGTTCAGGTCGGATATCTAAGCTGACATGCTTGGTGGTGATGTGCTCAATCGCTTTGGCAAGCACACTCGGATTTTCTATATTATCCGCATAAGCCAATACTGCAGCAGCCAATGCACGCGGCTGACGGCCACTACTTTGATGGTCTAAATTGAAAACATTATTGAGCTCAGGGTGGTTTTTTAACATCCGTGCATAGAAATAACTGGTGAGTGCAACCCCACTTTCACGAAGGACAGGGACAGTATTTTTAACGAGTTCAATTTGCTGTGGATTCATGGCGATGAAATCATTTTTTCTGTAAGGTGTATTTAAAATATACCTTTAAATAAAAGAGATCAATAGTAGATACAAATAAAACCATAAAAAAAATAGGGGATAATTGCATATCCCCTATTTTAATGGTGTGCTTTATGGGTTGAGCAGGACCTATTTTTTACCGAACAAGGAGCCGAGCAGACCGCGAACAATTTTTTGACCGGTTGACCCGCCCAAACTTCGCGCGGCACTTTTGGCAAAAGTTCCGACAATATCTTGAGTGATCTTTTCACGCTTTTTGGCAGAGCGTTCAGCTTCATTTTGCTGTTCACGCGCTAGGCGGTCTTGTTCTTTCAGTTGTTGCTTGGCAAAAGCCTCTTGTTGTTTGGCATACTCTTTCGCAAGTATTTCTTGTTCTTTGGCTGCGACTTTTGCTTGCTCGTCTGCAACAGCTTGTTGTTGGCGCTGTTCAACTTTGAGTTGCAACATTTCATAAGCGCTTTCATGGTCCAAAGGCTGCTCGTAAATACCCGCCATCAGGCTTTGAGCCATGAGCGTTTTACGCTCATCTAGCGTGATGGGGCTAAAAGACGAATGCGGTGGCATGACCCATGCACGTTCTACAATTTGTGGTATGCCTTGCTCATCAAGGCAGCTAATCAGTGCCTCGCCCACACCCAGTTCTGTTATGGCTTGATCGACATTAAACTCAGGATTAGCGCGAAAAGTTTCCGCTGCGGTTTTCACTGCCTTTTGGTCTTTAGGTGTAAAAGCGCGTAAGGCATGTTGTACACGATTACCCAATTGTCCTAGCACGCTTTCAGGTAAATCCAGTGGATTTTGGGTGACAAAATAAATACCGACGCCTTTAGATCGAATCAAGCGAACCACTTGCTCAATTTTTTGTTGTAGCGCATCGCTGGCATTATCAAATAACAAATGTGCCTCATCAAAGAAGAACACCAGTTTCGGTTTATCCATATCGCCTACTTCAGGCAATTGCTCAAATAACTCGGATAACATCCATAGTAAAAAAGTTGCATAAAGTTTTGGTGTGTTCATCAGTTTATCTGCAGCCAAGATATTGATATTGCCGTGACCTTGGCTGTCGGTTTGAATGAAATCTAAAATATTTAAACTGGGTTCACCAAAGAACTGATCACCGCCTTGATCTGCCAATGCCAGTAAGTTACGTTGAATTGCACCTAAGCTTGCAGGGGAGAGATTGCCATATTCGGCTTTGTATTCAGATGCATGTTCACTGACATGGGTCAGCATCGCTTTCAGATCTTTAAAATCGATCAACAATAAACCTTGATCATCGGCAATCCGAAACACGGCGGACAATACACCTTCTTGCGTTTCATTCAAATTTAGCATTTGCGACAATAATAATGGACCAATCTCAGAAATAGTGGTGCGAATGGGATGGCCTTGTTCTGCGAATAAATCCCAAAACACCACAGGTGATGCGGCAAAAGGAATTGACTCGATGTTAAGACTTTTAATTCGTTCTTCAAACTTAGGGTTCGATTCACCCATTTTAGCAAGACTTGAAACATCACCCTTAGCATCAGCTAAAAATACTGGGACGCCAATCCTTGAAAAACTTTCAGCCAATACTTTTAAAGTGACCGTTTTACCTGTACCTGTCGCACCCGCAATTAATCCATGACGATTGGCAAACTGAGCATGTAAAACGATGTCCTGACTGACGTTGGTGGTTTTTTTTGCAATAACGATTGGTGTACCCATAATGAGACCTATTTTGTTTTATTTGTGATGTTGCTTCGGCAACTGTTTTAATGCATTTTCTATATCTTGAATTAAATCGTCTGGATGTTCTAGTCCTATACAAAAACGAACCAATAATCCCGCTTGCAAATGTGCATTCTCAAGCTGACGCATGTCTTTTAAATCATAAAGCATTACCAGACTCAATGGGCCGCCCCAACTAAAACCCAGTTTAAATAATTTTAAACTATCACAAAAAGTTCGAATATCTGCAAGTTCATAATCTGATTTAAAAATCACACTGATCAGCCCTGCGCTGTGTCCATTTTGACACACTTGATTCCAGTACAAATGACCTGCTGAATCAGATAAAGCAGGATGCAACACTTGAGCAAACTCATTTTGCAGTTTTAACCAGTTAAGCAGTTGAATCGCGCTTTGTGATTGATGCTTATATCGCAGTTCCATTGAGGCTAGACTGCGTTGCACCTGTGCAGCATCATCACCAGATACACAGACACCTTGTAAGGCATGCATGCGATAAAGTTGATGATGTAATTTTTGATCTCGTGTAACCACTGAACCCATTAAAATGTCACCGCCACCGCTTGGGTATTTAGTCAGGGCATGGACTGTCATATCCACACCTAAATGCTGATCATTTAAATCGAACGCGTTGAAGGCAAGTCCCGCACCCCAAGTATTATCCAAGGCAGTTAAGACATTGGCTTGTTGTGCTTTTTCAATCAGTCGAATCAAATCTGGAAATTCTAAAGTCACTGAACCAGCAGCCTCTAGCCAAATCAGCTTGGCTTTACCTGTGGGTTTAAAACTATCTGCGTCAATACTGTTGTAAATTTTGACTGCTATCCCATATCTGTGCTCTAAATTGCGCAAATGCTCCATATTTGGACCATAAATATTGTCAGAGACCCAAACTTCATCGCCTTGGCTTAAAAAACATGAATTCACCAAGTTAATCGCAGATAAGCCACTCGGTGTAAGCAAGCAATATTTGCCGCCTTCAATTTGTGCAATTTGATCCCCCAGTGTAAAAGTTGTTGGTGTGCCATGTGTGCCATAACTATAATCATAATCATCTGTCCAATGACGATTAAATAAGGCGTCAGTGTCTTTAAATAGAATGGTTGAAGCACGAAAAACAGGAGGCTGAATACTGGAAATATACTGTGGTGCTTGTCGTGGTGCGTGGATTAAAGTGGTTTGCGGTTTGTTTTTCACGGCAGACTCGAAATTTTAAATACTCCCATAAGAGAGCATAATATCCAGCCGATTCAAAGCAATGATTTGTTTAAAATGAGCAATCAATAATGACTCTTGGCTTCATTCTTGCAAGTACAGCACCAGTATCATAAAAGAGTGGAATAATTGAGATGAAGAATCTAAAAGTTCATTATTTTCAGCATATTGCAGGTGAAGGATTCGGCAGTTGTTATGAGTATTTAAAAGCAAAAAGTGCGCAAATCAGTGCCACTGAATTTTTTGCATTACCCCTTGATTTGAATCTTGAAATTGAAGCGCTACCTCAGGTTCAAGATGTTGACTTGCTCATCATTATGGGCGGTACAATGAGTGTCAATGATGAAGCAAATTTTCCTTGGCTCAAAATTGAAAAAAGATGGATTAGGCGTTACTTATCTGAGGGTAAGCCTGCGATTGGGCTATGCTTAGGCGGACAGTTGATCGCCCACGCACTTGGTGCAAATGTCAGTCGAAATCCACAACAAGAGTTGGGTTGGACGGCCGTTAAGCAAAGCGCTCCGGTGGCGTCATGCTATTTTCAACCGCCGAGTGAGATTGAAGTGATGCAGTGGCATAGTGAAACCTTTGAAATTCCCAAAGGCGCGGTTCGCTTGGCAGAAAATAACACCTGTACTAATCAAATGTACCAAATTGGGGAGAATGTGTTGGGCTTTCAATTTCATCCCGAAATTACCCCCAAGGTACTCAAAGATTTTATTAAAAATGAAGAACACGAGAAGCAATTTTCAGAACAGTTTAAACCCCAAATTGAAATTCTCAAAAAATCAAAAAAGGAGCAATTTGAAGCAGGGAATATGCTTTTAAACTCAGCCATAGACTACGTTTTAAGGGGGGAATAACAGTGGCTAAAATTTAAACTATCGCTTTCTAAATAATTTGTCATTAATAGAATAAAAACCACAAATAGGTTTGCTTAACTGTTAAACAATCGCTATAATGAGCGACCCTTAAATATTAGGGGCTAAACAACTAAGTTGTGTTGTTTAGATCGTTACAGTCGTGGCATCGATCACGACCTTAGTGATTTTCACTGCCTTTGACACTTGCCTCATTTTGTGGGGGGAGATGCGTCAGAGGTGATTCTTTATATATTTGGCTTGGAGTTTACTGGTATGTCTAACCAGAGAATCCGTATCCGTTTGAAGTCTTTTGATCATCGTCTAATTGATCAATCTTCTCAAGAGATCGTAGAAACAGCAAAACGTACTGGCGCACAAGTTTGTGGTCCTATTCCGATGCCTACTCGCATCGAACGTTTTAACGTTCTAACTTCACCGCATGTAAACAAAGATGCGCGTGATCAGTATGAAATCCGCACTTACAAGCGTTTGATCGATATCGTTCAACCTACAGATAAAACTGTAGATGCATTGATGAAATTGGATCTTGCTGCTGGTGTTGATGTTCAGATCGCTTTGGGTTAAGGCTTTCGGGTTAATTAACATTTCATAAGTTAATTAAGTCGCTTTTTTAGAGGTTTATGCACATGGCTATTGGTTTAGTCGGTCGCAAGTGCGGTATGACACGTATCTTTACAGATGCTGGTGTTTCTGTGCCTGTTACAGTGATTGAGGTTGATCCAAACCGCATCACTCAAATCAAAACGCTTGAAACTGATGGTTATCAAGCGATTCAAATCACTACTGGTGAACGTCGTGAATCTCGCGTAACTAACCCGCTTAAAGGTCACTTCGCGAAAGCGGGTGTTGCTGCAGGTCGTTTAGTTCAAGAATTCCGCGCTACAGAAGCTGATCTTGAAGGTCGTGAAGTTGGTGGTACGCTTACAGTTGAATTGTTCCAGGTTGGTCAAGTTGTTGACGTAACTGGTCAGTCTAAAGGTAAGGGTTTCCAAGGTGGTGTTAAGCGTTGGAATTTCCGTACGCAAGACGCTACTCACGGTAACTCACTATCTCACCGTTCATTAGGTTCTACTGGTCAAAACCAGACACCTGGTCGCGTATTCAAAGGCAAAAAAATGGCTGGCCATTTAGGTGCTGAACGCGTAACTACACAGGGTCTTGAAATCATTGCTATCGACGTTGAACGTTCAGTTCTTGTTGTTAAAGGCGCGATTCCTGGTGCTACCGGTGGTGACGTAACTGTTCGTCCTACGATCAAGGCCTGAGGGGAAATAACGTGAATTTAAATACTGTTTCCGGCTCTGCTGTTGAATTGTCTGAAGTTGCTTTCGGACGTGAGTTTAACGAAGCTCTTGTACACCAAGTTGTTACCGCTTATTTAGCGGGTGGTCGTCAAGGTTCTAAAGCTCAAAAATCACGTGGTGAAGTATCTGGTGGTGGTCGTAAGCCATTCCGTCAAAAAGGTACTGGCCGTGCGCGTGCTGGTTCTATTCGTAGCCCAATCTGGGTTGGCGGTGGTAAAACTTTTGCTGCTCGTCCACAAGACTGGTCTCAAAAAGTAAACCGTAAAATGTACCGCGGTGCTATGCAATGCATCCTAGCTGAACTTGTTCGTCAAGATCGCTTAGTTTTAGTTGAAGAGTTCTCTGTTGAAGCTCCAAAAACTAAAGAATTGCTTGCAAAACTTAACGACTTAAATGCAACTCGTGCGTTGATCGTTACAGATGCTGTTGATGAGAACTTGTATCTTGCTGCACGCAACATTCCACATGTAGATGTGGTTGATGCTGCTGCAATCGATCCTGTTAGCTTGATTGCGTTTGACAAAGTTGTTATGTCTGTAGCTGCTGCTAAGAAAATTGAGGTAGAACTCGGATGAACAACGAACGTATCTATCAAGTCCTACAAGGACCTGTATTCTCAGAAAAAGCTCAAGCTTTAGGTGAGGCTGCTGGTGTTCAAGTGTTTAAAGTTGCGATTAACGCAAACAAGCTTGAAATCAAAAAAGCAGTTGAGCAATTGTTTGGTGTGGAAGTTGTTAAAGTTAACACGACCATCACTAAAGGTAAGACTAAGCGCTTTGGTAAAACATTAGGACGCCGTTCTGATGTTAAAAAAGCATACGTCACCCTGAAAGCTGGCCAAGATGTTGAAATGGCTGACTTGGGCGATACCGCTGAAAGCACAGCGGAATAAGGACGAGAATTATGCCTATTCAAAAATGTAAGCCAACGTCTCCAGGACGTCGCTTTGTAGAGAAAGTCGTTCACGACCATCTTCACAAAGGCGCGCCTTATGCACCGTTGGTTGAAGCAAAAAAACGTACTGGTGGTCGTAATAACAACGGTCACATTACTACACGTCATGTTGGTGGTGGTCATAAACAAAACTACCGTATCGTTGACTTTAAACGTAATAAAGACGGTATTCCTGCGACTGTAGAGCGTATCGAATACGATCCTAACCGTACTGCACACATTGCTTTAGTTTTGTATGCTGACGGCGAACGTCGTTATATTATTGCGCCTAAAGGCCTACGTGCTGGTGATAAAGTTCAATCTGGTAACGATGCTCCAATTCGTCCAGGTAACTGCTTACCACTTCGTAACATGCCAATCGGTTCTACTCTTCACAACATCGAACTTAAAATCGGTAAAGGCGCGCAACTCGCTCGTTCTGCTGGTACTTCAGTTCAGTTGTTGGGTCGTGACGGTTCTTACGCAATTGTTCGTCTACGTTCAGGCGAAATGCGTAAAATTCACGTTGAATGCCGTGCAGTTCTTGGTGAAGTTTCTAACCAAGAAAGCAACCTTCGTTCACTCGGTAAAGCTGGTGCAGCTCGCTGGCGTGGTGTTCGTCCTACCGTTCGTGGTATGGCGATGAACCCAGTTGACCATCCACATGGTGGTGGTGAAGGGCGTAACAAAGGTATTCAACCTGTAAGCCCATGGGGTCAAAAAGCTAAAGGGTACAAAACACGTACCAATAAGCGTACGACTAAGATGATCATTCGCGACCGTCGCGTTAAGTAACAAGTAAAGGAATCTGACAATGCCTCGTTCTCTGAAAAAAGGCCCATTCGTCGATGCGCACTTGTTCGCTAAGGTTGAAGCGGCTATCGCGGCTAATAACCGTAAGCCGATCAAAACTTGGTCGCGTCGTTCGATGATCCTCCCAGATTTTGTTGGTCTAACAATTTCTGTTCATAATGGTCGTAACCATGTTCCAGTGATTGTATCTGAACATATGGTTGGTCATAAACTCGGTGAATTCGCGCCAACTCGTACCTATCGTGGTCACGGTGTTGACAAGAAATCTAAACGTTAAGGTGCTATGATGGAAGTTACTGCTAAATTACGCGGTGCCGCTATCTCGGCACAAAAAGCTCGTTTGGTTGCAGATCTAATCCGCGGCAAATCTGTTGCGCATGCTTTAAACGTTCTTGCTTTCAGCAACAAGAAAGCTGCAGGAATTGTTAAAAAAGCATTGGAATCTGCAATTGCAAACGCTGAACATAATAACAGTTTAGATGTAGACGACCTTAAAGTTTCTACGATTTACGTTGATGAAGGCACTAGCCTTAAACGTATTTTGCCACGTGCTAAAGGCCGTGCAGATCGTATTACTAAGCGTACTTGTCACATCACCGTTAAGGTAGGGGTTTGATATGGGTCAGAAGGTTCATCCAATCGGTATCCGCCTGGGTGTTGTGAAACGTCATAACGCTAATTGGTATGCGAGTCCGAAACAATATGCTGAATATTTGCTTAAAGATCTTCAAGTTCGTGAGTTTTTGAACAAAAAACTTAAGAATGCGATGGTCAGCCATATTCTTATCGAACGTCCTACAGGCGCTGCTAAAGTAACTATTAGCACTGCGCGTCCTGGTATCGTTATCGGTAAAAAAGGCGAAGACATTGAGAGACTACAACGCGAATTAACATCTATTATGGGTGTTCCTGCGCAAGTAAGCATCAACGAAATCGACCGCCCAGATTTAGACGCTCGTCTAGTTGCTGAAGCAATTGCTTCTCAGTTAGAAAAACGTGTAATGTTCCGTCGTGCTATGAAGCGTGCGGTACAGAACTCTATGCGTTCTGGTGCAAAAGGTATCAAAGTTGAAGTTTCTGGTCGTCTAGGTGGTGCTGAGATTGCTCGTACTGAGTGGTATCGTGAAGGTCGTGTACCTTTGCATACACTTCGTGCTGACATCGACTACTCATCTGTACGTGCTGAAACTACTTACGGTACGATTGGCGTTAAAGTATGGGTTTTCCGTGGTGAGATTCTAGGTGGCATGAAACAAGTCATGAATCCAGCTCCTGCTGAAGAACGTCCAGCTAAACGTGGTCGCGGCCGTGGTGAAGGTCAGGAGCGTCGTGGTCGTCGCAATGATCGTTCTGCTGAAAAAGGAGAATAATCCATGTTGCAACCTAAACGTACAAAATTCCGTAAAGTGCAAAAAGGCCGTAACACTGGTCTAGCGCATCGCGGTAGCACTGTATCTTTTGGTACAATCGCTCTTAAAGCAATTAGTCGTGGTCGTATGACTGCACGTCAAATTGAAGCAGCGCGTCGTACTATTAGCCGTCGTGTTAAGCGTGGTGGTAAAATCTTTATCCGTGTGTTCCCAGACAAACCAATTACTGAAAAACCATTAGAAGTTCGTATGGGTAAAGGTAAGGGTTCAGTGGAATACTGGGTTTGCGAAATCAAGCCAGGTAAGATCCTTTACGAAATGGATGGTGTTAACGAAGAATTGGCTCGCGAAGCGTTCACGCTTGCGGCTGCTAAACTTCCGTTCAAAACCGCTATCGTGACTCGGACGGTAATGTAATGAATATTAAAGATCTACGTGAAAAGTCGGTAGAAGAATTGACAGCTTTGCTTGATGAGCAACAGCTTAACCAATTCCGTCTTCGTATGGCTAAAGCAACTGGTCAATTGGGTAAATCGCACGAAGTTGCTGTTACTCGTAAGACAATTGCTCGTATCAAGACCCTCCTTACCGAAAAACAGGGGAGCGCACAATGAGTGAGCAAACAGTTCGCACGTTAACAGGTAAAGTAGTAAGTGACAAAATGGAGAAATCTATTGTTGTTCTTATCGAACGCCGCGTTCAACATCCGTTGTATGGCAAATCAATCCGCCGTTCAACAAAATTACACGCTCATGATGAAAACAACACAGCTAAAACTGGCGATGTTGTAACAATCAAAGAAAGCCGCCCAATCTCTAAAACTAAGTCTTGGACATTAGTTGAAGTAATTGAAGCAGCTGCTGAGTAATTAGACGTTTCTGTTGCATCATCGGTCAATTTCGAGTACTCTTTGAGCCTTTCGAAATTTCGACCGGTGTTGCTCGGTTTTGGAGTAGGGCAATGATTCAAACCGAAAGTATGCTCGACGTAGCAGACAACAGTGGTGCTCGCCGCGTACAATGTATTAAAGTACTTGGTGGCTCACATCGTCGTTATGCTTCTGTTGGCGACATTATTAAAGTTACTGTAAAAGAAGCTATTCCGCGTGGCCGTGTTAAAAAAGGCGACGTGATGAATGCAGTTGTGGTTCGTACGAAATTCGGTATTCGTCGTTCAGATGGTTCTGTGATCCGTTTTGATGATAATGCTGCTGTTATCTTGAACACCAACAAAGCACCGATTGCAACTCGTATTTTCGGACCAGTGACTCGTGAACTTCGTACTGAACAGTTCATGAAAATCATTTCATTGGCTCCTGAAGTTCTATAATAGAGGCAATCATGGCTAAGATTAAAAAAGGCGATCAAGTAATTGTGATCGCAGGTAAAGAAAAAGGCAAACAGGGTACTGTTTTGTCTGTTTCTACTGACCGTGTTCTTGTTGAAGGCTTGAACTTGGTGAAGAAGCATCAGAAGCCGAATCGTGCAACGGGTGCTGAAGGCGCTATCGTTACACAAGAAGCGACGCTTCATATCTCAAACGTGGCAATCTTTAATGCTGCAACCCAAAAGGCTGACCGTGTTGGTTACCAAGTAACTGAAGGCGTGAAAACTCGCATCTTTAAGTCAACTGGTGAATCAGTGGCGGTAGCGAAGTAATAGGTTGAATTAGGCTATGGCCAGACTTAAAACACGTTATAACGACGAACTTAAAGCTCAGTTACTTGAAACTTTGGGCGTTAAGAATGTGATGGAAATTCCACGCATTACAAAAATTACCATCAACATGGGTGTTGGTGCTGCATCAGCTGACAAGAAATTGTTAGATGGCGCTCTTGCGGACATGCAAGCAATTGCTGGTCAAAAACCAGTTCTTACTTTAGCTCGCAAATCTATTGCTGGTTTCAAAATCCGTGATGGTTGGCCGATTGGTTGTAAAGTGACTTTACGCGGCGAACGTATGTACGAATTCTTAGACCGTTTGATCTCTATCGCGATCCCTCGTATTCGTGACTTCCGCGGTTTTTCTGCGAAATCATTCGATGGCCGTGGTAACTATTCAATGGGTTTAAAGGAACAGATCATGTTCCCTGAAATCGACTTTGATAAGATTGATCGTATTCGTGGTATGGATATTACCGTTACTACGACTGCTCGCACCGATGACGAAGGCCGTGCGCTAATGCGTGCATTCGGCTTCCCGTTTAAATAAGAGGTCGATATGGCTAAGAAAGGTATGATTAATCGCGAATTGAAACGCGAAGCTACTGTTGCTAAATACGCTGCAAAACGCGCTGAATTAAAAGCGATTATTGCAAACGTAAATGCTTCAGACGAAGAACGTTTCGAAGCGATGATGAAATTTCAAGCATTACCACGTAATGCGTCTCCAGTACGTCTTCGTAACCGTTGTGGTTTAACTGGTCGTCCTCATGGTTACTTCCGTAAGTTCGGCTTAGGTCGTAACAAATTACGTGAAAAAGTAATGCAAGGTGATGTACCGGGCGTTGTTAAGGCAAGCTGGTAAGGAGCGACTAGATGAGTATGCAAGATACCGTTGCCGACATGTTAACACGTGTTCGTAACGCACAAATGGCGAAGAAACAAACTGTTTCTATGCCTAACTCGAAGTTGAAAGTAGCTATCGCTAGCGTACTTCAATCTGAAGGTTATGTTTCAAATGTAGAGGTCGCTGCAAATGACGGCAAACCTACTTTGACAATTACTTTAAAGTATTTCGAAGGCAAACCAGTTATTGAAACTGTGAAACGCGTAAGCCGTCCAGGTCTACGTCAGTATCGCGGTAAAGATGCACTTCCAAGCGTTAAGCAAGGTTTAGGTATTGCAATTGTTTCTACAAGCAAAGGCATCATGACTGATCGCGCTGCACGTGCTGCGGGCATCGGTGGTGAAGTTATTGCTTTTGTTTCTTAATAGGTGATTCCTCATGTCTCGTGTGGCTAAAGCCCCAGTAACTGTACCTAACGGTGTAACAGTTACTCAGAACGGCCGGCAGGTCGAAGTGAAAGGCACTAAAGGTACATTGTCTTTCAGCCTGCATGCGCTGGTCGAGTTAAAACAGGAAGAAGGTACACTTCAGATTGCTCCAGTAAAAGAGTCGAAAGACGCTTGGATGCAAGCTGGTACCGCTCGCGCTGTTCTTAATAACCTTGTAAAAGGTGTTAGTGAAGGCTTCGAACGTAAGTTACAACTAATCGGTGTTGGTTATAAAGCTGCAGTTAAAGGTGATGTTGTTCACCTTAACCTAGGTTATTCACATCCAATCGATTATAAACTTCCTGAAGGTGTAACTGCTGAAACTCCAACTGCTACTGAAATCGTATTGAAATCAGCAAGCAAACATTTGTTGGGTCAGGCAGCTGCAAATATCCGTTCTTATCGTGAGCCAGAGCCGTATAAAGGTAAAGGTGTTCGTTATTCGGATGAAGTTGTTCTTCGTAAAGAAGCTAAGAAGAAATAAGGCGCGAGGTTCTTATGAACGAAAAGAAACAAACCCGTTTGCGTCGTGCGAAAAGCACACGCTTGCACATCCGTGCATTGGGTGCGACTCGTTTGTGTGTAAACCGCACTCCGCGTCACATCTATGCTCAAGTAATATCAGCAGATGGTGGCAAAGTATTAGCGCAAGCTTCTACTTTAGATGCATCTTTACGTAGCGGTTCGACCGGTAACGTAGACGCAGCTACTAAAGTTGGTGCTTTAATCGCAGAGCGTGCGGTAGCAGCTGGCGTAACTAAAGTTGCTTTTGACCGTTCTGGTTTTAAATATCATGGTCGTATCAAAGCCTTGGCTGATGCTGCTCGTGAAAACGGCTTGGAGTTCTAATCATGGCTAAAGTTGAACAAAACGAAGGTCTTGTTGAAAAGCTGGTTGCCGTTGATCGTGTAGCCAAAGTTGTTAAGGGTGGTCGTATCTTCTCTTTCACAGCATTAACTGTTGTGGGTGATGGTAATGGTCGCGTCGGTTTTGGTCGTGGTAAAGCGCGTGAAGTTCCAGCTGCTATTGCTAAAGCACTTGAAGCTGCTCGTCGTAACATGATTACTGTTGATCTTGTTAACGGTACTGTACAACACCCTATTAATGCTCGTCACGGTGCAAGCCGCGTTTACATGCAGCCTGCTTCTGAAGGTACTGGTGTAATTGCTGGTGGTGCTATGCGTGCAGTTCTAGAAGCTGTTGGCGTACATAACGTATTGACAAAATGCTATGGTTCTACAAACGCTGCTAACGTAGTTAACGCAACTTTTAAAGGTTTGCGTGATATGACTTCTCCAGAGAAAGTCGCTGCGAAACGCGGGTTGTCTGTAGCACAAATTCAAGGGTAATCAATCATGAAAACGATTAAAGTTACCCAGACTAAATCTTCTGCTCATCGTTTGAAAAATCATAAACTGAGCTTGAAAGGTTTAGGTCTGCGTCGTATTGGTCATACAGTAGAAGTGCTAGATACACCTTCTAACCGTGGTATGATCAACCAAGTCTACTATATGGTTAGTGTAGAGGAGTAAGCCATGACTCTGCGTTTAAATGAACTAGCGCCTGCTGAAGGTGCTAAACGTGATAATCTTCGTCTCGGCCGTGGTATTGGTTCTGGCGTTGGTAAGACAGGTGGCCGTGGTCACAAAGGTCAAAAATCACGTAAAAGTGGTGGTACACGTCCAGGCTTCGAAGGCGGTCAAACTGCGTTATATCGTCGTTTACCTAAATTCGGTTTCACTAGCCAATTGGCTTTGAAAACTGCTGAAGTACGTTTGTCAGAACTTTCTAAAGTTGAAGGCGATATAGTTTCTCTTGAAACTTTAAAAGCTGCTAACGTTGTACGTAAAGATATGATTCGTGCGCGTATCGTTCTTTCTGGTGAAATCACTCGTGCATTCACTGTTCAAGGTGTTGCATTGACTAAAGGCGCTAAAGTTGCTCTAGAAGCAGCTGGCGGTAAAGTCGAGGAGTAATTGCGAGTGTCTATGTCTCCTAGTTCTACAGGTCATGTTAACATGATGAAAGGTCAGCCATTTCATGTGAAATACCGTGAAATAATTCGTCGATTAATGTTCTTAGTTGGCGCATTGGTTGTCTTTCGACTAGGAGCGCATATTCCGCTGCCAGGTATTGATAATGTCGCTTTAGAACGTTTTTTTAATGCAAACGAAGGAACTTTCCTTGGTTTGTTTAATATGTTCTCTGGCGGGGCATTGGAACGAATGTCCATTCTTGCGTTAGGGATTATGCCGTATATCTCTGCTTCGATTATCGTGCAGTTGATGTCTACGGTGGTTCCTTCGCTGGAAGCATTAAAGAAAGAAGGCGAGCAGGGTAAACGTAAGATTAACCAATACACGCGCTACGGCACGTTGTTTCTTGCAATTGTGCAAGGTATCGGAATGTGTGCGGGTCTGATCAGTCAAGGGATTACCTTTACTTCAGGTTTAGCATTTTTCATTCCAGCACTAACCTCGTTAGTTGCAGGTACCATGTTTTTAATGTGGTTAGGCGAGCAAATTACCGAACGTGGTGTTGGTAATGGGATCTCGATGATCATTTTTGCAGGAATCGTGGCGGGCTTACCAGGCATGGTTGTACAATCATTTACCCTTGTGGAAAATGGTCAGTCTAGCCTGATTGGAATCGCTATATTTGGATTATTATCTTTGGCTGTTTTAGCAGCTATTGTGTTTATTGAAAAGGCACAACGTCGCATACCTGTTAACTATGCTCAAAAGCAGCAAGGTCGCCGAGTATTCACTGCACAACAAACTCACTTGCCATTGAAAATTAACATGGCAGGGGTAATTCCAGCAATTTTCGCAAGTTCATTGCTTTTATTCCCTGCAAGTTTAGGTCAATGGTTGGGCAGTTCTGATCCAAGTGCAGGAATTGTAAAGCGTACACTACAAGATTTGGCATTAGTTTTATCGCCTGGACAACCGTTGTATTTGGTGCTCTTTGGTGCGTTAATTATTTTCTTCTGTTATTTCTATACGGCACTGGTTTTCAGTCCTAAAGAAGTTTCAGAAAACTTAAAACGCAGTGGAGCTTATGTACCTGGTATTCGCCCAGGTGAGCAAACTGCTCGTTATTTAGATCATATTCTTAGTCGTTTGACTTTTATTGGCGCGATTTATATTACAGTCGTATGTTTGATGCCGATGGTACTGCAAAGTTCTTTTGGTATTCCATTCCACTTGGGTGGAACATCATTATTGATTGTGGTTGTTGTTGTGATGGACTTTATGGCTCAGCTACAAGCCCATCTGACCTCTCGTCAATATGATAATCAAACGCTAATGAGTAAAACGACTGCTCATCCGAAGGGATAAGCGCACTTAGAGGTTTCATCATGAAAGTTCAAGCTTCTGTTAAGAAAATTTGTGGTAACTGTAAAGTTATCCGTCGTAATGGGGTTATCCGCGTGATTTGTAGCGCTGAACCTCGTCATAAGCAGCGTCAAGGTTAATCTGATCAAGACCTGTTGATTTCAGTAGGCTAATTAGGTTATTATCCGCCCCTCAAGATTTTGTCGGGCGGTTGATTATCTCTACCGCCTTTTTGGAGAAAGTGAATGGCTCGTATTGCCGGTGTAAACATTCCGGATAACAAGCATGCTGTTATCTCTCTTACGTATATCTTTGGTATCGGTCGTCATACTGCTAAGAACGTTTTAGCAGCTGTTGGTATCGCTACAACAACAAAGATTCGTGAATTGGATGACGCTCAGCTTGATGCGATTCGTGCAGAAATTGCTAAGGTTCCGACCGAAGGTGATTTACGTCGCGAAATTTCCATGAACATTAAACGTTTAATGGATTTAGGCTGCTATCGTGGTCTTCGTCATCGTCGCAGCTTGCCTGTCCGCGGACAACGCACCAAAACTAACGCACGTACCCGTAAAGGTCCGCGCAAACCTATTAAGAAATAAGATTTCTGGAAGCTAAAAGATGGCTAAAGATACTCGCGCACGCAAGAAGGTCACTCGTACCGTCTCTGAAGGTGTTGCACACATTCACGCTTCTTTTAATAACACCATTGTGACTATTACCGATCGTCAAGGTAATGCACTGGCTTGGGCTACCTCTGGTGGACAAGGCTTCCGTGGATCACGTAAATCAACTCCGTTTGCTGCTCAGGTAGCTGCTGAAGTTGCTGGTAAAGCTGCTTTAGACTACGGTTTGAAAAACTTGGACGTCCTTGTAAAAGGTCCTGGTCCTGGTCGTGAATCTGCGGTTCGTGCTTTAGGTGCAGTGGGTTATAAAATTAACAGCATTACCGATGTGACGCCAATCCCGCACAACGGTTGCCGTCCACCTAAAAAACGTCGCGTCTAAGGAGAATCATTCATGGCTCGTTATATTGGTCCAAAATGCAAACTCTCTCGCCGCGAAGGGACAGACCTGCAACTTAAATCAGGCGTTAAACCGTTTGATGTTAAGACAAAAAAACATGCGAAAGCTCCTGGCCAACACGGTGGAGCTCGTGGTAGTAAACAATCTGAGTACTCACTACAATTACGTGAAAAACAAAAAGTACGTCGTATGTACGGTGTGTTAGAACGTCAATTTAGTAACTACTACAAAGAAGCTGCTCGTGTTAAAGGCGCAACAGGTGAAAACTTGTTGAAATTGCTTGAAAGCCGTATTGATAACGTTGTTTATCGCATGGGCTTTGGTTCTACACGTGCAGAAGCTCGTCAGCTTGTATCTCACCGTAGCATTACTTTGAATGGTCGTCGTGTTAACATCGCGTCTATTCAAGTTAAAGCGGGCGATGTGATTGCAGTACATGAGAGCTCTAAATCTCAATTACGTATTAAAAACGCAATTGAATTAGCTGCTCAGCGTGGAACTCCTGCTTGGATGGAAATTGACCATACTAAGTTGGAAGGTACATTCAAATCTGCACCAGATCGTTCTGATTTACCTGCTGAAATCAACGAAAGCTTGATTGTTGAATTGTATTCTAAATAATCCTTGAGGTAGCAATAATGACGCGTACTGCAAACGAGTTTCTCACTCCGCAAGCGATCAAGGTCGAAGCGGCAAGCGGGACCTCGGCAAAAGTGATTCTAGAACCATTAGAGCGTGGCTTTGGTCATACTCTAGGTAATGCTTTACGTCGCATTCTTCTTTCATCTTTACCTGGCGCTGCTGTGGTTGAAGTTGAGATTGAAGGCGTCGAGCACGAGTACAGTACTTTAGAAGGCTTGCAGCAGGACATCGTCGAGCTCTTGCTGAACCTTAAAGGATTGTCTATTAAGCTGTTCGATCAAAATGAAGCATATTTGACGTTGGAAAAACAAGGGGCAGGTGACGTAACAGCAGCTGACCTTCGTTTACCGCATAACGTTGAAGTGATTAACCCTGAACATTTGATCGGCACGTTAAGTGCATCAGGCTCATTAAAAATGCGCTTGAAAGTTGTTCAAGGCCGTGGTTACGAGACTTCTGACTCACGCTTCCCAGAAGGCGAAACTCGCCCAGTGGGTCGTTTACAGTTAGATGCATCTTATAGCCCAATCAAACGTGTGTCTTACACAGTGGAAAACGCTCGTGTAGAACAGCGTACGGATCTTGACAAGTTGGTCATTGATCTTGAAACAAATGGTACTGTAGATCCAGAAGAAGCAATCCGTAAAGCGGCAACAATCTTGCAACAACAAATTGCAATTTTTGTTGATCTTCAGAAAGATCAAGCGCCAGTTGCTCAAGAACCTCGTGAAGAAGTTGATCCAATCTTGCTTCGTCCAGTAGATGATCTAGAGCTTACTGTTCGTTCTGCTAACTGTTTGAAAGCAGAAAATATTTACTACATCGGTGATCTTGTACAACGTACTGAAGTTGAGTTGTTAAAAACTCCTAACTTAGGTAAAAAATCGTTGACTGAGATTAAAGATGTTCTGGCATCGAAAGGCTTGCAATTGGGCATGCGTTTAGAGAACTGGCCACCGGCTAGCCTCCGCATGGACGATCGCTTTGCTTATCGTAGTCGTTAATTAAGTAGGACTATCACCATGCGTCATCGTAATAGTGGTGTGAAATTAGGCCGTACAAGCAGTCATCGTAAAGCGATGTTCCAAAACATGGCTAATTCTTTGTTCGAACATGAGTTAATTAAAACAACTGTTCCTAAAGCAAAAGAATTACGTCGTGTTGCTGAGCCTTTAATCACTTTAGCTAAAGTCGATTCTGTAGCAAACCGTCGTTTGGCGTTTGCTCGTACTCGTTCAGCTGTAACTGTAGGTAAATTATTTACAGTTCTAGGCCCTCGTTATAAAGAACGTAACGGCGGCTATCTACGTGTTCTTAAAGCGGGCTTCCGTGCAGGTGATGCTGCACCGATGGCTTACGTTGAGCTAGTAGATCGCGAAGTTAAATAATTCGCAAGAACAGCTTCAGTTGTTCATAAAAGGTCGGTTATTTTAACCGACCTTTTTTATTGTCTGACAAAAATGCAATATGACCCGAAATGATATAAAAAAAACAGGAAATTTTGAAACTTGACATTGTGTATTGTCAGAAATGTGCTTAAATAAAATGGTACAAATAACAGGTTATAAAAAGAAATGGAAAAGCACGTTGATATTCTCATTGTTGGTGCAGGTATCTCAGGAATAGGTATTGCTGCGCATTTATCTAAAAATAATCCAAATCGTCAATTCGAGATTATTGAACGTCGTAAGAGTTATGGCGGTACTTGGGATTTCTTTAAATACCCCGGTATACGCTCAGATTCTGACATGTCGACCTTTGGTTATAATTTTAAACCTTGGCAAAAAGCCAATGTACTGGCTGATGGCGCCTCGATTAAAGGTTATCTAGGTGAAGTAGTCGACCAATATAAAATAAAAGACAAGATTCATTTTGAACACCGTGTACTCTCTGCAAACTACGATTCATCTATAAAAAAATGGGTTGTGCAAATTGAAAATGCGGAGCAGAAGGCACAGACCTGGATTGCAAATTTTGTCGTAGGTTGTACGGGTTACTATAATTATGATCAAGGTTTCCAGCCAGATTTCCCCAATCAAGATGCCTTTAAAGGTCAAATCATTCATCCACAATTTTGGCCTGAAAATTTAGATTATGCAGGCAAGAAAGTCGTGATTATTGGCAGTGGTGCGACTGCAATTACGTTGGTGCCAGCATTGGCAAAAAGTGGTGTAGGGCATGTGACGATGTTACAACGCTCTCCAACCTATATTGCTTCTGTGCCTTCAATTGACTTTGTTTATAATAAGACCCGTAAATTTATGTCTGAAGACATGGCCTATAAATTTACCCGCGCTCGAAACATTGGGATGCAACGTGCGATTTTTGCGTTGTCGAAAAGTCAGCCAAAGTTAGTGCGACGTTTGTTGCTCAAGTCTGTAGAAGTGCAATTGAAGGGTAAAGTGGATATGAAGCACTTTACTCCAAGTTATGATCCATGGGATCAGCGTTTGTGTGTCGTTCCAGATGGGGACTTATTTAAAACTTTGCGCTCTGGTCAAGCCAGTATTGAAACTGATCATATTGAAAAATTTACGGAAACAGGTATTCAGCTTAAATCGGGCCAGCATTTGGATGCGGATATTATTGTTTCTGCAACGGGTCTTGAAATTCAGATCATGGGTGGAATTAAAGCATCTGTAGATGGGAAGCCTTTAAAAACCTCTGAGCACATGTTGTATAACGGCGTGATGGTCAGTGACGTGCCCAACATGGCGATGGTTATAGGTTACGTCAATGCATCTTGGACACTGAAAGTCGATGTTGTTGCAGATTATATTTGTCGTTTGTTCAAATATATGGACAAAAATGGTTTTGATGAAGTGATTGCACCAACTGATCATTCCGCTATTTTAAATGAAACAGTCATGGGTGAAATGAGCTCGGGCTATATTGCTCGTGCTGCTGATCAATTGCCTAAACAGGGCAGTAAAGCCCCTTGGATGGCAACCCATAATTATCTAACAGATCGTAAAGACCTTAAAAATGCTAAATTTAGTGATGGGGTTTTAAAGTTTTCTAAACTAGAAAAGCACGCAGAGCGTAAACCGAAACTGGTTTCTTAATCTATTTTCTATCTCTATAAAAAAGGAGCTTTTCGCTCCTTTTTTATGTCTTTGATATCATGAATCTAAACTGCGTTAAATCAAGTTTTAGACCATTTAATGAATGCTAGAGTGAACGTGAAATCAACTCTTTCATAATTTCATTGGTGCCTGCATAAATACGATTCGCGCGGTTATCAATATAGGCACGTGCAATTGGATATTCGAGCATGTAGCCATAGCCACCATGTAGCTGTAAGCATTCATCAACGACTTTTGAGAACATTTCAGAAATTTTATATTTAGCAGCGGCAGCAGCATCAACACCCAAATTCCCTTCGAGTTGCAATTCCATACATCGGTCTAAGTAGGTTCTACAGAAATCAATTTCGGTACGCATTTCTGCCAGTTTAAAGCGTGTATTTTGAAAACCACTAATGGCTTTACCGAAGGCTTTACGGTCTTTGGTATATTGCACGGTATGTGCAAATGCAGCTTCTGCGCCGGCTTGACAAATAATGGCAACCAACATGCGTTCCCAAGCCAATTCTTTCATCAGCATGATAAAACCCATCCCTTCCATACCGATTAAATTCTCTTTGGGAATGCGCACATTATCAAAGAAGAGTTCACAGGTATCTTGACCTTTCATCCCAATTTTATTCAGCGGTTTCCCTTTGGAAAAGCCAGCACGGCTCGCTTCAACAATAAACAGTGATAAATTGGCAGAGCCTTTTTCACTGTTACCGGTTTTGCACACCACAATCACCATGTCACATAAGTAACCATTGGTGATAAAGATCTTAGAACCATTAATCACATATTCATCACCCTCAAGCACTGCTGAAGTCCTTACTGCCTGTAGATCTGATCCAGTACCCGGTTCAGTCATCGCAATCGCAGTCACGACTTCACCACTTGCCATTTTAGGTAACCAATACTTTTTCTGCTCTTCATTGGCAAAATTGTTTAAGTAATTCGCCACAATGTCAGAATGCAATGAAAAGCCCGTTGATGAGTCCATCGCATAAGCTTGTTCTTCAATCAAAATCATGCTGTAGAGTCGATCTACCCCATAACCTCCATATTCTTCAGGCATGGTGGTACAGAGTAAGCCCATTTCACCAGCTTTGTTCCATAAGTCGCGATCAACATGTTGTTGTGTTTCATATTTTTCAATATTGGGAACGACTTCCTTTTGATAAAATTTTTGTACGGTTTCACGAAAAGCATTATGTTCAGCATTGAATAATTTACGAGGTAACATATTGGCTAAAGGGCGAATATTTGCTGATTGCATGGTGTTCAGATCCATTTGCGTTATTAGAATAGGTTGAAAATAAGCGATCTTTGCTAGGGCTTCAATGCGATGAATGCTCATTTGTGACTTGTAAATGATGTGTTTGGTCAGTCGCCAATTGTGATGCCTATAAATGGATTTCAAACACAACAGACTGTGCTTCGGTTAAACTAGGTCGAATATAAGCTTTGAAGATTAGGGGATAACAATGTTCGATGAATTAACACTTGAAGAACGCAAAGTGATCTATCGTGCGCGACGTGGTTTAAAAGAAATTGATGTCTATTTTGATCCCTATGTGAAGCACTATTATTTTCAAGCAGATGAACATGAAAAAGCCATGTTTGCAGAATTGGTAGAGCAAGAAGATCCTGATTTATTGGATTGGTTTATGGAAGTATCTGAACCACCACGCCCTGAACTGCGTGATTTCATCCATAAACTAAAAAACTATGTTCATGGTGAATGAGTGCTATAGCTTGAAACACAGTCGACTTTCGACTGTGTTTCAGTTATCGGTGTTAACATTAATTTCAGTTGTTCTTTTTTCCATATTACATTTAGCGGTCAGTATCTTGAGTGTAATATGTATGTCAGTGGTGTGGCTCTGGTTTAAACGCACAGCAAGATTGCGCTATTTACAGCACCTAGATCAGTCTGAATGGTCACTCAAATTTCAAAATCAAAGCACGGCCCAAAGGGTTCATTTGGAAAAAATGATTCAACATCATTTTTATGTGGTGATTTATTTTCAGAATAAAAAGCACAAATCAGTGCTGATTTGGAAAGATCAACTGGATGTGATCTCATGGAAAAGATTATTAACGCATTGTCATTTACATTAATAACACAATAAAAAATGGTTGAGATATTAGATCTGTTGCTTAAGTTGCAATGGCAGATTTATTCGCTTAACCAGTGCAGTAGTTAAGTTGATGCATAAACCGAATATTTTGCGTCTATTTAGCTAGCGCTCATTCAATATTTTGAATACTTTAATTTATGGATATTGTTCGATTTCACTTCGTAATTTTCTAATCACGCTATGGTCATTTTTTTTAACATCACATTGAGTGCTGTATTTTTTATGTAATAAAGCGTTCATAACAATTGATCCTCTAGAGCTAAATCATGACGATGGCCTGATTTCTTTTTTACTGATTTCGCTTTTGTTTAAATCGTAATCATTTCAGTAAAGATTTGCCGAGGCATGCTAATCAAGGGTTTCAATTCAGCATTTGAAAGGCAGTTTAATTTTCGATAACTCATAAAACTTATATGCAGGTGGTTTTGCTTTGATAAGGACTGTAGTGGTCAATACTGAATTTTTATAGTTTTTTAAAAAATATCAAAAAAAATGCAAAATAGTTTTTGATTGTCTGACAATTAAATCCATTTTTAAATTTTATTCCCGTACATTAAATATACCAACAGCGAATGAGAAATTTCAAATGAGCGAAATTCAAACGTGGTTGTTTCTAGTGGTTGCCGCAATTCTGGCGATTATAATAGGGAGACTAGGAACCGTGCTGAGGGAACGAATTGAACATAGAAAGAACACCCCAAATAAACTCTCCTGAGAGTTTACCTTTTAATAAGTAGCATGTGTCGAACCGTCGCAATGCTACTTTTTTTTGCTTAAAATTTGGATAATTTGATAATTGGGTCAATCTTTTATGATCCGATCAATGACAGACTCAAGACATGGAAATACAGGGAAGTCCTCTTTTATTCAGATATCGCATCTGATATTTTAATCGAAAAGGAAGCCACACAATTATTATTAGAGGACAGGAATCATGTCTAAAGTCCAAAAAATGGGTCAATTTATTTTTACTGTAGCACTTTCATCATCTGTTTTATCGGGTTGCTCCTATGTTGTAAAGTCTGGAGCGAACGTGGCGATAGGTTTTAGTGAAAAGCATATCGTACCCCCTATTCTTGCAATGGGCGATACAGACATGGCGTGTAATCAAGGGACGGCACTGACCCCTGCGATCATGGCCACCAAGGATATGGGTGCAGATCCCACACGTATGGCAGTTTTACTGTATTCGGCAGCTGGGATGTGTGCAGAAAACAATGCCTTAAATGCTGAGCTTCGTTATTTAAGAGCTTCGAAAGCAGGACAAGTCTCTGAAGCACAAGATGCACGCATTGAACAAAAACGCTGGGCAGCGATTGCATCTGAACGACAATATGCCGGTTATCAGCTTTTTGCAGAACGCTGGCAAGCCAAATATAAGTATACATTAGGAGATTCATGTCCGACCATGCGTAAAGACCTTGATCAAACGGTCTATATGTTGGGTATGCTCAGTGGTCTACAAGCCATGACCAATGACATTAATTCTGGCGGGCAGGTTAATGTGCCTAAAGATATTGCTGCGATCGTTGAACGCGGCATGGCGTGTTTAGACAACACCAAATTTTGGGGTGCACCAAATGCAACTCGCGCTGTAATTTGGACGTTGTTACCAGGTGCAGATGAAGGGAAACCAGACCCATACCAAACCCTCAAACAGTCTATGCAAATTGGTGAGCAAAAAGGTGTACGCTTATCTCATGCGCTGTATGCTGTGGCTGCACAAGCCAGTGGTGATGATGCAAAAATTAGGGATGCATTGCGCTCATATGCTGCATCTAGAGCAGAAGATAAACCTGTAAATCCTGAATTTCGTTTAATTGATGGTATGGCGGGACAAATGATTCAAGGTATAGCTGATCGTTATTGGACTGAAAATACCGGTGTTCGCGCCGCAGATGATGGGATGAGCCAGTTCTGGGATGAGCAAGGTGCGACGGGCGATGATGATTTGTTTCAAGATCTACCCGCAGCTGAAGCGCCTGCAGAAGAAGAGGCTGTCACTGAAGAGGCGGATAAGTAAGCTTTTTCTGACATCATTTATGAGTAGAATGATTGAATAAGAATAAACATACAAGCCAATGATAGATTATTAGTAGGTAAAAAATGAGTATTAACTGGCTCTTTTTTACCTCAACAAGGAGGCTTGAATGAAAGATCAGACTGTGGTGAAAAAAATACTCTTCATTGCTATTTGTATGAGTCTTTCTGCGAGCCTACAAGTTTTTCAAGAACTATTTATTTACTGGCGTTCGAGTTTCTTTGAAGAATTTTGGCGAGGATGGACGGCCCACTGGGTGCATGTGGGCTGGATTCACTATTTACTCAATATGATTGCATTTGCCTGTCTTCCATTCATCTTTTCGCATGCTCAAAACCGATATTTGGTCGCACTGCTTTTATTGCTACCGCCTTTAGTCAGCTTAAGTTTTTATTATTTTTATCCAAATGTTGAAGCATACGCAGGACTTTCTGGAATACTGCATGGACTGTATATTGCTGTATCGATCTATTTTGTACAGTTCAATAAAGAACGTAAATTCGCTTTACTGGTGATTGCATTGGCATGCGCCAAAATTGCTTGGGAAAATGTATTTGGTTCACTTGAAACTAGCCAGTTAATTGGTAGCCCAGTATTGGTTGAAGCGCACTTATTAGGTTCAATCTGGGGGGCAATATTGGCGCTAAGCTATCTTTGTTATCGTTTTCTTAAACAAAAGTCGTTGTTCAAAGTCTAAATCCTCTTTTTCCTATCTTTGTCCGCTTAAAAGTAAATCTGCTGTAACTCAAATTAAAACTCAATAAATGATATGTTGTTGCCTCTGCATTTTGGCAAATCACAGTGTGTATATCATTTAAATTTTAAAAAAAATTAAAGCCATCAAAATAAACTTTCAAAAAACGTGTACTTGCATTATCTTCAAACTTGAATTGAAAGTAGTTGAATTGGCATAATTTTCAAAAAAAACCAAAAATCAGTCATTTTCATTTAAAAAAAAATACGGCACATTGAATTGCGTCGAACAAATAATAGAATTAAGCAAAGGATTTTGCTGGAATTCAACATAAATACTGAGCTATCCCGTTGATGTATAGCGAAAATAAGACAATGGAATAACAATGCAAAAGCCAACACAAAAACGATCTGGATTAGGTCTGCTGAGTTATATATGGACTGAGTGGATTTCCGCATTTACGATTTTACTCCTCCTGCTTCTGACATTGATCATTGGCACAGGTGAAATGATCCATGGGCAGATGTTGCGCTTGGGTGAAAACTTGTATGGCGATCCAAAAACGGGTATGCAATATTCATTTTTGCGTGCAGAACCTCAAAAACCGACCTGTGACCGCAATCCAAACATCGATGTATTGGTACAAAATCAAATGCAGTCGAATGCCAATGATGAGTTTGCTGATATTTTCGGTACCACTTCTGAGGAGGATGTTCGTAAATCTGTGTTGGCGGGACAGCAATTGTGCGAAGAAAAATTCGCCTTTTATGATAAGTCGATGAAGTATTTGGATGAACATCCAAGTATTCGTCCTTATCGTGCTGTAGAAACCACGTTTTTTGGTATTTTCCAGTTCGGTTCAGACAATAAAGCCGTACTGCTGATTATTATGGTGGTTTTGGCCGCGATTACCGCGACCTTAAAGATTCATCATATTGGTCTGCGTGGTCCAAGCAGTCGATTGGATTATCGGGTTTATTCCATCTTTATGATTGTGGCAAATGGTTTTCTGACCAGTTCCGCCATCAGTCAATATCGTTCAGTTTTAAACTCAGGTGTTCCACCAACCCATGAGATGAACATTATTTATTGGCTATGGATGATCTTATTTTCAATCTTGACCTTGATCAGCTTGTATCAATTATTTGTTATCCCTAAGGAAGCCAAAGCAGAAGGAAAAATTGGTCTGGCATTATTGGCTGTACCTCTATATGCCTATATGGCAATTATCACGGGTTTTAATTTTACTTTCCTGATGGATTATCCAATGGGACAGGGGATTTACTTGGGGCAATTGGTCGAGTTTTCTTCCATCTTCTTGAATCTTGCCTTGTTTATTTGGGCCGGTATGTTGATGAAGCAGACCTTAATTGTTGACAAATTCCTGAATATTTTAAGACCTTGGAATTTAGCACCTGAAACGCTGACGTGGTTGATTCTTTTGGCTGCGGCTTTACCGACAGCATATACTGGGGCTTCAGGTATCTTCGTGATTGCAGCCGGTGCAATTATTTATAAGGAAGTCTGGAATGCTGGTGGTCGCCGTCAGTTTGCTTTAGCGACTGCCGCAATGTCAGGTTCATTGGGTGTGGTATTACGCCCATGCTTGTTGATTGTCGTGGTTGCATCACTAAATAAAGAAGTAACAACGGATTTACTCTATGAATATGGTTTGTATGTATTTTTAATCACATCGACCTTATTCTTGGTGGTGTCTTTATTCTTTGCTGAGCAAAAGTTCCGCATCGCATCACCTGCTGAAGCAATTCCAAATTCGTGGCGAGCATTATTGGCGGTGGTTCCTTATGTGATCGTATTCTTAATCGTATGGCTGTTTTATAAGTATGCGCTGAATACCAATTTAAACGAATTTACTGCACCCGTCATGATGCCGATTATTCTATTAATCATGGTGCTCTATGAAAAGTTACGTCATGAGCCTGCACCTTTGGCTGCTGTCGGGCATTGGGATACCCAGTTAAACCCTAAAAATCATGGTGCTGTAGAGCAGAGCATACTGGAAAAAGAAGCTGCACGAGCACATGTGACGCCGGCGCAGATAATAGCGCAAGACAGTCCTGAAAATCCTGAACGCAAAGTGAGTTTTTGGAAATCCATACATGTATCTGCCAGTGAAACAGTCGGTCATATCGGTGCTTTAGTGATTCTGATGGCATTGTCCGTCAGTGTCGGGGGGTTCCTTGAACGTATTGAGCTGATGGAGATGTTCCCAACCGATATTAGTAACATCTATATCGTGATTAGCTTGATTGTCGTGGTGATGATCTTTGTGGGAATGATCATGGATCCATTTGGCGCCGTCATCTTAATTTCTGCAACCGTTGCACCTGTGGCCTATGGCTATGGTATCGACCCAGTGCATTTCTGGATGATTGCCCTGATTGGATTTGAGCTTGGCTATGTGTCGCCACCAGTCGCGCTGAACCACTTACTGGCCAGACAGTCGATTGGTGATGAAGAAGTGGCAGCAGCAGATGCTGAAGTCAAACATATGTCTTTCTATTATCGCTATGAACGCTGGATTCTACCGCTGATTGTGATGTTCCCAGCTATGCTGATCATCGCTTACTTGCCTTATGTGTTTAAACTCTTCGGTTGGTATCACTAGTGGGTATTAGACAGTAATGAACCATAAAAGAACACCTTCGGGTGTTTTTTTATGGTTCTAAATTTTTGTAGTATTGACCGGGTTTGAGTGTGATGCTAAATGGAAAACGTAAGCATATCTGTCTATCTATACACTGATGCTAAATAGCTTTAAAAGTGGCACAGATCTACACGACCAAAAAAGCCAACTCAGAGAAGTTGGCTTTGATGATTCATTTATTTGAACAAATAAATAATCAAACTTTGAAGAAAATTAATTTCGAACGCTAAGCTGCTCTTCTAAGAGTTTGATCTGTTCTTCTTTCAGCGCAATCAACTGATCCGCATCAGACTGCTGAGCTTCGAGTATTTCATGTTGTGCTTGTAGTTGTTGCTGTAAATCATTCAGTTTGACAATTTCCTCTTTAGCGAAAGTCGCATTGTGAGGAATTTCATCTTTTAAGAGGTTGTCAGACACTAAAGCATTGGCATCAGTTAGCGTATCCAGCGCTATTGTAGCTTCCGAAGCTGATTCAAGTGCAACGTTTGGTAAAGTCGAAGACACTGTACCACTTACTGGTTCGGACGTTTCAATACTTGCTGTCTCTCTAGAATGATCTTTGGAACTCATCCATAGAAATACCACAGCCAAAGTCACAATAATGACCAAGCCTGCAACAATGATCCACATCAGTTTTGAATTATTGCTGTGATCCAACACCATACGATTTTCCTAAATTATTTAGGCTGACGCGGTTTGAATTGAATGACCCCAACCTCATCAGGTACAGCAGGTTCTGTAGGCTCTTCGACATGCGTCGGACGGTTTTCAGAATAACTGCACTCGATGCATTCAATCCATTCGGCATCACCAGAGGTGAGCATGACGATTCGATCCATAGTTTCACATTTAGGACATTTTGCACCTGCAATGAAACGACGCTTCATGGTCATAAACTCACTCTAAATCAATTAATGGCGTTAGTTTAAGCGCTTTTATTGGTGTTCGTCCAACCTTGATGACGTAACAATGCATCTATTTTTGGCTCGCGACCACGGAAATTGATAAATGCATCAAGTGCTGTATCTTTTCCGCCAACTGCTAGAATAAATTGACGAAACTCTTTTCCAGTCTCTGCATTAAAAATACCTTCATTTTCAAAGCGATCAAATGCATCACTGGCCAAAACTTCTGCCCATTTATAGGAATAATATCCAGCGGCATAACCGCCCGCGAAGATATGACTAAAACTGTTTTGGAAACGGTTGTAGGACGTGGTCGGAACAACAGCATATTGTTTGCGAATATCATTCAGCATGTGTTGAATTTGATCTGCATTGAGCGCTGGATTTTGTTCATGAATATTAAGGTCAAACAAGGCAAATTCAATTTGTCTTAAGGTTTGCATGCCTGATTGGAAGAAGCGGGCATCGAGTAATGCTTGGAGTAGATCTTCAGGAAGTGACTGTTTTGTTTCGATATGTTCACTAATTAACGCCAAGCTTTCATGATCCCAAGCCCAGAACTCCATAAATTGACTTGGCAGTTCCACAGCATCCCATGCAACGCCGTGTGTACCTGCAACCGAGATGTTATCGACCTCAGTTAACATATGGTGTAAGCCATGACCAAACTCATGAAAGAGTGTCACGACTTCATCATGAGTAAGTAATGCCAGCTGATCACCCACAGGTGGTGTGAAATTACCCACCATATAGCAAATCGGTTTTTGTAGACCGTCATTGGTTTGCATACGAGAGCGGAAACCACTCATCCATGCGCCACCCCGTTTTCCGCTACGTGCATACAAGTCAAAGTAAAAACCACCGATCACAATACCTTGGTCTTCTAACTCATAATAATGCGCATCTTTATGCCAAAGCGGTGCTTCACGTTCAATCACTTCAATGCCATAAATACGCTTCACGATACTGAATAAACCTTGAATCACTTTAGGCGTCGGGAAGTAAGGTTTGAGAGCCTCTTGAGATAAATTGAACTGTTGAACTTTTAATTTTTCCGAATAATACGTCGTATCCCAAGGTTTCAGCTCAGAAATGCCGTGGTCTGCCGCCATAGTTTTGAGTTGTTCAATTTCTTGTGTAGCAGGTGTCCGTGCATGTTCTGCTAAATCGACCAAAAATTGATTTACTGCAGCAACATTCGGCGCCATTTTACTCGCCAGTGAATAAGCAGAGAAATTATCGAAGCCCAAAAGCTGTGACATTTCTTGACGTAAGCTCAGAATTTCTTCCATCACAGGCGTATTGTCAAACTCAGGTTGCGCTGATTGATCTGAGGCACGAGTGGTATAGGTTTTATAGAGTTCTTCACGTAATGCACGATCTTCCGCATAGGTCATGATCGCGATATAAGATGGCATATCTAAAGTGGCAACAGCTTGGTCAAGTTCGCGTTGCTGACCATATTGTTTTAACAGCTCAATACTGCTGTTTGGTAAACCTTTGAGTTGACCTTCATTTAAAGGTTTAAAGTAAGCTTGTGTGGCATCTAACACATGGTTTGAAAAGTCAGAACGGAGCTGTGACAAACGTGCCGAAATCTCTGCATAGCGTTTTTTCGCATCACCTTCTAACGCCACCCCTGAAAGTTTGAAATCACGCAGTGCCAGTTTAATCGCACTTTGCTGCTCTGCTGGAAGCGTAGAAAAAAGGGTAGCATCATGCACATGTTGATAAGTTTGATACAGCGCCGTGTGCTGACCGAGCTGGGTATAATACTCGCTTAAACTCGGTAACAGTGCTTGGTAAACTTCACGTGTCTCAAGATTGTTCATCACAGCATTTAAATGTGATAACACGCCCCAAGATTCACTCATTTGGTTTTCTAGGGTATCAATCTGTTCTAAAACTTGAAGTTGCTGTTGAATGCTGTCTGGCACGTGTTGTAATTCAGCAATAAAGGTTTGACCATTTTCAATGGCTTTTTGAATGTCTGATTTGAGTTGATCTAAAGTGACTTGATCAAATTGTGGAACGGGCAAGGTTGCCTTTTCTAAAGTCATGGATATATGCCAAATCGTATTGTGTATTAATACTAGATGTAGGGGTATTGGCTGACGAAATCAAGCTTATTTGAGTTTTTAAGACATGTTTTTATCAAATCCATTATTGATTGGATTGTTTCTTGGCTGAGTATCTAATTGAACCTTTTGATTTGAACGTAGAGACTATTAATATGTTTTAAAACTAAGCCTTGAGCACATACATAAAAAAGAGCGCCGAAGCGCTCTTTTAACTACTTACGACTCTAAAACCTTAATCGATTTTCGCCTTTGCATTGGCTTTTTTTTTCTTCGCCTTTGCTTTTTTCTTGGCTTTGTCTTTGGCTTTTTGCTCAGCAGATTTCACCACAGACTTTTTCTCAGTTTTTTTTGAAAGCTCAGTCGACTTTACTTTCGGTTTCTTTTTGCGAACAGGACGTTCACCCGTTTCAGTTTCAACAGCTTTGGGGCGTTCATCAAAAAGCTTGTTAAAGACTTCTTCTTTGGTGATTGGTCGCGGCTGAGCGACACGGGGCGCACGGCTACGAATTGCACGTCCAGCATGTGATAGTTGCTGAACCAATTCGAAATCGATCTTACGGTCGTCTAGATTGACTCCAGCTACCTTGATTCGAACTTGATCGCCTAAACTAAAGCTTTGTCCACGATTTTGACCGACTAAGCTTTGGCTGGCTTGGTCAAATACGAAAAAGTCATCGCCAAGTTGGCTGACATGCACCATACCATCGACATACAAGTCTTTGAGGGTGACAAACAAACCAAATTCAGCAGTGGCACTTACAATACCGACAAACTCCTCACCAATATGCTGCTGCATATAGTGACATTTCAGCCAGGTAGTGACTGAGCGTGAGGCTTCATCTGCACGGCGTTCTGTGGCAGAGAAATGTGTGCCAGCCTCTTCTAAAGCACCGCCAGACAGTGGAGATGGCTTTTGTTGTAAATGTGCTTTAATGGCACGGTGCAACAACAAGTCAGGATAACGACGAATAGGGGAGGTGAAATGCGTATACGCATCATATGCCAAACCAAAGTGACCTGCGTTGTTCGGACCATAATACGCTTGCATCATGGAACGCAATAAAACAGCATGGATGCTTGGCGCATCAATACGATCTTTGGTTGCTTCAATCACCGCTTGGTAATCTTTTTGCGTTGGTTGCTCGGGGAATGGTAAGCCCAATAACTTGACATAATCACGGACTTTTAGAATACGTGAAAACTCAGGTGGCTCATGCACACGGTACAGCATCGGAATTTCATTTTTCAATGCATATTCAGCAGCGGCCACGTTGGCAAGTAACATACATTCTTCAATGAGCTTATGTGCTTCGTTACGACTACGCGGCAGAATTTCTTTAATGCCGCCCAAGTCATCAAACGTCATATAGGTTTCAACGGTTTCAAATTCCATGGCATGACGTTCAGCACGTAAGCCTTTCAGCACTTGATACAGTTGGAATAAGGTATTTACAGACTTACGAACCGCACGATCTTCTGGAATCGCATTGCTGTCACCATCAAGATATTCAGCCACTTGAGTATAGGTCAAACGGGCTTTTGAATGCATTACAGACGGGTAGAATTGATAGCTGGTCACTTTGCCTGAACGGGATAAATTCAAATCGCAGACCATGCATAAACGGTCAACATGCGGATTGAGTGAACATAATCCGTTAGACAGTGCTTCAGGCAGCATTGGCAGTACAAAATGCGGGAAATAAACTGAGGTACCACGTTCTTTGGCTTCTTCATCTAGCGGTTTATCAACCCGGACATAATGACTCACGTCAGCAATTGCAACGACCACACGGTAACCACCGCCAGAACGTTTTTCTGCATAGACAGCATCATCAAAATCGCGGGCATCTTCGCCGTCAATGGTGACCAGTGCTAAATCACGTAAATCGATACGACCTTCGCGGTCTTTTTCATTCGGTTCTTTAAAGCTTTCAGCATCCTTAATCACGTCATCTGGAAACTCAAACGGTAAACCATATTCTAAAATGGTTTGAGGAATGATGATTTCCGTGTTGGCTTTGTCTGCCATCGACTGAATGATATGACCTGTTGCGAATTCTTCACGGGTAGGGAAGTCATCAATTTCAACACGGATTGAGTCACCTACTTTGACTTTGGCATGCTCAATCAGTTCTTTTTCTAAAGTAATCGGTTGATGTGCATTGGGATTTGCAGGTTGAATAAAGTATTCACCTTCATATTCAGCCAATTTACCAATGATTTGCTTGATACGGCGCTGGGTCACTTGAGTAACAAAACCCCAAGCTTTACCTTTGCGGTCAATTGAGGTTTGTTGCACTTTAACGCGGTCACCGTGAAACACTTGGCGTAATTCGCGTTCAGGCAACAACATTTCTTCTTTTTTGCCATCGAGACTGGCAACACCTAGACCTTTATTGTTGATATAGATTGTTGCATCATGTACGGGTTGATCTGTCATGAGCTGGAATTTGTAACCATCTTTCATGAGCTGACCATCACGTACCATTGCGCTTAAGCGATGGCTTAAGGCTTCAATACTTTTTTGATCGGTAATTTCAAAATGTTCCACTAGATCAGCATGAGATAGTGGCTGTTTTTTATTCTCAATCGTTTCTGTAATGAGAATACGACTCGGAATAGGATTATCGTAACGTTCAGCTTCCGCTTTAGCTTCAGGATCGACCCAATTTTTCATAATGTCTTTGGCTTCATGTAGAAGATAGGATTAGCATAAGTCATGCAGCGCCAGACTGCACGTAAATGATTGCAATAATGTGTTTAAGCCAAGATTTTAACCGATGCCAGCGCATAACGATGCCTTAGAAGTCATTTTTTTGAACTGAAAAAACTTAAAAAAGCCGGAAATCGTATAAAAAATAGATGATTGATCAAATTTGCCAGTTTTTTTCCAATTCTGACTTGAACAGTAGGGGCGAAGTTTGTATTATGGCGACTCGTTACGGTGAGGTGGCCGAGTGGCTGAAGGTACTCCCCTGCTAAGGGAGCGTGGGTCTTAAAGCCCACCGAGGGTTCGAATCCCTCCCTCACCGCCAACGAATAATTTGAAATGCGCTCATAGCTCAGCTGGATAGAGCACTTGGCTACGAACTAAGGGGTCGGGAGTTCGAATCTCTCTGAGCGCACCAATCAAATTAATCGTGATGTAACGACAGTCGAAAGACACTCAAGTACGCGCTCATAGCTCAGCTGGATAGAGCACTTGGCTACGAACTAAGGGGTCGGGAGTTCGAATCTCTCTGAGCGCACCAACTTGAACATCGCGAGATGTAAAATTAAATTAAACCGCACATGTTGCGGTTTTTTTGTGTTTTAGATTTAGTGTTTATTTTAAAGTGATGACCATTGCATAAAACACAATAAATAAATTCAAGTAAATAGTGGTTTTAATAATGAATGATTTTAGTTGATTGGCGCTTTGCGTAAATTTGAAATGCCATAATAAAAAAAATAACAATCAATACGCTGATAAATATCAATAGCAGCCCTTCATCCTTGTTTCTGTAGGATCGATTAGGCGGCACATAATAGTCCTGAAACAATTGTGATTGCTGATTTTCATCGACGTATTCAATGTGTTTTAATTTAATCGCGCGAATGTCGAGGTGTGGAAGATGTCTTGCAACATAAAGAACAACACGTCGAACTTCGATCTGCTGATGTGCAAGCTTCAAGCAGAGTGATTCGAGCCGAGAATTACATTGAAAACTTGCAAGAGGTGTTTGAGATTCGTCAGCATAAACTTGAAGTAGCCATTCAGTCTTCCCTTGTAAAACCTTGAGTTCCGCTTCGGTTTGATCAAGCTGAAGTTCAGACCACTCGGCATTCATAAGTGCATTCACTTCCTGTTGTTGTATGTAAAAGGCATAATGCAAGCAAGCCCAAAGCATAAACATCAATAAATAGTCTGTGAAAATATGCGATGTGGGAGTAAGGCTCATATTTTGAAGTCAAATCGCTATTTTTTTAATAGTTTAAAACGATAAGTGATTAATTACTATCCGCTTGAAGGGTTTTAGCGAAATTAGCACTTAACAAAAAATAATATTCATATATAATGCAGCACATCAAGACGTCGCGCTCATAGCTCAGCTGGATAGAGCACTTGGCTACGAACTAAGGGGTCGGGAGTTCGAATCTCTCTGAGCGCACCAACTTGATCATCGAAAGATGTAAAATTGACAAAAAAACCGCTTCATTGCGGTTTTTTTGTGCCTGAAATTTATAATAATAAATAATTAATCCAATCACTTACTTTGCGGTCGAAAGTTTAGTCATAAAAACAGCATTCGCACCCACCGTTGGCAAGACTTCGTGATAAGGCAAGCTTCGAGCAATTCTCAATAAAAAGGGGGCTTGAGCGTCTATTTTCATGGCTGTGCTCATCTTGAGCAATGTGCCTTGAGCATGTGGATTGAACTGCATTTGTCCCTTTAAATATTTTAAATCACCACCATTGGCATAAAACAAATTCTCGGTGGGTTTAGGGAAGCTAAAATTCATTTTAAAATGAAATGGAATGGTAATCACGCCAAGTCCCACACTGGCTTTAATGTCTGCACTTTGGGTTTTATTATCCAAAGTTGTGGTCTGTATACTTTTGATTTGTCTTGGAAACAATGTTTGATATGCCTTAGGTTGAGTCCACTTTTGTAGGGCTTGAGGCTTTTGCGCGTTATATTGATAGGTGGTTACAAAGCGCATAGTTTCTGGACCATGTTGATAGGGCACCGCGCTTGGAAGATGAATGAGCGTAAACGGTCGATTGGAACTTTGACTGATTTGTGCAATTTTATCCAGTTGAGCTTTGCTGAGTGCTTCATTCGGAAACTGACCGGGTTTTAAAGCTGTGACTTTATCGGAACTAAAGCGTTTACGCAGTGATTCCAAGATAAAGGCATTGGTACCTGCTGGAATACCCATTTTCACTTCAGGCAGGGCATTTAAGATTTTACTGATTAAAAAACCTTTAGGCTGATTTAAATCGCCCCATTGGGTCAGGGTCAGTAGGGTTTTATTTTCACCCAAGCTAAACCATTCAAACTTTCCGATGGCATAAGGAATAGGCGCATCAATCACGATACTTGCTAAGCTGTTTTTGCCTAATTGATGCTGAAAAATAATATCTTCATTAAAATTAAGCACGGGAACGGGCGTAGGGATGGACACTCGATATTTGACTTGTGTGGCTTGCGCATTTTTAGAGAGGATTTTGGCAGATTTAAGCTGTGGAAACAGTCCAACATACTGCTCATAATGCGTTAAGGTTTTCTCAATATTTGCAGCGCTTACTGGTAGAACAATCGCGGATGAATGAAAACTCACCGAAGGATTGGGGTTTTTAGAGGTCGGTACAGCGGTGCGCCGAGTAGGGTGTGCATAAATGACAATTCGATTCTGAGCTAAACTCGCCAATAGCTGGGGATTATTTTGAAAAGGTTGTAGGCTGTTCGGAATATCTTCTTTCCATGGGATGATTTCGGCATGTGCGAAACTGTATAAGCTGAGCAAACTGATCCAAATCAGCATATATATTGTTTTCAATCTTCATATCCTTATTTTTTATTTTTAGGTAAATACTTCAATTCAATCTTCTTTATAGATAAAGGGTAAAAAGTCTAATCTGAGCATGGATTTGATGAACAGTGTGCTTGTGTAAATTCCGATAAGAAAAAGCGGTCAACACCGTAATGAAAAGGCACAATCTAGTGTAATATCTGAGGCAACTTGTATAAAAATCTGTTGAATTTGCTATGTCAGACACCAAGCCTGCCTTATCTGTGCGTTATTTCTTGAGCTTAGAAGAGTCCCAAGATGGTTTTGCTTTGGCCACTTTTGGTAAGAAACAATTTACCCGCTTTTTGACCCCTTTGGTCAGTGTGGCCATTGTGATTTGGGGTCTATATTTAGGCTTAGAGGGTGTGGGACGCTACTATGTTGCGCTCGGTGTATTTTTTATTGTTTTGCAACTGCTGATGCGCTATTGGTTTTTACCGATGATGTTTAAACGCCAATTTATTAAGTACCAATTTGGCAAAAGCGAACAAGGTATCGATTTATTTCAAGATTCAGCAGAGCTAATTTCCAGTGGTCGTCCCAATCAAGCCTTTCATTATCAAGATGTCCAAAATTTCGTAATGGGTAAACTCACCTATATGCTTGAATTGAAAAATCATACCGTGGTGATTGTTCCCAAACGTGCATTTGAAAACACAGCAGACCAGACATTATTTGAAAATACATTTAAAAAATAAACACGAAACACGAAACACGAAACACGAAACACGATTCAAGATGTCATAAAACAGAAGAGGGAAGAGATGAGTCAAGGTCCATCAAAAATTGTATGTGTCGGTCGTAGCTATGCAGACCATGCAAAAGAGTTAGGAAATGCTGTTCCGGATCAGCCTGTTTTATTTATTAAGCCACCAAGCAGTCTAATTTCATTGAGTCAAGCCATTTCATGGAACCCAGCTTGGGGCAATTGTCATCATGAATGCGAACTGAGTTTGCGTATTGATCGACCATTAAAAGGAGAGACTGACCCTGTTAAAGCCATTGAAGCGATTGGCGCGGTGACTTTAGGTTTAGATTTAACTTTGCGTGATTTACAAGATGCACTTAAAAATAAAGGTCAGCCTTGGGAACGTGCTAAAGCCTTTGATGGGTCTTGCGTGTTGGCGGATTGGGTGGATGTTAGTGAAGTCTCCGACTGGAACAATATTCATTACAGCTTAGAGGTGAATGATGTGGTGCGTCAAAAAGGTGATACTGCATTACTGATCTTTGAGATTGGTGCATTACTGGCAGAGATTAGCCAAGTGTTTAGTTTAGACGTAGGTGATGTGGTGATGACAGGTACGCCAGCGGGTGTGGCTGCATTGAACGCAGGGGATCAACTGAAAATGACGCTTAAAGGTCAGACGCAAGATTTTGTGTGGCATACCTCGGTACAAGCTTAGTTTCAATTTGGTTTTTAAGCTTCAACCCTGCAGGATTCATTTATAGATGAACCATTGAACTGAACTGAAAAAGGGTTACATGAGTAGCCCTTTTTAATGTCACTTTTATTAATATGGTCAATAGATTTTGTTTAAACTCAGGTTAATAAAAAATTTAAACAGTAAAATTGCGAATCAAAACCTCTGCGTCATAGCAAAAATCAGAATCAGAAGAATAAACAATAGGGTGCCAATACATATGCAATGGGGAAATCATTACACCTGGCTCGGCCTCTCATCGATTCTGATTTGGGCAAGTTTGGTCGGTATAGTCAAACTCGTGACTGAAGTGTTAAGCCCTGTGCAAGGCGTGGCTTTGATTTATACCTTTAGTGCAGTGTTTATTCTGGTAGTCACGGGATTGCCTCGAATTGCTCAAATGTCAAAAGTCTATCTGCTGGGCTGTGGCGCTTTATTTGTTGCCTACGAAATTCTGTTTTTGGTGTCGATTGCACTGTCTCAAAACCGAGATCAAGTCATGGTGATTGCCATGATCAATTATCTATGGCCCCCCCTGATGATTGTGTTTTCTATTCTGCTTAAACAATTGAATTTTCACTGGTGTGTCGGCATTGGATTTCTCTTGGCAATTTTGGGCCTTATGTTGGTGGTAAACCCCGATATTTTAAATTCAGATCAATTGATCTTGATTTTAAAGCAAAACCCGATTGCCTATCTTTTTGCATTGGTAGGGGCTTTGCTTTGGCCCATTTACAGTATTTTGACTAAAAAATATGCACAAGGTCAAAATGGCGTTCCACTCTTCTTTACTGTCACTGTGGTTTTGCTGTGGCTGGTACATGGCGTGTTAAATGAACCCTTTGTGATGCCTAGTCTGCAACTCTGGCTCACAGTGGCGGTGCTCGGAGGACTGATTGGGATTGCTTACAGCAATTGGAACCAAAGTATGCAATATGGCCATATGAAGATCTTGATTGTGGCGACTTATTTTATGCCAATTCTCTCGACCGTCATGTCAATGTTGATTCTTGGAGTTTATCCTCAATTGAGTTTTTGGCTGGGCACGGGCTTGGTGAGCTTAGGCGCAATCATTTGTTGGAAATCGACAGCTTCAATTGAATGATATTTTCATCATCTCTAAACTTTTCATCATGCGAAAAAAAGACCTCAAGGCGAGGTCTTTTTTAATGCGCTAATTATTTCTGATCCAAAATAGTCGATAGCGGAATCGATAGTTTGGCCGCTAAGTAGTCATCAGATTCAACCAGTGCTGGGCCAATACGCTGCATCCAGACATCATCTTCATGAATATGTCCGACATCTTCTTTGTTGGGCAAAGTATAAGGCAGGGATTTATAAAATGACCAAAAATCCAGATGATCTAAATTTCTCACTAATACATATTGATCACTTTCAGTCCGCTTAATAATATTTTGCTGTTCGAGTAAACGTACATAGGCCGGCCAGCGTCCAATTTCGCCGCGTCCTAAAATATTTAAGGCTTCTTCATCGGTCACGGATTTGCCGTCTTTTTGCTTTTGATAAAACAGCTCTAGCATATCAAGCAGCATTAACACAGGATGGCGGGTTTGGGTTTTGCCGGTATGAAAAGCGGTCAATGCATAGCTAATTTCAACACCTAAAAGCACCACGTTCCAAGACAGAAAAATCCACAGAAGGAATATGGGAACTGCGGCAAACGCGCCATACACCAGCTGATAACTGGTGAAGTTGGTCATGACAAAACCAAACAAATTTTTGAGCAATTCAAAGGTCACGGCACTAAAGACCGCAGCTATTATGGCTGAACGTATAGGCACTGATCGGTTAGGAATTGTCCAATATAAGGTGAAAAATCCAAACACGGTTAAACCCAAAGAAATCACCCATAACAGCGCAGCGCCGTTGACCTCATAGCCTGCGAAATTATTGCTCAATACATTTAATGATGCCAGGGTTGACGAAATCACAAACGCACTACCGAGCAAAATAGGACCGAGTGAGATAATAGTCCAATAACGCATAAAGCCCACAATGCCATTTCGCGTTTCCTTGACGCGCCAGATTTTATTAAAGGCGGTTTCAATACTGGTCAGCATCATCACCGTAGTGACAAATAAGAACAGCACACCAATAATGGTTAAATTACTCGAATTATCGGTAAAGGCATTTAAAGCTTTGTCAAAAGCGATACTGGTTTTCGGCAAAAAATTACTGTAAATCAGCTGCTGTAATTGTTGACGTGCAGGCTCTAAGGCTTTGATTGACGAGATAATTACTAAAAAAACCGTCAGCATGGGGACGACCGCGAACAACGTGGTGTAGGTCAATGATCCCGCTTGCTCTCTACAACTGTTCGCTTCAAAACGTCTAATGACGAAAATAATGAATTGAAACCAAGTTTTATTATAGAAAGGGAGCTTTTTGAGTAATTGCATCATAAAGTATCTGTTCCCATTGTTATTCGTTAACTTTATTGCTGTTTCCTTTACAGCTTAACCAAAAATGCTGAGAATTACCGTATAGTTTTCTTTTTTTCATTTGATGATTAACGTATGCAACCTTATGTTCTTGTTCTCTATTACAGTAAATATGGCGCGACTAAAAAAATGGCGCATTTGATTGCAGATGGAATTGAAGCATCAGGTATGCAAGCTAAAATTCGCACTGTACCGAATCTCACCACCGTGGTGACTCAGGCAGAAGCCAGTATTCCTGAAGAGGGGGATATTTATTGCACTTTGGAAGACTTACAGCACTGTTCAGGCTTGGCACTCGGTTCACCAACTCGATTTGGCAATATGGCATCTGAGATGAAGTATTTCTTAGATCAGACCACCAGTCTTTGGCTTAATGGCGCTTTACATCATAAGCCTGCATGTGTGTTCAGTTCATCTGGTTCAATGCATGGCGGTCAAGAAAGCACCTTGCTGACCATGTTACCGCCTCTGTTTCATCATGGCATGATGATTTTGGGGTTAACCAATGCACATCCTGCATTGTCGAATACCAAAACAGGCGGGACGCCGTATGGGGCAACGCATGTCAGTGGTCCACGTCATGATTTAGGCTTAAGTGCAGATGAAAAAATGCTGTGTATAGAGCAAGGGAAGCGTTTAGGCACTATTGCGCAACAGCTACAAGTCAAATAATTCAATCAAGCAAACACTGATCAAAAACCAAAAAAGAGCCCATTTAGGCTCTTTTTTATTTCATAAGTCTGTAACTTTTCGAAATTCTGAATATTTAAGGTATTCAATCATGCTTCAGTTTTAAGCTGTTTTTCTTCAAAGCGATGTTTACATTTTTGGCATTGGTAATCTAAAAACATATTTTTATCGACCACTTCGCCGGCTTTTTTACCAAAACGATGACCCAAGAAACCACCCGTAATCCCGACACTAATGGCGCCTACGAATGTCCCAATGGTTCCGCCCATAATCACACCTAAGGGTCCAGCAACAGTTCCAATGGCAGCACCTATAGAAGCACCAGAAGCAGCACCGCCGACTGTGCCTGCTGTTGTACCTGCGGCAGAGAGCAATACACCACCTGTTTTTTGCAGCAGTTGTTCATGGTTACGTTTTTCAACTTCGGTCGAACCACATTTTGGACAGTTTATGCTTTGTTCCATCAATTTAATTCCATGGCTTAATGTATGGGTGATGTCGTGCTTAAACGCTTTTCATCAATCACATTCTAGGCTTCGTGGGCAATTGTTTTTGTCAATTTTCAGTTTCAGTATAGTCATGAAGATATATGGAAATAAAATCTTCAATCGGACCTTATAAATTGATTTTAACTGAATTGTTTAGATAAATATTGATATGGCTTGTAACGTGAAACTCGCTTTGAAAATGAATAGGCTATGCAGGCATTATTTTCTCAAGCCCTTTATTTGAGGCATAAAAAAGAGCGCCAAAGTACGCTCTCTTTTATAGTGTGTAAGCTTAGTCGCGAACGAATTCTACAGTACTGTTTGCCAAAGACTTGACGCGAGCCAAAGACTCTACGCGGTAGCCTTTTTCAAGCAACAGATCACGACCTGGTTGAAATGCTTTTTCAATCACGATACCAATACCGACGACTGAGGCATCCGCTTGATGAATTAAATCCGCTAAACCTAGGGCAGCTTGACCATTGGCCAAGAAGTCATCAATCACAAGGACTTTATCTTGCGCAGAGATGTGCTTTTTAGAAATCGCAATCGTGCTTTCAATTTGTTTGGTGAACGAGAACACTTTTGAACGGTAAAGATCATCTTTTAAGGTTAAAGACTGATACTTACGCGCAAAAATAACAGGAACGCCAAGTTCTAAGCCTGCCATGACTGCAGGAGCAATACCTGACGCTTCGATCGTAATAATTTTGGTGATGCCCGCATCTTTAAATAAACGTGCAAATTCTTGTCCAATTTGCTGCATCATGACGGGGTCAATTTGGTGGTTTAAAAAAGAATCAACTTTTAAAACCTGATCAGATAGAACGATACCTTCGTTTAAGATTTTCTGTTCTAGTGCGTGCACGGGAGAATCCTCTAAGGGCAGATGCCTTTTAAGCAAAGACGTATTTTAAAAAGCATCTGCAAAAAAGCAAGTAATAATTGCCTTATTTACTCATTCCCTTGTAGCTGGTCAACAATAATCCATAAGAAGACTTCTTATCTTGATGGGTGACCTTGACTGGCAGATAGTCCAGTTTAGGCGCTAACCAGAAAATGGTTTCCCGACCCGGCTTATCATGTTTCATGACCACTTTAACGGTATCAAAGGTGCCGTAGTTGGTTTTGATTTTTTCTGAGCCTTGTTTGATGAACTTACGTGACTCAATTTCATTGGCATCTGCCAATAAATAATTAGATTTTAAACCTGAGCCTTTTAGATCTTCACGGATTTGTAATTCTGCGTTTAATTCATCCAACACCCCAGCTTTCCAAGCAAAGGATCTATTCTCTTTATCTTTACTGGTGGTGATGGTTTTCGCCGCAGGGTTGAATTTAATGCTCATGGTGTTGTTATGCACCAAGACTTTGCTGGTACGGCTAAAACTACTCGACACAATTTGATTGTTATTCATGCTGAATTTACTGGTTTCAGTGGCAGAGGCAAGCCCCCCGGCTTTTGCCACAAACACATAAGACCAATTGTTGCCAGATTGAGACAGTGTACGCGTCGCAGAACCTAGGTTTTTACCATTGTAGGCAAATTGATAGCTGGCTTGGAATGGACTCATGGCAAGCGTTTGACTTGAATAGCCCGTCAGTAATACAGCGCTAGTCACGCCTGCAATAAGACTTAAGGTTTTCAACTGCAGAACTGCCATAGAATATGTCCTTTGGAAAATGTTGCTTTAGAGCGTTAAAAGAATTATGCCGTCAAATATGGGAGGAAAAATCAAGATTTGCACAGATTATGTGAATTTATGTATCACAAGGTGGATGGAAAAAATGATTAGGCTTCTTTTTGTTTGATCGGACTGACTTTATCGTCAAGTGCTTCTTCATCTTTAGCATCAAAATCAGATTGATTGACTTTTTTGAACAACGCCATCAAATTGACATTGCCCATGACCACCAATTCGGTTTCACGAAGTTCAGCATGATTGATATGGACTTTATTCAATGTGTCGGTAATTGAGCGATTGTCACCTAACCAACGATTTAAATCCAAATGCAGCAATTCATCTTTGACCGTCAGAACTTCAAATTTTTGCAGTAGCATGCCCAGAGGGTCTTTACGCAAAACTTTTTGATAGAAAAATAAAGCCGAATTAAAGGCAATTTTCATCCACCAGGTTTGGAATTTTGCTTCAATCACTTGGGTATTGCTAATTTGTTCAAAGACAATCAATTGGATGTCTTTGTTTAATTCCATTTGAATCAGCTTTAAATCCACAGAAACCGTGGTATACAGACCTTTGACATTAATGGTGGCATATAGACGCAGCCAATCGTCATGTACGTCTGCGTGGAGATCTTCAAGGAGTTGCACGTTATCTGTGACAAAACGCTTAAATGTTGCATTGAGGAATACTTGAGAAATGGGAAATTCACGCTCTTCCTCAATAAATCCCTCGGCCTTTTGATAGACCTTACGGAACTGTTTAGCGATATTTGAAAATAACGTTGGCATAAGAAGAATTCCCTAATATCTGAATTTAATTCAGCAGTTATCTTGTCTATTTATTTTAAAATTACAAGCTTAAAGATTGCAGTTTAGCAAAATTCAATGCACCATTTTCATAGATCTAAAATTATGATTCTTAATGTATTAAGTACATCACTAAAAACTTGCTAAATGTAAGAGTCGACCTATTTTAGCGTATTTTAAAATTTCGCTCGGGGTGTTTTGTCGGATTAATGTCATGATTAAAAAAATGATTGCTGTTCCAAAGCAGTTTCATCAGTGGTGGCAAGATCCACTGTTTGTGATGGCGGTTTCAACTGCGGTTATTGTGCACCTGATCTTTTTGTCATTGCAATTCGCGATGCCTCAAGAACACGATACCGCTAGTAAAGACATTGCAGTGACTTTACGTCCAAGCACGGAAAAAATTCAAGCGGCTGACTTTTTGGCGCAAGATGACCAGAAAGGAAGTGGTACTTTTCGAGAAGCGCATCGTATGTCATCGGATATGCCCGCGCAAGCCGATGATCTCAGTGCAGGGGAGCAGCAGCTTCAAGCACTGGAGCAAATTCAGCAAAAGCGTGAACTGAAGTTTGAAGAGAAGGTTTTAATGACAGTGCTCAGCTGGCAAAAGCAGACGGAACTGAGTGAACGTAAAAAAGCCATGGAAGAACTCAACAGTCAATTCCAAGCCAAAGCAGCCATGGTGGCAAGTTTAGAGGCACAATATTTAAAGAAGCAGCAAAACTTTAGTCGCCAACAAAAAATTAAAACGGTGGATGGAGTACACGCCAAGCAAGATGCCTCGGCAGGCTACCTCGATAAATTTCGTGAAAAAGTTGAAGTCTATGGCAATCGTTATTATCCAGAACAAGCCAAGCAACAGCGTTTGGCAGGCGAAGTACGCTTGATGGTGATTTTAAATCAAAATGGGGGTATTCGTGCGATTCGTTTGATTGAAAGTTCAGGATATTCTATTTTGGATGAAGCAGCGAAAAACTCCGTGCGTAAAGGTGCGCCGTTTGGTGTATTTGATACTAAGATGAAAGATATTTCAGAGCTTCGTATTATTCGAACATGGAAGTTTGATCCTGCGGATGCAGAGTTTGAAGTTCGCTAGTCTGATATTCATTAGCCAGATGAATAGCTATGGTTGCTCACTCGGATGAACTAAGCTTGATATACATGCAGTAGTAAATTCCTCTGAATAACTAAGCTTATTATTATCCTGGTTTTGAAAATAAGCGTGTGCAAATGAGCCGGTGAATAAATCTGTGCCGATTAGCTGCTGTAAGATTTTTGAATTTCACAAATCTCTACGCTAAAGCTCTGATACCATTTTACTTTTCCAATTGCTTGAGCCACTTTATGATCAGCATCCTGATGCCAAGCTTGAATGTCCTCGAATGAATGCCAATAAGACAGCGCTACTTCAAAACCATTTTCTGAAATAGCTTCGAATTTTTGACAGTTAAATTGGCTCAAGGCTTTTTCTCTTAGACTTTGAGCCATTTGAAAATAACTTGGATCTAAGGCTTTTATTTTGGCTTTAAAAATCACCACGAATCGTGCAGACAGAAGCATTATTTAACCTCATTTCTAAATTGATCGGTCAATAATTTAATATGTGGGAAAGGCACATCAATCTCAGCATCTCGAAGTGCTTCTTTGACGTGTTCCAGAAGTTTTTCTTGAATGCGTGGTAAGCGTTCCATCTGATAAGGTTCAAGCCAATAGCGTACGATCAATACAATACCAGACTCAGCAAACTGACTGACATCCACACTCGGTGCAGGTTGTTTTAAATATTCCTCTTCTAAATCTAAGCGTGCCAAAATGGCTTGGCGAGCTTTTTCTACATCTTCTTGTAATGAAATACGGCAATAACTCTCAAATCGCATGCGCTCATGCGCGGTCAAATTGGTGACTTCCGCATTGGCAACAGTCGAGTTGGGGATGATGATCAGCAAGTTGTCACGGTTACGGATATGCGTGGTTCGCAGTAAAATTTGGGTGATTTTACCTTCGAATTTATTGATCCGCACCCAGTCGCCAATATGAAAAGGGCGCTCGATCAAAATGGTAATCCCAGCGATAAAATTGGACAGGGTCGACTGAGCAGCAAAACTGACCGCAATCCCGACAATCCCAAGACCTGCCATGATCGAAATAATATTAAAGCCAAACTGCGCCATGATGGCAGCGATGCCAAAGATCACCAGCAACACCGAAATAATATTACGTAGCAATTGCTTGAGTGAGTCATCAATATAGAACTGATCCAAAAAGCGCATGGTCAGTTTGGTAAAGAGCATCCAAATCACATAAAAAATTAGTGAAACAATGGCTGCCCTAGACACCGCTTGAAGATATTTTTCAGACAGGCCAAATTGCGAAAGTACGGTAATGCTCGACGCCAATAGCCAGAAGAAATGAATCGAATTGTTAAGCACATTAATGATAATTGGATTGGCATGAATGCGTTTGGCAATCAATTGGATCAGCTTACGTAGTCCACGGCTGAGCAACCAAAACAGCACAATCAAAACCACAATAATGACGAGCTTACTCAGTAGTTTCGCTGCCAACACATCCCAATTTAAATCATGATTTTCAGGCGCACCGATGCTCAGAAATATACTGCGTCTTAAGGCTTCTAAAAACTCGGTCAATAGGCGATCAAACATGATGTCTTTGTTATTGCTTTTATGGGGTGGAGGTTTTAAGTATAGGTAAATCTAATCAAGCTGGATAGTTGAGATTTTTTAAAACGAAAGTATTTGCCAATTTTGAGATACTTCCCATTTTTAGAATAGGTGATTTTCAAGAACAGATACTTTAAATCACAGGAACTTTGAACCCTACGACTTTAAAGTGAGAACAACCTAAACATGAAAATTTGATCAAAGATTGTCTGGCTGTCATTGCAAATCAATCAGGAAATCTAATCAGATTTCCTGAAGGTTTATCTCTTGGCTAATGTTCTTGAACCGTATATGGATTATCTAATCCAAGCTTGGCTAAAATCTCAATTTCAATGGCTTCCATCTCTTCCGCATCTTCATCTGAAGTTTCATGATCGTAGCCCATGAGATGCAACGTGCCATGGACCAGCATATGCGTGAAGTGAGTCAGAGGAACTTTGCCTTGTTCTTCAGCTTCTTGTAATACGACAGGAATACAAATCACCAGATCACCGAGTGGAAAAGATTCTAAAACTGCCGCCATTTCATCGGGGATTTCACTGGGGAACGACAGCACATTGGTGGGTTTATCTTTGCCACGATATTCCAAATTCAGTTTATGACTTTCGTTTATATCCACGCAGGCAATACCGACTTCACAGTCACTTTGTGTGTCTATATGGCGTAAAGTGGTTTCAACAACTTTTTTAACATAAGCACGTTTGAGCACCAAAGAAGGTGCTTCAAACGATTGTTGCAACGAGAGGCTAAGTTTCAAGACTTGTCCTTAAATATTTACTGGGTTTCTGCTTGATGCTGTGCATCGGCTGCAGAGTCATTTTCATGAATCAGCGCATCTTGTCGTGCTTTACGCTCTGCACGACCTTCAGCACTCAAACGGTGATGTTCGCTATCCCATCCTTCGTAGGCTTCGACAATTTTCTGTACCAGCTGATGTCTGACCACATCACGAGAATGGAAGCGGGTAATATGAATTTCTTTGATTTTCTCAATCACACGCAAAGCATGCGCAAGACCAGATTGTTGACCACGGGGTAAATCGACCTGTGTCACGTCCCCAGTGATTACGGCACGTGAACCAAAACCTAAACGAGTCAGGAACATCTTCATCTGTTCAGGTGTGGTGTTTTGGGCTTCATCTAAAATCACAAAAGAATGATTGAGAGTACGACCACGCATATAGGCAAGGGGCGCAACTTCAATCACTTGACGCTCAATCAGTTTGGCGACTTTTTCAAAGCCGAGCATTTCATACAAAGCATCATAAAGCGGTCTGAGATAAGGATCAATTTTTTGGCTTAAGTCACCCGGCAAGAAACCGAGTTTCTCACCGGCTTCAACCGCAGGTCGAACCAGTAAAATCCGCTGAATTTCATTACGTTCAAGCATATCAACGGCAGCGGCCACAGCAAGATAGGTTTTACCCGTTCCTGCAGGACCAATGCCGAATGAAATATCACTGTTTAAAATATGTTGTACATAACGCTTTTGGTTTGCGCCACGTGGGTTAATACGGCCTTTGCGTGTTTGCAGCCAAACATCCTCTAAGCCCGTATGTTCTTGATCAGGATCCGTTTGAAGTTCGCGGTCAGTTTGACTGCCTTGAATCATTAAATGAATCACATCTGCACTGATTTGTTGAGAGACTTCTGCTTCAGCATGGAGCTGTTGCAGCAGAATTTCTGCACGCTCAACTTCATCTATTCCACCATCGATATAAAAACTATCGCCACGGTGGTCTATTTTTACATCTAAACGTTGTTCAATTTGTTTCAAGTGACCGTTATAAGCACCGAGCATGCTTTGTAAACGGTCCATTGAAATGCCTGGAAAAGCCACTGTACGTCTAATCGCTGCAGTCAAGAGATATCCTTTTGTAAAAGTAAAATCTATACCCTTACATTACGCCACGTCAGGCTCAAGATTCAAGAGTTCTCCATAAACTAAATTGAGGGTCTTAATCTCTGTAATCTCAATCTCTGCAAAGCGTCCAACCCAAGACGCGTCACCAATAAATGTTACATAACGTGTATTGTCTGCTGTACCGACCAATAAATTCGGATCTTTGTCCGAAACTTTCTCAATCAAGACACGTTGAATGGTACCGAGCATTGCGTCTGTTTTATCGATACTTGAGCGTTTAATCCATTTTTGAACTTTGGCCAAACGTTCTTTTTTCACCTCTTCAGGTGTGGTATCTGGTAATTCAGAGGCAGGTGTCCCTGGACGTTTTGAATAGATAAAACTGTAGGAATGATCAAAGTCTAAATCTTGAATAAACTGATAGGTTTCTTCAAAGTGCGCATCGGTTTCACCGGGGAAACCAATAATGAAATCTGAAGACAAATGCATATCTGGACGGACTTGACGTAAACGTGCAATTTTATCGATATACACATCAATGGTGTGGTTACGCTTCATGGCCTGAAGGACGTCATTTGAGCCACTTTGCACTGGCAAATGCAGGTGTGAGACCATTTGCGGTAGGTCACGGTAGCACTGAATCAAATCATCATTAAATTCAAGCGGATGAGAGGTGGTATAGCGCAGACGACCAATACCCGGAATTTCTGCCACCAAACGAAGTAAGTCTGCAAAAGTACAGATTTCACCTTCAAAGGTTTCACCGCGGTAACCATTGACGTTTTGACCTAAAAGCGCAATTTCACGCACGCCTTTCTCTGCCAAGCCTGCAATTTCAGCCAAGACATCATCTAAAGGACGGGAGACTTCTTCACCGCGGGTGTAAGGCACTACGCAGAAAGAACAGTATTTGGAACAACCTTCCATGATCGAAACAAAGGCTTTATAACCTTCAACACGCGGTTCAGGTAAAAAATCGAATTTTTCAATATCAGGGAAAGAAATATCCACCAATTTGATTTTGTCTTTTTTCGGTTTTTCAATTTGTTCAGAATGCTGATCGAGCATTTGTGGTAAACGATGCAGGGTCTGCGGACCAAAAACCATGTCGACATAAGGTGCGCGTTTTTGAATGTTATCGCCTTCTTGCGATGCCACACAACCACCAACACCAATCACCAAATCTGGATTTTTTTCTTTCAGCTTACGCCAGCGACCCAGTTCAGAGAATACTTTTTCTTGAGCTTTTTCACGAATAGAGCAGGTATTCATCAGGAGAATATCTGCTTCTTTGGGATCTTTGGTCAGCACATAGCCATGTGAGTCACCCAAAAGATCGGCCATACGATGACTGTCATACTCATTCATCTGACACCCTTGCGTTTCAATGTACAGTTTTTTGACTGTGCCATCGATGGCTGGGGTGTGCTGTGGCTGGGTAACAGTGTTTTCTGAGGCAGCTTGGGCACTATTTGGAATGAAGGTTTGAACCGTCATGAAGGCTCCTATCCTATTAAAGGGGGAATATAAAGCGAATGAGCAGAGCCAAAAATGAAACTTGACTCAGTAAAAGCCACACATTTTACAGCATTTAGGGCGTGACAATGAAGAAATAAATCACATAGAAATGCTCAAGATAATCATGAGAAAAGTGCTTTAAAATAATAGAGATGAATCAGCAATTTACATAACAGAACAGAACCTGTGCATTAGACTAATTAGAATGCAATTAAATATTGCAACGCTCTTAAAAACAGAGAAAGATGCAGATTAATTGTACTAGCGATAGACAAAAAGAGTTGAGAGTAAACGCGTGTTAAAAAAAACCTTGAAGCAAACGCAAGCAAAACCCTTTTTAGTGGCCATCTTGGCTTTGGTCGGCTGGCCTACGGCTTATGCTGCCGAAGAGCAATTTCATGATGCTTTACGCGTTGCAAATAGCGGAAATGTGTCACAACTAGAACAATATCGCGTGGCCATGCAAAATGATGCTTTGGGCTACTACCCTGAATATTGGGGACTTAACAATAATTTAGGTTTTCAACCAGTAAGCAGCATTACGGCGTTCGCGCAGCGCTATCCACAATCGGCAATGGCAGAAAAACTGTCGGCAGATTATGTCGAAGAAAAAGTCAAACAAGCAGATTTTGCAAATGCACAACCGGTACTTCAATATGTGACCAATGCTGATGAAGCGGAAAGCTGTGCTGTCGCACAAGTGCGTGCCAAAACAGGCGATACCCTGGTCTATGCAGAGTATAAAGATGTGTGGCTCAAAACCGATGCTCAGCCAGAGTCATGTAGCGGTCTAGGGCGTCTTATGCTATCGAGTCCGCTTTTGACCACCACGGACCGTCAACAACGCATGTATGCTCAGCTTCGTGCAGGGCAGTCAGGTCAAGCGCTTGCTACGGCACAAACCATTGGGATCAATCTATCTTTGGCGCAGCTCAATCAGATTCAAGCCAATCCTCTAAATTACTTATGGTCTGCACCCAAGAATAATACCGTCGATTATGCGTATTTGATTTTTGCACTCGGACGCGCAGCAGACACAGATCTCACTTCAGCATTACAAACTGTACCCAAGCTTGCACAGGGTGTACCTGCAGATGTAGTGAAATACTTATACCGTACCGTGGGTTATATTGGTGGTACCACGGTGATGAAGAATAACTTTAACCGCGAAGTGTTAAATAGTTTTGATGCCAGTTATGGGGTGCCTTTTAGTCCTGAAGAAGCTGAAATCTATGCCCGTCAAGCGGTACGTTTTGGCAGTTGGGAAAGCGTGATTCGTGCCATAGACAGTATGAGCGTGACCCAAAAGCAAGAAGACCGCTGGCAATATTGGTTGGCGCGTGCTTCAGAAAAGCGTGCAGATCACGCCTCTAAGCAAGCAGCCAAAAGTATTTATCAGCGTTTGGCTGCCTCAGGAGATGAATACCACAACTTGTTGGCCAAAGATCATTTAGGCATTCGTTATAACGAAGCACAAGATCGCTCAGAGCCAAGCTCGAATGATTTGCAACGTTTAAATCAAGACATTCATTTTCGCCGTGCATTTGCTTTAAAAAATATTAATGCGTCCGACAGCTATATCAATCGTGAATGGAACTGGGCTGTGCGCCAAGCGTATTTAAAAAAAGATGATGGTCTACTGCTTGCAGCGGCCAAACGTGCCACAGATATGGGGTGGTATGATCGTGCTATTTATGCAGCTGAACGCACCACCAATAAACACAACTATGCCTACCGCTATGCGACCCCACATCAAAGTCTGGTGGTGAGTCACAGTCGTAATGTCGGCATCGATCCTTCTTGGGCCTACGGTTTAATGCGCCAAGAAAGCCGATTTGTCAGTGCAGCGCGTTCGCATGTAGGTGCTGGCGGTTTAATGCAGATTATGCCCAACACCGCAAAACTTGTGGCGCAGAAAATGGGGGAAACCTATAATCCAGCCGCGCTGACCAATACCAATATGAATATTCGCTACGGCACGTATTATTTGTCTATGATTCAAAATCAACTCAGTGGAAATCCGGTTTTAGCGACGGCTGGCTATAATGCAGGGCCAAATCGTGCACGCCGTTGGCAACCTGAGTTTCAAAGTATTGCATCCGATCAATACACTGAATCTATTCCATTGCATGAAACACGAGATTATGTCAAAAAAGTGATGGCAAATGCTGCACATTATGGGGTGCTGTTAGGGCAAGGGCCACAAGCGATTGAGAGCCGTATGCCGACCATTCCCACTCGTAGTACACCTTAAATATTGGCCGTGACAACGTATCAGGTGTGATGTAATTCATGAAATTAAGCACAAGAGTCGGTCAACAGATTAAAACTGCATTGATGTTCATCAGTGCGGGATTGGCTGTGTCATCAAACTCATCCTATGCATCGCCTGTGGGTTTAAAAGGCTATGTGATGCAGGTGCAAATGACACCTGCTATTTGTACCATCGATACGAGCAAGAAAAAACAGCGTAAATGTTTGGAAGGCTATTCGTTGACCATTACGGGGCTTGTGCCTGAGATTTCAGCGCGCGATTGTAGTAGCCGTTCATCTGCAAAGTTGTCGCCTTTGCAAGCACAAGTGGTGGCGCGGGTGATGCCTGATGAATCTGCACGTTATTCGCTTTGGTCCAGTATAGGTGGGTGTACGCCCTTAACAGCCAGTCAATATTTCCGTGATATCATCAAAAAGGCCGAAAACTTAAAAATTCCTGCTGACTTAAGAGGGATGGAAAATAAAAGCATTCAATTGAGTAGCTTAAAAACACAATTTTTTAGCCTCAATCCGCGCATGCCGCGTGAAGCTATTCGTTTTAATTGTCAAAATCATCAAAATACCTCGGTGCTCACAGGTATACAAATTTGTTATAGCGCCCAAGGTCAGTACAAGCAGTGTTCGAATCAAATTGTAAACAGTTGTCCAAGTTTGGTTACAATTCGAGGTGCATACTGAGTTTTTTTAAATATTTAATTTATTTTTCCTATCATACTTTTGTGGAAATGCGTGGTGTTTTGCATGCATCCCTTGAATGATTGGAGTACAATCTTTCGCGTTTATGATCATTAGATTAGATAGAAACGCTATTTAATCGCATTGAATATCCTCAATTGGAGATAATTAGATGAAGCAAGCCGTTCGTGTTGCCGTTACAGGTGCTGCAGGTCAAATTGGTTACAGCTTACTTTTCCGTATCGCAAGTGGCGAAATGTTAGGTAAAGATCAACCCGTTATTTTGCAATTGCTCGAAGTTCCATTTGAGAAAGCTCAACAAGCGCTTAAAGGCGTGATGATGGAGCTTCAAGACTGCGCATTCCCTCTTTTAGAGGGTATGGTAGGTACTGATGATCCTAAAGTTGCATTTAAAGATGCTGACTATGCGTTGTTGGTTGGTTCGCGTCCACGTGGTCCAGGTATGGAACGTGCTGACTTATTGAAAGTGAACGGTGAAATCTTCATCGGTCAAGGTCAAGCATTAAATGAAGTTGCGAGCCGTGACGTTAAAGTTCTTGTCGTAGGTAACCCTGCAAACACGAATGCTTACATCGCAATGAAATCTGCTCCAGATCTTCCAGCGAAAAACTTCACTGCGATGTTACGTCTTGACCACAACCGTGCTGCATCTCAAATTGCGGCTAAAACGGGTAAAGCAGTTAAAGACATCAAAACACTTACAGTTTGGGGTAACCACTCTCCAACCATGTATGCAGACTACCGTTTTGCAACCATTAATGGTGAAAACGTAAAAGACATGATTAACGATCAAGAATGGAATGCAAACACATTCCTTCCGACTGTGGGTAAACGTGGTGCTGCGATTATTGAAGCACGTGGTTTGTCTTCAGCTGCATCTGCTGCGAACGCTGCAATTGATCATATGCGCGATTGGGCTCTTGGCACCAATGGCGAATGGGTAACGATGGGTATTCCTTCTGACGGCTCTTACGGTATTCCTGAAGGCGTGATGTTCGGTTTCCCTGTAACGACTGAAAACGGTGAATACAAAATCGTTCAAGGTCTTGAAATCGACCAATTTAGCCGTGAGCGTATCAACGTAACGTTGAATGAACTTGAAGAAGAGCGCGCAGCAATTGCTGACATGCTTAAATAATTTGATCATGTAGATTAAGTTAAAAAGCACTCCATTTTGGGGTGCTTTTTTTATGTAAACTAAAAACTTAGAACAAAAAATAACATCTGGTGATAAAGACGCAACTGAAAGCTGAAACAGATCAGTTTAGGGTAGAGGTGAACAATAAAAGCGAAAAGGATACGTCCATGTTTGATGAACAACCGACCTTAGAATTATTATTTCAACAACTTGGTTTAGATTCAGATCAAGTTGCAATTGAACGCTTTGTGAAAGAACATCAACTTGATCAAGACACGCCACTACACAAAGCCAGCTTCTGGACCAAGAACCAACACGATTTTATTCTGGATCATTGGAAAAAAGATGACGAGTGGGCCATTGTGGTCGACACCTTAAATGCGCTATTGCATCAGCATGATGGTGTAGATCATTCATAAAACAAATTGATACAAGAAACCTAGCCAAAGTGCTAGGTTTTTTATGCAATGTCTTATAAGTTAATTCAATAATAAGATACCAATTCGCTGATATAGGGGTGAAAATCATGACCAATAAGCCATCTTTAGCGTTACTGTTTTCTCAGCTCGGTTTAGCCAGTAGTCCAGCCGCAATGGAGCTGTATATCCGAACCCATCAACTTCCAGCGCATGTGAATTTGCACGAAGCACCTTTTTGGAATGTTTCGCAACGTGATTTTCTCATTCGTTACTTGGTGCAAGACGATGATTGGGCGATTTGGATTGATGAGCTCAATCAACAATTGCACATGGATGCCTATCACAAACTACAAATGGCTTACTCCTAGCTGTATCCATAGAGATCAAGCTAAATACTTAAAATTTATATTAAAAAAGCGTCCTAAATGGCGCTTTTTTAATATGTCTAATTACTGCATTTTCTGAGTAATCAGTTCTTGAAACCAGTCTTGTTGATGCAGAGACTCAAATGCATGATGTTCATTAAGTAAGAGTACATCGCATGCCTGTGTTTTACTGTACTTGGTGAGCCAGTGTCGGGTTAATGCTTTTTCTTCTTTCGACATCGTCGCATAAGCCAGAAAGAAATAAATGTCACCGAACTCGTCACTTACCCAAGGTTTTAAAATCTGCTCAGTAATAATTGCAAAACGTTTTTCGCGTGTAAGTTCAAAATACACCATATACGTTTTAGCAAGGTGCAATGAAAGATCAATAAACAACGCTTTCGAGATTTCATCAAATTCAATTCGAGCTTGTTCGAGAATGACAATGGCTTCTTGTAAGAAATGAATCTGCTCTTGGCGCAAATGACTTAAAGTCACCAACTCTAAACGAAGCTCTGCGCGTTCTATGGCGAGTTGTGGGTGGTTACCCTGCAGATACAGTTGATCGGTTTCACCAATACGCTGAATAATCTGTTGAGTGTTGGGTCGCATCGGTTACATCCTCATCGTGAATGTGCATTATATGAGGATGTTATGCCGAATTTAAAGCTTTACCAAATTGAGTTGTGACTACGTAGCCATGCGGTAATCGATAAACGCTGCTGTTTGGACAGCAAAACCTCATGTAGTAAATCACTTTGAAAGAGTGCAATACGATTCGGTTTCGGTTCGATGATATGCCACTGTTCATGTTTATCTTGCAAGCGCAGTTCACCACCCCAATCCGATTGCCAGTCTTCATGTAAATACAATACTGAAGAAATCATTCGACCATTTTTACCTTGAGGGTTGTCGCGATGTAAGGCATAAAACTCACCTGCGTTATAGCAAGCAAAATGCGCTTCAACCTCTTTAATACCGAGATAAAAATAACGATTAAATTCTTGAGCCAGCCCATTTAATTGTTCGATATGATGCTGAGCATGAACCAATTCATCATTGATCCAGAGTATATGATCGCTGCGAATATTGCTGACCACGCCATTTTGAATAGCCGCATCTCGAAAACGATCGAGATTAGATGTGCATTCTGTAACTAAATCACTTAAATAAGTTGATGAATAAGCTTCATCAATAAGGGCATAGCCGTGTTGATCTAAACTGTCGATAATCCTTTCAATATTCCAATTTGAAGCAAGGGCTATCGTTTCCATAAAATGGGTCAACATGATTAAAAATAATGTCCATACATTTTAGTGCAATCGATGGGCAGTGAAGAAATATTTTTTCGTGCTAAAATGCATATTGAACTTAGGAATTAATCTGAACATGAATTACCGTCACCATTTCCATGCAGGCAACTTTGCCGATGTCATGAAACATGTGTTATTGCTGCAACTATTGAACCGTTTTAACGCTAAAGATAAACCTTATCGCTATGTAGATACGCATGGTGGCGCGGGTAAATATGATTTGTCGACTGCTGCTGCGCAAAAATCAGGTGAGTTTTTAAATGGTATTCATCGTTTAGTTAAACTGGATGACTCAATTACACGTCAGGCTCCTGAAGGCGTTCAACAATATTTAAAGATTGTTGAAGCGATGCGCAGCACATCAGGTAAAGGTGCATACCCAGGTTCACCTTGGTTTGCCCTTGAAGGGATGCGTGAAATTGATAAAGCCACTATTTTTGAAATGCAGAAAGACGTATTTCAACAGCTTTATATGAATATTCGTGATCGCCGTGCAGGTCTTCATGAGCGTGATGCATATGAGGGTTTGTCAGGTGTGATTCCACCAGCAGAAAAACGTGGTTTGGTGATGATTGATCCGCCTTACGAACTTGAGCGTAAGGATTTTCCACAATTGGTTGAGTTATTGACCCTTGCGCATCGTAAATGGCCTACAGGTTGTTTTGCAGTTTGGTATCCAATTAAAGATCGCGCCATGATTGATCGTTTTGAAAAGAAAATGAGCAAAACAGGCATTCGCCGTCAGTTGGTCTGTGAAATTTGTGTATGGCCAGATGATACTCCAGTGGGATTGAATGGATGTGGTTTGTTGGTGATTAATCCACCTTGGAAATTCTCTGAAGATGCTGATGAAGCATTGCAGTGGTTATTTCCACATTTACGCATGACTGAAAATGGTGGTCATGCTGCAGTTCGCTGGTTAGTGGGCGAATAAGTTTAATTAACGGACAAGGCTACAGTTAGGACAATGACATGACAAATATAAATAAACCTGAAAGCGAGTCTTCTACACGTGATGTACCAGGTTTTGATGGCATCACTTTTGAAGTGGAAGAAGAGGAGCATACCCAAGAAGGGCAGAAGGTTAAACGTCGTGGTATCTATCTGTGGCCGAATCTCATCACCACAGCCGCATTGTTGTCGGGATTTTATTCCATCATTGCCAGTATGAATGGTGAATATACTCAAGCGATTTATGCCATTTTTATTGCAGCACTCTTTGATGGTTTAGATGGTCGTGTGGCGCGTGCCATTGGCGCGCAAAGCCCATTTGGTGAACAGTTCGATTCACTCTCTGATATGTTGGCTTTTGGTGTTGCACCTGCAATTTTAATGTATAGCTGGAGTTTGCACGATCTAGGCCGTATCGGTTTAGCCGCATGTTTTGTCTATACCGCGTGTGCTGCCTTTCGTTTGGCGCGTTTCAATGTGCAAATTGGTGTTGTCGATAAACGTTACTTTATTGGTGTTGCAAGTCCGCTGGCAGCCGTTATGATTATTTCATTGGTTTGGGTTGGACTAGATTTTCCAGACATTTTCGATTTACGAGAAAAGGGAATTCAAGCCATCAATGCCGCTGTGATTATTGCGGTTGGTTTATTGATGATTTCGAATATTAAATATTATTCATTTAAGACGGTAGAACGTAAGCGTGTACCTTTTGCAGTCCTACCAATTATTGTATTTATCTTCGCAGCAGTGACTTATAACATTCCTGTAGGTATTTTAGTGATTTCAATTATTTACGCATTATCTGGTTTTGTGACCACATTTATGGCTCGAAAGAAGCTTACATAAAATGAGATAAACATATAGAAAGGAGCTTGCTATGCAGTTGTTAATGAATTTGGTCGATGACTCTAAACAGCTGAATCAAGCTCAATTTCCTTTTAAGCTCAATTATCATGGACCGAAAGGTCGCTTTAAAATTATTCATCAAGGATTGATGATTCCGGGTTTGCCCGCACCGCTGCATTATTTTAATTTTTTGACCATTATTGGTCAGCCCAACGCTCCCATGCTGCGCAATGAATACGCCATTAAACACAGCGCACTTGATACAGTTTCGTTAATCAGTAGCATAAGCCCGCATATGGTGGGTCATTTTAATGCCTATTCGGTCGCTGATGATTGTGACTTTGAGCAAAATCAATTCAAATTTGGAGAGCGCGAATGCCTCAAGGGCAGTATTCCTCATTTTCAATTGATTCGCAGTGATGAAGAGCTATCGGTAAATCTTCATATAAACACCCAGCCAATCATTTCACATTTTACCAAATCTAAATTTGGACTTTTTGATCATTGGTCTTTGATGTGCCACTGCACAGGTGAAATCATCTATAAGGGGCAAAGTTATTCAATTAATCATTTGGGTAGTTTCGAATATGCCCGTGCAATGAATTTGCCTTATTTACCACTTTGCTTTTTCACCTATCAAATCATCAATTTAAACAATCAACGACAATTACTGTTGGCGCAGATTCGCAATAATTTCAACCAAATTATGCAGTCAAGAATTTATCTTCGAGATTTAACGAACCATACTTCGGAAATGTTTGATGAACAGGTCTACTTTAAAGTGCATCGTGTTTATCCCAAAGTGACTACGCCCAATCAACAAGACATGTATTTGCCGCGAGAGTTTGAATGGAACTTTAAAAATTCAAATCGAAGCATTGTAGTAAATGCGCAAAGCCGTGGAGATTATAAGTTTGGTTTAGCGGCGGGTTATGTCGGAAGTTTTAAATATCAAGTTGAAATTGATGGCATTCAAGAAAGTGGTGAAAGTGGCTACTGTGAATACATTGATTGTCGGCCTTTAAAGTGGCAAGAAAGGAATAATCAAGAAAAAATCTTGGATAAAATTCTCAATCCAGTACCGTGTACACTCAAAAAATAGAAAAAAAGGGCTATTTTGACTAATAAATAGCCACTCAGCGCACTTTTCTTAAAATAATTGAGAAAGGGGGTTGTATGGCGTTAGAAATGCTGTAGAATGCACATCCATCGGCGGTGATGTTGATTAAAACTTGTTGATAAACAATAGCTTAGTCCAAGTGGTTAAATTTAAGTTTATTGAACGAGTTAAAAAATAATTAGCAAAACCTGTTGACTATTCTTCGAAAGAGAGTAGTATAGCCGACCTAGCTTGCTGGTGACGAACCAACAAGAAGATCATTAAGAGATTATGAAGAACAACTTGTGTGGATTTTTACTGATTGATCGATCGAAATTATTTTCATTGATTTACTGGTAGAAATTACTCGAAGTTTATTTGAGAAATATTTGTCAGAAGATTGATGAGCCAAGATTGGTACCCTTTAAGGTACTAAGCAATATTAAACTGAAGAGTTTGATCATGGCTCAGATTGAACGCTGGCGGCAGGCTTAACACATGCAAGTCGAGCGGGGGAAGGTAGCTTGCTACCTAACTTAGCGGCGGACGGGTGAGTAATACTTAGGAATCTGCCTATTAGTGGGGGACAACAGTTGGAAACGACTGCTAATACCGCATACGCCCTACGGGGGAAAGCAGGGGATCTTCGGACCTTGCGCTAATAGATGAGCCTAAGTCGGATTAGCTAGTTGGTGGGGTAAAGGCCTACCAAGGCGACGATCTGTAGCGGGTCTGAGAGGATGATCCGCCACACTGGGACTGAGACACGGCCCAGACTCCTACGGGAGGCAGCAGTGGGGAATATTGGACAATGGGGGGAACCCTGATCCAGCCATGCCGCGTGTGTGAAGAAGGCCTTTTGGTTGTAAAGCACTTTAAGCGAGGAGGAGGCTACTTGGATTAATACTCTGAGATAGTGGACGTTACTCGCAGAATAAGCACCGGCTAACTCTGTGCCAGCAGCCGCGGTAATACAGAGGGTGCAAGCGTTAATCGGATTTACTGGGCGTAAAGCGTGCGTAGGTGGCCAATTAAGTCAAATGTGAAATCCCTGAGCTTAACTTAGGAATTGCATTCGATACTGGTTGGCTAGAGTATGGGAGAGGATGGTAGAATTCCAGGTGTAGCGGTGAAATGCGTAGAGATCTGGAGGAATACCGATGGCGAAGGCAGCCATCTGGCCTAATACTGACACTGAGGTACGAAAGCATGGGGAGCAAACAGGATTAGATACCCTGGTAGTCCATGCCGTAAACGATGTCTACTAGCCGTTGGGGTCTTTGAGACTTTAGTGGCGCAGCTAACGCGATAAGTAGACCGCCTGGGGAGTACGGTCGCAAGACTAAAACTCAAATGAATTGACGGGGGCCCGCACAAGCGGTGGAGCATGTGGTTTAATTCGATGCAACGCGAAGAACCTTACCTGGTCTTGACATACAGAGAACTTTCCAGAGATGGATTGGTGCCTTCGGGAACTCTGATACAGGTGCTGCATGGCTGTCGTCAGCTCGTGTCGTGAGATGTTGGGTTAAGTCCCGCAACGAGCGCAACCCTTTTCCTTATTTGCCAGCGGGTTAAGCCGGGAACTTTAAGGATACTGCCAGTGACAAACTGGAGGAAGGCGGGGACGACGTCAAGTCATCATGGCCCTTACGACCAGGGCTACACACGTGCTACAATGGTCGGTACAAAGGGTTGCTACCTAGCGATAGGATGCTAATCTCAAAAAGCCGATCGTAGTCCGGATTGGAGTCTGCAACTCGACTCCATGAAGTCGGAATCGCTAGTAATCGCGGATCAGAATGCCGCGGTGAATACGTTCCCGGGCCTTGTACACACCGCCCGTCACACCATGGGAGTTTGTTGCACCAGAAGTAGGTAGTCTAACCTTAGGGGGGACGCTTACCACGGTGTGGCCGATGACTGGGGTGAAGTCGTAACAAGGTAGCCGTAGGGGAACCTGCGGCTGGATCACCTCCTTAACGAAAGATTGACGATCGGTAAGAATCCACAACAAGTTGTTCTTCATGAAGATGTATCTGAGGGTCTGTAGCTCAGTTGGTTAGAGCACACGCTTGATAAGCGTGGGGTCACAAGTTCAAATCTTGTCAGACCCACCAATCTAACGAACGAAGATGAAGCAATTCATCGGAGTGAAGGATAAGAAGATATATCGAATCTATATGATAAGCTGGGGACTTAGCTTAGTTGGTAGAGCGCCTGCTTTGCACGCAGGAGGTCAACGGTTCGACTCCGTTAGTCTCCACCAAATTTCAAGACAAGAAAAGCATGCTTTTCCTTGAAATTTAAAGCAAGAAGCTATGCTTCGCGCAGGCTTTAATCAAACGAAGCGATGTTCGAATGCAAAACAAGCAAACAGCTAGATAGCTTATAGAGATTAACAAGTACAAGCATTAAGATATGCGGACTTGGTAATCTCTGTGATTTATCACAGTTTCTAGACCTGACGAAGGCTAGAGCAATCATTAACAGAATATATTTGAGTTGAAATAAATTGTTTAAGGCTCAGAACTAAATTGACATTGAATTGTTACACGCAAGTGAAACGATTGAATGAAAGTGAAGTGATGAGAAACTAGCGATTAACTGAATCAAGCGTTTTGGTATATGAATTAGATTGAAGCTATATAGTGTTTAAATACACGAAACAACGAACTGTATGAAGTAACGTAAGTGACTTCTGTCCTAGTACTGCTTGTAAAGTACTACGACTGTTTGGGGTTGTATAGTCAAGTAATTAAGTGCATGTGGTGGATGCCTTGGCAGTCAGAGGCGATGAAAGACGTAATAGCCTGCGATAAGCTCCGGGGAGGCGGCAAATATCCTGTGATCCGGAGATTTCTGAATGGGGAAACCCACTTACCATAAGGTAGGTATTGCAACATGAATACATAGTGTTGCAAGGCGAACGAGGGGAAGTGAAACATCTCAGTACCCTTAGGAAAAGAAATCAATTGAGATTCCCTTAGTAGCGGCGAGCGAACGGGGAAAAGCCCATTAAGTCATATAAGTTCTAGTGGAATGCTCTGGGAAGTGCAACCGTAGTGGGTGATAGTCCTGTACACGAAAGGGCTTATATGATGATGTCGAGTAGGGCGGGGCACGTGAAACCTTGTCTGAATATGGGGGGACCATCCTCCAAGGCTAAATACTCCTGACTGACCGATAGTGAACCAGTACCGTGAGGGAAAGGCGAAAAGAACCCCTGTGAGGGGAGTGAAATAGATCCTGAAACCGCATGCATACAAGCAGTGGGAGCCGGCATTGAGTCCGGTGACTGCGTACCTTTTGTATAATGGGTCAGCGACTTACATTCAGTAGCAAGGTTAACCGAATAGGGGAGCCGTAGAGAAATCGAGTCTTAATAGGGCGTTTAGTTGCTGGGTGTAGACCCGAAACCAGGCGATCTATCCATGAGCAGGTTGAAGGTTGGGTAACACTAACTGGAGGACCGAACCCACTGTCGTTGAAAAGCCAGGGGATGACTTGTGGATAGGGGTGAAAGGCTAATCAAGCCTGGTGATAGCTGGTTCTCCCCGAAAGCTATTTAGGTAGCGCCTCGGACGAATACCATTGGGGGTAGAGCACTGTTTCGGCTAGGGGGTCATCCCGACTTACCAAACCGATGCAAACTCCGAATACCAATGAGTACTATCCGGGAGACAGACTGCGGGTGCTAACGTCCGTAGTCAAGAGGAAAACAATCCAGACCGCCAGCTAAGGCCCCAAAATTATAGTTAAGTGGGAAACGATGTGGGAAGGCATAGACAGCTAGGAGGTTGGCTTAGAAGCAGCCATCCTTTAAAGAAAGCGTAATAGCTCACTAGTCGAGTCGGCCTGCGCGGAAGATGTAACGGGGCTAAAACTATATGCCGAAGCTGCGGATTTGCAATTTATTGCAAGTGGTAGGGGAGCGTTCTGTAAGCCGATGAAGGTGGATTGAGAAGTCTGCTGGAGGTATCAGAAGTGCGAATGCTGACGTGAGTAACGACAAAACGAGTGAAAAACTCGTTCGCTGAAAGACCAAGGGTTCCAGTCCAACGTTAATCGGGGCTGGGTGAGTCGACCCCTAAGGCGAGGCCGAGAGGCGTAGTCGATGGGAAATTGGTTAATATTCCAATACTTCTGTGTAATGCGATGAGAGGACGGAGAAGGTTAAGTCAGCCTGGCGTTGGTTGTCCAGGTGAAAGGTAGTAGGCATGCATCTTAGGCAAATCCGGGGTGCTCTATGCTGAGAACTGATAGCAAGCTAATTTATTAGCGAAGTGGCTGATACCATACTTCCAGGAAAAGTCTCTAAGCTTCAGTTACACAGGAATCGTACCCTAAACCGACACAGGTGGTCAGGTCGAGTAGACCAAAGCGCTTGAGAGAACTCTGCTGAAGGAACTAGGCAAAATGGTACCGTAACTTCGGGAGAAGGTACGCTGTCGACGGTGATGGAATTTACTTCCTGAGCTATTGATAGCCACAGAAACCAGGCCCCTGCAACTGTTTATTAAAAACATAGCACTCTGCAAACACGAAAGTGGACGTATAGGGTGTGATGCCTGCCCGGTGCTGGAAGGTTAATTGATGGGGTTAGCGTAAGCGAAGCTCTTGATCGAAGCCCCAGTAAACGGCGGCCGTAACTATAACGGTCCTAAGGTAGCGAAATTCCTTGTCGGGTAAGTTCCGACCTGCACGAATGGCATAATGATGGGGGCGCTGTCTCCAGCAGAGACTCAGTGAAATCGAATTCGCCGTGAAGATGCGGTGTACCCGCGGCTAGACGGAAAGACCCCGTGAACCTTTACTGCAGCTTGACATTGAACTTTGATCTTACTTGTGTAGGATAGGTGGGAGGCTTTGAAACTTGGACGCTAGTTCAAGTGGAGCCAATCTTGAAATACCACCCTGGTAATATTGAGGTTCTAACTCTGCTCCATAATCTGGAGCGAGGACCATGTCTGGTGGGTAGTTTGACTGGGGCGGTCTCCTCCTAAAGAGTAACGGAGGAGTACGAAGGTGCGCTCAGCGTGGTCGGAAATCACGCGTAGAGTATAAAGGCAAAAGCGCGCTTAACTGCGAGACCCACAAGTCGAGCAGGTACGAAAGTAGGTCTTAGTGATCCGGTGGTTCTGTATGGAAGGGCCATCGCTCAACGGATAAAAGGTACTCTGGGGATAACAGGCTGATACCGCCCAAGAGTTCATATCGACGGCGGTGTTTGGCACCTCGATGTCGGCTCATCTCATCCTGGGGCTGAAGCAGGTCCCAAGGGTATGGCTGTTCGCCATTTAAAGAGGTACGCGAGCTGGGTTTAGAACGTCGTGAGACAGTTCGGTCCCTATCTACCGTGGGCGTTGGAAATTTGAGAGGATCTGCTCCTAGTACGAGAGGACCAGAGTGGACGAACCTCTGGTGTACCGGTTGTGACGCCAGTCGCATCGCCGGGTAGCTATGTTCGGAAGGGATAACCGCTGAAAGCATCTAAGCGGGAAGCCTACCTCAAGATTAGATTTCCCTAGGACTATATGTCCTCTAAAGAGCCGTTGAAGACTACAACGTTGATAGGTTGGATGTGGAAGCATAGTGATATGTGAAGCTGACCAATACTAATTACTCGTGAGGCTTGACTATACAACACCCAAACAGTTGGTGTTGTTGATCTAATTGATACAAAAACCTTGATTTAGTAATCGCAAGTACCTAAACTGCAACTCAAATATTATTCTGTTAATAACTCTTTTGGTAGAACGCCTTGGCATCTAAATAAGACCAATGCAAGTATCCATAAACAGTTGTGCTGGCGACAATAGCAAGAGTGAACCACCTGATCCCTTCCCGAACTCAGAAGTGAAACCTCTTCGCGCTGATGGTAGTGTGGGGTTACCCATGTGAGAGTAAGTCATCGCCAGCTCATTAATTCCTAAAACACCCCCTTCATCTTAATGATGAAGGGGGTGTTTTTTTTGGACGAAATTTTGACGTATCAACTATAATCTTTCTTGTCCTTTAAGCATCGCCAAAGTCTCCCCACGTTCTACATAAACAAGAAGAGCCTGATCGGTGAGGATAGGCTCTTCTGTAAAATTTGGTAAATAGACTGTATCTTGAGTTCTAAGTGGATAGATCAGCACTTAATCCAGCTGTCTTTGAGCATGTTTTAAGGCTGTACGAATACCTTCTTCAAGGGTAGGGTGATAAAAAGGTTGTTCCAATATTTGATCAACCGTTAAATCATGAGCGACTTGCCAAGCCAGTAAGTGAGCCAGATGTTCTGCATGATCAACAAAAAGTTCTGCACCGAGTAACTTACGTGTAGTTCGATCCACATATACTTCTGCCGCCCCCACATTTTTCCCATTCACAATGGCTCGGCCTTGTTTCGCATATGAAACTTCGCCAACGACAAAATCAATTCCATGCTCTGTTAAGGTCTTATACGTTTGACCTAGACCTGCCATTTCAGGTGAACAGAACATAATTCCTAGGGGTACCAGTGTTGTTACTGAATTTGAATTTGCATAGTTTAAGCAATTTTTAACTGCTTTACGTCCTGCATGTGCAGCTTCGTGCTGGATAGGTGAGTCGGTATATGCATCTCCAGCCACGAAAATAGGATAGTCAGCCAGCTGATTCGTCTCTGCATCAAAAAGAAGATGATCTGCATCTTTAAATGCGGGGGCTATATTTTCCAATTGAAGTGTAGAGAGTAATGATTTTCGACCAGTTGCATTGAGAATATAATCCACCTCAATTTCTTTAAGTTCGTTATTTTCTTTAAAGGTAACTTTAACTTTATCATTTTCAAGGCTAACCTGTTCAGGCAACACCTCAAATTTGATTTTAAGTTCTTGGCTGAGTACATCTACTGCCAAGGCTTGTAGATTTGGGCTCGACAATGATCCAACTTTGCGGCTACGTGCAAAAACAGTGGTTTCTACGCCTAAACGATGCATTGCTTGTGCCAGCTCGATTGCGATAACACCACTGCCTATTACAGCTAAACTTTTTGGAAGTATTGGAATTTCAAAAACTTGATCTGAGGTGAGTAAGTGTTCTCCAATGTCTTTTTTCCAATCCCCATTGATTGTTGGCTGAGATCCGACTGCTAGAATAAAACTTTTAGATTGATAGTGTCGATCATTCACTTGAATGGTGTTGTGATTGATAAAGTGTGCTTTACCCGTGATTTTGTGAGACTCATCCCATGAGTTGACATCTTTTAGTGTTGCTTGAGTAAAACGATCTCGCAAAGACCTTACATGTTGCATGACATTTGAAGTATCGATTGTCGCATCAATGTGCAAACCTACCTTTGATGCTGTCTGTGCTTCATGCATTCTGTTTGCTGTAGAAATTAATACTTTGCTTGGCATGCATCCCACGCGGGCACAGGTCGTATCCCAGGGGCCTTCATTTATAATCAGAATATTTTGAGTATGTTTAATGGCTTCTTTATAGGCCGTGATCCCTGCCGTGCCTGCACCAATAATAATAATGTCGTACATGATATTAAGTTCTAAAAAATAAAAATAAATTAACATAGTATGAACATTTCGTAGCCTTATGTTTACACAAAGTCACAACTATGGTTACATAGTGGCTAATAACGAGTAGATCAACAGCTCTATATCAATAATCTTTCGGGGAAATTATGAATAATCATTTGGGATTAAAAATATCTATAATAGCTTTATCTATTATGCTTGCAAGTTGTGGTGGTGGTGGTGGCTATTATAAAGAAGAGTCTAATGATAATATCGATATTGAAGAACCCATAGAAAATTCAGAACAGGTTGCAAATTCTTTAAAAATAGAGCTTTCCAAGTTATCTTTAGCAGCAAGTAATGATAGTTTAGTGGTTACAGTCCGCGCCTTGGATGCAAATAAAGGTGGTCTAGAGGAAGTCGATATCAGTTTATCAATTATTGACTCAACAAATAATGTGGTAATAAATGGTAAATCAGTAGTAAGTAGTGATGAAAATGGAAATGCTATATTTATTATTAATACGCCAACAACCTCATCTAATATTACAGAATTAATCAATAAAGGATTCACGGTCAAGGCTTCTGCAAATGCTGGAAAGTTATCACAAGAACAGACGATTACTGTAAATGGTAATAAAGATACTACTTTAGATACTACAAGCATCGTGTTATTTGAAACTACGAAGTCGACATTAAATGTACGTGGGGATCAGACCACTCTTATTTTAACGGCAGTAGATGACAATGGTGCAGTATTACCCAATCAAGCTATTTCACTGAAAATTAAAGATGTTGCTCTTAATGGTGTTCAATATGTAGCAGAGGCTAGTCAAACTGACTTAAATGGTCAAATTCGATATACGTTAAAAATGTCGGAAAGTGCTCGTAGTGCAAATTACTCAGCAGAAAAGTTTATTAGTGATGGCTTAAATTTGGAGGCCAATTTTGGTCAATCTACAACTATTTATAAGTATAAATTGAACATTATTAATTCAGATGTACCTAAGCCAGTGGGTGCTATAACAGTGGCATACAATCCAACTACCATTGCCGACTCAGCTAATGGAGTTTATTACTATAAAAATATTTCTGTTCAAGTAAATGATATTGACGGAAAACCATTACCATATCGTGATGTTAGAATGGGTATAAATTCACTATTGTATGTAAAAGGTGGCTATAGTTTTGATGAGGTAGATGGCACTGTAAAATATGTTTATCATCCTACAGCAGGTTGTAATTCAAATAATTCTTTAAGTGAAATAGTTAATTTAGATGGTCAAGAAATCACGCAACTTAAACCTCTAAATGGGCAAACAGTGCAAGTTGTTTCATATATTAATAGGGAAGGTCAACCTGCCACAGATAATAAGTATACGACTGATGGAAATGGACGTTTTGATCTACAAATTCAGTATCCTAAAATATTTTCGAGCTGGTTAAATATTCAATTAACGGCGAAGTCACTAGTTTCAGATAATTTAATCGTAGGTACCACATCTTTAGGATTATCTTATCTATCTAACGACGTTGATATTACCTCTAAGAATGGACCTAATATGACCAGCCCCTTTGGTACAAGCTCAAGCTGTAATGACGCTAACTAAATTAACAGTGTGTGAAAAATAAAAAACAGCGCTTCGGCGCTGTTTTCAAATGAAGATGGGAATGAAAATTTAAATCGCAGTTCCCATGCTAACACCAACTGTAGGTCTTACATTCATTGAACTACAACTGGCCAATAAAACGACACTAAGTAAAACCAATAACACTTTATTCATGTAACAGTCCTGAAGATTTGGCGTGATTAAAGAGTACTGTAGAACGGCTTCCAGACTTGCATACTAAAAGTATAGGTTTTGGTAGGCTGTTGTAATATTTTGCAAACTCTTCAACATCTGAAGAGCGAATTTGACCAGAAATCACGGGCTGATAAATCAAACTAATCTGTGATTTTTCAGCCAAGCTACGCAGCTCGCTTGCTGTGGTCAAATTGCCTTGTTCCTGATCTGGACGGTTCACAATGACTGACTTAAAGCCTTGCTTCATCAGTTGTTTAAACTTTTCCGTGGTCATCTCACCTGACACGCTTACATTGGTATTGAGCGTTTTACTCAATCCATCTATGCTCGCATATGAGAATGATCCTGTTAAAGCCAATGCCATTAGAAATATGGAGCGAATGAAATATTTAGTCATCCAGCAAATCCATTTGTTTGGCAAGTTGGTATAAGTTATTTGAGCGATTACCGGTACGGCAGAACATTAAAATAGGTTTGGGCAATTCATTATAATGATTGGCAAAAGTACGCACATCAAGTTCCGTAATTTGTCCTGCAACCACAGGCTGATACACATAATCTAAACCTTGCTGACGTGCTTCTTCTTCTATTTGAGCGCTCGTCGGTTGTTCAGGACCACCTTCCATATCTGGACGATTATTAACGACAGATTTAAAACCTTTTTCGACAACTTGAGTGAGTTGTTCAGGACCAATTTGACCTGCAAAGCCAATATTTTCGCTCATGTGATCACTCCTAAAATAGTGAATTCAATAATGCCAATATCATAGCATCTCGAATAAATTTGGGTTTAAACGGACACAATAAATTTAAAAAAAACCATAGACGTAAACTGTGAGTATGTCGTTTGATCAATGTGTTTTTCAAACTAAAATTAGAGTTTAAGCGGATGACATTTCACTTTTTATTTACGATTTTATCTAAGTATTAGGGCTTGCTCTAATAAACTGTTTTGGTTGTTATTTTGAGAAGAATTAAGGACAAGTAATCTGAACTGAACTAAAATTCTCAATCAGTCTATTGGAGTATGTGAAATGATTATTGTCTGTCCATCATGTAATGCGAAAAACCGTGTACCTGAAGATAAGCTAGATGGCCAACCGAGTTGTGGCCAGTGTCATCAGTCACTCATTCCACTCGCACCAATCGATTTAAATGAGCAGAATTTCAGTAACTTTGTCAGCAATAGTGATTTGCCCATTTTGGTCGATTTATGGGCTGAATGGTGTGGGCCGTGCAAAACGATGGCACCACACTTCGCTGAAGTTGCAAAAAATAATCCTCAGGTTGTGTTTGCAAAGATAGACACTGAAGCTAACCCAAGATTGAGCAGCGCTTTTAATGTTCGAAGTATTCCTACATTGGTGTTGATGAAAAAAACCACTGAAATTGCTAGAATAAGCGGCGCGCTTCGTGCAAACCAACTGCAAGAATGGTTGGATCAACAATTGAGTGCACATCAATAAATGCCAATATGTGGAGTGAATGTGTCAGATTCTCAAGTAAAACCTGAAGGTACTCTATCCCTTCAAACCATCGCAATGCCTGCAGATACTAACTGGAGTGGGGATGTTTTTGGTGGATGGATCGTCTCACAAATGGACTTGGCGGGCGCAATTCACGCGGAGCGCTATACTAAAGGGCGCTGTGCAACCATTTCAATTAATCAGATGACTTTCTTGGTTCCTGTGAAAGTCGGAGATGTGATTAGTTGTTATACCAAAATTATAAAATTGGGCAATACCTCCATCCAGATGCAAATCGAAGTATGGGACAGTCATGACAGTTCACGTCCTGCAAAACGGGTCACTGAAGGTGTATTTACCTTTGTTGCGGTCGATGTCAAAGGTGGTAAGCGTCAAATTCCAGAAGATGTAAAGCAAAAGTTTCTAGCCGTTGAGTCACTTGGCTAAATCCGAAACCTAAAAAATCCCAACTTGTTTGGGATTTTTTTAAATTTTAATGGATGATTGTAGTTAAAACATCGTATTGGTATTGGCAGATTGTTCAGGAATATCTTGAATCACATCCCAATGTTCAATAATTTTGCCTTGTTTCAATCGAAAAATATCCACGATCGCTACACCGCGATCTGTTTTATTTTGCTTTGAATGTACATGCAGTACCACTAGGTCATTCTCTGCCACCACACTTTTGATGATATTCTGCGCTTCAGGATTTTCTTTAAAATAGCCTGTGAAATAATCAACAAAGGGTGCTTTGCCATCCGGTACATGTGGGTTGTGCTGAATATATTGTGAACCAATATATTGATCAGCATAGGCTTGGACTTGATGCTTGATAAAGACGCCATTATAAAAATCGGTAACGATTTTTTTATTGTGTTCAGTCGTATTGTGTTTGGATAAAGTAGACAGTGGTGCATTTGGATGATTATCTATCGTAGAAGGATTCTTCGCATACGCATTCAATGCCAATGATGCCAACAGTAAAACAATGAGTCGTTTTTTCATGGTGAAAACCTGAGATCTAAGAATGATTCAGACATCATCGGTTAATTTACACTCATGGCAATAGTGTAGAAATGTGTGCTATTTTTTGTAATATGGTTAAATTAAAACTTACCTAAAGGTAAGTTTTAAAAGAATTTATTTACTTATTTTTTTAAGTGTGATTTAGAAATCCAAGCCCACAGCATTTCGCATTGGATCGGTTCTTCGCCTGTTTCATCGGTGACGCTGACCTGAACCAAGGTTTCACCTTTTTCGGACTCTCGCATTTGTTTTTGCTGTTGATCGGTCAGTGTGGCAACTGCCGTCATGGCACCCTTGGTCGGGCGCTTAAAATCGACATGTAAGCTTTTAATTAACATAATCGAGCTGTCAGGTACATTCATTCCAGTCACAAAGCCTGTTGCAGTTTCTGCAATCAATGCCATGGCACAGGCATGAATTTGCCCAATGTGGTTCTGCATCGCTTTGTGGTTTTCAATTTTCACCACCACTTTTGCATGCGTTACCTCTAAATAACGCAGCTTTGCAGAACCCACCATAGGAACGACACGGCCAAAAGCTTTGCTCCATAACGCACTGCGAATCCCTTGTGGAAACTTAGACGTTGCTTTTACAAGTTTAGATAAACGATTGCCTTGAGCCATAATCCATTCCTATGATTGTGTACAAAGAGAGTTAGTCTTTGAAGTTATTAAATTGTAGCGGAACACCAAACTGTTGTTCTTTTAAGAACGCCATGACTTGTTGTAATGTATCGCGTTTTTTGTCCGTGATACGAATTTTGTCGCCTTGAATAGAAGATTGCGCTTTGATGCCGCTTTCTTTAATGGCTTTATTAATTTTTTTTGCAGTATCAGAGTCAAGTCCATCTTTCAATTTGATGACTTGAATCACATTTTTACCGGAAGCGGTCATCTTTTGTGGATCAAGGGCTTGAATGTCGACTTTACGTTTAAAGAAATGATTTTCAAGCATGTTATACACTTGTTCACATTGGAAATCACTTTCAGTGCTGATTTTGATTTCTTTATTTTTTTCGCTAATTTCAATTTTTACGTCGTGTCCACGGAAATCGAAACGCGTTGCGATTTCTTTTTCAGTGTTTTGAACTGCATGATTAACTTCAAAAATCTCTAATTCTGAAACAATATCGAAAGAAGGCATAGTTTAGACCTTTACAAAGGGAAAGAATATCTGAGATGCTAGGGATGTTTTCTTCATTTGCCAAGTGTTGTTTACATCAAAGGAGTGCACAATGATCCGTAAACAGGAAATTACGACATTTGAGTTCCCAGAAAATGCAATTATCTGGGATGTTCGCGATTCAAAAGCCTATGCTGAAGGGCATGTTAAGGGGGCACAGCATCAGCCCATTGACAGCTTAACTGCAGAGAGCTTGACTCAAGTGGCCTCGGATCAGTCGATATACATATTATGTGGTGGTGGAAGTAAAGCTCCACGTGCAGCTGAAAAGTTAGAAGGCTTTGATAGTTCACGTGATTATGTTGTGCTGATGGGCGGAACACGTGCAGTTCGTGATGCAGGTGGAACACTCGAGCAGGGTGCTTAAGATAAAAAGCGCCGAAAGGCGCTTTTTTATGATTCCAAATGTTATATATGAAAATATTGAACATCGAAAACAGCACGATCCGTTAAGAAATAGTGGATTCGTTCGCTTTAAAGTAGGGTTTCTTGGCTTTAAGTTTTTTTTGAAAACGTCTTGGATTTAACTTCTCTCTTAAGCGCATTGGCACAGGGCAAGCCTCACCTAATACTTCAGCTACTAAAATTTCACTACATAAAGGCGCAAATAAAAAGCCTTTTGAACCTAAACCTGCAAAAGTATAAATTTCTGCATCATCCTGCATTTTCCCAAGTAACGGAAAATAATCCAAACTTTGTGCACGTACAGATGCACGGCCTTGCCACTGATCAATCTTAGGCAGTGTTTTAGCATAGCTTGGAAATACGCTACCCATGAGCGCCAGATTATGTTGATGGTCTGCCATAAGCACTTCATCGTCATCACGATTGGGGTAAAACGATGCGCCCAAAATCAATTCTTGTGGATTTAACTGCATGCAATAACCGCCATAACTATAGGCATGCTTTAAGTCGAGTGGGGCGGTTTGATTGTTCACCCAACTCACTTGTCCACGAATAGGCTTCAATACAGGAAAATCTGCAAAGAATGTTTGACTTGCTTTGGCACAGCACACCACCACATGATCAAAAGTACCCAAAGCGCTGTGTTGAAGATCCATTAGCGTTAAATGATTCGATTGATCTGTTTCAATGCAATCAACATGCGCTTGTTTAAACTCAATCAGTGGATGTTCAAGAATTTGATCTTTAAGCTGATGGGGATAAATTGAACCCGCTTGAGTCAGTGTCACACTTGGAAATGTGGTTTCGACTTCTAAAGCATCATTATTTTGAGCATGGAGTACATTTTCGGGATATTGCTCAACGAGAGCCAAAAGATCAGTCGCATTCTTAAGCGCAAGCTGATGAACGGCAATAGGCCGAAAAGCTCGAAATTTTGAATAATGATTTAAGGCGTGTTGCCAAGCCAAGGTCATTAGATGCTCAGCACTTTGTTCAATCGGACATAGTTTAGGATTGAGCAGTGCCAAAGGATTGCCCGATGCTCCAGCCAATGGCGAGGATTGATCGAAAATAGTCACTTGATGACCGCGCTGTGCAAAGGCATGGGCACAGCTTAAACCCGCAATTCCTGCGCCTATAATTGCAATATGACGCAGCTCATTCTTGGATTGAGCAGGTGAACTTCGCGTATCAGCTAAATCTGCATTTTCTTGATCATTTTTAGCTTCAAAAATACCTTTTAACATTTCCCGTTTGTGTAAAAAACCACGCGGCCGTGAGACTTGAATGCCTTGCTCTCGCAGACCACGTTTGAGTACACCTGCCACACTAAACGATGTAAAGGTTGTACCAACTTTGGATAAGCGAACAATATTTTTCAGCACCTGTTCTTGCCAGATATCTGGATTACAGGCAGGTGCAAAACCATCTAAAAACCAAGCATCCACGGCGCAGGTTTTTGGTATGATCGGAAAAATATCATGAGCATCGCCTAACCACAGGTCAATACTGAAACGATCCTCTGGAAATGCTAAACGATGACAGCCTGAAATTGGTAAAGGATATTGAAGGATTAGCTGATCCGCTAAGGCTTTTAGTTCAGGCCAAACCTGTAAGGCACGGATTAAATCAGTTTGACTTAAAGGGAATTTTTCAACTGTGGTTACATGCAAGCGACTGTGATTATTGGGGTGAATACGCTGCCAAAGTTGCCACAGTGCCAGAACATTGAGACCTGTTCCAAAACCAGTTTCACCAACATGAAAGTAGGCATAATCCTTTAATTCAGCGAGACGCGCTTCCAGATCATTGGCGTTGATAAACACATGACGTGTTTCAAGTAAACCATTGTCTTGGGAGAAGTAGATATCTCCGAATTGCTTGGCATAGGGAATTTCAATTCCATCAATGCATTTCCACTCGAGATCCGCATTTTCAATGGCTTGGAACACAGCGATAAACCTTTAAATGCATCGAGTCAGCGGATTACCACTGACGGCGACGTTTGGTGTAAATATAACTGGCAATCAGAAAACCGAGGAAAATTCCCACAGCAATCGTGGCTGCACCGTAGAGAAACATTTGTGCACTACGCTCACTTTGTAGAACTTGCACCTGTACGCCTAAATTGTCATTTTTAAGTTGCAGTTCTTGGTTTTGCGAAAGCGCCTCAAGATTGGCTTTCTCTAACTGTTGTAAGCGAGTTTCTTGATCCTTCACCAAGGCTTTAACTTTAGCATCAGCCGCGGCTTTTTGTTTGGCCAATTGCTCAGCGGTGAGTGGTTTGGCAATCGGGTTTGCTGTTGTTGCTGTAGCCGCCTGTGGGGAAGCAGGCGCTGTCGTAGCAGGGGCAACTGCCGGCGCAGCATTGCTTGGTGTTGGCGCAGTTTCCACCGCCCAAGTGCTTGGACAGAGCAGGATACTCAATAAGACTGAAGCGACCAGTAGAGGATGCTTATTTTTCATGAGGAAGCGCTTTATTAAAAGGTTTAACATCAATGTGCGCATAGATGCCTTCTTTTAAGAAAGGTTCTTCTGCGAGCCACGCATCTAACGCTTCACGACTATCAAAGTCTAAAATTAGCGTGCTGCCATAAAATCCTGATTGTAGATCATCGCGGTCCTTAGGCATTGCACCTGCCACGATCACACGACCTTCATCTGCCAGTTTTTCAAGGCGAGCCAAATGCTGAGGACGTACGGCAAGGCGTTTTTCAAGTGTACCTTCATGGTCGGTACAGGTAATCACAAATAATGGCATCGGACTCTCTATTTCTTCATCTGCATGTTCAGCGGAAAATTATTCTTCTGAAGTTTTGAAATATTTACGCAATATTACAAACTGAATAATGATAAATGAAAACATCACCAGCATGTCACCAAATGCAGTGAATTCACCCCAGTATTTTCCTTCCATAAAAATAAAGGCAAAGAAAATATGCAGAGATGCCATACCGACGAACATGACCGCCCATGCCAAGTTGAGTTTTTTCCAGCCTTGTTCGGTCAAATTCAGTATAGGGCCAAATAAACGTTTGATGAGGGGCTTGCGCTCTTTACCAAAATACGGGGACACCAAGAATGCCCCAGCAAAAACAAAGTTCAAAATGGCTGCTTTTAAGCGAATATAGAAATCATCGCTGAGCATGAGGGTGATACCACCGAAAATCACAGTCATGAACAGTACAATCCACTGCTGTTTGTCCAGATGGAATTTTTGACGCACAAATAATGCACCATAGACCACTAACATTGAAATGATTAAACCTGTAGTAGCCACAAGAATATTATTGTTATCAACACCACCTGTAGAACCAATCCATTGTAATAAAGGATGTTCAGCATCTTTAGGGTCTACAGTTTTATATAACCAAAAGAAAATTATGAGTGGCACAAAGTCTAAAAGTGCTTTCATGTTAAAGTATCTATTCTGTTCAGGTGAATGGGGTAGTATAAGAGATGCAAGGCGTAGATTTACACACACACAGTAATATTTCTGATGGAACTTATTCGCCAGAATTACTGGTACAGGCAGCCCTTGAAAAAGGCATTCATACACTTGCATTGACTGACCACGATAGCATGGATGGTTTGGTTTTAGCTGAAAAAGTTGCAAAAAATCAACCGATTCAAATTATTTCTGGGGTCGAAATTTCAAGCCAATGGTCACGTCCTTCGACCAACAAAAGTTATGGCGTACATATTGTGGCGCTGAACATGCAAAATTTGGCTTCGTTGAATCTGTTGCTAGAAGAACAAAAGCGAATTCGCGCTGAACGAGCGAAACACATTTGTGATTTGCTCACGCCACTGATCCATATCGATATTTATCCAGATGTGTTGTCGAAAGTAGATGGTGAACCCGATCGAATTACGCGTACCCATATTGCCAAAACTTTGGTTGAAAAGGGTATTGTGGCAAGACCTCAGCAAGCGTTTGATAAATATATCAAAGAAGGCAAAAAAGCCTATGTGAAGTTTGATGGTTTAGGCTTGGCTGAAACCATTGAGGTGATTCATCAGAGTCAAGGTTTCGCCGTACTGGCACATCCAACACGCTATGATTTGTCTGCCACCAATGTACGTTATCTGATTGAGCTATTTGCAGAATATGGCGGTGATGCGGTCGAATTACCGCCTGCAATTGAACCTGCATCGACCCGCCAAATGGTCGATCGCATGATTGAACAATGTAACTTAAAAGTTTCCGTCGGGAGTGACTTTCACGGAGATAATATGCCTTGGATTCGTTTGGGCAATATTCCACGGGTCAAAGACGGACAAGTGGGGATTTGGGAAAGCTTTAAATAAAAGTTTTAAATAATCGATTCCCTCTCCAGTGAGGAGAGAGATCGTTCAGCGTGTGTTCGCCTGTTAAAGCAGGTTATGGTCTTGCGCTTGAATCGGCGGAGGTGTGGGTTTACCCAAAGTTCCTAAAAGCTCAATTTCAATGGTTCGAACCATTGAATCAAGCGGCAAGTCATTGCTTTGTGTACCAAATGGCTCCTCGATTTCAGTGCTGAGTGCATCAAGCCCCAAAAACGTATAAGCCAATATACCCACCAATAATGGCGTGGCTAAACCCAAAACCGAACCCAAACTAAAGGGTAATAAAAAGCAGAAGAAATAAACGGTACGGTTCAGTAGCACTGAATAGGCAAAGGGTAAGGGTGTGGTCGCAATACGATCACAGCCGGTTTGCACCAAACTTAAGTCAGTAACGTGCTGATTCATCTGGGTATAAATGATGTCAGAAATTTCACCTTCTTTGAGGGCCAGCATCAGCTCCCATTGAATTAAGCTTAAAGTGTACTGCGGTGCATTGGCTTGTTGATACAGTTGGGTCAGTGCTTGCTGGCTCATGCCACTGGTTTTATGTAGTGCATCGGGACTTACAGTTTGATGGCGCAAACGATCACGTAGTACGTTGGCAAAGACAATCACATGTTGTATTACGCGCTCACGTCGACCTTGCGGTAAAATACGACAATCTCGGTCAAAGTGACGCGCATTAGCAATTAAACTTCCCCATAGTTTACGTGCCTCCCACCAGCGGTCATAACAGGCGGTATTTTTAAAACCAAGAAAAATAGACAATACCACCCCAATCAGCGTAAAACCGACCAATGGGATTTCTGGAAAACGGTACAAGTCAATATATTCAATGCCACCGACAATGGCGGAGATCAACATCACCAGACCCAGCGGAGGTAAAACTTTAGGAAGAATGGTGCCACGCCATGAAAATAATAATTTTAGCGTGTCGTTTTGGTCACGAACTATCATTAAATTGGATCTTTCATTTTTTCAACGATCTTCTCGACTTCGCTCTCGCTTGTCAATCTACTTTACGCTTTTAACTCTATATATTCACAATATTTAAAATAACCATACCGCATAGTTTAGCCAAGCTGCTGATGCTCTGCAAAAGAATAGGTTTGCTCAGTTGAAATAATCAGATGATCAATCAGTTTTATCTCTAAAAGTTCGCAAGCTGTTAAAATTTGCTGCGTCAATTTCAGATCCTCTAAAGAGGGTTTAGCAATGCTTTTTGGGTGATTATGTGCAATCACAATGGCGGTCGCTTGATGATGTAGCGCATGTCTGAGCAGTTGATTGACTGAAATATTGCAATAATTCATTGAGCCAAAGAATAATTTTTTAAAATTGATTTTGCGCAGTTGGGCATCTAGGCACAGCACCGCAAAAACTTCTTGTTGTTCACCCACCAGTTCATAACGTAAATAATCTCGAATCAGGTCAGATCGGCTCAGATCCATGTTTTGATTTAAATTGTGTTTTAGATAACGCCGTCCTAGTTCTTTTACGGCCATGAGCTGTGAATATTTGGTCTGTGCAATGCCATGAAATTGGCTGATCTCATCGAGTGACGCATCAAAAATGGCATTTAAACTGCCAAAGTGTTGAATCAAGATCCGTGCAAGTTCAACAGCAGAATGTTGCTTGGAGCCTGAACGTAAAAAGATAGCCAACAGCTCTGCATCAGACAAGCTATGTGCGCCTTGTTGTAATAAGCGTTCTCTTGGTCGCTCATGTTCTGGCCATTGTTTAATGGATGGTTTAATGGATGGTTTAATGGATGGTTTGATAGATTGATTCATTATTATTCTCGGTTGCCCGTAATTCGGGCATTTAAGTTATTTTATTTTTCATTTTTTGCTGCTTGGGTCGCCGAATATTTAATGCTATTGTGAGCCCGACTGCAATAGAAAGGTGGCTTGATCGTGAGTTTCGATCTTAGTGTATTTTCCAATAAAAATATTATTCTTGCTGTGACAGGGGGGATTGCTGCGTATAAAAGTGCAATTCTAGTACGCCGTTTAAAGGATTTCGGCTTTAATGTGCGCGTGGTCATGACCCATGGTGCGCAAGCCTTTATTACCCCATTAACCTTTCAAGCACTGTCTGGAAATCCTGTGCATACTGCGCTTTTAGACACTGAAGCTGAAGCAGGCATGGGACATATTGAATTGGCACGTTGGGCTGATTTGGTCTTGGTTGCACCTGCAAGTTGCGATACGCTTGCCAAATTTGCAGCAGGTCTGGCAGATGATTTACTCAGCACCTTGTATTTGGCCACCAAAGCACCTGTGTGGGTTGCGCCTGCCATGAACCAACAAATGTGGGCGGCAAAAGCAACGCAGCGGAATTTAAATACTTTGGTTGAAGATGGTGTGCACGTGATTATGCCAGAAGCAGGTTCACAAGCCTGTGGTGACGTCGGTCTCGGGCGTATGCCTGAACCAGAAGATTTGGCTGAACAGGTACGCGAATACTTCCATAAAGCGCAGCGTGCCATTGCAGAAAAATTTGGTCTGTTGGCTGGAAAGCGCGTGACCATTACCGCAGGCCCAACACGTGAAGCGATTGATCCTGTACGTTATATTTCTAATCACAGCACTGGGAAAATGGGCTTTGCCATTGCGGCAGCCTGTTACTCGGCAGGAGCGAAAGTGACGCTCATTTCAGGTCCTGTGACTTTAGATACCCCAAATGGTGTGCGCCGTAAAAATGTATCGTCTGCCATTCAAATGCTTGATCTGAGTATGCAACAGCTACAAGAGGGTTGTGATGTATTTATTGCGACTGCCGCAGTGGCTGATTATCGTGTTGCAGAAGTGGCAGAACATAAGATTAAAAAAGCAGGCGATGAGCTTGCAGTCTCTTTGGTGAAAAACCCAGATATTGTGGCAACGATTGCTCAACAAGAAAAGCGCCCATTTATGGTGGGTTTTGCTGCTGAAACACGTAATGTCGAAGAGTATGCCGCAGCAAAATTGGTTAATAAAAAGCTTGATATGATTGCATGCAATGATGTATCACGTGCAGATATTGGATTTGCTTCGGATGAAAATGCGATGATTGTATTTTTTGCGGATCAATATGACATGGAAAAACGTGATTTAGAAAAAGCATCGAAACAGGAAATTGCACAGCAATTGGTAGAGGCGATTCATGATGCGATCACACAGCAGATTAAACCTGTTTGATCAACACAGCCAATAAAAAAGACCGTATCAGCGGTCTTTTTTATTGAGATTTATTAATAATTTCATTTTTCATTATTTGATCGTTCTGTTCTATCGTTAAAAATTCTGATTATTGAAATGATGCCTCCAATCAATAGACTCAAAATGCATCCCCAAAAAATCACATTATAATCTACAAGGTGAAGCATGGGATTGCTCATACTGAACGGGAAGAATGGATACATATCATGATGCATAAACGCATCCAATAAAACATGACTTAAGCTTCCAAAAACTGCACTTGAAATGGCAACCTTCCATGTGATTTTCCAATTTTTATAACTCAATTTTTTTAAAACAAATTGGCTACTTGGACGCCCGAATAGAGCGGCAATTGCTGCAATCAGTACTGCACCTAAAAGGTTGTGCGTGTAGAGGTGTAATGTATTCCACTTTAAAATAAGTCGCAACAATGGTTCGATATCCATCAGAACTTGAGTGCCTGCGAATACCATCAAACTAAATCGCTGAGTTTGAACTGCTTTTAAACTGGCTCCAATTCCTAGATGTAATGGCGTAAAAGGCATGTTTTTACTTTTTTGAGATTTTAATCTGTATATATGAAAGCATAAAGAGTAAAGCGTAAATCCGATATAGGCATTCATCATAAAATAAGAGATAAAAAAACCACAGTCTCGACTGTGGTTTTTTTGCAAGGCACAAAGCTTAAGCTTGACCTTCACCATCAGCGCCTTGAACGCGCTGCAAATTTGCTTCAAATTCCGCATCAAAATTGATTGGGGTAAGAAGCAATTGAGGGAAGCTACCTTTAGTCACAAGATCATTTACTGCTTCACGAAGGAAAGGGAACAAAATGTTCGGGCAGTAAGCGCCAAGAATATAAGGAAGACGTTCTTCTTCAACGCCATCGATCAGAAAAATACCTGATTGAGTCACATCAACGATGAACGCAGTCTCGCCCACATTCGTCGCTTGAACAACCACTTTTAAAGACACTTCAAAATGTGTTGCATCAACTTTTTCTGCAGCAGAAGATAAGTTAATGTTTAACTCAGGTTGCCATTCTTTGGTAAAAACACTTGCCCCAGGTACTTCAAAAGATAAATCTTTGGTGTAAATACGCTCTAAAGCAAGTTGCGGTTGAGCTTGTTGTTCTTCACTCATTCTTTATTCCTTCAATTTTAAAAGTGATTTATGCCAATAATTCGTCTAGTTTACCTTCACGCTCTAAAGCATAAAGCTGGTCGAAACCACCGATGAATTGATCTTTAATAAAAATTTGTGGCACAGTACGATGGTTGGTCTTTTGCATGAGTTCAAGACGAACTTCTGATGCTTCTTTGGATAAATTTACTTCTTTATATTCAATGCCTTTACGTTCAAGAAGTTGCTTTGCACGAACGCAATATGGACACATATTTGTAGAATAAATAGTCACTTGAGCAGTCATATTAAATTCCTTAAGCTTTCTTGGCTTTAACCAATGGCAGGCCTTGTGCTTTCCAGTTACTAATTCCGCCATCTAAGCGGTAACTGTCAGCATGACCCACTTGTTGAAGTGCAGTACCCGCAACTTGACCTAAGTTACAAATGAAGACCAAAGGACGGTCTGCAGTTTTTAATTCTTCAATATGGCTTGAAATTTGGCTATAGGGAATGTTGCGGCTACCGCTGACATGACCTTCACGGAAGTCTTTGGCATCACGTAAATCAATCAACATCGCATTTTTAGCTTTCACTAAAATGCCCAGCGATTGTGGTGAAATTTTACGACCATTACGTTGGCCTTCGAATACGAAGAACAAAACAATTAAGCCCGCTAAAATTGCAAACAAAAAGGGGTGATTCCCCATAAATTCGAACAAACGTTCCACAAATCACCTAATTACAAATTAAAAACTGCGCTGAGTATAGCGTATATATATGGTGATCAAAATCACTGCTTCAAGGCTTCCAACAAAGAAAACTAATTTTTTTGTTGCGCCTCAGTAATTTCATCGACCAAGCGTAAATAACTGTCCAAGCGTCGAGCTAAAACCTCGTTCGCTTCAACGGCCTGTTTAATCGCACATTGCTTTTCATGCGTATGCGTACAGTTGCGGTATTGGCAATGTCCAATTAAAGCTGAAATTTCAGGGAAACCGTGGTCAATTTTATGGTGATCTAAATGCCACAAACCAAATTCACGAATTCCGGGTGAGTCAATTAAAGCGCCATTTTCACCGAAACGAATGAGACGTGTTGACGTCGTGGTGTGTTGACCTAGAGCTGAGTTTTCAGAAATGATATTGGTCTTCTGCGCAGCATCTGGAACGATGGCATTAATCATGGTGCTTTTACCCACCCCTGACTGACCCACAAAAGCGACGGTTTCATTATCTAGACGTTGTTTTAACTCAGCAAAATCACTGTCAGCTTGGGTGAGCATACACTCATACCCCAAAGCTCTGTATTCTTCGAGCAGTTTCAGTCTCGGATCATCATTTTCCAGCAACAAGTCGCACTTGTTTAACACCAACAGAGCCGGGATATCTGCATCCGCACATGCCACCAAATAGCGGTCAATCAGCGTTGGCGCGGGTTCAGGTAAGGGTGCAATCACAATCACGATTAAACTGATATTGGCGGCAACAGGCTTCACTTTATGATAACGATCAGGCCGGGTCAGCAGTGAACGACGAGGCTGAATCGCGGTAATAATACCTAAACCGGTATTGGGGTCGGCTTGCCATTTAACCCGGTCACCAGTCACCAAAAGCTCTAAATTGGTCCGCGTGTGACAACGCCAGACACTGCCCAGTTCAATCGATTTCCAGAACGGATCGGGTTCACCGGCTTTGACTTCAGGCTGTAGCGGATGCTCTTCTGGAACTGAAAGTGCTTGTACTTCGAGTTGGCGTCCATAATGTTGTACGACAAGACCTTCTAAATCATCAGACGTATCTAAGTCTTCTTGACGTGTCTTATGTTGCTTCTGAATGCGGCGTTGCTGCTGTTCAGTCAAGCGACGTTTACGAATTAAAGCCATTCATAACCTGATAAAACCATGAAATTGAGATGGCAAAAATAGCATGATGAGCCATGGAATTACAGCCAAGATCTGTTTAATTTGCTAGTATTCATCTTTATTTAATTCCATAAGATTGTACTTTATGAGCAGCACGCCTGATACACGCTTAATTTGGATCGACCTTGAGATGACAGGTTTAGACACAGACAATGACAAAATCATCGAAATTGCGACGATTGTCACTGACGACAACTTAAATATTCTTGCTGAAGGTCCAGTGCTTGCCATTCACCAATCGAACATTACTTTAAATGCGATGGATGAGTGGAATACCAAACAACACGGTCAGTCGGGCCTCATTGAACGTGTTCGTCGTAGTAAATTGACAGCGCAAGATGCTGAGCAACAAACTATTGATTTCTTAAAGAAATGGGTTGATCCGAAAACATCACCAATGTGTGGAAACTCGATTTGCCAAGATCGTCGCTTTATGCACCGTTTAATGCCTGAGTTGGAACAGTATTTCCACTATCGCAACTTAGATGTATCCTCTGTAAAAGAGCTTGCAAAACGCTGGCGTCCAGAAATCATGAGTGGTTTAAAGAAAAATGCATCGCACTTGGCGATGGATGATATTCGTGACTCAATCGCAGAATTGAAATACTATCGCCAATATTTCTTTATCATGAATTCATAAGTTTAAATGTGTTTACGCCACACGATAAACACGGTTAAAAATTGAATTGAAAGTTAAATAGCGAAACAGTAGTGTTCTTTCATGAATCCGTTTGTTTGATCCTATAGGGGAGAATAAACAGGCCGTATCAACAAGGAAAGAATGCTCATGTTGCTCTATGTGTCAAAAATAAGGAGACTCTCGGGTCTCTTTTTTGATTTTGCCCAACTTCAGTTATAATGATTGAGCACAATATTTTTTTAAATCCAATTTACAAAAACAACTGGGGTATGGCTTCAATTCATGATGAAGTAGATCCAATCTTCCTCAGTGCCAGTTTTCCTCTATAAATGATAAAAAAGAGATCAATATGCAAAGTAATAACCCCATTTTAACCCGAGTTGAAACCTATAGTGACTTGAGCCAACCGATGACGGTTCAGGGTGCCATTCAAAAATCTATTTTACTCACCTTGATTGCGGCGGCCGTCGGTCTATCGTTATTTGTGTATTGCCTACTCAGCATGAACGTGTCGCTGGCTTATGGCGCAGCATTGGTCGGGGCAATTGGTGGTTTTGTTTTGGCTTTAGTGACCACCTTTAAGCCGAATACTGCACGTACGCTTGCTATTCCTTATGCATTATTCGAAGGTGCATTTTTGGGTGGTATTTCCATGATTTTTCAAATGAAATACCCAGGCGTTCCAGTCAAAGCATTGCTTGCCACTTTTATTACCACCTTGGTGATGTTCGGTCTGTACCGCGCGGGCATTATCCGTGCCACTGAAAAATTTAAATCGGTCATTATCTCAGCATCGATTGCCATTGGATTGGTGTTTATTGTTCAGTTCATCATGAGCCTAGCATTTAGTTCAAGCATTCCTTATGTGTTTGAAAATAACTGGTTGGGTATTGGGTTTGCAGCTTTTGTTGCGATTATTGCGTCACTCAGCTTAATTTTAGACTTCGACTTGATTGAATCTGCAGCAGCTCAGCAAGCGCCTAAAGCCATGGAATGGTTGTGTGGTATTGCATTACTGGCAACATTGGTCTGGATGTATTTTTCATTCTTACGGTTGCTGGGCTTTTTAGGCAGTGATGACTAATTTTTAGCTATGTTTTATTTATAGGCTAGCTTAAGTTATTGTATTATTTTAAAGCATTTATAAAAGACCAAGTGATTGATCATTTGGTCTTTTTTACTTTTTTGAGTTAAATTAAAAGAGTATTTGAATGTAGCCCACAAGACAGCATTTAACAAATTTTTGAAAATAGGCGCATTATGCAATTTCAGAATTGCTTTAGACTTGGCATGATGCATGAAAATTATTTTTGAGTGAGAGTCACATGGCACAAGGATTATTGGCGGGTAAGCGTTTTCTCATCGCAGGTATTGCAAGCAAGCTATCGATTGCTTTTGGTATTGCACAAGCTTTACATCGCGAAGGTGCGGAACTTGCTTTTACTTATCCAAATGAAAAATTAAAAAAACGTGTAGATGACTTTGCTGAACAGTTTGGTTCAAAACTGGTTTTTCCATGCGATGTTGCTGTGGATGCTGATATTGAGCAAGCGTTTACAGAACTTGCAAAACATTGGGACGGCTTAGATGGTGTGGTGCATTCTATTGGTTTTGCGCCAGCGCATACCTTAGATGGTGATTTTACCGATGTAACGGATCGTGATGGTTTTAAAGTGGCACATGACATCAGTGCCTATAGCTTTATTGCGATGGCTCGTGCTGCAAAGCCACTGCTTCAAGTGCGTCAAGGTTGTTTACTCACTTTGACTTATCAAGGTTCAGAGCGCGTCATGCCGAACTACAACGTGATGGGTATGGCAAAAGCCTCTTTAGAAGCAGGTGTACGTTACTTGGCATCAAGTTTGGGTCAGGACGGCATTCGTGTAAATGCAATTTCGGCAGGTCCAATCCGCACGCTTGCAGCATCTGGCATTAAATCTTTCCGCAAAATGCTTGACGTCAATGAAAAAATTTCACCCTTAAAACGTAATGTGACCATTGAAGATGTGGGTAATGCGGCATTATTCCTCTGTTCTCCATGGGCGAATGGCATTACGGGTGAAATCATGTATGTTGATGCGGGTTTTAATACCGTAGGTATGAGTGCTGAGTTAATGCTCGAAGATTAAAGTTAAAGATTAAGGTTCAAAAGTGATGTTTTAAAGATTAATATTTGAAAACTCATGTTTAAAATCAGGATTTAAAAATGAATCTTTGAACGTTAGTACTTGGCCTTTAAGTATTTGATTTGAATAAAAAGTCGGCTAAATATTGTCGACTTTTTTACATTTTAAAACAATTTAAGTGATTTAAAACCTATTTTTTAAGTCATTTTTTTGATTAAATAACGAAGATTAAACACTTTATTTGATATAGATAATAATTATGATTGCCAATATATTTTCAGCATTAGAGCAATTGGGGTTAAGCGCTCAAAAACGTGCCATTCACGTACAATTTTCTAATCCTGCATTAAACACTGAAGTATTTTTACAGCGTATAGACGGACAGCATGCATTGAACCAAGGTTCAACTGCCGAACTGATCTGCCTGTCCACCAATGCGACGATTTCTCTAAAACAGTTTATAGGCTGTCAAGTCGCAGTCGACCAAGTGACCGACCAAGGCATACTGTTTCGTAGCACCGGCATCATCACTGAAGCCGCTCAAGGGCAAAGTGATGGATCTCTCACCCTTTATAAACTAACGCTGTCAGACCCCACCGCACTCTGGCATAAACGCCGTAACAGCCGCGTGTTTATGAATAAGTCTGCGGTTGAGGTGGTCGAAACTTTGTTCCAAGAATGGCAAAACAAAAGTCCACTGTTTGCATCGAGCTTAAGTCTAGACCTCAGTGGTCTGCAGCAACACTACGATGTCCGTCCCTTCATCATGCAAAGCAATGAAACGGATTATGATTTTATTACGCGATTGCTCCGAAGCGAGGGTATCAATTGGCTTATTGACGAAGCCCAAGCCATCGTTGCCACATCAGCAAGCCCGATTGAAGCGCAGAAACTCCGCCTAATTGACGACAACAGCCAATACCAAGCGCTTGAACGTAGAAACATCCGCTTCCACCGCAGCAGTGCCACAGAACAACAAGACAGCATCACCAGCTTTATCGGACAACGCACACTCCAACCCACTGCTGTGCATGTACAACGCTGGCAATCTGATGTATTAGAACAAGAAGAAGGCGCAGGCACCGTCCAAAGCAAACACCAACACAGCAACAATCAAGACAATGCCAGTCTGGGCTTAGAACAAGCATGGCACGTCAGCCCAGCCTGGATGCAAGACCTGAAAGGTGAAGATCAAGCGACAGCTTCAAACAACAGCCAAATTGAGAAACTGAACCAAAACCTCAGCAACTACTACGATGCGCAAAGCAAACAATTCATTGCCCAATCTACAGTACGCGATACCCAAGTCGGCTACTGGTTTGAACTGAGCGAACACCCAGAGATTGATCAACATAGTGGTTCAGACAAAGAGTTTCTGATCACAGCGAAGCACTACTACAACCAAAACAACCTGCCCAAAGACTTGAATGAACAGATCAACCAACTGATCAGCCAAAGCCACTGGAACAGCAACTTCAAACGCGAACACCACCAAGCAGAACGCCAAGGCAACAGCTTAACGCTCCAACGCCGCAACATTCCCACTGTTCCAGAATATAACCCGCTCGAGCACCGCCCAGCAGCGCATCCACAACGCGCCAAAGTGGTGGGGCCAAGTGGCGAAGAAATTCATGTCGATGAATGGGGACGCATCAAAGTCCGCTTCCTGTTCTCAAGAGCCGAGGACAACCAAGCCGATGGTGGCGCAGGCTCCAACAACAACGACACCGATTCAGCCTGGGTGGATGTCTTAACCCCATGGGCAGGCGAAGGCTACGGGGCACGTTTCCTACCGCGTATAGATGAAATCGTGGTCATTGACTTCTTTGACGGCAACATCGACCGACCCTTTGTGGTGGGACGGATTCACGAAGCACAACGCAGCCCAACGAAGTTTGACATCAAAGGGCAACTCCCTGACACGAAAAAACTGGCAGGCATCCGTTCCAAAGAAGTTCAAGGCGAAGGTTACGGCCAACTCAGATTTGATGACACCACTGGACAAATCTCAACCCAACTACAAAGCAGCCATGGCGCAAGTCAGCTTAACTTAGGTAATCTCAGTCACCCCAAAGAGACCGAGACCAGTGAAGGACGCGGAGAAGGTTTTGAGCTGAGAACGGATCAATGGGGTGGAATCAGAGCAGGGCAAGGTTTACTGCTAAGCACACACGCCCAAGGTGAAGCCAGTGGCCATCACTTGGCTGCAAGTGAACCGAAGAGCCAACTTGAAAGCTCACATAACAACGCTAAAGCCTTAAGTGAAGTGGCGAAGAATCAGCAGACTGATCCGCTTGAGGTTTTAGAAAATATCCAAGGCTTTATTGAGAATTTGGCAAAAGAAGATCAAGCGAAAGCCGATGCATTCAAATCTGCGGTTATGGTCTTAGCCTCACCAAATTCGATTGCTGTAAGTTCTAATGAAGACATTCATCTTTCAGCAGATGGACAGATTAGCCAGAGTGCAGGGGATAGTATGAATATTTCCACGCAAAAATCGTTAATTGCTCATGCGAGTCAAAAGATCAGTTTATTTGCAGCACAAGAAGGTGCGCGGCTATATGCAGCTAAAGGTAAAATAGAAGTACAAGCACAGGGTGATGCACTGGATCTGATTGCCCGCAAAGGGATTCAGATTATTTCAACGGAAGACACGGTTTATATTACCAGCCCGCAAGAGATTAATTTAACCGCGGGTGGCTCACAGATTAAGATCAATGCTTCAGGTATATTTCCAACCACAGGTGGAAAGTTTGAGGCAAAGGCGGGGCAGCATAAGTTTATTAGTGGGGCTAAAAAAGAGTATAAAATTCCTCAATTACCATTAATAGATAAAGAAACAAAAAAATATAGTAATCGAATTGATTTTTCTTCAGCTGTTTTAGCACAAGACTTTTTAAATACTAGATACAGAGCTTATAAAAAAGATGGAAGTTTTTATGAGGGGTATTTAGATGAGCGGGGTAGGACGGCAAGATTTTTCACTAATGAAATGGATGAGCTAGAAGTTATTCTTGAAATTGATGATATGGATTTAGAAAATGAAAGATAGGTTTAAAATAAGATTTAAATATCATAAGGGTAATGGTGCTGTTCAGGGGATTGCTTATAGAGTTACTTTTCGTAAGAATCCTAATGCAATTTATAGTTCGATAATTCATTATAAAGAACATGAAGGGAAATTAAGCAATCACTTAGGAGAGACAGTTGAGTTTTTAGCACCAAGTGATTATGGAATTGTGGTAATTTCAGTTAAAGGAAAATCAAATAAATATAAAAATTGGACAATTGTTAGATTTGCGGTTTGGGATGAGACTAATGATGAATATAAACTAAAAACAGTGTCAGCATCTGTATTACGTGAATTTGAAATTGAGCTCCCTTTAATTAATACAAAATTTGAAACAAAAGTAAAAGAAACTAATGGAAATAATAAGAGCGATTTTTATCAAGTTAAAAATGGGGATACTTTGTTAACAATTTCTAAGAAATTTAAGAAAAATATTTCTGAATTGATGGAAAATAATAATATTAAAGATGCATCTCAGCTCCGCGTAGGTCAAAAAATTTATATTGGAAATAAAAAAGCACCGGAAATACAAATTTTTAAACCTGATAAGCAATATTATTTAGATCTTGATTATATTGTTAATTCTGAAGATACAGTCTCTAGTATTGCAAAAAAATTCTCACTATCCGAAGGGAATATAATAAAAGATAATAAACTTGCGAACGGAAATAACCTCAAAGCTGGTACATTATTAAAGTTAATAAATCATAGTGCCAAGTTATTTTATAAGACTGAAGAGGCAAAAATAAAACATGCCCTAACTTTGAAGGGATATCCTTCAATTTCTTTTCAAGCTGAATTCACACGTCAGATTGGTGTATCAATAGGCGCTTCAGTTTGGGAATTCCTAGGATCTTCCTTTGAGCTAGGCATTGCTTGGGATCAAAGGGGAAACTGGATGTTATATTATACAACGAGTGCTGCTGGAAACTTAGACAAAAAAGCTGTTAATTTACATGATGGTGAAAAGAAAAAAATTAATGAAGAGCTTTCTTTTAGCGTAACGGGTAGCAATGTGCGTGTCAATGCAAAACATGTGTCGGAGTTAACAGGAGCAGGAAAGAGTTTTTCAAATACTGTAAATATGGATATTTATGAAGCTGGGTTTGTGAATGTTGAATCTAAGACTAAAGATATAGATACGGGAGAAACAAAAGATTTAAAAGGACGAGGAGGGGTATCTAGTTTTGAACTTGGCAAAAAAAGTAAAGGCGATTTAATACCAAATCCTAAAGCCCAAAAAGCCATTGGGATTACTGTTCCTATTTTTATTTTAGAAACAGGAAAGCTCAAAAAAAATCCTAGTAGCTTTAAATAGTTAAAAAAGCACATTTAATTTTGCATTTTAAATGTGCTTGAGAAATTATTCTACTTTTGGGTTAGTGGAGTAAACTTCTTTCCAATAATTAAATTTATCGAGGTTGTTTTCGTTTTTATAAAGAATAGCTAAATTATACTGGGCTGTAGGTTCACCATTTTTAGCGGGTTTTTCCAGTAGTTTAATAGCTTTTGATATGTTTGTAGGAACTAGTAGGCCTTTTTCATAGTATCGGGAAAGTTGGATATAAGCTAAATCATAACCTTGATTAGCAGCCTTTTGATACCAATCAAAAGCAACTTTATAGTCTTGGCCAACCCCTTCACCGTAATAGTATGCTTGCCCCATGTTGAACTGACCTGAAGCATTATTTTTATCTGCAGCTATCTTATAACTTTCAACGGCTTTTTTGAAATTTTTAGGATAAATTAAGCCTTCATTATAGTAATTTCCGATAAAATTGTATGATTCATAATGGTTTAAAGTTGCAGCTTTAATAAATAAGTTGAGAGCTGTTTCAAACTCGCCATCAGTAGTTGCTTCCTTGTAAATCAATGCCGCGAGATTGTGAATCGCAACTGGATAATTTTGATTTACAGCTTGTTCTAGCCAATATTTTGCTTTAACAAGATCTATTGTGCTTTGTTGATTTATTCCGTACCCATATTGATACATTAAACCTACTTGATTTTGAGCTTTAGGATTACCAGCATTAGCTAACTTTATTAAAATAGGTAGAGCTTGCTCTTCTTTACTAGCGTTGATGAGATCAGTAGCCTGTTTAATTAAAACATCCTGTTGTGATTCAGAAATTGATTGTTTTACATTTAAATCAGTACCAGCAACAGAATTACTGTCACTACAAGCAGCTAAGAAAAAGCAAAATAACAAAGGATATAATTTTTTCATAGTTTAATTACTAGTTAACTTTTTCCAATAATTTTACATTAGATTGGATGTGTATTTGGTTGTTTTTTTATAAATGTTAAGGGATTTGTGTGTTTATTGAGATTTTTTATTGAATTATTGTATATATTTGATTTTAAATCATCTTTTCAGTTGGGTTGCTTAAGAATTTTTACTTTAAATTAAAGCCCTTTCGGGCTTTTGAAAATATCAAGGCAACTGTTGAATCGGGCTTCCACCCAAAGCTTGCAACAAGGTCACATAAGCATTGTATTGGGTCTGTTTAGTTTGAACTAAACTCAAACGTGCCTCACGTGTGGTACGTTGAGCATCAATCAAATTCTTCAGTGCCACAGCACCATTTTTATAACGTACTTGGGTCAACTGTTCAGTCTTTTCAGCAAGCTGAACATTACGCTCTTGTAGAGCCACTTGCTTATCGATTTCATTACGGGCAGACAAGGCATTTTCCACATCTGCAAAAGCTTGATACAGCGTTTGACGATACTGAATAATCGACTTTTCATACTCAAGTTCATTCACTTTCAAATCACGCTTCATATCATTCCACTGTAAAAATGGAAGAGATAAACCCGCACCTAATATTGCAGCAGGATTGGACAACACATTACTCAGTGAGGTACTTGAACCAGCCGTTGAAATACTACCTGTCAGACTAACAGAAGGGTAATAACTGGCTTTATTGGCATCTTTATTGGCAAGTGCTTTACGTAAACGTAGTTCAGAGGCATTTAAGTCAGGTCGGCGTGACAATAACTCCGCAGGTAACCCTGAAGCAATCCGTGGTAATGCATTGCGTGGCAGGCGCTGCGGTTCAGCCATATTTAGTTGCTGTACAGGTTGATTCAGCAATACTGCAATCGCAGTTCGAGTTTCAACTTTCTGCTGTTCAATTTGACTTAAGGTTGCACGTTGGCTTTGTACCGCTTGCTCAGCTGAGGTTAAATCCAGTCCAGAGACTGCACCTGCACGGTACTGAATGCGAACCAACTCATAGGTTTTTTGGGTACTGGCTAGGTTCTGCTGTGCAACGGCATAGCGCTCATTTAAATAACCCAACTGCCAGTACAAATTGGCGGTGGTGGCAATTAAACTTTGCGCTGTAGCTTGTAAGTCTTGCTCTGTGGCAAGCGCTTCCCACCGTGAAGCTTCGGTTTGATTGGCAAGCTTGCCGAACAAATCAAGCTCATAGCTTAAGCCCGGATAATTCAGCGAAATGCCATTGGATGAATCTCCATCGCCATCTAAGCTAAAACGATGTCCGACAGAAGCACCCGCAGATCCAATCCGAACCCCTTGCTGACTTTGGCTTTGTCTGGCTTGAATCCGTGCCTGCTGTAAATTGATTCCCGCCACAGCTAAATCTGAATTCACGCTTAAGACTTGATTCACAAGGCTATTCAACTGAGCATCATTAAACAGTGTCCACCACTGATCTGCATAGGCATCTGCATGTACTTGTTTCGCGGTCACTTTGCTATTTTCAAAGCCTTGCGGAATATTGACGGTCGGTTGTTCATAAGGCGTTTTGACCATAGCCACACACCCTACTAGAGAACTTGTGAGGATTAAGGCAGTGACAAGTTTCGTTAAATTCATATGATGATGCATAGTATTTTCCTTATTCTCTAGACAGGGCGTCGACTGGGTTCAAGCGTGCAGCATTACGTGCAGGAATAAACCCAAATACAATTCCAATCAGGCTAGAGCAAATAAATGCAGCCACAATCGAGGTAGTTGAATACGCCATTTGGAATGTTCCACCTGCAAAATGCGTAATCAGCTGACCAATACCTAGAGATAACAGCACCCCTAAAATACCGCCCAAAATACACACCAGTACCGCTTCAATCAAAAACTGTTGCAAAATGTCACTTTGACGGGCACCTACCGCCATGCGTACCCCAATTTCTTGCGTACGTTCTGTCACAGACACCAACATAATGTTCATCACCCCAATACCACCGACCACCAGTGAAATCACTGCAATTGCAGAGACCAATAGCGTCATTGTCTGGGTGGTTTGTTGAATGGTTTCACGAATACTGTCTGAGTTCTGGGTAAATACATCCTGTGCGCCATGACGCTGAACCAATAAATTCAAAATGGCATTTTCAGCAGCAGCACTCGGGTATTCATCTTTGACACGGACAATAATGCTACGCACATTCGATTGACCGAGCATACGGCTCATGACAGTCGAGTAGGGCAGATACACGTTTAAACTATCAGAATTACCCATCATGCTCTTTTGCGCATCAATCACCCCAATAATACGGCTTGGTACGCTACCGAGTAGAATCACTTGACCAACAGGATTACTGCCATCGGCAAAAAAGGTGTTCTTGGTGTTGTCGTCAATCACCACATCTTGTGCTTGCTGCGTTACGCTATGCCTATCAAAGGGTTGACCTGATTGAAAGGTTAAACCTTTGACATAGAAGAAGTCTTCGCTCACACCGTTAACAGTAGTCGAGGCTTCAATGTCTTTAAAGCGACCCGTGACACTGCTGTTGACCGAAGGACTGACACCATCGACATAGGGTTGTTCAGACAATGCGTCTGCATCGGCAGGAATTAGAGTTTTACTTTGAGAGGATCGTGAATTATCACCAAAACCACGACCTTGATACACGGTAATGGTGTTCGTTCCCAGACTGCTGATATTTTCTAAAATTTGTTTCTGTGAACCATTGCCCAGTGCAACGACAGACACCACCGAGGCGATACCAATAATAATCCCGAGCATAGTCAAGAAGGTCCGCATCCGATGCGCATTCATGGCAAGGAGTGCCATACGGAAAGCTTCACCTAAGCGATCAAATGCCGAACGCCAAGATGAGATTTTCTTTTGCTCGGTTCGCACCAGTGCGTGTTTTTCAAGTGGCGCATCATCTGTTTCGGGAATATTCGGTTCATCTGAAATGATATTACCGTCAGAAATTTCAATAATACGCGTGGCATTTTTAGCGACGTTATGGTCATGGGTCACCAAAATAATGGTATGACCCTTGGCATTGAGTTCACGCAAAATACGCATCACTTCTATACCGCTGTTCTTATCCAATGCACCTGTCGGTTCATCGGCCAGAATCACGTCACCGCCATTCATCAAAGCACGGGCAATAGAGACACGTTGCTGCTGCCCCCCCGATAACTGACTGGGACGGTTTTGGGTTTTATCACCCAAACCTAAATCGGTCAGGATATCTTTGGCACGCTGTTGACGTTCAGACGCATCTGCACCGGCATAAATCGAAGGTACTTCAACGTTGCCAGCGGCATTTAAGTCACCCAGCAGATGATAACGCTGGAAAATAAAACCAAAATACTCACGGCGTAACTTTGCCAGTTCATCGGGCTCAAGTTCGAGTGTTTCACGACCTTTGACTTTGTAACTACCGTGGGTTGGTTTATCGAGACAACCCAAGATATTCATGAGTGTTGATTTACCAGAGCCTGATTGACCCACAATGGCAACCAACTCTCCGGGGTAAATTTCTAAATTTACGCCTTTTAGAATTTGAACCGTAGATTCGCCCGCAGGGAATTCACGAATCAAATTCTTGACCTCAAGCAGAGGCTGCTGATGTTGAGTCATGATTACATTCTCATTGGACCAGCGCTACCACCGCGAGCACTACGTTTAGCGGCATCATTTGAGGTATCAGAACCATCTGCAATCACCACTTGATCGCCTTCTTTCAAACCACGAATCACTTGTGCTGTTGCGCGGTTGTTTAAACCAATTAAGACAGGCGTTGCTTTTGCTGATCCATCTGCTTGTAAAACGCGAACCATAGATACAGACGCTTTACCTTGTGCAACCAACTGTTTTTCCTGATCATTCAATTCTAGACGTTTTGGACGTTCCCCCACAGCACGTTCAGCGCTTTGCTCAGCATTACGTTCAGCGCGAGCTGGGCGTTCGGTACGTTCTGCATTTGAACCTTCTGTGGAATTTTGACCGCGTCCACGTTGTGGGCGATTTGATGTCTGTACTGCCGCTGATGGAATGGTCAAAGCATTTTTAGCTTCTGCCAACACAATATAAACCTGAGCAGTCATATCAATACGTAACTGACCATCTTCATTTGGCACATCAAATAACGCGTTGTAATATACGGCAGTACTTGATGAGGTTGAGCTGTTGTTGGTTTCAGTATTGATTGAATTCGGTGCAGGTTCAACTTGACGCAAAGTGGCATAGTGTTTTTTGTCATTGTTACCCAGTGTAGTGAAATAAACCGTTTGGCCTTCTTGCACACGCATCACGTCGGCTTCAGAGATTTCAGCTTTTACGGTCATGGTGTCAAGCTTCGCCAATTTTACAATGGTCGGTGCGCTTTGGTTGGCGTTTACGGTTTGACCTTCTTCAGTCACAATCGCAACGATTGTACCATCCATAGGTGCCACAATTTGGGTGTAGCCCAAGTCTTCTTTGGTGGTCGCTAAACTTAAACGCGATTGCTCGATCTGCGCGTTAATGGCCACAATATCAGCTTGCGCAGTTTTATAGCTTGCCAGAGCAGACTCGAGTTCTGCACGAGAGGTTGCATCTTGTGCATACATCGCTTGTTGACGTTTGTATTCTGCTTCCACTTTCGCCAAATTGGCTTGTTTTACAGTTAACTGCGCTTGTTGATTTTTAATGCTGGCTTCTGCTGTTTTTAAGTCATTTTCTTGACGAACCGAATCAATCTGAGCAATCAATTGACCTTGTTTGACTTGGTCACCCAATTTCACATACATCTTTTTGACTTGACCCGATACCTGCGCACCGACGCTCACCATTTTGGTGGCTTCAAGGATACCCGTTGCCAGCACAGAGTTTTCAATATCCCCACGACTGACCTCTGCAGTAATGTACTGCGGTTTTTCATCTTTAGGTTTGAAGAAATACCAAGCAGCAAGAGCCACAGCAACGACGACGGCTGCAATAATCAATTTCATTGGTTTTATTTTTTGCATGGCAATATTGAAAACATTAAAAAATTGTTCAAATTATAAGGTTGAAATAAGGATTAAACGTGAATTTTTTTAAATATCGCAATGAAAATTAATATGAATGTGTTTGGAGGTGTTTAGGATCTTTTACGCGGGAAATAAGGTTTTGCCACAGAGTTCGGCAATGCATTGCTGAATCAAATGTGCTGGATTTTCTTGGCTTTTGCCTTTAATTGCGGCATCAATTCGGAGTAAAAGCGCGGGCCAGCTTAAGAATTGCTGCGGGTTTAAACGTCTCAAGGCTTGTTGATACGTACTGACTTTGTTTTTCCAAATGCCCAGCTGTAATGCATTGTGCGGCTGCTCAAAAAGTTGCATCAATAAACGCATCTCTTTACTCAAGGTCCACAAAATCAGGCTATAGGGTTCGCCAGATTCAATCAGATATTGAAAGGTTTTAATCGACTGCGCAAGATTACCTGAAATCATGGCATCACTTAAGTCAAAAGTCGTATAGCGAGATTGATCCTGCAAACATTCGTGCAACTGTTCAATCTGAATCTGAGATAGCTCAGGAAAGGTGTCTGCCACACGCATCAGGCTATTTTTCGCGGCCAGTAAGTTATGCTCATGATGGGCTTCAAGCCATTGCCATGCATCTTGATTCAGCTGAATCCCCAGTTTTTCAGCTTCTACTGCCAAGATTCTTTGACGGTCTTGGGCGTAGTTTGCTGTGAGGGCAACCACCACGCCATTGGCTTCGACCACTTGAAAAAAAGCCGACTTTAAACTACCGCTGTCTTGCTTCGGCATAATGATCAACAGCAAATTGTGTTCATTATGCTGAATATAGTGTTTAAGCAGTTTGAGTGTGCTGGCATCGGGTTTGATATTGCCATGCACTTCAATGGCTAAATTTTGTGAAAACAGCGACAAGCTGTTAAGTGCATGAAACACATTTTTCCAATCACTGACGCTGTTAATGTCATAGCGTTCACGCTCAATTTGATGTGTGGCCCAGTTTTTACGAAAAGCATCCAGCAAATTTTGCTCAAGCAATGGCTCTTGACCATGTAAGATCCATGCGCCACGGGCTTGATCTAAGCGTTTCAGCGCTTGGAGATAATCTATTTTCATGCTAAATCGAACTTATGGGTTTTCAGATTGAGCAGGTTGAAAATTTTGCTGTACGGGCAGTTGAACATTCACCTGAGCTTTTGGTAGACGGTTGGCTGCAATTTGACGTGACATTTGCTGTGCAATGTCATCAATTAAAATCTGGCTTAAATATTTATTTTGTTGATCATCTGTGTTGACCGTTGCAACGTCGTATTGGTAACTGCGTGAAGCGGTTAAAGTACGTGGCTCGGTAATAGGGTTGCCTTGGCGGTCTTCAATTTGGAAGGTTACAGACAAACGTAATAACACTTCAATCAAACTGCCGTTCAACTCATGACGTACAGGCTTGTAGTCTAAAACACGCAGTACATAGGTATCATTGGCATTGCTCAATTGAACACCTGTTGCGGTTAAATACACGCTGAGTTTCTTTTCAAGCTCTGAGGTGTTGGCAGGCAAAATGAGTTGTAATTTGGTATAGACCAAGGGTGTAGCTGTTGGATTGGTTCCTTTTAAATGGAAGCCACAGCCGACAAAGCCCGCACTTAAGCCCAAAGTTAAAACAACAGCTGCTAAACGTTTGCCCAAATGCATGTTTGATCCTCTGTATATATTCCCAAAAAGGAAGATAAATTTATATCGTGATTGTATGTGCAAAGCCCGTTGGCTGGCAACGGGCTTTGTTTGGGAATTGTGAAATCACCCCTAACCCCTCTTTAATAAAGAGGGGAAAGCCTCCCTTTTTAAAGGTGAGAAGCGATGCTTCGCAAGAGGAGGGATTCCTAAACCACCAAATTCACTAACTTATTCGGCACCACAATCTCTTTCTTGGTCGGACCCGTCAAGAACTGCTGAATTTCAGGTAATGCTTTCGCAAGTGCTAGAATCTCATCTTTCGAGATATCAACTGCAACGTCTAATTTGCCACGAAGTTTGCCATTCACCTGAACCACAATGGTTTGCGTATTGCGTGTTAATGCAGACTCATCCACCGCAGGGAACAATACATTTTCTAACTCAATACCAAATTCAGCCAATAATGTTTGGCTTAAATGCGGTGCAAATGGGGCAAGTAAAGTTAAAAGCGTGGTGATTGACTCACGCGCAACAGCCACGTCATTGTCATCGTTTGCTTCAAATTTATTGTTCGCGTTGAGAAGTTCCATCATCGCTGCAATCGCAGTGTTAAATGCATGACGACGTTCGATGTCATCACCTACTTTCTGGATGGTTTCGTGCGTTTTACGACGTAAATCTTGTGCAGCAGTTGAAAGTGCAGCTTTGTCGATATTTGAGGCATTGTTAGCTTTTTCAAGGAAGCCTGTCGCCAAACGCCATACACGTTTCAAGAAACGGTTTGCGCCTTCAACGCCTGCATCTGACCATTCAAGCGATTGATCTGGTGGTGCTGCGAACATCATGAATACACGTGCAGTGTCTGCGCCGTACTGGTCAATAATCGATTGCGGATCGATACCATTATTTTTCGATTTCGACATTTTTTCTTGACCGCCAACGACAACCTCTTGATTGTCGCCTTGGTATTTGGCAGACAGAATACGACCTTTTTCATCACGCTCAAGATCAATATCCGCAGGGTTAAACCATGTTTTCTTACCTGATTCTGCTTCACGGTAGTAGGTATCTGCAAGCACCATACCTTGAGTCAGCAAATTGGTGAATGGCTCGTTGCCTTGTACCACCCCTTCATCACGCATGAGTTTATGGAAGAAGCGTGCATAGAGTAAGTGCAGAATTGCATGTTCAACACCACCGATATATTGGTTTACAGGCAACCACGTTTGACCCGCAGCAGGATCAACCATACCACCCGTAAAATCAGGTGATGCATAACGTGCGTAATACCAAGAAGATTCTACAAAGGTATCCAATGTATCGGTTTCACGACGTGCATATCCACCACAGCAAGGGCATGTGGTTTCATAGAATTCAGGCATTTTATTCAGTGGATTACCTGAACCATCTGGTACCACATCCGTAGGCAGTACCACAGGAAGTTGATCTTCAGGTACTGGCACTTGACCACATTTGTCACAGTTGATCATTGGAATCGGACAACCCCAATAACGCTGGCGAGATACACCCCAGTCACGTAGACGGAATTGAACTTTAGAATGTGCAAGTTCAGTCGGTTCTAGTTTTGCAAGGAAAGCATCATACGCCCCTTGTAAATCTAAGCCGTCAAATTCACCTGAATTGACCAATTTGCCATCTTTAGAGCCATACCATTCTTGCCAAGTGGTGGCATCAAAATCGCTATCTTCTGCGCCTTTGGCATCAATCACTTGCTGAATGCTTAAGCCATATTTGTTGGCAAATTCGAAGTCACGTTCGTCATGAGCAGGAACCGCCATCACTGCGCCTGAACCGTACGACATGAGGACGTAGTTGGCAATCCAAACAGGTACGTCTTCGCCTGTGACAGGATGCTTCACAGACAAACCGGTTGCCATGCCTTTTTTCTCAGCAGTCGCAAGATCTGCTTCTGCCACAGAACCCATACGGCATTCTTCAATGAAGGCAGCAAGTTCAGCGTTATTCTCGGCTGCTTTAAGCGCCATTGGATGTTCTGCTGCAACCGCAACATAAGTCACACCCATTAACGTGTCAGCACGAGTGGTAAATACAGTTAAGCTATCTTCATACAGGTCTGGGTTCGCTGAAGGGAAGGTGATGTCCATCCCTTGTGAGCGACCAATCCAGTTGCGCTGCATGGTCAGCACTTGTTGTGGCCAACCGTCTTTGAGCGTGTCTAAATCGTCCAGTAATTCTTGCGCATAATCTGTGATGCGGAAGTAATACATGGGAATATCGCGTTTTTCAACCAGTGCACCAGAGCGCCAGCCACGACCATTTTCAACTTGTTCATTTGCCAAAACGGTTTGATCGACTGGATCCCAGTTCACGGTTGAAAGTTTACGATAGATCAAGCCTTTTTTATAAAGCTGAACAAATAACCATTGTTCCCAGCGGTAGTATTCTGGGGTGCAGGTCGCAAATTCGCGATCCCAATCCACCGCTAAACCTAATTTTTTCAGCTGATTACGCATGTAATCAATATTTTCAAAAGTCCACTTTGCCGGAGCAACTTGATGTGCAATGGCAGCGTTTTCCGCAGGTAAGCCAAACGCATCCCAACCCATCGGTTGCATGACGGTTTCGCCTTTTAGACGGTGAAAACGGCTGATGACGTCACCAATCGTATAGTTACGCACATGACCCATATGCAGCTTGCCACTTGGGTAAGGGAACATAGAGAGGATATAGCGACGCGGACCTTCTACAGTGTCGGCAACTTTAAAGGTTTTGCGAGATTCCCAATCTTGTTGGACTTGAGGCTCAATCGCACTCGCTAAATATTCAGGGTCAATGTGATTAGTCATAAACGTATTAGTGAATTACGGTGAAAAGTTTGTTGCACAGCATAGCGCAAAACGCACCTAAAAGTGAATTTTGCAATGCGGATTATGTTTAAAAAATGAATTAAACGAGCCAATCGCATCTATTCAAGTCACATCGGGTCATTGAGGTGCTTGGATGGATCTTGAATCCGTGACAGGGTTTGCGCGTTGCAAGGCTTCATTGGCCTCACGTTGCTGCTGATCCATTGGAGGGATCGAACTGCCAGTTGGCGCAGGAGTTTGTTGATTTTCTGGGTTAGGACTAGAACTAGTAGGGCTAGGCGTGGTCGTTGTTTCTCCTCGCCAGCCATAAGTGTCGACCTTGCCCTTCTTTTTGGCAGTTTTGGGTGGTGGTGTGGTGGTGTAATGGTCGAACCCTTACTGTCGACCCATTTATAGTATTCTTTAGCTGAGCTGCTGGCGATGCTGAAAAAAGCGAGGCCAGTAAAGCTGGTGCTTAAGGTAATTATTTTTATCCAGTTGTTTATTTTCATCTGTATGACCTTAAAAATGCCAGAACGGCAGGGATGAGAAGCAAATCTAAAAACCATTATAAGATGCTTTCTTTGTCTGTGAATTCTGATTTTATTTTAAACGATTGAACGCAGTGAATTATAATTCCTTTTTAAATTTATAATCTTATAAGTCATTGAATTAATTTTTATAAATCATTCAATAAAAAGTTATAGGTTGTAAATCAGCCGCTTGGTAAATAAACAATAAAAACCACGATTGAAACCTTGACTTTGATCGTCAAAATAACTAAAAATGCTGCTCTAGTTTTATATATTTTATTCGATCACCCTTCGAATGAAGTCCATAGCTTGTAATAACATCTGCTCTAAGCCGAGAAGATGAAATCGCAGCAATATGTTTATCCCAACATCTTGATTATGCAGTCGCAACTCAAACGGTTGTGCACCAGAAAATTTTTTTATTACAGCAAAAACTAAGAAATATGTGTGCTATAACATTGCATACAAATGATTAATGAATCACGGTTTATGTCTCCCATAAACATCGTGGAAAAGATTAAGGGTGAATACGTTGGAACTTTTATCTGGTGGTGAAATGCTGGTTCGTGCATTAGCGGACGAAGGCGTTGAACATGTTTTTGGGTATCCAGGCGGCGCAGTTTTACATATTTATGATGCGCTTTTTCAACAAGAAAGAATTAATCATTACCTCGTGCGTCATGAGCAAGCTGCCGGTCATATGGCAGATGCATACTCACGCGTAACAGGTAAAACAGGTGTGGTTCTTGTCACATCTGGTCCAGGGGCAACCAATACCGTAACGCCAATTGCAACGGCTTATATGGACTCAATCCCCATGGTGATTTTGTCTGGGCAAGTTGCATCGCATTTAATTGGCGAAGATGCATTCCAAGAAACGGATATGGTGGGTGTTTCTCGTCCAATCGTAAAACACAGTTTCCAAGTTCGTCATGCAAGCGAAATTCCAACCATTATTAAAAAAGCATTTTATATTGCATCTTCAGGTCGTCCGGGTCCTGTGGTGGTTGATATTCCTAAAGATGTGACCAATCCAATTGATAAATTTGCTTACGAATATCCAGAAAAAATAAAGATGCGTTCGTATCAACCACCGCATCGTGGTCATACGGGTCAAATTCGCAAAGCAATTGATGAGCTGATCAACGCCAAACGTCCGATTATTTATTCGGGTGGTGGGGTGGTTCAAGGCAATGCCTCTGCTTTACTGACTGAACTTGCGCACTTACTGAATTACCCTGTGACCAATACCCTGATGGGTTTGGGTGCATTCCCGGGGAATGATCCGCAATTTGTGGGTATGCTGGGTATGCATGGCACATATGAAGCCAACATGACCATGCACAATGCAGATTTGATTTTGTGTGTGGGCGCGCGCTTTGATGACCGTGTGACCAATAACCCTGCAAAATTCTGTCCAAACGCAAAAGTGATTCATATTGATATCGACCCAGCGACGATTTCAAAAACTATTATGGCGCACATTCCAATTGTGGGTGCAGTTGAACCTGTGCTACAAGAAATGCTCGCGCAGTTAAAACAATTAAATGTATCTAAGCCGAATCCTGATGTAATCAGTGATTGGTGGGCGCAAATTAATGAATGGCGCAAAGTGCATGGTTTACGCTATGAGGCAGGCGTTGATGGGGTAATAAAGCCACAACAAGTGGTTCAAGCATTAGACAAAATTACCCATAGCCAAGCCATTATTACTTCTGACGTGGGTCAACATCAGATGTTTGGTGCGCTTTATTATACCTATACACGTCCTCGTCAATGGATTAACTCAGGCGGTTTGGGCACGATGGGTGTAGGTTTGCCGTATGCCATGGCTGCGAAGCTTGCATTTCCAGATCAACAAGTGGTGTGTATTACGGGTGAAGCATCGATTCAGATGTGTATCCAAGAACTTTCGACCTGTAAGCAGTATGGCTTAAATGTCAAAATTTTATGCTTGAACAACCGTGCTTTGGGTATGGTTAAACAGTGGCAAGACATGAATTATGAAGGTCGTCACTCTAGCTCTTATGTTGAGTCATTGCCTGATTTTGGCAAGCTTATGGAAGCGTACGGTCATGTGGGTATTCAAATTGACCATTCCGATGAGTTAGAAAGCAAACTTGCTGAAGCAATGGCGATTAACGACAAATGCGTATTTATTAACGTGATGGTAGATCGTGCTGAGCATGTGTATCCAATGCTCATTGCAGGTCAGTCTTTACAAGATATGTGGTTAGCAAAAGGGGAGCGCACTTCATGAGACATATAATTTCAGTTCTCATGGAGAACGAAGCAGGTGCGCTGTCACGTTTTGTCGGGTTATTTTCTCAACGTGGCTACAACATCGAAACGTTGAACGTTGCACCCACCGAAGACCCAACGATGTCGCGTTTGACTTTAACCACTTATGGTGATGACCATAAAATTGAACAAATCACCAAGCAACTCAATAAATTGGTTGAAGTGGTGAAAGTGGTTGATTTGTCAGAAGGTGCGCACATTGAACGTGAACTGATGCTGGTTAAAGTCAAAGCATTGGGTGCTGCACGTGATGAAATTAAACGCACTGCGGATATTTTCCGTGGACAAGTGGTTGATGTAACACCAACGACCTATACCATTCAGGTAGCGGGAACGACTGAAAAAATTGATGGTTTTATTGATGCTCTGGCAGAGAACACCATTTTAGAAGTTGTGCGTTCTGGTGTTTCAGGCATCGCACGTGGTGAAAAAGTTTTAACACTTTAAACTCATATTTTGAGATTAAAAAAGATTCAAAATTCTATTAACAGATTCTACCTCTCTTTTAAGGCGAGGGTTTAGCAAAGTGAATAACAAAAAATCACTGGGTTAAATATAAAGGAAACAAAAGCATTTTAGCGGAGACAGCAATGCAAATTTTTTACGATAAAGACACTGACTTATCTATCATCCAATCTAAGAAAGTAGCGATCATTGGTTACGGTTCACAAGGTCACGCGCATGCGCTTAACCTTCAAGATTCTGGCGTTGACGTAACTGTTGGTTTACGTGCGGGTTCTACTTCTTGGAAAAAAGCTGAAAACTCAGGTCTTAAAGTTGCTGAAGTTCCTGCTGCTGTAGCGCAAGCTGACGTCGTGATGATCTTGACGCCAGATGAATTCCAATCTCAACTTTACCGTGACGTGATTGAGCCAAACATCAAGCAAGGTGCAACGCTTGCATTTGCGCATGGTTTCTCAATCCTTTATAACCAAGTTGTGCCGCGTGCTGACCTTGACGTCATCATGATTGCGCCTAAAGCACCAGGTCACACAGTACGTTCTGAATACCAACGTGGTTCAGGTGTACCTGACTTAATCGCAATTCATCAAGATGCTTCTGGTAATGCGCGTAACCTTGCACTTTCTTATGCTTCAGGCGTAGGTGGTGGTCGTACCGGTATTATCGAAACCTCTTTCCGTGAAGAAACTGAAACTGATTTGTTCGGTGAGCAAGCCGTTCTTTGTGGTGGTGCGGTTGAACTTGTGAAAATGGGCTTCGAAACTTTGGTTGAAGCGGGTTATGCACCAGAAATGGCGTATTTTGAATGTCTACACGAGCTTAAATTGATCGTTGACTTAATGTTCGAAGGCGGTATTGCGGACATGAACTATTCAGTATCGAATAACGCTGAATACGGCGAATATGTAACGGGTACTGAAGTCATCAACGAACAGTCTCGTGAAGCGATGCGTAATGCGCTTAAACGTATCCAATCTGGTGAATATGCAAAAATGTTCATCCAAGAAGGTGCGCTGAACTACCCATCTATGACTGCGCGTCGTCGTCAAAATGCAGAGCATGGTATTGAAGTAACAGGTAACAAGTTACGCGGTATGATGCCTTGGATTCAAGCAAACAAAATCGTTGATAAAGAGAAAAACTAATTTCTCAAATCAATTGATTTGAATGCGAAAACCCACTCATGTTGAGTGGGTTTTTTACATTGAGCATTAGGTGCTTTACGCTTCACTCAAAGTAAATTCTTTAAATGAAAGGGTGTCAGCGAAATAAAACTTCGCTCTTGCACTCGGGCAGAGCAGTGCTCTGCTGACTCTCCTTCATTCCCTGGATTCAAGCGAACAAGATGGTAGACAAAGAAAAGAACTCAGCTCATACGTTTTAGACTTGAGTAATGAAAAAAATGGATTTACTTGAACAAGCTCATCGACAAACACAAAACGGCTGTTTCGATTGATTTGAATTAAATTGTGAATTGAAAGCCCACTCAAAAGAGTGGGTTTTTATGATTTTAGCCAATCCATTCCTGCATATATATTCCTGCATATATGACAGCCATGCTTCCATGCTCTTGATACTTCATAAATAACAGCTCTTATAGCTGGCTAACGAATATATAGCTGCTTAGCAAATCGTATAAATCGAGAAAGTAATGGCGAGTGAATAGCTTGTTTGCCTCGACCTATTTTGGTGTAGCATTACTTATTTACATGTTCGATCAAAAAATAACAGAAGAATATTTTACACTCATATTTCTAGTTTAATAAATAATCAATATTTATATATTATTCTTTTTAAATCGTTTAAAGAGTATTCACATAACACGTAGTCTAAGTCAAAACAAACGAGAAGAACAATGCCATGAGTGTCTCAACCACAAAACCACGGAAGAATAAAAACAGGATAGCGGTAGGGTTAGGGATAACCGTTATTTTTATTTTAGGTTTTTTACTGTTTTTTTATTTAAAACCCAATGTGTTAAGCGGTTCAGAGCAAGGAGGTTCTGTTCAACATAAAGCGAAGTCGCAGAGTGTAGATCCACCTCAAGACATTGCTCTAAAGCCTCAGCAGAATAGTCTGCTTGAAGTGAAACTTCCCACACCGTCAGCAAAGGGATCAGAAGCAATCGTTTTATATGATACGAAAAGCGATATGACCCAACAACCCGTGGATCCAGAAACAGATCCTGCCAATAAAATAGAGAATACTGAGGGAAAATATGAAAGCCAATAAAATACTCGCGATTTGTGTAGGCGCATTGCTGTTTTCAAATGCGGATGCCGCCTCACTAGACAGCGCACACTATAAAAATCTAAAGGTCGATGCTCGACAAAAAGTTGAAAAAGCACATATTAATCTGGAGGCTTTGCTGAGCAACACATCCAATGATTTGATTGTTGAATTAAAAGATCCTGCAATCAATGTCACTTTTGGGCAGCAGAAAAGAAATCAAATTGCAGATGATAAAACCCGATTTAAAAGTGCCTACAAACAGTTGCCTGGTCTGACGGTACTTAGAGATTATAATAGCCTGCCGATTACCACTTATCGCATCAGTAATCAGGATACTTTGGTTAAATTATTAAATGATCCAGAGGTCAAAGCGGTTTATCCCAATTTAATCAATAAAGCGAGTGGCGACTTAGAAAGCTTACCATTGATTGGCCAGCCACAGGCGGCGGTCAAAGGTTTTGATGGAGCGGGAACCAGTGTGGTGATTGCGGACTCGGGTTTGGATTATCGGCATGCTGATTTTGGTAACTGTACTGCAGTTGCAACCCCGTCCACCTGTCGGGTCATTCAAAACTTTGATACAGCTCTTGCGGACAACCAACTCGATGACAGTGTAAAACATGGAACCAATGTGGCAGGAATTGTGGCCAATGTCGCACCCAAAGCCAAATTGATTGGGATTGATGTTTTTAGAGGCAATGGCGCTTATGATTCAGATGTTATTGCTGCAGTAAATTGGGCCATCAATAACGCACAAACTTACAATATCAAAGCCATCAATCTGAGTTTGGGGACGCCAGGTCGACAGTTCACCAATGAGTGTAATAGTTCTTACACAACCGCATTTGCCAATGCACGAAATTCAGGGGTAGTACCTGTCGTTGCAGCGGGTAACGATGGATTCACCAATGGTGTATCGACACCAGCCTGTACGCCTGGTGCAGTTCGTGTTGGGGCTGTGTATGATTCAAACCTTGGTGGTGTGAGCTGGTCAAACTGTACCGATTATGCCACTGCCGCGGATAAGGTCACTTGTTTTAGCAATAGTGGAAACCTATTAACTTTACTTGCACCTGGTTCTTCAATTGTGGCTGCAGGTGTCACGCAAAGTGGTACATCTCAAGCTTCTCCGCATGTAGCAGGGGTGATCGCAGTCCTCAGATCCAACAAAGTGTCGCCACAAGAAAGTGTCGATCAAACCATTAAGCGTCTGCAAACCACAGGGAAACCGATTACGGATCACCGAAATGGTGTCCTAACCTCTAGAATTAATTTGTTGGCAGCAACTGCAGCCCTGAGTGTTGTAAATTAGCACGGGCTAAAGAGGGGATTACATTGTTGTCTAATATTATGATTGTCTAATACATTGTGGCTGTCGAACACAATACTCAGGATGATTTAATGCGAGCTATGACTTGAGGGTGATCCTGAGTAAATACCTTAATCTCTACTTTTAAGCGAAAAACCTCACCTATAGTGGGGTTTTTTGTGTCAGGACTTTGTGGATTGGATTGAGCATAGATTTGAAAACCATAGATTCCAAAACTATAAATTTGAAGATCATAGATTAAAAACCATAGATTAGAAATGTAGCTTTAAGATGTTGTTAAAATTCATTCTTATGCTGTGTCTTGTTCCAGATGTACTTGGTCTAACCCTATATGATTCGATCAAGCTTGAATCGATGCACAATGCGCAGTTTATACTCTGGAAATATTTGCCCTAGGGTTGCACTGAAATCAGTGTAGATTTTCAGTACTTGAAACACTTACCAACCCATTAAAGCAGCATGTTCCTTGGCGACAGATTGAAAACATTATATTAAACAAGCGCTCTGGCATTTTTCATGGATTGTACTAGGATTTTTAATGCTATGGATTTCTAGATTGGGCTGAATGCGAATGACGACATTGTTTCCAGATTGGGGGGTAAAAATGAGCTGTGCTCATATTCAACAACTCAAACGTCATTTTAATAAAGCTTAGCATGCGCTTATTTTTATCTGGATTTTTGCTACTGCACAATCTTAAATAGGATTGATTTGAGTGCCAATTGAGTTGTGATACAGTGGGGCTAATTTATTTTTTATAACATGTGGGAATTGATGAATTTCAAACGCTTACTTTCGATAGCTGCTTTATCGGTTTCTTGCTTAAGCCATGCAGAAGAGACCAGTCGCCCTGCATTGAATTCCTTAAAACCATTGAACAACGTGCGCGTTTCCATGCAGCGCATGTTGAAATCGACAGATGAACGCTATTTCCTCAGCATCTATGCGGGCATTGCTCAGCCACACGGAACGCTGTATGACCTGAGTGAAAACAAGAATATTGAGTTGCGTGGGACACAAAAAGGTCATGACCTCGACTTAAAAGCGTTGCAAATCGACTCGCTCGAAAAACATGATATTGCGCAAATTATGGGAAACCTCAATGTGAATTCAGGAGTGCTCAAGTCAAACCTGATTGATCAAGCAGGAACGAACCATCTTGTGCAGTTTGAGCCAGCATTTAAAGTTGAAAATAAACCTTTGTTCACTTTTAAATTTTATGGGGTAAAAGCCGATACCGAAGCACAAGAGCAATTACTGACTCGTGTCGATGTGATAGATAAAACCAACAACACCGTTGCGCAAACACTGACCGGATTTTCAGCTTATCCCAACAGTATTGGCTATCTGGATATTAATTTTGATGGTCATTATGACGTGATTTTGTCAGATCTGTCTCAAGATCGTAAAGTCACGGATAAGCGCTATATTTACTGGATGTATAACCCTAAAACCACCAAATATCAGCGTTCACCACAGCTTGAAAAAATCGTGGGCTTTCCAAAGTTACAGGGTGAAAAACAGCAGATTGATTTTGGTGGTCAGCGATACCAAGTCAATCAAGGGTTGCTACAAAAAATTGAATAAAGCGATTGGAAGGGCAAAGTGATCAGTAGTCTTTATTTTGGATAGGTCTTGTCATCATTTTTTAATCAAATGATCATTTTATTGACATTGTGATCTTGTATATTTTATGAAAAGATCATAATGAGCTGTTTTGATGGGAATCATTAAGGCTATATATACAAAACAAAAACAATACCTAGAATCACAATTGGAATCACAATTTTTTAGAAAAATGAATAAAACGCAATTTCAACTGTTGAGGCCATCTCACAACGTTCAGCTGAACGCTCGAAAGTTAGCACCGCAGATCTTAAGGCCTACGCATTTAAAAATAACGATAGTCACTGAAACTTGGGCACCAGAAATTAATGGGGTTGCAAATTCGCTGTTAAATTTATGCTTAGGCTTACAGTCTTGGGGACATCAGATTCAACTGATTCGACCCAAGCCGAAACAGCAATGTATGCGTTTTAAGCCAGAGAAAGAATGCTGGGTCAGGGCCCAAGCCATACCTAAATATCCAACATTACAATTTGGATGGCCTCAAATTTCCAAAATCTCAAATGCACTCGATGACTTTCAGCCAGATATCGTTCATATCGTGACGGAAGGGCCTTTGGGTTGTGCCAGTCTATTTGTCGCAAAGTCAAAAGGTATTCCAATATCAAGTGGTTTTCATTCCGCCTTTCAAGAGTTTAGCCGATATTTTGAGTTTCCATTATTGGTAAAACCCATTGCTCGATACCTGACATGGTTTCATAATCGAACCCAGATCACTTGCGTACCCAGTCAAGATACAGCTGTTGATTTGAAAAATATGGGAGTGCGAGGTCGGCTCCAAGTGGTCGGGCGTGGTGTGGATACCCAGCTTTTTAGTTCAAATAAACGATCACATGCTGTTAGGGCATCGTGGGGTGTTTCTGAGCAAACGCGAGTCTTACTTTCAGTCGGACGTTTATCCCCCGAAAAAGAAGTTGGATTGATCATAGAAACGTATAAAAAGATGTTCGATCAAGGCATTCAAAACATGGTGTTGGTGATTGTTGGTGATGGCCCTGATCGTGTCCATTTGGAAAAATTAGCAGGGGCGGCTCGGGTTATTTTTACAGGGAGTTTAGTTGGGGAAGCGTTAGCACAAGTGTATGCAAGTGCAGATGTTTTTGTTTTTCCGAGTCAAGTAGAAACCTTTGGGAATGTGGTATTAGAAGCATTGGCGAGTGGTTTACCTGTGCTTGCTTATGACTATGCGTGTGCCAAATTACACGTTAGACCTGAGCAAACAGGGTGGTTGATTCCGTTTGGAAACCAATCTGCGTTTATCCTTGCCTTATATGGTCTTCCTGAACAATCGGTTTTACAAAGAATGGGTCAACAGGCTGAGCAAGAAGTGGCTACAGCAGGATGGCGACAACCGATTCAGGATTTTGAGTCAGCGTTGTATATTGCCGTTGAGCATTTGCATGCTCATAAAAAGCTAAAAAGCTAAAAAGCTAAAAAGCTAAAGAATGTGATTATTTTTACCCACCTATACAGCGCGTTGGCTAATGTGACAAGAATTTAATCAAATCATCATCATAATGAAATTTTTGTCAGCTACAGTCTCAAGTATTAGAAAAATATATTGAGCTGTGGTGATGAGAGTCATGGACACTGCATTATCTAGACAAAGAAGATTATTTGAAAACAATCGGTTTCATTTCAAACGTCAAAATCATGCGGATTCAGAAGTACAGGTGGTTGAAGGCCTTGTTCGAGCAAGATTAAAAATCGCGATCGTCACCGAAACGTGGCCACCGGAGCTAAACGGTGTGGCGCTTTCCTTACTTCAGATTTGTAAAGGCTTACAGCGTCTGGGTCATAAAATTTTACTGATCAGACCTGATCAAAAACAAAAATGCTTAGATTTCGCCCCCAACAAAGAATGCTTGGTTACGGGACAGGTGATTCCCAAATACACTCAAATGCAATTTGGTTGGCCGCAGTATCGAAAAGTCTCGAAGGCTTTTGATGAATTTATGCCAGACATTGTGCATGTGGTGACCGAAGGCCCACTTGGTTTGGCAGTGCTGCAATCTGCAAAATCTAAAAATATTCCTATCAGTAGCGGCTTTCACTCAGCTTTTCAAGATTTCAGTCGGTTTTATGATTTGGCTTTTTTGGTCAAGCCGATTCAACATTATTTAAAGTGGTTTCATAACAATACTCAGCTCACATGTGTACCCAGTCAAGACACGGCACAGGCCATTCTGGATTTTGGAGTGACTTGCCCGATTGAGGTGATTAAAACAGGTGTAGATGTAGAGAAATTCTCACCGGTTTTTAAGTCAAGCGCACAACGACGAAAATGGGGTGCATGTGAAAATACCACAGTGATGCTTTATGTCGGGCGCATCTCTCCTGAAAAAGAAATACAACTGTTAATAGACACGTACATCAGTATGCGCCGTGAACCTGAAAGAAAACTAAAGCTAGTGATTGTGGGAGAAGGTCCAGATCGAGTGCGACTGGAAAAATATAGCCAGACGGCAGGTGTGATTTTCACAGGCAGTTTAACTGGTAATGTACTTGCGGAAGTTTTCGCCAGTGCAGATGTGTTTGTGTTTGCCAGTCAAGTGGAAACCTTTGGCAATGTGATATTGGAAGCGATGGCAAGTGCATTGCCCGTAGTGGCCTATGATTATGCCGCAGCAAAACTACATTTGGATGCAAACACTGCATGGCTCTGTCCTTTGGGGCAGAAACAGAATTTTATACAAAATATGCAGCAACTACCGAACAATAAAACCTTGCATGCCATGGGACAGCAAGCCATGAAAAACGTCCAAAGTGTTGGATGGAATCACTGTGTTCAACAGCTTGAGCAGGCATTTTATCGTGTCGTACAGGAGACTGAGATTACGGCATAAACCTATGGGAGTAGGTGAAATGAACTTTAAAAATACCAAAATAAGAATATTGGATCTAGACCTTAAAGGTTGTCTTTACCTGAATCACTTCTCACACCGTCAAAACATCGCACTATTTTTCAAAGTCATCAGCCGTTTAGGCGATGGTGCATTTTGGTATGCCATGCTGTCCATTGTTTGGGTGATGCAAGGCATAGCGTACAGTCTGCAAATTGTATATTTGCTGGTGGGTTCATCGCTCGGTACAGGTATATATAAACTGCTTAAAACCAAGACTACGCGACCCCGACCTTATCAAGTCCATCAAGTGATTCATTTGGGTGAGCGACCACTGGATCATTTTAGTTTTCCCTCAGGTCATACCTTACACGCCGTTATGGCAACCGTGGTGTTTGGTTCTATTCAACCCATGTTACTGCTACTGATGTTGCCTTTTACGGTATTGGTGGCACTGTCGCGTATGGTTTTAGGGCTGCATTATCCCACGGATGTCATTGTCGGTGCGTTGATCGGTGCAAGTGTGGCTAGCGCCATTATTTTGGCTGCGCCTTTTTTTCATATTCTGCTTTAAATAAAGTTTATCAATTAAATTAGGCGATAGCCTCTGATTTAATGAATGGGGATCATATTCAACTCGACAATAGCGCTATACGTTGGGGCTGGCTTTTTGCTAAAGTGGGGCCATAGATCACGACTGTATATAGAGGAATTGAAATGGGCTTACGTTGGACGGATACCTTAGATATCGCCGTTGAATTATATGAAGCGCATCCAGATGTAGATCCGCAGTGGATTCGTTTTACAGACCTACATGCATGGGTTTGTGCGTTGCCTGATTTTAGTGATGATCCTACAAAATCGACTGAAGGTCTGCTTGAAGGGATTCAAATGGCATGGATTGACGAAGCACGTTAATCTCGAATGTGAAAAAAACCATTTTTTTACACATCAAACGCAGAAAATAGCCCATTATTCGGTATAATGCGCAAAATTTTCATCTCAATTTGATCTAAGGAGCCAATCATGGCTATCGAACGCGCTTTATCTATCGTTAAACCAGACGCAGTTGCTAAAAATAACATCGGCGAAATCTTTGCTCGTTTCGAGAAAGCTGGTCTTAAAATCGTTGCAACTAAAATGAAGCATTTGACTCAAGCTGAAGCTGAAGGCTTCTACGCTGAGCATAAAGAACGTGGTTTCTTTGGTGACCTTGTTGCATTCATGACTTCTGGTCCTGTTGTTGTATCTGTTCTTGAAGGCGAAAACGCGATTCTTGCTCACCGTGAAATCTTGGGCGCGACGAATCCTAAAGAAGCTGCTCCTGGTACAATCCGTGCAGATTTCGCTGTAAGCATTGATGAAAACGCTGCTCACGGTTCTGACTCTGTAGCATCAGCTGAACGTGAAGTGAACTACTTCTTCGTTCAAACTGAGATTGCTCCACGTACTCGTTAATTCGAAGTATTGAAACCAGATAAGTGTTATCATACTTGTCTGGTTTTTTTATTCTCTCAAAATTTTATTGCTCAATTATTGAGCAGCTTGTTTAAATTAAACTTTTTCATCCCCCGACATGGTCTAGGTAATCCTCATGAATTCTGAAGTTGTCGCTTCATCCGCACATTTAGATGAACAACAGCCATCATCTTCTCATCCTGTTCAAGTTGATGCTGTGCAGAAAGTGAATTTATTGGGTATGTCACGTCCGCAAATGGAAAAATTCTTCGAAGAGATTGGAGAAAAGAAATTCCGTGCTGGGCAGGTGATGAAATGGATTCATCAGTTCTTCGTGACTGATTTTGCCCTCATGACCAATGTGTCAGGCAAATTGCGTGAAAAACTGGCAGAAATGTGTGTCATTACAGCGCCAGAAGTGGTGCATCGTAATTATTCAAAAGACGGTACCCGTAAGTGGGTGTTTCGTGTCGGTGAAGGTGCAGGCTCTTTGGTTGAGACGGTACTCATTCCAGCTGAACACAAATCAGGTTCACGTAAGACGCTGTGTATCTCTTCGCAAGTCGGTTGTGCGCTGGATTGTTCATTCTGTTCAACCGGTAAACAAGGCTTTCAACGTGACTTAAATCAAGCCGAAATTATTGGTCAGCTTTGGGTGGCAAACTACTCCTATATGGAAGATGTCCCTGTGGCAGATCGCGAGCGTTCGGTGACGAACGTGGTGATGATGGGTATGGGGGAGCCTCTGCTCAACTATGATGCAGTGCTTAATGCAATGCGGATTATGCTGGATGACTTTGCCTATGGCATGTCTAAACGCCGTGTGACGCTTTCAACTTCAGGTGTTGTGCCAAAAATCGATCAAATGATTAAGGACATTGATGTTGCACTCGCAATTTCACTACATGCACCCAATGATGAGCTTCGTAACGAGCTTGTGCCAATCAATAAAAAATATCCATTAGCACAATTGATTGCGGCATGTCAGCGTTATATTGCTAAAGACGGCAACGAAAGTGCGCGCAAACACGTGACCATTGAATATGTCATGCTTGATGGCGTGAATGACCATCCTGAACATGCTCAGCAAATGATTAAGTTGCTGAAAAACTTGCCAAGTAAAATTAATTTAATCCCATTTAATCCTTTCCCGCATGCGCCTTATGGTCGTTCAAGCCGAAATCGTATTATTTCTTTCCAAAAAACTTTGTCTGATGCCGGTTTTGTGTGTACGATTCGTCAGACACGCGGTGATGATATTGATGCAGCCTGTGGTCAATTGGTGGGACAGGTGGCTGACCGTACCCGCCGTGCAGAACAGTGGAAAAAGAAAGTCGAAGAAAAAAATGTGATTATGCGATCACCAGGCTGAATTATTATAAGTGCGAGATAAGGGGGGCGGTATTGAAACAACCTATGTATAAAAAATCAGTCGCTGTGATGGCACTGTGTTTGTCTGCATTGGTGTTACAAGGATGCCAGAGTACAGACTCAGGCACGATTGTTAAAAAAGACCCTGAAAAGGCAGCCAAAGTTCGAACACAAATGGCTGCTGAATATATTCGCACAGGTGATTTAGATGCCGCCAAGCGCGCATTGGATCAAGCCTTAGCCGCAGATTCAAAAGATTCAACGGCCAATATGATGATGGGCGTTTTACTCCAACAAGAAGGCAGTCAAATTAGTTTAGATCAGGCAGATCGCTATTTTAGTCGTGCCATTTCACTTGATCCAAAAAATGCGCAAGCGCGTAATAATTATGGAACATATTTATATCAAGCAAAACGTTATAATGATGCCATTCAACAGTTCAGTATTGCCGGTGCAACACTGGGCTATGAGCAGCGTTTTCGAGCTTTAGAAAATTTAGGTCGTATTTACCTGATTCAAGGTGATGTGGCGAATGCTGAAAAATCATTCAAACAGGCACTACAAGTCAATCGTGAATCGACCATTTCAATGATAGAGTTGGCTGAGATTTTTTATCTGCAACAAAATCATGTGGCAGCGCGTCAACTTTACCAATCTTTTGTTGGTAATGTCGGCCAAAAAAATCAAGGTGCGAGAGCGCTATGGATTGGTTTACGTATTGCGCGTGCCAATGGGGATAATATGGGAATGCATGTACTTGTGAATCAATTGCGTGCTTTGTTTCCAAATAGTCAAGAATATCAACGTTATTTGCAATTACAGTACAATACTGAGGCCGTATGGAAGTAAATCCTAATTCACAGCAACCTGCTGGTTCAAGCGTAGCACCTAATGCTTTAGGAGATATTCAACGCCCTGGCGAGTATTTACGTCAAATTCGTATATCACAAATGCGTGATTTGAAAGACGTTGCAGCAGATCTCAATGTGCCTGTGAAAACCTTGGAATCGCTTGAGCAAGATGCCTATACTGCTTTGCCAGAAGCCACATTTATTAAGGGTTATTATCGCTCGTATGCGAAATACCTGAAAGTGGATGCGACTGCGATTATCCAGCGTTTTGATGAAATTTATGAAAATGATACTGGCTTACTTCCCAATCATGCGTTGAATAATTCCCCGATTAAAATCATGGGTAAACTTTCAGGCTCCAATAGTGACCGTAACCGTAAATGGTTAAAGCGTTTATTGATTGCGATTGTTGCCATTGCTTTGATTTGGCTGGTGATTGCAGGCATTCAAAAATGGTCTGCAAAAGAAAGTTCAAACAACAACGCACCTTCACAATCTGATCATGTTGAAGTGTTAACCTTAGACAATGGTGCAAATGCAGGTGCAGTTGTTGCAAGCACTGGTGATCAAATGACCTTAGGCTTTAGCCGTCCGACCTCCGTACATATTGTGGATAGCACGGGCAAAGTACTGGCAACAGGTCGTCAAGCCACGACGTTGAATATCCAGGGTGAATCGCCTTTTCAAATTCGTTTGGATGATGCGCAAGCGGTGTCACTGCGTTTAAATAATGAAAGTATTTCATTATCACCATACACAGTAAACGGAAAAGCAGAATTCCGTTTGTCACGCTAATGGGATAAAGGTAATACAATGTTTGTAAATCCGATTAAACGCCGTCCTACACGTAAAATTCGCGTGGGTTCTGTTTATGTGGGGGGCGATGCGCCCATCAGTATTCAGAGTATGACCAACACTGAAACTTGTGATGTCGATGCAACTGTTGCGCAGATTCAACGCTGTGCGGACGTCGGTGCAGACATTATGCGTGTGTCCGTACCGAGTATGGAAGCCGCAGCTGCATTCGGTGAAATTCGTAAACGTGTCACTGTACCTTTGGTTGCAGACATTCACTTTGATTATAAAATTGCCTTGGCCGTGGCAGATTTGGGTGCAGATTGTTTGCGTATTAACCCAGGTAACATTGGCTCCGAAGCAAAAATTCGTGAAGTGGTGGCAGCCGCACGTCATAACGACATTTCTATGCGTATTGGGGTTAACGCTGGTTCCCTAGAAAAAGACATCCAAAAGAAATATGGTGAGCCGACAGGCCAAGCGCTGCTTGAATCTGCAATGCGTCATATTGATATTTTAGACCGTTTAGATTTCAACGAATTCAAAATTTCGGTCAAAGCATCGAATGTATTTTTAACCATGGATGCCTACCGTTTACTTTCAGCGCAAATTGATAATCCATTACACTTGGGTGTCACTGAAGCGGGAATTTACCGTACAGGTTCAGTCAAGTCTGCGATTGCGCTAGGTGGTTTGCTCATGGAAGGCATTGGCGACACCATGCGTATTTCATTGGCTGCTGAACCTGAAGAAGAAATTAAAATCGGTTTCGATATTTTAAAATCCTTAAGTCTTCGATCCAACGGAATCAACTTCATTGCTTGTCCAAGCTGTTCACGTCAAGAATTTAACGTGATTTCAGTGATGCAGCAATTAGAAGAGCGTCTTGAAGATATTCGGACCCCAATGGATGTCTCTGTCATTGGCTGTAAAGTGAATGGTCCGGGTGAAGCCAAAGAAGCGGATATCGGGATTGTGGGCGCAGCACCACGTTCATTGGTGTATAAAAATGGTGAAAAAAGCCATTTAGTTGATACTAATCAACTGGTTGACGAAATTGAAAGCATGGTTCGTCAGCGTGTGATTGAGCTTGAAGAAGCCAAATCCAAAGAAATTATTCGTACAAGTTTTTCTGAGTAGATCATGAGTTCAATAGTCGCAATTAAAGGTTTTAACGATACCCTTCCAACGCAAACAGCAGCGTGGAGACGCCTTGAGCAACATTTGGCCTCCATTATGGATGCTTATGGTTATCAACAGATTCGTTTGCCAATCGTTGAGCAAACCCACTTATTCAAACGTTCTATTGGTGATGCAACAGATATCGTTGAAAAAGAAATGTATACGTTCTTGGACAAGGGTAATCCGCCTGAGTCTTTGACTTTGCGTCCAGAAGGTACGGCCGGTTGTGTACGTGCCATGCTTGAACATAACTTACTTCGTGGTGCGACTCCGCGTGTTTGGTATGTGGGTCCTATGTTTCGTTATGAGAAACCGCAAAAAGGGCGTTATCGTCAGTTTCATCAGTTTGGTGTAGAAACCTTTGGTGTTGCAACCCCAGATATGGATGCAGAGCTGATTTTGATGACCGCACGTTTGTGGAAACGCATGGGTGTAGCAGACAAAGTTCAACTTGAACTGAACACTTTGGGTGAATCTGAGGAACGTGCTGAATACCGCGCTGCGTTGGTTGATTTCTTGACTGCACATAAAGCCGATTTAGATGAGGACTCGCAGCGCCGTTTGGATACCAATCCACTGCGTATTTTAGATTCAAAAGATGCCCGTACTCAGCAAATTCTTGAAAATGCGCCAAAATTGCATGACTTTATGGGCGATGATACCATGGCTCACTTTGCACAGTTACAGCAGTATTTAACCGATGCTGGGGTGAGTTTTGTCATTAATCAAAAACTGGTTCGAGGTTTAGATTACTACAACAAAACAGTATTTGAATGGACCACCTCGCATTTGGGTTCACAAGGCACCGTTTGTGCAGGTGGACGCTATGATGGTTTGGTCGGTCAACTTAAGGGTAAGCCAGATCAGTCTGTCCCTGCGGTGGGTTTTGCGATGGGAATGGAGCGTTTACTGCTTCTTCTTGAACAAGTCGGCGACAACGTGCCAGTCCGTGATTGTGAAGTCTTTTTGCTGGCTGACCCTGCAACTCAAGGTAAGGCCTTGCAAATCGCTGAGCAGATTCGTGACCAACTTGAAGCAACCAATAGTCATATTCGCTTAAAAACAGGTTCACAAGGGTCGATGAAAAGCCAAATGAAAAAGGCAGATCAATCCGGTGCTTTATTTGCTGTAATTTTGGGCGAACGTGAGTGGGATGCACAACAATTTGCAGTCAAAGATTTGGCAACAGCAGAACAAACAGAAGTTGCGGTGAAAGAGATTGTACCGTTTCTGATTGAAAAATTTTCTTCAAAATAATCCAAGAACATAAGGAAAGGGTAGTCGCATGAGCGCAATGAGTGATGAAGAGCAACTTGATGGTGTAAAGTCGTTTTTTAAGAAATATGGTTCTTCCATGATAAGTGCTGTACTGATTGCGTTGATTGCCTTTTTCGGATGGGAATATTGGCAGAAGAAAACGATTGCTGAAGATCAGATTCAAACCGCGAAAGTACAGTTGTTTATGGATGAAGCGAATCTGGCGAAAACGGATCCTAAAGCGGCAGCAGCGCTTGCTGTGTCTGCTGAAAAAATTGTGAAAGAAAATCCAGATTCTATTCATACGGTACAAGCTCAGTTTATGATGGCAAAGCTTGCGTATGATCAGCAAGATTATGCCAAAGCTGAACGCGAGTTGAAAAAGATTGAAAATACTCAGCTTAAAGATGAAGGTTTAAAGCATATTATTAAAATTCGCTTAGCCGATTCACAGCTGGCACAAAAGAAATACGATGAAGCCTTAAAAACATTATCAGGCCTTACTCTACCGGCATTTAAAATCACGGTAGAAGAAGCGCGTGGTGATATTTACGTGGCTAAAAATGACATTGAAAATGCAAAAAAAGCCTATCAAAGCGCATGGAACAGCTTAATTGAATCAAAACAGGAACGCCAAATCTTACAAATTAAATTGGAAAGTGTTGGTGTGTTGGTAGATGATCTTGAGCTTGAGCGCCCAATTATTGAAGTTCAAATGGATGAGCCTCAAATTAATCGTCCCGTAGTGGCTAAACAAATGGATGAGTCTTAATGCAAAGCAAGTATAAAATTCCGTTCACGATCGCAGTATTGGCATTTGCTATAACGGGTTGTTCTAGCAATAAAATTAAAGTGGAAAAGGTGAAACCTAATCCATTACCAAAACTTGCCCAATCGATGAGTTTGGCTCAAGTTGTTTCACACAAGGTTTCAGCGACCGATGCTGAAGATCCATTACGTTTAAAAATCGCCTCTGAACAAGGTGTGCTGTTTATTCTTGATCCAAAAGGTACAGTCAGTGCTTTTCAGGGCAAACAGCGTCTTTGGGAAAAAAAAATCAGTAAGCAAGGCCTAAGCTCTGGTGTTGCAGCAGGCAACGGCATTGTGGTGGTGGGCAATAAAAAAGGGCAAATTTTTGCGCTAGACCAAGCCACAGGTGCAGAGAAATGGACAGCTCAGCTTTCAGGTTCCCTGATTAGTTCAGCCTTGGTTCAATCCAATCGAGTGATTGTGGTTGCCAATAATGGCACAACTTACGGTTTAGATGATGCCACAGGTCAACAGGTCTGGACTTATAAATTACCTGGTGAACAGTTTAGCCTACGTGGTCAAGCATCTCCTGTGAGCCTCGATCCACGGACGGTACTGATTGCCTCTTCAAATGCGTATTTATATGCAATTGACAGCTTGTCAGGCACGCTTCGTATGCAGCGCCGTGTTGCAGTCAGTGATGGTCGTTCGGATATTCAGCGTTTAATCGATATTGATGGCGAGCCAACAGTTGCAGGTCAGTTCGTGGTGACCACGAGCTATCAAGGTCAAGTGACCGTGACTGACTTGGCATCACAGCGTGTGGTCTGGAGTGAAGACTCGAGTAGTATTCAGCGTCCTGAAGTTGCGGGTCGTCAGGTCATCGTTTCACAGACCGATGGCAAAGTCGTGTCTTATGACTTGCTCACTGGACAAGTGCTGTGGAGCAATGATCAACTGTTGCATCGTAATTTGAGTAATCCCGTGGTATTGGGTCAGCATATTGTGGTCGGTGATTTAGACGGCGTATTGCATCTTTTAGAGCCGAGCACTGGCAATATTGTCGGTCGTTCGAAAAGCAGCGGTGAAGTGCGTAATTTGCGTGTTTTAGACAATCAGCTTTATGCGGTGACGCGTACTGGTGCATTAAGCATTTGGCAGAATCGTTAATTTTTCTTCCGCTTATGTTAAACTAGACGCAATCTATTATTTTTAGCCTCGGGGTCTTTGATTTTTTCAGACCCCGAGCTTTTTATTCAGGTATTTTACCTATATTTCTTCCACAGTTTCTGATGTTCTGGCCACTTGAGTTGGCTGATCTTGAATAAAGGTTAATCTATGAAACCCGTAATTGCGCTCATTGGTCGTCCGAACGTCGGAAAATCAACGCTATTTAACCAGATTACCAAAAGTCGTGATGCACTTGTAGCAGACTTTGCTGGTCTTACTCGCGACCGTAAATACGGCGATGCGACTTATGAAAATAAATCATTCATCGTCGTTGATACTGGCGGTATTGGCGAAAATGAAGGTGGTATTGATACCTATATGGCTGAGCAGTCTAAAACGGCCATCCATGAAGCAGACATTATCGTATTTGTGGTGGATGCACGTGCAGGGCTGCTTGCATCTGATGAGCAAATTGCACGTGAAATTCGTACTTTAGGTAAAAAAGTGTATTTGGTTGCCAACAAAGTCGATGGTGTTCACGCGGAAGCTGCCGTGGTGGAATTCTACCAATTGGGCTTTGGTGAACCGATTCACGTTGCTGCAAGTCATGGTCGTGGCGTTGCACAAATGCTCGAAGAAGTGCTTGAAGACATACCTGAAGATGAAGACGACTCTGAGTTCGATAAAAACTCAGGTTTACGTCTTGCCATCATTGGTCGTCCAAACGTAGGTAAATCGACACTGGTGAATCGTTTACTCGGTGAAGAACGTGTGGTTGCATTTGATGAACCCGGTACAACACGTGACTCGATCTACATTCCGTTTGAACGTGATGGTCGTAAGTACACGTTAATTGATACCGCCGGTGTACGTCGTAAAGGTCGTGTAGATGAAATGATTGAGAAATTCTCAATTGTGAAAACTTTACAGGCGATTAAAGATGCACACGTGATTGTGGTGGTGCTGGACGCGCGTGAAGGCGTGGTTGAGCAAGATCTACATTTGATCGGTTATGCGCTTGAAGCCGGTCGTGCGATGGTGATTGCCATCAACAAATGGGACAACATGAGCGACTATGACCGTAAGCAATGTAAGTTAGACGTCGATCGTCGTTTTGACTTCATTCCTTGGGCTAAAGTTCATTTGATTTCTGCATTGCATGGTACAGGTGTTGGTGAGATGTATCCGTCGATCCACCGTGCTTATGACTCTTCACATTTGAAAGTGTCTCCTGCAAAAATCACACAAATTTTGAATGATGCAACTGAAGCCCATCAACCGCCAATGATCAGTGGCCGTCGTATTAAAATGCGTTATGCGCATATGGGCGGACAAAACCCACCGACGATTGTGGTCCATGGTAACAAAGTAGATAAAACGCCTGCGGATTACCGTCGTTATTTAGAAAACGTGTTCCGTAAAGTGTATAAACTTGAAGGTACGCCCGTGCGTATCGAATTTAAAACCTCTGAGAACCCATTCGAAGGTCGTAAAACGGCTATGGATGAGCGTATTGCAGCGCGTAAACGTCGTTATGTTCAGAAGTTTAAGAAAGCCGAGAAGAAATTTAAACGCTAAGGTTTAGATGAATCAATACGTGAAAAGCCCAAAGTGATCTTTGGGCTTTCTCTATATTTTAATTCTATATTTATTTTTAAATGTATATAGGATTTCTGCCCTCAAATGTTATAATTAGTTACAAGAGGACATTCTTTTTAACCAATAAATACATCGAAATTACGCTTTTAGGATCTGTATGATTCAGATTAATTTATCACATGTAAATTACTGTGATGTTCACGACAAACTAGATGCGATCGATATTATTCCCGCCATGCAACGCAGACGTTTGTCCAGTCTTGCAAAAATTGCGCTCAATAATTTGATAAAAACGAAACAGAATTGCGCGATCAACTCTATTGTTTGGGTCTCTCAATATGGCGAAGAAGAAAAAACACTCAAAATTTTAGATGATGTATTACAAGATCAAACCCCATCACCAACACAGTTTTCCACTTCTGTGCATAATGCAATCTCGGGTTTATATTCGATTTTATGTCAAGACAGTACGCCTGCGACAAGTTTGGCTGGTTCTTGGAATGATGCACTGGTTGAAGCTTATGCTTGGCTGAGAGCGACATCACATCATTCGGATGCCAAGGTCATGATTGTTTATTATGAAGCGCCGTTACCAGATGTGTATAAGGAGTCACAAGCTTTTGATTCTTTTTCCTTGTCAGCAGTGGTGGGTTTAGCACAGCCTAATCTTCAAGTGAATGCTTATGATTTTACTGATGAAGGGTATCACTTTAAGCAGGCCAAGCAATTTTTAAACTTTTGGCAGGGTGATCAAAAAAATTTTAAGGTCTGGTCAAAATGTTAAATCTCAACCAGCTCAAAAAAAATGGCAACTATATGTGGCGTGTTGCTGCAACAGGTTTGAGTTTTGCAAGTTTTGGTGTGGGCGGGGTCGTCATTGGAAGTATAATCACACCAGTGGTTAAACTGACGACCCAAGACCCTGTATTACGTCAAAAAAGAACACAAAAAGTGATTAAACATAGTTTCAAAGGTTTCACTGAAATGATGGTGAAACTGGGCATTATGACCTATGACGTACAAGGTTTAGAAAAATTAGAAAGTAGTCGGCAAGAGCTGGTGATCGCCAACCATCCAACGCTGATTGACGTGGTGGTCCTCATTGGCTTAATGCAAGAAGCAAATTGTGTGGTGAAACAGGCATTGTGGGCCAATCCATTCACCAAAGGTCCTGTGCAAAATGCAGGCTACATTTTAAATTCTGGATCAGAGCAATTCATTCAGGATTGTGTTGTCCGTTTGAAGCAAGATCAAGCTGCATCATTGTTGATTTTTCCGGAAGGAACACGAACTGAAAAGGGCTATCTGCTAAATCAGTTCCAGCGTGGGGCTGCCAATATTGCGTTACGTGCTCAAGTCCCTATTCGACCTGTATTGATTCGCTGTACACCATCGACTTTGACCAAAAATGAGAAGTGGTATCATATTCCATCTCGACCATTTCATATTCAAGTTAAAGTTTTAGATCCAATTTATTTAACTGATGTATTGGAAGACATGACGATCAACCCTAAAAATGTCCGTCATCTGAATCATTACCTACAACAGTTTTTTAACCAAGAGTTATTGAAAAAATGAGCAATCTTGCTGAAGAATTAAAGCAAATGATCATCGATGTTTTAGTCCTAGAAGACATCACTTGCGATGATATTGATACTGAAGCGCCATTATTTGGTGACGGTTTAGGATTAGATTCGATCGATGCTTTAGAGCTCGGTTTGGCATTAAAAAAACGTTACAACATTCATTTAAATGCCGAATCCGCAGAAACAAAACAACATTTTAAGTCAATTCAAAGTCTTGTGGCTTTGGTTGAAGCACAAAGAACAGTGTAAGAGGCCAATATGCTTAGCCAAGATCAAGTACTGAATCATCTGCGTGAATGGATGGAAGAACTGTTTGAAATTGAAGCTGAAGATGTTCAGCTTGAATCAAACTTAGCGACTGATCTCGATGTAGACAGTATTGATGCCATTGACCTAGTGGTTAAAATTAAGGCACTCACAGGAAAACAAGTCAACCCAGAAGATTTTAAGAGTGTGAGAACCGTTCAGGATGTCGTGACAGTCATTCAAAATATGACGACTGAATGAAAACTGTCTTAAAAGGGATTGGCGTGGTTGGATTGATCCTCTATCCCTGTGTTGTGGGGTATGGTTTATCGCAGGGTTACATGTTTTGGGTGGCTGTGTTTCTCATGATCATGGGTGGCCTTCGATGGGTAAGTGGGGGTAACACACTCATGTGGCCACTGACATTATTTGCTATTTTGTGTGGTGGACTCAGTCTTCTATTTAAAGATCAGGCCTGGTTAAAGTTGTATCCCGTACTGATGAGTATGGGTGCATTTTGTATTTTTACGATGACCTTGTTCAAGCCACCTTCCATGATTGAGCGTTTTGCACGACTGATTGAGCCAGATCTACCGCATGACGGGGTAATCTGGACCAAGAAAGTGACCCAAATTTGGTGTGTTTTCTTTGTGGTAAATGCTGTGATTGCTTTATATACAGTGTACTTTGCCAGCACTAAAATGTGGGTGATTTACAATGGTTTGATCTCCTATGTGCTGATGGGGATTTTACTGTTGGGTGAGTATCTTTTACGTAAACGTCAACAACGTTTAAATCAAATGCAGCACTAGAGGTGCTGTATGTATATGGATCACTATGTTTTGTCATTTTAAAAACTATTTGAACTCTCCGCTGACCTTATGCCTGAAAGCTGATCTGAGTGGTGTGAGTTTTCAAAAATTTTGGCAGGACGTGGCTCAGCAAGCAGCAGGTATTAAGCAGACGTCAGCTCCTGTTTGGGCACTTTGGGAGCAGGATAGCTATACATTCCTCGTGTTGTTTTTTGCTGCACTGAATGCAGGAAAAAAGCTGCTACTGCCTCCGCATCGTATTCGTGATTTAGAACAAGAATTAGCCCAGCAACAGATTTATTTTTTAAGCCGGACTGAACCACAATCAGATATTGAGCCGATTAAAATCAATATTGATGATCAGTTTTTAAAAGACGCTGAAGTATGTTTTTATACATCAGGTTCGACGGGGCAAGCCAAAAAAATACCTAGAAACTTAATGCAACTCTTCAATGAAGTGACAGGATTAGAGGCAAGTTTTAAGCTCGCAGAACACAGTATTGCGCTAGCAACAGTCAGTCATCAACATATTTATGGCTTATTGTTTAAGCTGTTATGGCCTTTGGCGAGTGGTCGGAGTTTTTATCAGCCACAACTGGCATTTCCAGAAGATGTAGTGGATGCGCAACAGAACATCGCGCATTTAAATGTCCCGAACTATGTTGTATCGAGCCCAGCATTACTCAAGCGATGGACGGCTGACGTGTTGTTGAAAGACTGTATCAACGTGTATTCGTCTGGCGGTAAGCTTGATTCTGGTATTCGTCCTCAACTGAATCGACCGATTATTGAAGTTTTAGGCAGCTCTGAGACTGGTGGAATTGCATATCGACAACAGGATGAGGCCGCATGGACACCTTTTCAAAATGTCGAAATCAAGTCAAGTGAACCAGGTGAGCTCGCTGTCAGAAGTAATCATGCGTGTGATCAGGATTGGATTTTGACTGGTGATCGAGTCAAAGTATTGGATTCTCGAAATGTTCAATCTGCATTTGAATTGTTAGGTCGTTTAGACCGAATAGTGAAACTCGAAGAAAAACGACTGAGTTTGGATGCGATTGAACAGGTATTAATGTCGCTGACAGAGATTGAGCAATGTCATGCCTTGCTCATCCAAAAGGAAAATCGTCAGATCTTGGCAGTCGTGGTGAAGTTGTCTACACAGGCTCGGCAAGATTTAATCGGGTTAGGAAAAGCCCGCTTTGTTCAAGGTCTCAAAACACAGCTGGCAGATAAATTAGAAGCACTTGCGATTCCAAGGCAATGGCGTTTTTTAACTGAAATGCCGCAGAATGCGCAGTCTAAACTCAATAAGCACTATTTAGCCTCTTTGTTTGCTCCGCTTTATGTGCCTGTCGTGTTATCTCAATGTTTTGAACAAGATAAAATGCAAGCACGGTTAGAAATATGTCCTGAACTTGAGTGTTTTAAAGGACATTTTCCCAAGCATCCTATTTACCCAGGGGTAGGACAAATTGGGTTTATACAACATTTTGCAAAGCAATATTGGGCGGATTTAAAGTGGTGTTGTGGATTTGAGCAGCTGAAGTTTCAAGATTTAATCCGACCTTATGATCAGCTTGAAATGACACTGACGCGTAAGGCAGACAAGGTCATTTTTGAGTTGGTCAAAACACAGAAAATAGTGGCATCGGGTCGATTGATCTTTGTTTCTGACACTCAAACCACATCGGAGTAAGGTATGCGCGCATGTTTTGTGATTCCGGTATACAACCACCCGCATTATTTGCAAGCGTTGGTAGAACATTTAAGTGGCTTTGACTTGCCGATTGTAGTCGTCAATGATGGAAGTGATGCAGAGTGCACGACAATCTTACGTCAACTGCGTTCGCAGTATAAGCAAGTTGATTTGGTTGAGCATCAAGTCAATCAAGGTAAAGGACAAGCAGTCATAACAGGGCTTATACATGCCTATAATTTGGGTTATAGCCATGCCCTACAAATCGATGCAGATGGTCAGCACGATTGGTCCGATATTCAACGGTTTTTAGATACAGCGAAACAAAACCCAGAAGCCATGATCATTGGGCAACCGATCTTTGATCAGTCTGTACCAAGAAAACGGTTGTATGGTCGTTATGCGACTCATATCTGGGTCTGGATCAATAGTTTATCTTTTGAGATTAAAGACAGCATGTGTGGCTTCCGTGTTTATCCTTTAGCACAAACGGTCAAGGTGCTGAATTCGGCAAAATTTCAGCCGCGTATGGGTTTTGATTCAGAGATTTTAGTGCGTTTAAAATGGGAGCAAGTTAAATTTATCAATGTTCCCACGCAGGTCATTTACCCAGAAGATGGCATTTCACACTTTAATGTTTGGCGTGACAATCTGGGGATGACACAGGCACATTCTCGTTTGTTTGCTGGCATGCTCTATCGTTTACCCACCTTACTGTATCGTAAAGTTAAAGGTGAGTAAGATGCAACGCAGCCAAGCTGAGACATGGAACACCATCAAAGAGCGTGGAGGTATGCTTCCGCTCATGTTGGTGCTGTTTTTCTATCGCTTGGGTGGTCGCTGGTTATGTCGAGTTGTGCTGTATTTTGTCATTTTGTGGTATTGGGTATTTTCAACAACAGCACGTCAAGCCTCTTTGTTGTATTTGCATAAATTACATCACTTTTCGGGTGTACATTCGCCCTTCGCAGCGTTGCCGCAGTTACCGCATACCTTTACCCATCTAATGCAATTTGGTGAATGCATTCTTGACAAAATTGAAGGTTGGTTGGGGCGAGTCTCTGATCAAAACTTGCAGTTGCATGGACATGAGCATTTTCGTGAACATTATCAAAAGGGGGCGATTATTGTGGTGTCGCACTTTGGTAATATTGAATTGCTACGAGCAATTAAATCTGAGCATCCACAAAAAATCAATGTGTTGGTCTATCAGAAACACGCGACTCAATTTAATCAGTTTCTTAAAAAGCTCAATCAACATGCCGATGTGAATTTGCTCTCAGTCGATGAATTGGGCATTGAAACCGCTCTGATCTTGCAACAAAAACTGGATCAAGGTGAATGGATTATCATCGCAGCAGATCGTGTACCGATTCAGTCTGATCGTATACAGCCAATTGAGTTTTTAGGTGAACATGCCGATTGGCCGGAAGGGGCATGGATTCTTGCCCATCTTTTAAAAGCGCCTGTGTTGGCAGTGTTTTGTTATCGTATACAGCATCATTTCGAAGTGCATATTCATAAAATTGCAGCACAACTTAATTTTCCTCGCAAAGATCGAGCGACAGCAATACGTCAAGTGATGCGTGTCTATGTCCATTTGCTCGAACAACATTGTATTCGGGCACCATACCAGTGGTTTAATTTTTATAATTTTTGGAATAAAAGGTGAGTTTAGTGTTAATTGTTGGGGAAGCACCACTCAGTATTGAAGATGTGATTGCTGTGGCTCGTAAAGAAAAAATGGTTTCATTACCGTCTTCTTTGACATGGAAAGAATTAATACAAAGAGGGGCTGATTTTCTTGATCAATTATTGCAAGACGAAGGTGTGATCTATGGGGTAACCACAGGCTATGGGGATTCTTGTCTGGTCGAAATCCCACCGCATCAAGTCAATGAGTTACCTTTGCATCTGTCACGTTTTCATGGCTGTGGACTCGGTCAGAATTTGGATATTATCACAGCACGGGCTGTGGTCGTGGTTCGTCTATGTTCATTGGCTCGAGGCTATTCAGGTGTTTCACTGGCACTCCTTGAACGATTGGTATGGATGTTAAATGAAGATGTGATCCCTGTGATACCATCTGAAGGTTCTGTTGGTGCCAGTGGTGACTTGACCCCATTATCCTATGTTGCAGGTGCTTTGGTCGGTGAGCGAGATGTGTACTATGGTGGAGCGATTGTTCCCGTTGCTGAGGTCTATGCTGAAAAAGCCATGCAACCGCATGTGATGCGACCTAAAGAAGGTTTAGCATTGATGAATGGTACTGCAGTGATGACGGCCATCGCGTGTATAAACTATAAGAAAGCAGAACAGATTAGCTTTGCCAGTACCTTAATTACGGCGTGTAATGTATTGGCGCTCGAAGGCAATCCAAGTCATTTTGACGAAGTGCTATTTGCCCAAAAACCGCATTCCGGGCAACAACATATCGCAGCCCAACTACGTGATTGGCTCAATACTGAAGTACAAACAGCCCATCAAAGTTCACGTTTACAAGATCGTTATTCATTACGTTGTGCACCACATATTATTGGCGTTTTTGAAGATTCAAAAATCTGGTTACGTCAGTTTATTGAAAATGAATTGAATTCGAGTAACGACAATCCATTGATTGATCCTATCAATTTACGCGTTTTACATGGCGGTCATTTTTATGGCGGTCATATTGCGCAGGCGATGGACAGTTTAAAGATCATGATTGCCAATATTGCAGATTTACTGGACCGTCAACTTGCGCAATTGGTTGATTATAAGATGAATAATGGATTGCCTCGTAATTTAACAGGTTCAAGCAGTGAACGCTTAGCACTGAATCATGGGTTCAAAGCGGTACAGATTGCAGTTTCTGCATGGACAGCTGAGGCCTTAAAACATACGCTATCTGCATCTATTTTTTCACGCTCTACCGAATGTCATAATCAAGATAAAGTCAGTATGGGAACCATCGCAGCTCGTGATGCTACTCGTATTATTGTGTTGACTGAGCAAGTGGTTGCCGCTTTGGCATGTGCGTGTGTACAGGCTCTTAAGTTGAAAGGGCTGAATACACAATTAACCCCTGTATTAACCGCTTTTCAACACTGGGTTCTTCAGAGCTTCACGTATGTCGAAGAAGATCGTCCTTTACAAAATGAGCTACAGTGCTTGGTGGATCGTTTAGAACAGTTTGAACTTTTAGGGCATCTAGATCAGCATCACGGTGAAGGAAGAGATTATGCATAGCGATGTCATCATTGAAGTGCCATTTCATGATGTCGATACCATGAACGTGGTCTGGCATGGGCACTATTTAAAATATTTTGAAATTGCACGTTGTAAGTTACTGGATCAATTTCATTACAACTATAATCAGATGCGGGATTCTGGTTATGCATGGCCAGTGATTGAAAGCCATGTACGCTATGCACATGGCATTGTGTTTGAACAGAAAATTCGTGTTCGTGCAATTTTAAAAGAATGGGAAAATCGTCTAAAAATTGAATATCAAATTTTTGATGATGTTTCTGGGAAAAAATTAACCAAAGGCTATACGACTCAAGTCGCTGTCACTATTCAAACGCGCGAAATGTGTTTTCAATCCCCTCAAGTTTTGTTGGATTGTTTAAATGCATGGTCTGAATTTAAAGCCGACTAGGTGATCAATATGTTAGATAGAATGCTCAGAAAAATTGGCGCGATTGCAATGCTGGTTCTGTGTAGCGCCATGCCCATCGTTTCATCAAATGCACAAACGCAAAACATCAAGCCTATCTTTACGCAACTTGCAGCAGTTCCCATGGTTCGTGCGCACTTTGAACAACATAAAAAGTTAGCGTCTTTAAATAAGACATTTATTTCGCAAGGCACGGTTTTGTTTCATCAAAAACAAGGGGTGTTATGGCAAATTCGTAAACCTGTCCAAGCAGAATTAATTGTTACCCAAAAAAAACTAGTACAGAAAACTCAACGTACCCAAAGTCAAATTGAGGTGGATCAGGCTCCCTATGGTTCAGTTGCGACGATGTTTTTGCAATTAATGTCAGGCAATGAAGCTGGATTGGCTCAGAATTTTAATATCGTTTCAGCACAATATAATCCGACCCAATGGAAGATGGTGTTAACACCTAAATCAGCCCTATTTAAAAAACTATTCGTACGAGTCGAAGCGCAAGGTCAACGCTATGTCGATCGAATTGTGATTTACGAAAAAGCCAATAACAGCACCACCATCCGCTTTAGTCAGCACACGGCTCAACCTCAATCTTTAACGGCAGCTGAAAGTGCACTTTTCCAACTGGCAAAATAAACTCAGCGCAATCTGGCTGGTGATCTTGTGTGTCATCGCGATTGCGCTCGGAATGGCTTGGTTGAAAAAAGATATTCATATCGAAACCAATATCTTTGCACTATTGCCTAAAGCTCATCAAGAGGATGGACTTGAAAGTATTCAGACCTATGTCAGTGATCAACTGAATCAGAAAGTTTTCGTGGTGGTTGATGCAAAAACAGATGCGCAGCTTGAGCAAGCGACCCAGTTGTTGAAAGATTCTGTCGCCCAGAGTGGGTTATTTGAAACCGTTCAGCCACAGTTAGATCAAGATCAGTTTGCACAAACACTGTATCAACATCGAGCGGGGCTGCTTTCTGCATCAGACCGTCAGCATTTACAACATAAAGATTACCAAGCACTGACTGAGCAAGGTATGTTACAGCTCATGAGTCCCGGAATGACTATTACTGCTGATTTGCTGAAATACGATCCTTTATTGTTGTTTCCACGTTATGCAATGCAACTCAGTGCATTACAGAATCATCCAGAGATTCAGTTAGAACAGGGCTTAGCCACGATTAGAGATGATCAAGGCATTTCTCGTTTGCTGGTGTTAACGCTCAAAAATAGCCCTTATAACATCGCTTATCAGCAACAGACTGCGGAATTTATTGACCTATTGAATCAAAAATTAGAGCAGATTCAGGTCAAACCGCATTGGACGGGAACCTTACTCTTTGCTCAATTTGGGACGACATCTGCCAAAAATGAAATTTCAACGATCGGCTTAGGGTCTACACTGGGTATTTTGCTGTTAGTGTGGTTTGGTTTTCGCTCAATTCGCCCGATGTTTACAGAGATGATTGCTGTAGGCAGTGGATGTCTTGTGGCTTTTGCTGCAACGTTCTGGCTGTTTGGTGAAATACATCTGATGACCTTGGTATTCGGTGCAAGCCTGATCGGAGTTTGCGTTGATTTTTCATTTTATTTTATGGCGATGCAGTCTCAGCATCGAACGGTTGATGGGTTTACAGTTTTAAAACCACTATTACCGAGTTTGTTTGTCGGGTTGATGACGACGTTATTAGCCTATGTGGTGCTCAGTTTTACCCCATTTCCAGGATTTAAACAGATCGCGGTATTCTCGATGGTCGGTTTGGCTTGCGCATGGGTGACAAGTATTCTGTTACTTCCACGTTTAAAGGCCTTAAATGCTGAACCTGCTATTCGTCGCCTTGGATTTATTGGTCGAGCACGTTGCTATATACAAGAGCGTCGCAATTTGCGAGTGGCTTTAATCATTGGCATTCTCGCGCTGACCAGTAGCAGTTTATTGTTCTTGAAAAGCAATGATGATATCCGTAATTTGCAAAGTATGGATGAAGGCTTGAAGCAGCAGGATCATTATATTCGTGATCGATTTATGCAGCAACAAGGCAGTGACTACTTCGTTGTACGTGGAAAGAGTGCGCAAGATCTACAACAAAAAGAGCAGCAATTGCTGAATGATTTGTCTAATTTACAAGCAGCAGCGAAGTTAGAGCATTTTCAGGCATTAGGTCAGTGGCTTGTTCCACAACAGCAACAGCAGCAAAATATTGCACTCCTGCAAGCTATTCCAAAAGCCGTATTGATCCAGTATGCCCATGACATGCAATTGGATGTAGATGAGGTCTTACAATGGCACAATGAATTGTCTAAACATGCATTGTTAACCGCAGATGCATTTGCAGATCATCCATTGGCCTTTTTGCAGATTAGTCCTACCGAGCGTTTAGTGATCTTACAGGACATTCATGATTTAGCGTCTTTGCAAAAGCTCAGTAATGAGCATGTTCAATTATTACGCCCGGTAAGTGAGTTATCAGCACTTTTTCAACAGCACCGACAACATGCTCAACATTTACTTCTAATCGCATTGGTCATGCTGGCTATGGGTTTAGGGCTATTGTATGGTCGAAAATCTATTTTGCCTCTTATACTTCCGGTAAGTTTGGCATTGCTAAGTACCTTTGCGGTTCAGGCGTGGCTAGGGGTTGAAATCAATTTATTTAGTATTATGGGGACGTTCTTAATTATCGGTATCGGAGTCGATTACGCGATCTTTTATCGTCATGGTCATGATCATCCTCAGGTGGTCGGTATGGCGTTATTTTTGTGTATGATGTCGACTTTGTTTGGATTTGGCTTGTTATCGTTTAGTCAAACTTATGCCATTCATTGTTTTGGTTTAACCGTACTCTTGGGCGTTATATTCGCATTTATTTATGCCACACTTTTTACATCTTCGGATGCAAGCCAAACTGTGGTTCAACAGATTCAGCACAAGGCTGAGTGATGAGGATCAAGTGCAATGAGCACCATGCAACAGACTGATGTCGTGATTATTGGGGCGGGACCTTCAGGGAGTTCAGCAGCCGCTTTACTACGAAAAAAAGGCTATCAAGTCACGATGATTGAAAAGCAATATTTTCCTCGTTTCTCCATTGGTGAGTCGCTGTTGCCACAATGTATGGTGTTTTTAGAAGAAGCTGGGTTATTAGAGACAGTAAACGCGCATGCTGAAGAATACGCCTTTCAGTTTAAAAATGGTGCAGCATTTTTGAGAGGTGAGCAACGTAGTTTTTATGACTTTAGACAGAAATTTAGCGATGGTCCAGGGACCACATGGCAAGTACGGCGTGCGCAATTTGATCATCTTTTGGCACAACAAGCCGAAAAAATGGGTACAGACATTCGCTTTGGACATGAAGTCACTGCAGTCAACATTGAACTTGAGCATCCTATCCTGGACGTAAATGACGAGCAGGGTGAGCATTATCAAATTCAGGTAAAATTTTTATTAGATGCCAGTGGCTTTGGTCGAGTATTACCTAAACTCTTAGATTTAGAAAGTCCTTCTAATTTTCCAGTACGCCGTGCTGTGTTTACGCATATTCAAGATGGCATATTGGATCAGCCTGATTTTGATCGGGAAAAAATCCTGATTACAGTTCATGCCAAAGATCATCGTGCATGGTATTGGTTGATCCCCTTTGCAGACGGACGTTGTTCATTTGGTGTAGTGGCCGAGCAAGATTTCTTCGACAAATATGGTTTTGAACACACTCAGGATATCGACCTAGAACAGCTATTTAAACGAATTTTAGCAGATGATGAAAGCTTATCTAGGCTTTTAAAAAATGCTCAATTTGATACGACTGTCCGTACATTGGTTGGATATTCAGCCAATGTTAAATATCTGGCAGGAAGAAATTTTGCCTTATTGGGCAATGCTGGTGAGTTTCTAGATCCTGTATTTTCATCAGGGGTTACGATTGCGCTGAAGTCTTCAAGCTTAGCAGTGCCATTGGTTGATCAGGTATTAAAGGGTGAATCTGTCGACTGGATGGAACAATATGAACAACCTTTACGTCGGGGGATTAAAGTATTTCGTGCTTATGTAGAAGCTTGGTATTCAGGGGAGTTTCAAGATGTTGTATTTTCACAGCGTCAAGATGAAAAAATCCGTGGAATGGTGTCTTCCTTATTGGCAGGTTATGCATGGGATGACACCAATCCAATTCATAAAAATGCCAAACAACGTTTAAATACATTGGCTGAGTATTGTCGTGAAGCAGAATCTCTTGAAGAAAAATCTCGTGAAACAAAGTAACGGGAAAATTCAATCCATGTTGATCTACCCTCGTATTCAACTCTTGATACTGCTGATGTGTGGCACTTTATTCTTCAGTGCTTGTCAACATGTTGTACCGCCAGCTCAAGGCTTAATTACGCCAGCATGGCAGGCAAAAAGCTATCAGCGTCAAGATCAAATTGAAGTGCAATGGAAAAATCAGGGCTTAAGTTTTTTACTATATCAACAACAGCGCGGACACACGCTTGAAATGTTGGCACTGACCCTAACAGGCCAGCAGTTGTTCCAGTTAACTTTCGATGGAAACAAAGTTAAGGTTCAACAACGTATTGATCCAATGAAGCGCTTACCCTTTGATTATGTGGTTCGAGACATTTTGTACGCAACCTATCCTGATTTTATGCAATTGCACAATAAACAAGTCATTCTCAAACAAGTGGATGATATCACTCAAGTTTATATCAAAGGAAATGCCGTTCTAAACATTCAAAAACAAAATGGTGTGATTGAACTGAATAATATTCAAGTGCCTTATCAGATGAATATTAGCCCTGTCAGCGATACATTGGAAAATAATGAGGCACAGCATGTCGAATAATGTTCAGCAGTCAACTCATGCGGTTGGCATTCAATGTGCTGTAGGATTATCGGCACTCGGTTCGCAGCAAGACGACATTCGAAATCATCTGACCAGAGAAACCAACACCTTAACGCTCATGCCGAATCTTTTAGCCGAACGAGAGGTCTGGGTGGGGCATTATCCACATGAGCTGGTCGAGGGTATCGATGTTCTCAAAGAGAGCATGTCACGTAATTTAAGGTTTGCGCTCACCGCACTCAAGCAGATCGAGTCGCAAGTGAAAGAAAAAACAGTCAATATCGAAAAACAGCGCCTTGCGATTGTGATGGGAACCTCGACATCAGGGATTCAAGACAATGAACAACCGCTAAAAGCGCATTTTCTTGGACTTTCGGACGAATTAATCTCATATCAAAAACAAGAAATGGGTTGTTTGGCGAAAGCGCTGCAACACTATTTGGGTTGGCAAGGACCAGCGTACACCATTTCTACCGCCTGTTCATCCAGTGCCAAAGCCATGGCAGCAGGACAACGGCTCATCAATGCAGATTTGGCAGATGTCGTTTTGGTCGGTGGTGTCGATACGCTGTGTAAACTGACCTTAAATGGTTTTAATAGCTTAGAAAGTTTATCAAATGGAATTTGTCGGCCCTGTGGCACACAGCGTGATGGCATTAATATTGGTGAAGCAGCGGCTTTATTTTTACTTTCAAAACAATCAGCGCCTGTGATGTTGTTCGGTACTGGTGAGTCCATGGATGCTTGGCATATTTCTGCGCCACATCCTGACGGAAAAGGGGCTGCTGAAGCCATGCAAAAAGCTCTGAATATGGCGGGTTTAAAAGCTGAAGATATTGGTTATTTAAATCTGCATGGTACTTCTACCCTTCAAAATGATGCGATGGAAATAAAAGCAGTTCAAACGGTCTTTAAAGATTATGCTGTGCCTTTAAGCAGTACCAAACATAAGACAGGGCATTGCCTAGGTGCGGCAGGTGCGATAGAAGCCTTTATTTGCCATCAGATTTTACAAGATCAGCTTTCACAAGATCAGCTTTCACAAGGGCAGTGTTGGTTGCCTGTACATCAATCAGGTGATATTGATCCTGAATTATCCGGACAAAATTATGTCCTTGAGCCATCCTCCACTTCCCGTATTCGCTATGTCATGAGTAATTCATTTGCATTTGGTGGAAGTAATATAAGTTTGATCTTAGGTTGTTCACAGTCATGATGGATGCTTTACCTTTTATACCGCATGTCAAGCCTATGGTATTTGTAGATCAGCTTATCGAAGCCAATGATGATTTTGCGATTGTAGAACTCAAAATTACACCTGATTTAATGTTCTATGAAGCAGAAGGTCTACCGACATGGACCAGTATTGAACTGATGGCGCAAACAGTCAGCGTCTATGCAGGCTATAAGGGGCATACCCGAGGAGAGTCACCTAAGGTGGGGTATCTATTAGGCACGCGTAAATTACAGTTGCCGCTTACATATTTTGGTCTGGGTGAAATTGTGAGAATCCGCGTGGAACAACATTATTTACATGATGGATTGGGTCAATTCAACTGCGAAATTCAATATCAAGCATATTGTTTTAGTGCGATATTAAGCGTGTATGAGCCTGCAAGTGATTTAGAACAGATAGGGATGTAAAAGTGAATAGAAGAATTTTAGTGACAGGTTCAAGCCGCGGAATCGGTAAGGCAATTGCCTTGGCATTGGCACATGCAGGGTTTGACGTGACTGTTCATGCGCGAACAAGACAGCAAGAAGCAGAGCAGGTTGCAAATGAAATCAAACAACTGGGTCGACAAAGTCATGTACTGATGTTTGATGTGAATGAAAGACGTCAGATTAACGATATTCTTGAACAAGACATAGCGCAATACGGTGCATATTATGGCGTTGTACTCAATGCAGGCTTAACCCGTGATGGCGCATTTCCAGCTCTGACTGATGATGATTGGGATGATGTAATTTCGACGTCACTGGATGGTTTTTACAATGTGCTCAAACCCCTGGTGATGCCCATGATTCGATTGAAAAAAGGCGGTCGAATCGTGACGCTTTCATCGGTATCAGGCTTGATGGGAAATCGTGGACAAGTCAATTATAGCGCTGCGAAAGCAGGATTAATTGGAGCAACCAAAGCGCTTGCCCTGGAGCTTGCCAAACGAAAAATCACAGTCAACTGTGTCGCACCTGGTTTGATTGAGACAGAAATGGTCACCGAAGAAGTCAAAGAACATGCCTTAAAAATGATTCCCATGCAAAGGATGGGGCAGGTCGATGAAGTGGCCAACGTGGTGAAGTTTCTATGCAGTGATGATGCGAGCTATATCACTCGACAAGTAATTTCGGTGAATGGGGGGTTAATCTAATGAAGCGAGTCGTGGTCACAGGCATGTCCGGTATCACCTCATTAGGTGAAACGGCGGATCAAATTTTTGCACAATTTGCGTTGGGTAAAAGTGGTGTGACATATATGCCAGATTGGGAGGTGTATACCGATCTGCGCAGTAAATTAGCCGCGCCAGTCAAGCATTATACGATTCCTAAACACTTTAATCGCAAAGTGACTCGCGGTATGGGAAGAGTCGCTTTAATGTCGGTGGTGTGTGCTGAAAAGGCACTTGAAGATGCAGGACTCTTGAATTCTCCATTACTGAGGAATGGAGATGCTGGGGTTGCATTCGGGTCATCCGCGGGGAGTGTAGACGCGGTGCGTGAGTTTGGTGCCATGCTGATTGAGAATCATATGAATGAGCTGAATGCCACCACTTATATTCGCATGATGTCTCATACCAGCGCAGTGAATATGACCGTTTACTTCGGTTTAAAAGGATTGACCTTACCCACATCAAGTGCTTGTACCTCAGGTTCTATGGCCATTGGGCAGGCGTATGAAGCAATCAAATACGGTAAACAAACCTTAATGCTGGCAGGCGGTGCAGAAGAACTCAGCGCAGCAGGTTCAGCGGTATTTGATGTGCTTTTGGCAACAAGCACCCAAAATGAACATCCTGAAGCTACACCACGCCCTTTCGATGCGAAACGAGATGGATTGGTGATTGGTGAAGGTGCAGGCTGTTTAATTTTAGAAGAATATGAGCATGCCAAAGCACGTGGTGCTAATATTTACGCGGAAATCGTTGGCTACGGCAGTAATACGGATGGTCAGCATGTGACACGGCCTGATTCTGAAATGATGGGGCGTTGCATGCAGTTGGCACTCAAAGATGCACAATTGACTGCAGAAGATATCGACTATGTGAACGCTCATGGTACTTCGACTGACCAAGGTGATATTGCGGAGTCGCAAGCCACAGCTCGGGTTTTAGGATATAAGCCGATCAGTTCCTTAAAAAGCTATTTTGGTCATACACTTGGCGCGTGTGGTGCAATCGAGGCATGGCTCAGTATTGAGATGATGTTACGTCAAGAGTTTATACCCACCTTAAATTTGGATGAGATTGATTCAGCATGTGGGGATTTAGATTATATTCAGCATCAGTCTAGACAGCTTGATGCAAATCTCATCATGAGTAATAATTTTGCCTTTGGTGGAATTAATACATCACTGATTTTAAAAAATATTTAAAATCATTATTAGACTCGTTTAGCATTTATTACATGACTTTAATCAAAGAATTACATTAGTTTAACCAAAGAGGGGGGGTCTCATGAGTTTAAAAAAAATGGCAATGACATTTACATTGTGTATTGGCGCGGCAATGGGGGTACATGCTGCTGATGATATGCACAATTTTAATTTTAAAGAAGCAGTTGATCGTGCAGTTGCCGATGGTTTTTTAGATGGTAGTGTGAAATTTTATTTGGCAGGGACAAAGTCAGGTGGACAGGTGATTGAAAAAGATTTAGTCACCAATAAAAAGACCAATGGTTTTGCAAAGCGTGCCAATAAGGCATGTGATCACGTACTTCGTTCAGCGCTGATTCAATTTCAGAATACTGCAAAAGCAAAAGGTGCAAATGCAGTCACCAATATTGTGAGTTACTATAAATCCAATGAAAACAAAAGTACGACCACTTACCAATGCGCCAAAGGAACTGCCCTTGCAGGTGTTGCACTCAAAGGGGATATTGTTAAACTATAAGTTGTCTTTATAGTTTATCCATTGAGCCGATGAAACACGTGGTCATTCAAATTCATGTTCAGCCATTGGCTCAATTTATTTTAGAACAAAAACAGCAATTTTCAAATTTTGCTGAATTTAATCAATATAAAAAAAATACCATTTACGCACAGAGAAATAGATTCATCTCGGATTTCTTACATCGAACAATTTGCAACCACGATATAAAGCATACCGAGTTTGGAAAGCCCTATTTGGCTAATGCGACACAATTTTCATTTAATCATTCCCATAGTCAACATCATTATGCCTTAGCTATATCAACCAACATCGTTGATTTAGGTGTGGATATCGAAGATTTGGATCGTCAAGTTCGCTTTGATGCTTTAGCGAAACATGCCTTTCATCCGAGTGAATATGAGACATGGCTAGCATTGGAATGTGATCCAGCGTATTGGTTTAAAGTGTGGACCACCAAAGAGGCGGTACTCAAAGCCAGTGGTTTAGGTATTCGGATGGATTTAAAAGATTTGAATACTCATGCTCATCCTTTACAAAATGGGGGATGGTGTGAACATGAAAAAATTGGCATATTCGCCTATCAGAATTTTAATCTGCAAAACTGTATGTTGACCATCGCTTGGCGCGCTGAGCATTCTTGTCAGGGGTTTGCATTTCCCAAAATTGAGATTCTTCAACATTAAATTGAGAATAAGCTTCAGAATATAAAACGGGCATTAAAAAAGCCCATCAATCGATGGGCTTTTTCTGAGTCAAAGCTTATTTGGGAATGTCGCTCTGTTGAACATCTTCTTCATCAAACTCAGGTTTCACTTGTACAATAAAGTCGTGACGGTTCAGACCACGCCATAATGCATAAGCAGTACCAATGTAAATTGAAGAGTACGTTCCGACGAAAATACCAATAAACATCGCAATTGAGAACCATTTCAGACCATCACCGCCCACAATCATCATGGCAAGGACGACCAGCATGAGGGTCATAGAGGTATGAATCGTACGACGTAAAGTCTCTGTTAAAGCAATGTTGACCACTTCAACTGGGCTTGCGCCACGAATTTTACGGAAGTTCTCACGGATACGATCCGATACCACGATGTTATCGTTGAGTGAGAAGCCAATAATCGAGAGCAGGGCAGCCAGTACGGTTAAGTCGAATGGCCATTGCATCAATGCAAAAATACCCAACGTCACCACAATGTCATGGAACAAAGACAGTACCGCACCAATTGCAAGTTTAAACTCAAAGCGAATAGTCACATAAATCAGCATAATCAAAAGTGCCAGTGCGACTGCACCCGCAGACTTCAGATACAGCTCATTGCCGACTTGACCACCTACCGCATCGACTTTAGACACTTCAGCAGCGTTGTTGGGCAGCTGTACTGCTTTGGTGATGGCATTGCTTAAGTCTTCAACAGCCACGTCTTGTTCAGGCATACGAACCAAAAGGTCTTTATTACTACCGAGGGTTTGCACCACAGCATCTTTAAAGCCTGCTTGATCGAGTGTCTTTACCACATCCGCTTGAATCACTGCTTTTTCGTAATTCAGCTCAGCTGAAATACCACCCGTAAAGTCTAGACCTAAGTTTAAGCCTTTGGTTGCGATAAAGAACACACTGACTAGGGTCAAAATAATCGAGAAGATTGCAGCAGGTTTTGCAATCTTCATGAAATTTATGACACGTTCATTGTCATCGCGACCATATTTTTTTGAATCATCAGGTTGAGTCATATCAGTCATCTTCGATCTCCTTATATGCTCAACTTTTTCAAGTTGCGACGTTTACCATAGATGATCTGTACAATACCGCGCGTGACTGTAATGGCAGTGAACATAGAGCACACCACACCAATCATCAAGGTTACAGCAAAGCCTTTAACAGGACCTGAACCAATCGCAAACAGAATAAATGCCACCAAGAAGGTGGTTAAGTTCGAGTCAAAAATGGTGTTATAGGCTCGATCATACCCCGCCACAATGGCTTGTTTGGGTGATGCACCCCACTTCATCTCTTCTCGTATTCGCTCACAGATGAGGACGTTGGCATCGACGGCCATACCAATACTGATCACGATTCCGGCAATACCTGGCAACGTCAACGATGAGCCAATCCACGACATGACGGTCAAAATCATCGCAAGGTTGATTACCAATGCAACGTTTGCAATCAAGCCAAAGACACGGAAGAAAATCACCATCCAAATCGCCACCAACAAGAAGCCCAGTTGAGTCGATAGGACACCTTTATCGATGTTTTCTTGACCTAAACTTGGACCAATTACACGCTCTTCAACGAAATACATGGGCGCAGCCAGTGCACCGGCACGAAGCATCAATGCAAGTTCAGCGGCTTCTTGCGGTGAATCTAGACCCGTAATACGGAACTGTGAGCCCAATACGGCTTGAATGGTAGCGGCATTGATCACCACAGATTCGGTAAACGGTGTACGTACTTCAGTTTGTGTGCCCGTTGCAGGATCATTCACATAGCTAATTTTTTGTTTATTTTCAATAAACAATACTGCCATGCGTTTACCCACTGCTCCACGTGTCGCATCTGACATCAGCTTGCCGCCCGCCGTGTCTAAAGTAATATTTACTTCAGCACCACCGCTGTCTTGGCTAAAGCCACTTGATGCATTTTGAACACGCTCACCGGTCAAAATGCGACTACGGTTAAGCAATAACTCACGACCACTGTCTAAAGATTCAAAAGCGAATACTTCAGTACCCGGTGGTAAGGGTTGACCATTCGATTTACCCGTAAAGGAATCGATATATTGATCGTTTAAATCGGATACCAATCGGAATTCTAGGTTTGCAGTACGACCCAAGACACGTTTTGCTTCAGCTGTATCTTGTACACCCGGGAGTTCAACCACAATACGGTTGCTGCCTTGGCTTTGTACCAGCGCTTCGGCTACACCTAACTCATTAATACGATTACGTAATGTTGTTAAGTTTTGATCTAAAGCATAGCTTTGAATTTCTTGTTTGGTCGCATCGTTATACGTCAAGCGAAGGGCTGCACCAGATTCAGAGGCAAGCGCTTGCTGTGTGTATTTGTTGCCATCACGGCGCAACTGATCCATTGCTGCTGCACGATCTTCGCTATTGGCAAATTGCACAGTAATGGTGTTGTTGGTTAATGAAAGACTGTTGAATTTGATTTTATTGTCACGAAAGTCACGGCGTAAGTCTGATGCAGATGTTTCCATACGCTGTACAATAGCTTTGTCCATATCCACTTCAAGTAGGAAATGAACACCACCACGTAAGTCTAGACCCAACTTCATGGGTTTAGCACCAATTTTTTGCAACCACTCAGGCGTGGTTGGCGCAAGGTTCAGTGCGACCACGTAATCATCCCCTAGACCTTGTCTAAGTGCTTCTTTTGCTTTTAATTGCGCTTCAGATGAGCTTAGACGGAGTAGGGCTGCATTTTTGGTGAAACTATTATCATGTGACGCAATATTATCAGTTTTTAATATTTGCTCTGCTTTTTGAATCACTGTCTCATCAATGAGAGTCCCTGCTTTAGCGCCAGAAATTTGAACAGCAGGTTCGTCAGGATACAAACTTGGCAGGGCATATAAAGTACTGATCACCAATACCACGAGGATCAGTAAATATTTCCATGCTGGGTAACGCATTTGATTTCTTCTTAAAATGAAAAAGTCGTACTTTCGCACGACTATTTGTGATTAAAGGTTATTTAAAGTGCCTTCAGGAAGCACAGAAATAACGCTTGCACGTTGGATTTTTACTTCGTTGCCGCGGTTCAGTTCAACCACTGCAAAGTCACCTTCAAGTTTAGTGATACGGCCCATTAAGCCACCCGCAAATACAACTTCACTGCCAACACCTAAGCTTTCAACCAAGGTGCGATGTTCTTTTGCACGTTTAGCTTGAGGACGCCAAATGAGAAAATAGAAGATGGCAACGAATACAGCAATCATCAAAAGGTTGGTCACTAAACTCGGTTGTTGTGATGCTTCACCAGCCGCATGTGCTGTAGCAATAAAAAGGCTCATTTCAATTTCCTAAACTAAAAAAAAGATATCAAAGACATAACAATAAATAGGTTTGTTCAGCAATTTACCTTGTCTTTTTCTTCAGCGCAAATGCTGATGAATTAATCTTGTGGACAAGGCGGCACTTCTAAGCCACGACGTGCGTAAAAATCTTCAACAAATGCATCAAATGTGCCCTTATCTAAGGCATCACGCATTGTTTCAGCAAGACGAAGGTAATAGCGTAAGTTATGAATCGTACCCAACATTGATGCTAGCATTTCTCCGCATTTTTCTAAATGGAACAAATACGAACGGGTAAAATTGGTACAGGTATAACAGTCACAATGTGGATCAAGTGGACCTTGATCATGACGGTACTGTGCATTACGAATACGCACCAAACCATCGGTCACAAAATAATGACCATTACGTGCATTACGTGTTGGCATGACACAGTCAAACATATCGACACCGCGGCGTACCGCTTCGACGATATCTTCTGGCTTACCCACACCCATCAAGTAACGCGGTTTGTCGGCGGGCATTTGCTCAGGCAAATAATCCAATACCTTAATCATTTCTTCTTTTGGTTCACCCACCGACAGTCCGCCAATGGCATAACCATCGAAGCCAACATCAAGTAAACCTTTCAAAGACTCTTCACGCAGGTCCTCAAACATACCACCTTGAATAATACCAAACAGCGCATTACGGTTTTTGAGTACATCATGATGCTGCGTCTTACAACGTTTTGCCCAGCGTAATGAAAGTTGCAATGATTTTTGCGCTTCTTCATGCGTGGCAGGATATGGCGTACATTCGTCAAAAATCATCACAATGTCAGAATTCAAGGTATGTTGAATATCCATTGAAATTTCTGGTGACAAGAATACTTTTGAACCATCAATAGGAGAGCGGAACGTTACACCGTCTTCTTTGATTTTGCGCATAGCACCCAGACTGAAGACTTGGAAGCCGCCTGAATCGGTCAGAATGGGCTTGTTCCACTTCATAAAACCATGTAAACCGCCGTGCTCTCTAATGACATCTAAGCCTGGGCGCAAATATAAGTGGAAGGTATTGCCCAAAATAACTTGAGATTTAATTTCCTCAATATCACGTGGCAACATGCCTTTAACCGTACCATAAGTGCCGACAGGCATGAACATTGGCGTTTCAACCACACCATGTTCAAGGGTTAAGCGACCACGACGGGCACGACCCGACTGCGCTAATTTTTCAAACTTCATAGAATGTCCAAATCGAGGCGAAAAAACAGTTCGCTGATTGATTGCGTTAAAGCGCTCTATTTTCCTAGATTACAGCTGTAGATGCTAGAAAAATTACAATAAGCTTAAGCAGTAGAGTTGGGGTGAACAACATAAATTCAATCTAAAATCGTATTTTTAAACCATTATTTTAAGAATGGAACTGTTTCATACGTTGTAAAATGTCATGTTTGGTCATCACCAAAATCCCTGCATCCATAGCGGCAATATCGTTGATTAAGCGCTGAATAGATGGACTGGTTTCTAAAAAATAAGGCTCTAACGTTAACATATAAGCCTGCTGAGCCACTTGAAGATCATCATAAGGCTCAATTTCGAGCAATTGTCCCAAGTCAATCAACAGGTCTTTATCAATTTGGCTTAAACGTGTTTTGCTTCTGCCTTTGGAAATCAGACTGGATTTCAAATGGGCAATCGCTTCAAACAAATTTGAAGAGGGTGGATTTAAACGCTCAAGAGAGCTCAACGCAATCTGTGGATTTGAGGACAAATGAATCAAGAAGGTGATTTTATCTGCACCCAGATTAAATTGATCTAAAATATGATCTTTGACTTCTTGCATGCCATGGATATAGAAGTTCAGCGCATTGTCATTAAAGCGCTCTTTGGCACTGATCTGGGTGGAATTTAGCCGTGTTTTTTGGAAATATTCACTCATTTTACGGGAAAATAAGGCCACGCCCTGTTGGGTTTGAGCGCGATAATGCCATTTATCGACGTTCCACTGATCATTTTCAGACAAATATTGAAACTTATTTTCGGCTTCACTGAGTAAACTTTGCCTGGTCGAAACAGTGGTGTACTGGGCAACCAATAAGCCATCTAAAACCAATGCGAAAGCGTAAATTCCCTGATTTTGATGCTTTTTGTACAAAGCGTCAAACTCATTCAATAAAGCCATTTTTAAATCCGATAAATACTCAGATTGGCTCAAGTTCAAATCAAACATGTTGTTCTCAATTTTGATTATTTTTTATTGTGTTAAATGAATTGTGGATTACTCGATCAATAAAGTAAATCCTACTGCACGATGCTTTTTAGAAATTTGGTCGGTAATCAAAGTTTTGTGTTATCACTGCATCAGAAAAAGGACGAATCGCCTTTTTTGAAAGTGTCAGACTGTTGACTAAATTATTTGGAAAAATCTGGATCAGGTTATTAAATTCCTCAACATTGCGGTTAAAGATGCTAATGGCAGCACCGACATTTTCATTCTGTTCTTGAATATCATCCATCATTTTTGCATAGAGTGTATCGGCTTTAAGTTCAGGGTAATTTTCAACCACAACATTTAAGCTTTTCATCAAGTCTTGATTGAGTTTTTCAATGTATTGTAATTGCGAGATATCTGCATGATTCAGGTTAAGATTTAAAATTTGCTGACGGAGTTCAGTCACTTTTTCTAAGGTCGATTTTTCAAACTGTGTGTATTGTTCTAAGGTGCTTTCTAGGCTGTTTAGCGTTTGCACTTTTTGACGTTCAAAGTTTGCTACTTCCGACCAAGCACGTCGTGTTGCATTAAAATAACGCACAATATGATTGCGAACGGATACGCCCCAAATCACGATCAAAACAAAAATCGCCAAAAAAATAAGTAAGCCCATCGGATTGATCCAATATAGTTATTATGAAAGAAATTTTAACATGCTCTGCTGAAATTGTTGATATGCCGGCATGTTTAAAGTGCGTAAATATCCACGCAATTCTGAAATATTACGAATATCATCGGCTTGTTTTTTATTGCTTCGGCGTAGCAGATTATTTTCACCCATAAAAAAAATGATACTTTCTTGAAAATGAGATATCAGATCACCTGAATTTTCTTCAAAAAAATCAGCCAATTTTAAAGTCATGCTTGGGCTAATGTTTCTTGCCAAGTGCTGCTGAGAGTCACCAAACAAATGAATTTTTTGATTGAGTAAAATGTCACTACTTTGCCATTTAAAATGATAAGGATAAAAAAAAGTTTTTCGTTTATCGCTAGCTGCAAAAGCCAGTGCTGGGGTTTGAAAAATAAAAGCGCCCCAGAGGTCTTGATGAATTTCTTTGATTTTTTGCAGTTTACCGTCTGTACTCGGCATTTTAAAGTCTGAAACATAATGATATTGAAACAACATCACAGGACGTGAAACACCAGTCTCATCTACCCAAGTGGTCGAAGCGTATAACCCTATTTCATTGGAAAGTGAACCTTGCGTAAACAGCGGGAAAAGCTGTTTCAGTTGACTGAGCATTAAGGTGGAGTTTGAGGTTTTTGCAAAAATACTCGGCATACTTTGAAAATGCAGATCAAACTTTAGCAACATGATGCGTTGTTCTAAGTATTCAATCACTTCTTCAATGGGATCGTGAGATTCATAAATTAAAAATGCCAGAAAAAAACAACCTGCGCCAGACAATGCGCTCAATACATAGGGTAGATAAGGATGTAAAAACCAACCCAAAAGAATACTGCAAATACCCAGTATGACCAGAATTTTGGGCAGGGTATTGTAAAACTTCAGTTCGTTATGCTTTCCCCAAGGATGTAAGCCATCCAAGATCTCTTGTTCAGTTTGGGCGTGGCGCCCTAGTTCCCACAGCCGAGCAACATTCTGCAAAATCTGCTGATTTTTTTGGGTTCTCAGATGAATCAGTCTTTGTACAGTTTTGATCGGCATGGGTTATTTTATCGAGTAGGACTAAATTGAGTTTATAGTTCGGCCTTATCGATCAACATCGCATCGCCATAACTAAAGAAGCGGTACTGGCTCTCCACTGCATGTTGGTAGGCATGCATAATATGCTCGCGATTTGACAGTGCAGACACCAACATGAGTAAAGTCGATTCAGGTAAATGGAAATTGGTAATTAAACGATCTACCGCGCAGAACTGATAGCCTGGATAAATGAAAATTTGCGTATCACCTGTCCAAGCGCCAATTTGACCACCACATGCTTGTGCTGCGCTTTCTAAAGCTCGTGTCGCCGTTGTACCGACAGCAATCACTTTATTGCCACGTGCTTGGGTTTCTCGAATCAGTTGTGCTGTTGCTTCAGGCACATCACACCATTCGCTGTGCATGATATGGTTTTCAATATCATCAGTACGAACTGGTAAGAATGTACCTGCACCGACATGCAAAGTGACGAATGTGCGCTGAATGCCTTTGTCATGTAACTTGTTCAGTAAAGCTTCGTCAAAATGTAAGCTGGCTGTTGGCGCGGCCACACTGGCAATTTTAGTGGGATCATGAAACACGGTCTGATAACGCAGCGTATCAATCTCTTCAGCTTCACGGTTAAAGTAAGGTGGAATCGGTAATGCGCCGTATGCGTCCAAAACCGCTAAAATGGGCTGCGAAAATTCAACCACAAACAAATTTTCATGACGTCCTGTCACGGTGACTTTAACGTCATCGACACCGATGAATAGCTCTGCACCCGCTTTCGGCGAATTACTTGATTTGATGTGACAATGTGCAATATAGGGATCTAGCATCCGTTCAACCAAAACTTCAACTGCACCGCCGGTCGCGCGCTTGCCTTTCAGGCGGGCTTTCATCACTTTGGTGTCATTGAGCACCAACAGATCACCTTCATCGAGCAGGTCGACTACATCGGTGAAATGTAAATTTGCATATGTTCCATCCGCTTTTAAGTGCAATAGGCGTGAAGCACTACGACTTTCCAAAGGGTAACGGGCAATCAATTGATCTGGGAGTTTAAAATTAAAATCTGAAAGTTGCATCATGAAATAGGGCTTAAACAGCAAAAAAATCTGTGCCTAGTATAATCTTTTTTGGTTTTTTGGGTTGGAATTGATGTTTATTAAGGCAAAATCAAAGTGATTGTTTTAAAAGTAAACACTTGTTGAAACATGTTGTTGACAAGAAAAATAAAATCGCTAATATACGGAGCACAACCCCGAGGTGGTGAAATTGGTAGACGCGGTGGATTCAAAATCCACTATCAGAGATGATGTGTCGGTTCGAGTCCGACCCTCGGGACCAAATTCAGAATCGTAAGATTCTCCAAAACCCCGAAGCCTTTATATATAAAGGCTTCGGGGTTTTGTCGTTTCAGTACATATGGTTTATTTAAGGTATTATTTGGAATATTGAGGTATAACAACCCACACTTTTTCCACATTATTATTTGTGGGATTTCTTATTTAAGTTATTGGGATTAATAGCTTTATGAGTTTGTCTATTTATAAACAAGATAATGGTAGTTGGAGAGCGGATCTCGATTCGTATGGCCAAAGAAAAAGTAAGGTTAAAAAAACAAAAGCTGAAGTGAAAAAATGGGCTGAAGAGCAGGAGCGTGAATTATTTTTAAATTATTCTACTCAAGTCGCTTTAAATAAGAAAATTATTCTCACGATGGATGAAGCTTTAAGCCGTTATGCTAAAGAAGTTTCTTTGTATAAAAAAACGGCAAAAAAAGAATCACAAAGAATTAAATATTTTCAAAACAACCTACCTCATGCGGATTGGCCACTATCTGAATATCGTCCTGAGTTTCTGAAGGAATGGGAAAATTCAGTGATGAAACGGTCTATACGACCGTTAAAGGCTTCAAGTGTATTAAGAGATTATTCAATGCTTTCAGCCTTTTTTAATTGGTGTAGGAAGGACAAAGGTTGGATTGATTTCAATCCTGTTGAAAATATTCGAAAGCCTAAAAAGCCTGACCATAGGGAGCGTCGTACCGAACTAGATGAACTTCATGCAATTCTTGCTGCTTTAAAATATTCCCCTGGTTCTATTCCCACAACCAAAATGCAAGAGGTTGGTTTGATCTGGCTTATCGCGATGGCTACGGGCATGAGATCTGGTGAAATCGTGAATAGACCAATGCATGATGTATTTTTAGCTAAAAGATTTATTTATTTGCCTGATACAAAAAATGGATCTGCTCGTAAGATTCCTTTAGATGATTTTGCTCTACATCTCTGGTCTTTGGCCATGAAAATTGATCGTAAAAACTCACCAAAAGTTTTTACAGTTTCAGATGCTTCAAGGGATGTATTATTTAGAAAGGCTCGAAGTCTTGCAGGTTTGGATAATGCAGATATTACGTTTCATGATTCACGTCATGAAGCTGCTTCACTTATGGCCAAGCGTATAAAAAATGCTTTAACGCTTTGTAAAATATTTGGATGGAAAGATCCTAAACAGGCATTGGTTTATTACAATCCGACCAATGACGAGATTTTAGAAGAGTTAAATCAATCTCAAGGACTCAATAAACTTATTTCATAACAAAAAAAGGAGCTATTTATGCTCCTTTTACTGATTACTTTATTCAATAATGAATACTTGCTTTATCAAAAGCCATTGCAAACTTTATAACATCTGTGGCTTTCCAACGGGGTACGGTTCTTTCACCATTTACAGACGTGGGTAACTGCCGACTTGGAGGGAAATGATGATTCTTAATGATGTGCTTTTTAGTGTAATCTTCTGAATATTTAAAATATTGTGCAATATCTTTTTCATCCCAAAGTTGATGCTCGATAGGGATGATTGGCTTATTAGTAAGTAGTTTAGCCATTTTTAATAAATATTTATCTAAAACGGATTCATTCATGCTACTTGCTCCATCTTTTTTGATTTCTTCGACATTGTGCATTATTTAGTCCCTCTGGCTATGTACTTTAAAATTATTTGGTTGGGGTTTTTTGTTGATAATAAGGATTGGTAAATAGCCAACATTTCACAACACGTTCACGTATGTCTGACGTGGCATTTTTAACTTCATCTGCAGGGAAGTTTTTTGACTTCACTGGTTTATTCATTTCTAAAAATTTATAGCGTCGACTTGAGCGGAGTAGGGTTCGCATCTCATTGATATCAGGTAGCGATTGATAGTTTCGAGCTGCTACTTTGTAAACTTCATTGAGATTGATTGCGATGCACTGGGCATCGTGATCATGATGGTTCAAATTGAATGATGCACTACGGCTGACATTCATATATTCAAAGGCATCCCAGAACTGCTGTACCATCGGATGATCGCTTCCCAATTGCTCTACACGCTCTCGTGCCATTAATTCTAAAATGCGTTTTGCATCGCAGATTTCTTCTAGATCGATCACACCTTTTAAAACGTGTTGTTCAAGTGCATCGATCATGGCTGATACTTGGGCATGACACAGAGCAATACGAGTATGGGTGATACCTTTTTGATGAAACTCTTCTTCGAGCACCTGAATATTTTCTGTATAGGTTTGCAGAATTTTGGCTTCATTTTTTAAGCAGTGCGTCATGTAGGTACATGCGTCTTCTAAGGAAATACGGGTTAGACCATCGGCAATTCGTTTCTTTTCTAAATTATGACCTTTGGTCGTCACTGTAATGTGTAAGGTACGGGATAGAATCGCTTCAGAGGCTTGAATTGGCGTGTTTTGGCTAATCATGATTGCACCCACGGAAAGGAGGCTCATAGGTCTCATTACCTGCTGTTTTTAAGCCCTTAGAGCGAATTGCTCGACCGTTGAAGGCATCTTTAAGTTCATCCCAACTAAATTTGGCTTTTTGGACATTGCCATTTGAATCATTACGATCGCCCTCAATCAGGACAATAGGCATATTTGAGGCTTGAGCAAAGTTACGATAAATTGCCACACTGGTTGATTTGTTAGGGTCAAAGCCCTCATAAGCTTCACGACCGCTAAACTTCCATAACAATTCAAGTAGCGTCGATTTACCTGCACCGGCTTGACCCACAAATTCAAAAATGGATATGAGGAGTTAAGTGCACGGATCTGCTCTGCAAAGTATGTTCCTGTCCACCATGCGAGAATGATCAGGCCATTTGCACCATTTAAGCTGTAGAAGTCTTTCCACCATGTGGCTTGAAATTCTTTCTTTGGATTGAGGTGAATAACAGGGGAGTTGGCTAAAGATTTAAGCTCTTTCTTTCCTGTTTTATAAAAATCATGTTCATTTTTGGGGATAACTTGCCCGTTATGCACAGCGTATTGGTCAAAGATATAGGCTTGATAATCTTTACTGTAGCCAATGAAATCAATTGTTTTAACTTCTCGTAATTTTTCAGTTTTACGTTTAATAAATGTTTCTAGCTGTTGATCACTGCCTGTCCACATGGCACCTGAAAGCACAGACATGACACGGGGCTTAAATTTACTGCGTGAAGCCATGTGTTCTGCAGTAAACGTCGTTTTGGTTTCACCCCATGGGCTTTGTAGGTGGAAGTAATACCAAGATTCATCTGTGATTTCATTGCGTTGAAAATATAGGGGTTCAAGCTGTGCATTACAGATTTCTTTGGCTGAAGAACAGGTTTTTAATGCCTGAATGCGTACTTCCTCTTCAGAGAGCATTTGTTCTTGTTGGGTTTCCTCAACGTATTGGACAGCTTTGTTATATTTTTCATAATCGAGTTCCCACCAGTAGGTACGGAACTTATGATTAAAAAAGAATTTACTGAGGTTGCTACCATAAAAATTGTAGATGAGTAGTCCTGCTTCTTCAGGTGTTTCTACAATTTGAAGCTTGCCAAAATGGAGATATTTCTCCTGGTCTTTTTCGTTGAGTTGATCACGCTGAAAAAGATCATTCCAGTCGAGTGATTTTCCATTGATGGGTACAGGTGGTAGGGCAGCGGTTGAGATCCAACCTTGATCGATGGCATGTTTATGGTGTTTAGGTAAAAACTTTTTACCTGCTTGATCATTGTCTAATGCCCATACCAAACGTGGTTTAGCTTTATTCAGTTCATGACAGCGTTTATTGATGGCATCCAATATTTGCGATGGATAATTGCCACTGTTCATATTACTCATGCTGATAATGCCTGACTGTGAAAGGGCAATACTATTGAATATACCTTCTGTAATCCAAATACTACCTGCATGACAGAGTTCATCTAACTCATGTATTGACCATGCTAAGCCTGTCCATTTTCCTATGAAATTGGCTTTCTGACGACCAAAGCGATCTGGACGGTCGATGATACGTTCCCAATAAATACCTTCAGCTAATTTAAAGCGAACTGTGGCACTGACCAGGCTTCTATTTTTAGGGGATTGGTAAAGTTCCTGTGTGTATCTGCCTTTTAAGTTTTTGAGGTCGAAGCTACGGCCATCTCTCAAATATGCATCTGCAGCCGCATTTGGATTCTCAGGTGTTTTAGGGTGATATTCTGACCAATCTTTAAAAAATTCTTCACAGATATCTTTAACGTATTCTTCATAGCCACATTTATTGATTCGTCCACATTTCACCATGCGTGGTGTTTCTGCATGGGTGTAGAGTTCTTTTTCATGACAGTTTGGACAGCGACCTTGGCGATACCATTCACCGACTCTTTTAAAGTTAAAAAGTTGGTTGAGTCTGTCATCGATACGACGTTGAAGATCCATTTAAAAACCTATAAGAGTTTAATTTGTTGAAGGCGATTGCGATATGTCGATGCTCTGGTCAAATCAATGGTTGATGAATGAAATAGCGCAGAGATAAAGCCTTCAACATAATTTTTTTGATGTTCATCAATTTGGGTTTGTATTTCTAAACTTGTTAAATGATGTTCGAGTTCCGTCTCCCATTGACGTTTGTGCTGTGGGAGCCCTGTTTCAATTTCAGGGTTTGGGTTGATGCTGTTTTGTATTGGTCGAGTCATTTCTAGGCTTGCTGCAAAACTTGCAAGACATTGATCATTACGACAAGACACAATGAGTTCATGAAGAAGAGGGGATGGTCTTTTACGACTTGATACGTGCATACGAATGCCACAGTGGGGGCAATAAAAACCAATTGATTTACTCATCGTTCAATTCCTTAACTGTTTTGATTAAACGACTTGGAGCAATCACATTTGTTATTTGAATGTGAAAATGAACCAGAGTCATGCATGTCAGCTCCCGACACTCACCTACATAACCTTTGGGATTTTCCAAATAAACCACCGTTCCCAAAATCTTTAATGGCTTGTCACAGACTGGACAGCAAATTTTTTCATTAAAAATGTGTCCATATGTTTCAGAAAGGCTACTTGGCATGAATCCCCCAGAACCCGTAATTTATGATTGTTTTTGAGCAGGGGAAGAAATTTTAGTTGTAGTGAAATTTGCTTCGACTAAATGTTTGATCCACTCATTTAGGCTCATGTCTTGTTTAGCTGCTTCGATACGGGCAAGTCTTTTGATTTCGGGAGTAGTCCGAAAGCTAATTTGAACTTCTTTTATTGGGTCAGTTGAGATCATGATTTTTTTACCTTTTTTAATCTGTTGACAGGTTTTTAACTGTGGTTAAGTTAGAACTTTGTTAAAATGTTATATAGATAATATTACTTCGATATACAGAAGTTTACAATGGTGATTATTCGATGAATGATAATTTTTCTACAAAAAATCGTGCAAATCGTCTGAAAGAAGAAAGAAAGCGTCTTAAACTTCTTCAAGTTGGTGCTGCTGAAATTGTGGATGTGCGTGAGGCTTCATGGATTCGTTATGAAAAGCATGGGGATCCACTTAATCAGGATCAAATTTATGCTTTGGCAAATGTTGGCTTCGATATGTCGTATGTTTTGTTTGGTGAAAAAGAAAATATAAATTCTAAAAACATCTTGACCGAATTATATGAGTTAGTAGCTGATGATCAGAAAGAAGGGCTTGTTTATTTAGCTAAAGCATTTGTAGCTGCTTATCCAAAATGCTGATTATTATAGTCTGTGCATCAATATGATTTTTATTCTTATTACTAGGAAGTAGCTATTATGTCACCAGAATCTATTGCTGCATTGGTGAGTGCGTGTGCGGCTATTTCAATGGCTTTATTAAAGAGCAAAGAATTAGCTAATTTTCATGAAAATAATTTAGAGAAACGATTTAAATCTAGCTTGGAATATGATGAAAAATTTTTTAAAAAAAATGATCATCAATATTCTAAAATAGTTAAAGATAATGCTGCACGTGATGCGGTAGGAAATAAAAATGTAGATTCTTTTTTGGTCGATTTGCTATTTATGTTTCATGAATACAAGCTGATTGAATTGGATGAGATGATATTTTTATTTGAGTCTGGGTTTAAAAAAGGTTACTTAAAATATAATCGAACTGAGGACCTACAGAATTGTTTTGAATTTCAATTTAGTAATAAAAATAGTCTTTATTATTTAGATAATAAATTAAAAATAAAAAAGACAAAAAGAACTTCAAAGATTTTATTTGTTATTTTATTTTGGTTGTTGATGTTTTTAAGTATTTTCTTTGCTTATATGATGTCAGTTTCTACAAATATTTTAGACTTTATTTTTTCCTTTATTTTTTATGATTATTAGTTTTCCAACAGGTTTTCTATTTTTAAATTTGAATTATACTATGGATAATACTGAACTATTTTTAGAGAAATTTTATAAGGCAGAACAAGAGCATAGAGTATTAAAGATTGAAAAAGAAGCTAGGGTTTCAGCTAGTCAAAAGAGCGGGGGGATTTCGAATTATAGTGATTATATTCGGTCAAAAATTTAAAGTAGCTCCCTTAAAAGGAGCTTTTTTATCGACTTATATTTTGCTTAAAATTGAGTGAGCATCATCTGATAAGCTTTCAAATATTTTTTCTATTTCAATTGGTTTGATTGAAGGATCAATAGAACATTTTGATAAAAAGTTAAGTTTAATGAGTAATTTCTTGATTTCATAAATTGTTTCTTCATTGATTTCATTATTCGGTAGTGCATGAATACGACGTGATAAAAATAATAAGTTATTGATATTAAAATATATAAATGAATTATTACACGTTGGTTTTTAGCACTACCCATTATTCATTGCGTTACCCTGATTTGATTGTTAATTAATGGTTGAAAAACCAATGTTTATGAGATCGGATAATTCATTGAAAAGTGACCAACTTCTTTCCGTATTTTCAAGTATTAGAATGGCTTGAACTGCGCTGATGCTTAAATTGTAGCAGTCAAATTGTTGATTATAATGGTAATCAATTTTTGCTCTTAACTTTGACCAGGTAACATTGGTTTCAATAAAGGTTTTATAAGACACATCTGGATTGATGAGATTATAAAGTTTTTTTGAAGAAACAAAGAGTTGTCGCTTATTGTTGTGCGGATTTTTAACTCTAAGAATTATTTTTGAAATTGTCATTTTTAAATCCTTATCAAATGTGCAGGCATGACTTGTTCAGGCGTGTGCCATTGCCATCTATTGATATTGAGTCGGTTACTTGCTGAGGCTACATAAGCAAGTACTTCCCGATGATGATTTTGCCAATCTAAGAGCAGGGGATTGTCATAAGCAATGTCGAGTTTGAACTTGCGTAATTGGCGGTAAAGCTGACGATTGATTTCAGGCATGGTGCTGATTTGTTCAGATGTCGCTTCAGGAGTTTGTGGTTGGTCAGTGCCCTGAGGTTTTTCAGTCTGAGGAACTGGCCTAGGTTCATGTTTTGATTTGGCTACACAGATCCCGAATAAATCTTTTAGTTTTTTATAGTTGATTGCGTAGTAATTGACTCGCATAGATTTGTTTGAATCTAGCTTATTGATTTCAATTAAACCCAATTCTTTCAGCTTTGCCACGGCACGTTTGATGGTTGAAAGGCTGAATAAACCGAGTGTTGATGCCCATTCCTCAAATGTATGAAACCACCACTTGCGGTTGTTGTGTTGGGTTAGATTTTTCTTACGTTTGTATTTGCCTGTTTCATTGAGTAAGTAATAGAGCTTTTGTAAGAAAGATGCAGCAGGCAAGCCTAGCTCTTTGCAGAGCATAGGCGAGGCAATAATGGGATATTCTTTGTTTTGAAGGAGTATGTTTTTCATATGTCATACCCCGTACGATAAGACTGCATGTAGCAGTCTTTGCAGCGAGCCGCCCACTTTTGAACACCGTTTTTAAAGCCATTTTTAAAATAAAATTCTTCGTCAAAAGGGAAGTAGTCGTTACACATGGGGCAACATTTTTCAGTGCCTAGTTCGGTTTGAATATAGATTTTTCTAGGCATGATTTAACCTCGTTTTTTAGAACGAAGAAATTTCAAAATTTGAGTGCTGAGTTTTTGAGGTTGGGCGAAATCAGACGCATGTAAGCGTTGAATGCAGAGGGTGTCTAGGTTTTGATATGCAGGTGCTGAATGCACACTTTTGTTTTGAGTGTTCATGGTCATTTTCCGTTTGATAAGTTTTAAAACCCATCATCATTACTTCTCACGGTAATGGTGACAGACTACACAGGGGTGAGAATATCGCTCAAACGGTTGCGACCAGCACAAGGCTGCCCTGCATAGCCTGTCATAACGACTGACTAAACAGTGGGCAAAAAAATGCCGCTTAGTGCGACTTTATTTTGCACCGTTTGATGATAAAACAGGTTCTCACGCCCGTTCACAGTTTCGCTGTGATGTTTGCAATATAACGATGATTTTTTTTTAAGTCAACTCAGGTGTGAAAATTTCATTCTTTTATATCTCTATTCTTTATTCTATTTATATAAAGAAGAAAGTGTCAAAATGAGCTCATGCATAGTGTCATGATGACCTTATCCATTGGTTCATTTTGAGCTAATGCATAGTATCAATTTTAATTTAGTTGTTGTAAATTCAACATTGTTATAAATCGTGCAAAGTTAGAAAAATGACAAAAAAACAAATAATAGATAGCTATATGGCAAATGCCATTAAAGATAAAAATATCAACTCATTTTTAGGCTTTATTGAGGGGATTGCGATTGATGGAAAAATAAATGTTAAGGAAATTGAGGCAATAATCGAATGGCATAATAGTTTGGCTGAGCTGCATGACCCTCATTTTGAAAGACTATTTAAAAAATTGTCCGAAATAACAACTGTTGATGGTATTTCCGATGAAGAAAAGAATAATTTTTTTAAAGTTTTACAGCTATTCAAGTCAAACGAATTTTATAAGAAGCATACGGCTGATGTGCAAAGGTTGCATGGCATCTTAGCAGGCTTGGTTTGTGATCGGAGCCTGACAATAAGTGAGTTATCTTTTTTGAATCTGTGGTTAAAAGATAATGATCACTTGGAAGATGATTTACTTTATCAAGAAGTATTTACCGCATTAAAACCTTTACGAATTAATAAGGATTTAACTGATGCTCAGATCAGTTCGATTAATAAACTCATTGCTCGTTATGTTGATGTTGACAATCATGGTCAGCTAAAAAAAGTTGTTGAAAGTGAGGATAATCCTGATTTTTATAAAGGTCAGTTACAGCTTGAAGATGCTGTGTATTGTTTTACAGGTGCTTCGTCACGGTTTAAAAAGAGTGAATGGAAGGATTTGGTTCAGAATAATGGGGCTAAGTTTGTTGATGATATGACCATGAGTGTGAATTACCTTGTGATCTGTAATAAAGGTAATACAGCATGGGCGCATGTAAGCTACGGTCGTAAGTTTGAACAAGCAAAGAAGTGGCAAAAGGATGGAGTGAATATCAAGATCATTACTGAAGATGATTTTGTAAGATGGGTTGGAATTGAATAATGAGAGAAAAATTACAAGAATGGATGGAATTTCATTCTGCTGTGATGAGTAGATTCCCTGGTCCTGGTTATTTGATGATATTGAGCTGTTTGATTGTGATGGGAGTAAGTTGGCTTTATCCAAAAATTATTTATGCAATTGCTAATTTTCAAATTATGGGGACTACACCTTATCAAAATTTTATTATTAAACATTCCAATTACGTAGGCTTGGGTATGTGGATTGTACCTATTGGTATTTTAGTTGTGTTAATGTTTATTAGTTGGAAAATTCATCAAAAGAATGTTGAAAAATATTATAAATAAGCCCTCAAATATGAAGGCTTATTTATAATGGAATAATTAATTTTGAATTTTTACTATGGCTGATGGAATAGCGCCATAGAGTGGATCATCATTTTGATTGGGATAAACCCCCCATGTATCCTCACTGGATAAACACAATAAAATATTACCCGTGTGTGCACTCAATGCGAAATATTTTTGTTCTGCTACAACGTCATTACTTGAATTAATGAGCTTTGAAACAATTCCATTTTTGATTACTTTAAATGATATTTTATAGTCTTTAAGTTCTTCATTGGTTAAGTCACCAAAAAATCCGTTAAAACTTTCACCGTAACGACTACCAGATTCAATAGATCTTGAAATGTGTAACCCGTTCCAACTTAAGTAAATTGGGCTTTCAAAAAAAATCAATTCTGCTGCGGATGCAGCCGATATAACAAATGACATATTCCGAATGCTTGAGAGTCCGAGCGATAAATCAAGAATAATTTCTTTGTTAATTGCTGCTGTTACATATAAATAAGCACTTTGTTTCCCTGTATAAGGCTTAGAAATTTCCGTCGGTGCATATGTTAATAGTTGGTCAACATAGGTGGCATTGATTGTTTGAATAGTACCTTCATTAATTTCACGACCACTGACCAGCGCATCAACTTCTGACTTATTGTAATAATTTGAATAATCAACTTCAGGAAGCTCAAACCACTTTGAGTTCTTGCGACAATACAGTTTGTTGTCAGCAGGTGTGTCTTCGATGTTGTTTGAATTCATAATTAAAACGTTGCCGAACGGAACACTTAAAACAATATCAGGATGATCAAGTTTCTGATCCACAGGCATTGGACTATTTGTCCAAAACAATTTAAGTCCAATATTCATTATGCTGTGATACTCCGCAGAATCTGAAATTGAATATTTTCAGAGTGACGAACACGATCATTTATCTCTAATTTGATATCAAGCTGTGCAGTACCGATTTTCCAATCTTTAGTAATTGAAACAGGTACTTCAAGCAAGATCATGCCAGCTTGTTCAAGTAAAGTTACGACTGGCTTTGCAATAACGTGTTGTGAAGAATTGATAATTGTTGCCGAAATTTTCATATCATCATTCAGCATCATGCCGAGATTAGTTTTAGTGTCGTAGAATTGAATGGGTACAGCAAAACTATCACCTATTTTTATAGTGGCCTTCATATTGGTTTACCTCAATTTAAATTTGATTCAAGTTCTAATTGCGTGATTAATCCTTTGGACTTGTTGTATGTATGCGTAGCTTTTTCAACGATCCATTCCAATCGATCAATTTCCTTTTTAAAACCATCTAGTTTGACAGGGGACTCTGTACTGATTTCAGGCATGCCCAATGCAAGGTTGATGCTGAACTTTGCCATTTGGCGTTTAATCTCTGCCATTTTTGCTTGTGCTGCACGTTCAGCTTCGGCTTTATTGGCAAACGTACCTTTAATTCTTTTTACTTTTCCTGCCTGACCTGAATGAGCGATTTCACGTTTAGCCTTGCCAGTATTCTGATAACCTGCAGTCACACCGGTGTAATCTGATTCACGATCGTGTTCACTGTATCTGAACTGATCTCCATCGCTCCTGGTCAAAGTGATCGAAGCTAAATCTTGACCTGAAGCGGATTTGGCTGTACCTGCTTTAAATATCAATAAACGATCTTTCTTCACCGCCATTTCAGCACCATTGAGCTTGGCTAACCGTGCCAGTAGATTGAGATCTGATTCATTGGTTTGGTCAATATGATGTAGATTGATGGCTTTTAATTCGCTGGTCATGATCAATTGCAAGCTATGTTTTTGTGCAATATTAGTGGCAACTTCACCAAAGGTTTTACGGTGATAAGATTTGGACTGAGCGACTTTGATATCACTTTTAAAATTGGCACTCGATGCTTTGATGGTGATTTGATCGGGTGAACCTGACCATTCTGTCTCATCAACAATAAAGTCGCCTTTATCGTGCAGTTCTTCACCGATAAAACCCATTTTACAATTGAGTCGTACGCCACGTTTTGGTAACTCTAAAATGCCATCACTGTCATCAAGCACAATGCTGAGCTCATCGGCCTCATTTGCACGATTATCCGTTACAGTTACGCTGATAATTCGACTGAGAATTAAATCATTTAAAGGCTTATTGTCTGCAGTAATCAGGCATGTTGGCGTCTTGATCATGTCACCACCTCATTGGTGGTTTCAGGTGCGGTTTGCTCCTCGATGCGCTCATCATCGGTTCGAGAAAGTTTTATAGTGAAATCGACTTTTCGAGGAACGCCATTGTCTAAAAGATAACTCTTGGTTTCATCAATATTGTCGATGACGTAGACACCGTATAAATATCCACTGCCATCCATGAGTACAAAGCCTTGACCTGTACTGGCCATGCTTGCAAGTTCATCAATCGCATATCGACGCCCGAATCCATATTCTTCATAAATGAGACCCGGTAAAGTAACGGTATCTGAGCCTACACCTGTGTATTGCTTTTTGGCTCTGCCTGTAGCCACTTCATTTTCAGCATATGTCCACGCACGTTGCCGCTGAATTTCGGTGAAACTCAATGTATCGATTTTAAATAAAAACTGTCCGAGGCTCATTAACATGGTATGTCCTTAATCATTATCGCTATAACTGCGGTTTTGCGCTGCGCCTACAGATTGTTGCCATTTATTTAGTTTTTGATCCATCAATACAGCAACGGCTTGCGTATCTGCTACACCTGAAATATGAATTTGTGCAGGGGCAAAATGATTGACGGATGTCTTAGTTTGAGGCAAGCGTAAAGGAGTAATCGGTTGAGTCTGAATGGTTTTAGTTGGGACACCCGTTTGAGTCGTTGCAGAATTACTAAACTGGGGTATTTGTGGAATCTTTGGAATATTCACAAAGGGGATTTTATTCAGTCCCGTAATGAGCATATTGACAGCGCCAATCACTAATCGGATGGGTGAAAGTAAATGATCGACAATGGTTGCGCCAACACTGACTACACCATTTTTAAAGCTTTCCCAAGCGACCATGGCAGCACCTACAAATATCACAATTTTGGCTGCAGTCTCACCAAGCCAAGTTCCAATGCTCATAAATGCTTCAGCAAAAATTCCGACTAAAACGCCAATAAATTGACCTAAGGTTTGACCATAACTGGTGGCATTTTGAAGTTCTTGATTGGTGGCTTGCATAGGTGTCAGCATTTCGCCCAAAACCCCTTTAAAGATACTCCATGCCCCAACTAGGGCATCCCAAATAGGCTGTAAAGGCGAAAGAGTTGTTTTAAGATTATTAAATGCAGTACGAAGGCTATCCATGAGTGGTGCAAGACCAATTTTGAGTCCATCCCAAAAACCTTTGAAAAATGCTTTGATGGGTTGCCAATAGCGATAGATCGCAAGTGCTACTGCTGCAATCAACACGATTACACCTGTAAGTGGGTTAGTCAGCAAAGCTATCGCCATTGCACGTAAACCAGTTAGAACTAAGGGGATAGCTCGACTGGCCAAGAAAGTAAACGCACGACTGACCAATTGAATGGTTTTTGCAATTAAGGTAAATCGAGTTGGTAATCCAATGCCGAGTTTGTCTGCCACAGTCCGAATGACAAACATTAAAATTGCTAACTTGGTAATGCCTGCAATTACGCTGACGATTGCCCCGAAGAAAAGGTTAGTGGTATATCGAACCCCGAGTAAGGCAACTTTAAATAGAAGTAGCTGCATCGCAATTTTGGCAAGTGAACGTACTAATTCTGGATTGGCTTTTGCCCATGTACTGATTTTTTCGGCGATGGCACTAATATGATTTACAAATATTTTTAAATCAGGTGCGATCGCTGCTACTAAGTCAACCATGACATTGGTCATTGCACCTTGGGCTTGTTCCCAGAGGTTTTTTTAAGTGCCGAGCTGTTCATTAATCCGTGTTTGTAGATCTGCTTGACGATTCATTTTTTCAATCGTGTCGTCATAACCTTTTTTATTTTTATCAATTAATAAATTCAGGATCTGCATATTTTCAGCATCATTACCGAAAATGTCTGAAATGATGCCATTTCGTTGTTGGGTGGTCATCGATTTGAGTTGATCGAGTTGCTTAAACATCTTGTCTAAACCACCAAACTCGCCTTTGCCATCACTAAAATTGAGTTTTAATTTTGTGCCCTTTAATGCTTTATCTATTTTGGATTGATCTAACATGGCTTTGAAGGTTTTAGTTAAGGCATTACCTGCGCTACTTAAATCTGTCATGCCACTTTGATCTGCCATGACCAAAAGGGGAGCCATTGCTTTAGAACCCTCAAGTCCTGCTTGCTTGATCATTTTCATGCCTGCACCAAGTTTGGCGAATCCACCAAGCATATTGGTTGGATCTACACCTAAGTAGGCAGTACGTTGAATGGTGTCCATTAAACTGAGCATGTCTGATTCTGCGGTTTGAGTCGCATCTTGCATTTTGGCTGCAAAGGTTGCTGCTTCATCAAATGGCATTTTGAGTAGAACTGCTAAATTACCCGCAGCCTCACCAGTTCCACCTAAAATTGACTTAAAACTAATGCCTTGTTGAACCAAGTTGGTCATCATATTTTGAAAGTCGGCATTTGAACCAGGGAGTTGTGCTCCAAGCTTTGTTGCAAGTTGATTGATTTTTTCAAATTCAGGTGCAACTTTTCCAGTGCTATCCATCATTGATACTTTAAGTTTAGTGCTCGCCTCTTCAGCATCAGCAAATGCTTTGATGGGTACAGAAGCCGCAAAACCGATGCCCACTAAACCCATAGCCGTGTTTTTAAGTTCGGCATGCATGGCTTGGCGACTTTTTTTGAGTTGAGCATCCCATTGTTTGGTTTTATTAAGAAGTGTAGATAATGCATGATCGGCATGACCATATTCAGTGGCTAACATCTTGGTTACTGAACGGACAGCATGAGAGTTTTTTTCAGTTTGTTGCAAGGATTGGTTATAGCGCTGTGCATCTGAACCACCTAGAGTTCTATTTAGATGGTCAATACTACGAGTCAGATCCTCAATTGAGTTTTCAGTATTATCTGAAAACTGACGAATCATTTTAAGGGGGCGAGTAGCTTCATCTACGATGGTTAAAATGGCACTTAGACTTAGACTACTCATATATTGACCTGTTTTATTGGCTTACTTCTGATCGAACTCGGGCACGTTCATTCCATTGCATGAGTTCCTCTATTTCCCAGTGTTCACATTCTTTCGGTGTCCAATGAAAAACCACGGCAAGATTGGCTATGACGTCATCAACGCTGCTTGGGATTTGGCTTTCGCACTGACTAAAAAACTCGTCAGTTCTACGGTTAAAGTGGTGTAGTCCGATACATCCATGGCGTTTAATTCAGCGACATTCAGGGTGGGTTGCGTGACTCGAGTCAGCACGGTATTGACTGCGTTAATGTCCCACTTGAGCACATCTTGTAGACTTAAATTTCGTAATGTACCGACATTCGGTTTACGAATTTGAATCTCTGTAATCGCAATTTCACCTCGCATAATCGGATTTTCTAAAGTCGCTGTTTTGACGTTCGGATCAGCAATCGCTGAAGTATTCGTTTCTTGAGATGCTTGTCCAGTTGGTTTACTCATGATTTTCTCTGATTTAAATTTTAAGATAAGTGAAGCTTGGTCTGATTAAAGACCAAGTAGTTTTTTGATATCTGCGACAAGATCATTGCTGCCGAAGCGTTCAATACCTCGAATGAAATCAAGTTCAACTTCGACTACGCCATCTACTTCCATACGGAAATAGGTATAGTTGTAAGTCATTTTAATTTCAGTTTTATCGCCATTTTTTGATGCACCAGGATCAAGCTCAAGTGCCTGGCCACGCATATAAATTTCGATGTTTTGAATGCTGCATGTATCTTGGTTCTCATAAATACCGACATAGCGCACGGGTAAGTCATTGGTACCGCAAACCCCAAGTTGACGATATTGTTTAACGTCAAAACCTGCATAAGTCACTTCACCTTCTAGTTTTTCATAACCCATTGCTAAAGCAATATCACCGATCATGCCTGCACCACGGAAGTCTTCAGTTTTTTTAGTGATTTTCGGAATATTGAAGCTTTCTGCTACAGTTGCCCACGAATGCATATTGACGAAGACATTAAAATTTTTAAGCGTTCTTGGTAGCATGTTTAAACTCCTTCAGTGGTTGAGTTGGCGCCATTAATCATTTGGGCGAAGTCCACTAAGTAACGACCTGTAATACGTTGGTTCAAGCCAAGATTTTCAAGTGGCGGAACAGGGGTGTAGTTATAATCGACCCACATTTGTCCTTGTTGTAACTGGGTCGTTGAGTTTTCATTTGGGTCATACCACACTGAAGCACCTAACAAGCGTTTAGCCCCGACGTGCTCTTGAAGTTCAGCATCAATTGAGTCAATAATGTCTTTTGCCAAGAACGGAGTTAAAGGCTCATCAACAAAGGGGAAGCAGCCATTAATAATCGTATCAAGCAGAAACTGTGCTGTTCGGGTTGAGACTTCAAATGCAAAATCGGGATCTGCAGAACAGGTGCGATTGCCCCAAAAACGAAACCCTTGATGTTGTATGAGTGTCGTAATTTCTTTACTGTTGAGATAACCTGCATCTGTGTCAGGATCTTCTAAGTCCCAAGTAATAGGGCGACTGATACCTGTCGGTCCAGTTAGTGGAATATTAGAAAGGGATTTGTGCCATCCCACTTGTTTATCTGTTTCAGCACGAAGGGCAGCAGCTGCAACAACAGCGGTCAGAATGCCTGCGCCATATAGATAGGTCATTGATAAGACTCCTCGGTTACATGGGATAAAAACAAGAAATATTAGGTTTACCACGCGTCAAGCTAGCCGCACTGAAAGTATTGCCTTCATCTAAAATATAAAAATCAGGTATCTGGGATAATGTTGAAAGCCCACGGTTATAAGGAATACCAATTTGAACCGCTTCACCGTGATTTATCCCTGTTTCAGCATATAAGCCATACTGTGCGAGCTGTGCCGTCAAATTATTTGTGATGGTGAGGTGAGGTTGTTCACTCCCTGCTCCTGAAAAATTGACGGTAAATGATTGTGTAATAGAGGGACCATTTTCAGTTAATGCAATCGGTACATAAACCTGCTGTATCCCTGTTAATTGATCCCAATAGGCATTTAATTCGCTAAAACATAAATAACCATCTGTACAATTCAATTCAGTCGCTGCTAAACACACGCCCACATGACGATGATTAAATTGCATAATGCTTGGGTTCTCGAAAGCAAAAACTAAAAGATCTTCGGTAGTAGTCTTAATTTCAATTCGATGGTTTTCTAAATCCGTATTTGTACAGAGAAGTCCTACATCAACCCACTCATAGCCCAGCGGAGGTGCAGTATCAATCAAGTGCAATACTTCAACTTGAAGCCAGATCGGTTGGACATTAATCTCATTAATTTCTATACCATCAATCAATATTGTCGGCTGAGCAGGAGTTGATGGAACTTCAGATGGATTAATTTTTCTAGCAAAGTGAAATCTGAATGAAGAAGTAGCCCCTACACAACTGATGTTGCTAAGGCTAACTGCTTTCCCAGAAAGACATTCCCACTGGTAAATTCAGGCCAAATCAACATAATTTCACGGTCTGAAAGCGTGTCACGGTAAGCGCTAACAAGCTGCATGGTTTCTAACATCACGCCATACTGATCACGTGGAGTGACATAAGAAAAGGCACGAAGTTTTTTATTGACAGCAGCGAGGGCTTGCACCACTGAAGGGCTTTCTACATCCGGTGCAATGTTAATTTTTGGCGTGATTCCCAAGATTGATTTTGCAGTCAGTAATGCTTGGATACCTGTACGCTGACCTGTTGGCAATGTTGTACCAATGACCAAGCTTTGGTTAAAAACCTCGCCTTTAAATGGGTCTTGAATACGAATAACCACCAATGTTGGAGAAGTAATAGCAGACATGGTTTCTAAACAAGCTCTTAAATTACCTTCAGTGCCTGAAGCTGCAAGTGCTCGATTGATTGATGTCACTAAAGTCGGCGTATCTAGTGGGAAAATATCTTGATCTGCATCGTCTGAAAAGGCAATCAGTCCGATGATATTGGTATCCGCATCACGCATTGGAATGATGCCTGAAGTGGGTTCTTTTTTAGATATTCCGTGATGAAATTCAGCCATGATGACTCCAAATTTGTGATGTAACAGTTCTGGAATCATCATGCTGTTTCAGATTTTATTATTCTATAAGGAGAATCCTGTTTAAGTCTTAATCAGGATTTTGGTTTTATGTGGTACGAATCCAAACATCGATTACAATTGATTTCTGAACGATGTTATGGGCTTGATCAGCTCCAATTTCCTCTGTTTTTAAATTGGCAGGAGCATCAGTTGTAAAATTAAAAGAGGGACGTGCGCTACCTCCGCTATCGCTGGTTGTCGCATCGATTGGGAGTCTATGTTTTGGTAACTCTTCAATGGTTAGTTGATGCTTAAATTTACCACCGGTACTCCCCATGATTTTCATAAATGTTGGTGCTTCTTCATTACTATCCAATGCACGGCTGACTAATGCATGACCATCACCATATTTTTGCCATGAGCCGTAACCCTTGTGTTCTGCCACTTCATCAGAGTTGTTGAACAATAGGGTGGTGATAAAAGGGTCACCAACAGCAATATCATGGCGACTGAGCATTAATTCTTTGATGCTATTGAGTTGGTCTAACACCCATTGTTTATTTGCAGTGACTACATTTGAGTCGATTTGAATTAAAACTTGTGCACCTGCATCTGCCTTGATATCTGTGACAATTTCAAGTTCACCGCCTGCACCTTCGGAAATGATAGGCTTATATGCCCCATGAAAATTGGCAATATAGACCAATTGGCCCGTGGTATCGATAAAGCCATATTCATGCATATTGAAGCCACCAATATGAGCTTCTAATGTTGCTGATACACGAGCAATTTGACCCTCAATTTGAACGGACTGAATGGGAACTCGGGCACGTTCATTGACTAAAGTTGTTCGGTTTTTTTGATCAATCGGTTCATAAGGTTGATTATTCGCATCCCCAATCACCATAGCAGTGAGTTGAATACTGACAACATTATGAGCTTGTGCAATTAATGATGAACCGTAATCAGTCAAAGTGACATAGTATTTTGCAGCCATAATTCGAACCTTATTAAATTGTAGATAAATAAACGGTTTCGCCCGTATGTGACGCACCGACAACATTAAAATGACTTTCTGTTTTAACTTTTGCGGTGATTGAATATGCATCTCGTGCAGATTTTGTGGCTTCAAGTGCAGTTAATACTTGAAGTAATTGATCGATGCTAAGCAGATAACTGGTGGGGATATTTACTATAAAAGTAAAAGGCGGTTGCTTTGGTGTGAGCTCATGCCAAGAGATTAATTGGAATTGTGGGACGACAGTTGAAAGTAAACTTTCAATGGAAGACCGGGTGCCACGTTGAGCATTGAAAGCCTTACTTTCTGTGATGGCATTGCGTTTCTGTGACTCGGCCCAATTCGGTTGCCAATACTCGACCCGATGCTCCCATGCAAGCCATGGTAAGTGAGGAACCGGGCAAAGATGAATGCGATGTAAATCAATAAAAGGGACTGGAAGTGCAGTCATTTTTTCACCAAGTTGCTCAATATTTTTTTCAAGTTTTGTAGCATTTGGAGGCAAGAGTTTAGACATCTCGGAACTCCGTAATGGTTAGTGAAATGCCTATGCATTTGGCATAACGGCTTTTGGCTAAAATGATGTCATTTGCAGGCGATGCCAAAATCACATTTTGTACGCCTGCGACATGCAGTGCATGATAAATTCCGCTACGAGTAACGTCATAGCCCAAAGCATTGACCATTTTGATGTAAGTATTTAAAGCCTCTTCAGCAGCCGTTTTAACCACAACAGAATCGGGACCAGGGAACAAAACCAAGGTGGCTGCTACAGTCCATTCAAATGGTGTCGCTGCTTTTACGGTGACGAAGTCTGAAAGGGGGCGTCTTGTGGCTGGATCCAGTTCGAGATCGACAATATTGAGTAAAGCTTGAGGTGCAACATCATCAATATGACTTTGCACAAATATGTCTACATGACCTGACAATGGTGTTTCAACCGCAATGTCTTTGACATGACCATGCGCACCCAAACCCCAAAATTGATATGCGCCGACTGATCCTGCAGATTTACTTTCTGGTTCTAATTGAACTCTACGACGCAAATCCTCATCGCTTTCCATGACCGCTTCGACTGGTGGATTGGTTGTTGGATTTGCTTCAATAATGGTTTTACGGTAAACATTTCGGTTTGCAGCTAAATGGTCTAAATCTGCACCTTTTGCATATGCCAACATGAGGGCTTTAGCTTTGGCATTAATTTGAGAAGTTTTAAGCAATAAGCGATATGCAAAGGTTTCCAATAGTTTAACGATTGGCTCACTTTCAAAATTTAATACTGGCGCTAGTTCAGGATCTCTTACTATGAGATCTTGTTTGCATGCATCTAATTCAGCTTCAAAGTCGAGCTGCTCTATAACATTAGGGAAGGGTAATGCAGAAAGATCAATACGATTTGAGCTCATGCAGCTGCTCCAATTAAAAATTCTTGTTTAACTGTCTGAGTACCTACCATGGTCTTAATATTGCCTAGAATGGTAATCAGCCAATATCCGACAACGGCAGTGGCTTGACTCACTTGTACTTGGCTAATCTTGATACGAGGCTCAAACCGAATCAGTGCGGTCGCAGAGGCATTCATAATTTGAAGTTTGGTAAAGTCATTACAGGGTTGATCGATCAGATGCGGAACAAGAGAGCCGTAATTTCTTCGACATAATCGAGTGCCGATTAAGGTGCTGAGAATGTCATGGATAGATTGGTATAAATGTTCGGGAAATGAATCATGATCTGTAATTGTTTTACCCGTACTGCGATGCATGCCTTTCATGGAATGGGTCCTCCAGAATTTTCTGATCCACCTTTGACACCTGATGTTTTGTGTTTGGTTAAGCTAATATTTTGAGCAATTACATCTGTATCAGAGGTGATATCTGCATTCGATGAAATGGCTTTTTCGGCATGCAAAGTGCCAGTAAAAACAGTTTCAAATACATCAAAAGTGCATTTATTGAGTTTAAAAACAGCCTCACCTGAAGCAATATTCACCACAAAAAAATGTTCACCTAACTGGATATACACCTCGTCAGGGTCGGTACTTGGGGGAGGGAACTCTTCAGAAAAAAGGCTGATTTGTGGTACCGCACTGGTGAGCTCACCACCTTGGGCTGAAACTGAAAACTGTTCTCCGATGGATGGACAGCGCCAAACTTTGACGACACCTGCAGCCATCGTCGGAATGGGTATCCAATCTGTTTCATTTTCATCAATTTTTAGACGAATTTTCCATGCTGAAGCATCGACTGCGATCACGGTGCCGATACTTGATAGGTTTTGAAATTGTCTTAAAAGTTGACTACTCATAATGATTTAAACGTAAAAATGCCCATGATTGAAAGCATGGGCATTTTGTTTTTAAAGTGCGAGGAGTTGAATCCTGTTTAGGGCTTAATCAGGAATTTCATAATTGGTGATGATCAGTTCTTTGCCATTATTTTCATCATGTGTTTTGCTGTTTAATGACCAACGGATTTGCTTTGAGTGAAAATAAAAACCATCAAATAACTCGCGTACTTCAGGTATATCATTCAGGCTTAAGATAAATTTGCCTTTAATATTTTTCAGTAATTCACGTAATTTAATAAAATCATCACGGCTGAATATATCTTTGCCATAGTATTTTTCGCAGTTGTAATACGGTGGATCTAGATAGAATAAGGTATCATCACGATCCATTTTTTGAATCAAAACGTCATAATTTCGATTTTCGATATTCACTTTTTGCAAACGCTGATGAATTGCAGAAAGCACAGTCTTTAAGTCATCACCCAATTTCAAATGCGGTTGACGCTCTACATGAGAAAAGAAATTCGGTTCTGCAACTTTTGCTCCAAAGCAGGTGCGTAGCAAATAATAAAAACGCGCTGCGCGTTGCACGTCAGTCAGTGAAGTATTCTTTTCAGCTTTTAAGCGTTCAAACTCTTCACGGCTAATCAGTTGTGTCTCAAATTCTTTTTCTAGTGCATCAGGATGGTATTTAAAGACACGGTACAGATTAATTAAATCCCCGTTCACATCATTGATGGTTTCGAGGGGAGAGCTTGATTTCTTAAATAGAACCCAGCCTGCACCGCCAAACACTTCACAGTAATGTTTATGTTCGGGCATCATGTCGATGATGGTTCGTGCCAGTTGAGATTTACCGCCCAACCAACCTGAAAAGGATCGGCCTGAAGCGTTATAAGTGGGTTTTGTTAAGGTGTTAGGGTTAGTTTTCGGGGACATAAGTCAACTCCGTTGGTAGCTCTGGGCTATCTAACCTGACGCTCTAGGCGTTCCAATGATTAAGTACTCGACATCGAGGACATTTTATTTCTAGTTTTACTGTGAGTTTTTCAATGCGACACAGTAATTTTCCGCATTTACATCTGAGTTCGATCATATTATTAAAAACTTTTGTATTTCAGATTCAATCCATTTTTCATCGTCTTTGCTAAAACCGACCAATGCACGAATAGGATACTTGGTGGCTTTGGCATAACGACTAGGCTTAATGGTTTTACCTTCTTGATGGACTTCCGCAATTTGTGCAGTACGTCCACCAAAACCAACTGCAGCATGATCTGCAGAATATTCAGTTTTTATGTCTCTACCAATCTTTTGAAATAATGCGCCTTGACGCTTTTTACTTCCAATTTGATTGCGTTTACGTGGAATAAAACGATTACCGTCTGGATCTCGCTGCTGATTAATTCTGTCTTTAGAGCGTATTCTTAATCCTTGTGAAATACGACGCATCAATTCTCGACGTTGTGCTGGTTCAAGATGCTGAAGAAATTGATCAAGCCAGTGATTTAATCCAGAATAAGCATCCATTATTCAGTCCCTACAGGGATAAATTTTCCAGATATATCGCTCCACTCCAGTTCTGGGCAAACATGGTACCCATCTTGGTCCATCACGATTTTATCGCGCTGTGGAAAATCAACTTCAAGATCAAAAGTATCGGTATCAATAATTTCAGAGCTAAATGAAATTTGAACATCATTACCTGTGACGTCTAAATGCAGCTTTTTAAGCTTGAGCCATTCCCGAATCTGCATAATGACTTCAATCGGATCACCGCGATAATCCAAAAACAGCAATCGAGCCGTATATTCCATATAGCCTTTTGCCTGTGTACCATTCACAATAAATAGATGACATTTATCTGCAGTCATTAAAGGCAATTTTTCTTGCAAATAAGGCTTTAATGGAATTAAGGCTTTCATGATTAATTGTCCATTGCTGCATAATTAAGTTGACCTGCGACACGTAAAGTCCAACCTTTGCCGTAGCGTGGCCAAGTGCTTAAACTGGTGTAGTATTTCAACCGTTCTGCATTAAATTTCAATAAAATATCATTCAATTCAGCTTTGTTGATGGCTTTGATGGTGAGATTACCGATGATGCCATCATCCAATACACCAACAGCCAATTGTAGTTTTCGTTTGGCTGTTCCCATACCTGCATTAATGGCAAAATCCCAAACTTGAAATATGATCGCTGAGTGGAGTGATTCAGCATTGATCTTGTCCCACCAATCTCGCTTATAGATATTTTTGGCTTGAACAAGGCTTAAATTTTTGATATCCAGATCAGGATAAGTCATGGCAGAAATACCATACTTTGTGCCTTTGAGTTCTCCTTTACCAATAACACCCGTCGTCCAGTTACCACGGTCTTGTCGATCATTGGTAAATTTACCTTCATGACCGATGAGACGTTCAAAGGCTTGATCAAATGTGAGTGACATAATGATTTCCTTATTTGTTAAACATCGCTGCAAATGCAGCTTTCACTTCAACAATAATTTCACTGAAAGTTTTACCTTTGAGTAACTGCATGGACTGATACCAAATCCCAATCAGTAACATGCCAAATACTGCAAAAAGCAACATCACAAAACCTTGAGTCATGTGTGAATATTGCTGTAATTGGTAATATTCAATGCATGCAGCTCCACCATATAAACTGATGGTTACACTAATCGAAAATTTTAAAATCACACCGATGGTGATTTTTATACGGCCTTGGGTATCGATATCACCACTTAAGATGAGAGCGAGAATTGCACCCATGATCGCTGCAATAATTTTTAAAAGCCAAGGTAATCCCTTTATTGACAGCGGATCATTCATCGGGTTCCCCTTGAGGAAAGTTAAGCGTTCAAACATAACTAATCCCATAATTTGATGGTCTGTGGTCGTTGAGCTTGAACCAGTTCAGGTAAATTAATGACTTGATGTTCTTGTAAAATGACTTGTTGCAAAGTTGAGTTTGCTTCAAGTAGGGCAGGTAACATCACCACTGACTGATTGCCGTAATAGCGATAAGCAATTGAATCAAAGGTATCGTTTTGCATGGCTTTGATTTGATTCATATCAAGCTCACTCGATTTCGTCTTGGTCTGCCTTTACTGATTAATTTACCGATGCTGTAATTCACTGTTCGACGTAAAGCCTGTGTTTTGACTTGTTGATTTTCAGCACGAGTTTGCCCAGTGGTGGTGGTGTCAAAATCTAGATTATCTTCACAAATCAATGCAGCTGCTTCATAGCACACTGCACGTCTGTAATATCTAATCTGAGTTTCAGTTTCGATATTGAGTAAAAGTGTTTGGTCATTAATGTTATCCATCGCAAGCATGATTTTTTCAGTCAGCAGAACTTCACCCTTGGATTGATCTAAACGCACCTGTCCTAACAAATCTGAAATACTGATATTGGGACGTATTGGATCAGGATTTTGCACTTCACTATCGGTTACAGGTGCGTTGAGTAGCATTTAACTTACTCCGTAGCTGTGGAGTCGGTGGACGCAGGTACTGAAGCATCCGCAGTTTGATCTGCAGATGTATCAGCCTGCGAGCCGACAGTGGCGTCGGGAGACGACTCGGTTGTTTGCTTCGTTAATAGTTTTTCAAGGGCTGTCATGTCTTTTTTACAACCCACTTTACTATCAAGTCGCAAAGCATTTTTATAAGCATTGAGCGCTTCAATCGGTTGTGCTTCTTTTAATGCATCCCCTAATGCACGGTAAATTTTGGCGCGGGCTTGATCCACCATTTGTTCACCGACACCGAGTTCAATGATTTTTTTAATCAGTTCAGCATGGGCAATAGCAAGGTCGGAATCATCACAAAAATCTATCGCACATTGCTCTGTTACAAATTCTGCAATGCCTCGGCTATAACCTTCAGGCATCACCATTTCATTTAAGATTGCATATTCAGCAATACGAACTGCAAGTTCATATTCGCCTGCATCGACTGCCCAAATCATTAAATTCACTAATGTTGTATTTTGAGCTGATGGAGAAACTGCTAGGCAACCATCGATGTAACCCAGATATTCAGGCAACCATTGCTTTTTCTTCTCAATACGATCTTGAATAGATTTAGTTTCTTTCAATTGGTTCATGTGACTGAACAAGCGCAATTCAATATTTGCCGTTGGTGAAGGTGGAACGGTTGCGGTTTTATCCGCTTCTGCCGTTGCAAGATCAATACCCATAAACACTTTTTTATTTTTCAAGCGTGGGTCTTGGCTTTTTGCTTGGTTTTGCGCTTTAATTGCGAGCATTTTTTCACGATGCTCACGCATTGAATTTGTTGACATTAGGCCTGCACCTCAATATTTTCGATCAATACACATTTGGTGTAATCTTCAACTACGAAATCTTCATTTACTGATTGAAAATCGACTGCACGATCCCATTCAGGCTGTTCTGCAATAGAACGGACCAAAGTGCCTGACTGAAGATAAATCGACAGGTTTTTAGGATGAGTGATCAGAATTGTTTTTGCAGGGAAGTTAGGTACATGTAGCGCAGGTAAAGTTCCGAGCTGCTTATTGGCGTAAATGGTACGTGCTGCCAATTGTTCCGTTGGATCTTGAATGGTATTCAGCAATGGCAAGTATTTATCGCTCAATACACCACGACCACAAATAGCGACTAAGCCACTTTCACGGTGTTGTACAGCAATATATTCTTCAACGGCATATTCGACTAAACCATCAAGCGTTTTGAACTCATTGCCTGCACCAATTTGGGTGACCAATTTGCCCGTACCGTCATCGATCCCTTCGTAATGTTGCTCAGGGGCAATTTCCCGAATTTTTTGCAACCAACCTTTTTTAACATCTTGTAAAAGTGGATTGACTACTCGGTCAGAGGTTGGAGCACGATATATACCGTTCCAACCAATACAAAGCTTATCTAATGCAACGGCATTGATGACCATTGCTTGAAGCTTGGCTTTGAATTCTGGGTGGTGTTTCCATGCATTGAGTAGTGACCAATAATAAGCAACGTCATAATTGGTTTGAGTACAGTCATATTCATCCAGTAAATCGAGCGTACCGACTGCTGTAGGTGTACGTGGTTTGACACGGGTGTCTGTGGTACCTGCAATGGTGGTACCGATCAGTAAGCCAATTTTTTGACCTTTGGCATTATCGACGGGATAAACATTAATTTGCTTTAAAAAGTCCGCAGACTCTTGATAAGCAGCAATGATTTTTTGTTCAGGTACAGGCTGAACGGCAAAACTATGTTTAACATCTTCTACTTGATTGGCACGGGCAATATCAGCCATATAAGCGGATAATTTTGTACGTGCGATGGGACTAAGAACGACTGCCATAATTGAAAAATTCCTTATTTAATAATCAACACGGTCAGCATCACCGCCTGCAGCTACAGGTGGATTATTGACTGGAGTCGTTGAAAGTTGAGTGAGCTGAGTTTGTAAGCCTTGAATCGATTGCAAAATAGGTGTGAGTACTTGGCTCAACGCATCTGATGACGTATTTGACTGTTCTGTATTTGGGGTAACAGGTGCGGGCTGACTTACTGGTGCTGTGGCCACAGGAGGTGTTGCATTTAAGGTGCTAAATTTTTCATTGAGGTCTTTAATACCATTTAAAGCCGTCACTAAACCTTGAGTCACGACTGCTTTAAAATCTTCTTCAACTTCAGGCAGCTTTGCTGTGGGTGTAAGTAAAGTTTTTAATTGTTTGAAGAAACCTTTTTGATCGGTTGGAACTGAATGGTTTGGTTCAGTGGGAGCTGTCAGTGACATGTAAATCTCCGAATCGGGTTGAGTGCGTAATGAAAATTGATTTGATGAAAACTTAATGGCTTGGGTTCCCAGTGATGCAGGTTGATCAGTCATGCCAAGACCGACTTGATAGGCTTTATTTGTGCCTGCAAAATTGCGATAAAATTCAATTGAAGGAAATATTTTCTGTCCATCTTTATTCATGGCCACAAAATTGGGCAGTGCAGAAATAGTGTTGTAAAGACAAAGTTTTCCACCTTCTTCAACTGCCTCAACTTTGATGATGTCGCCATACGCATTGAATGGTGGTTCAGGCGACCAGCCAGCAAAATGCTCAATGTTGATGCGCCCTGCATAGTGTTCAGTATTGTATGTATCCGCCATGTCTTGAATTTCTTGACGACTCAATTCACGACCATCGACCGTTTGACCTTCACGGGCAACACGAAAGCGTTTTTCTACACGTCCTTCTCCTGGTAGTCCCATTATTTAAATTTCCGTCTATGTTTCTGATATATGCAGTCTGCTTGTGAAGACAGTGATGTCGCAACGACTTGAATCCTGCTTAACGCTTAAGCAGGATTTTGTTATTCGTTGAAAATGAGCACATAGCGCTACATTAAGCGCATGAATACAGCACATCCTTTGACTTTTGAGAATCTAAACCCACGCCAACATGGACGAATCCTATTTGCCATGGGCATGACTGTGTCTGAAATTGCCAAACAAATTGATGAAAATCGGGCGACAGTTGAAAGTTGGAAACAACGTGAAGGATGGGAGAAATCTGATTTATTTGATGATGTAACACTTGGGCTTAAAGTTCGATATTTAGTACTGACTTTTATGGAAAATAAAAGCAATGCAAATTACAAAGAAATGGATTTTATTGGTGTTCAATTTGAACGATGGGCGAAAATTGAAAGATACCGTCAAGGGGGAACTCAAGCGGATCTCAATCCAAAACTTGAAAATCGTAACGATAAGCCGAAGAAGAGAAAGCTTAAAAACCAAATTACTGAAGAAGATTTAGTTTTACTTGAACAAGCATTTAATGATTTTCTATTTTTATATCAACAAGAGTGGATGGATGCAATTTCATGGTCAAGAATCTTTATTTTGTTGAAATCACGCCAAATTGGGGCGACCTATATTATTGCGTTATGGGCATTTATTGACTTACTTAAAACAGGCAAGAATAAAATCTTTATGTCTGCTTCAAGAGCACAAGCCTTTCAGTTTATTGAATACATCAAAGCGTTTTGTTTAGAAGTGATCGGGGTTGAACTGACTGGAGATCCAATCGTTGTCAACGGACCAAATGGCCAAGCAAGTTTATATTACTTAGGAACAAATGCTTTAACAGCACAAGGTCGTCATGGTGATGTCATCATGGATGAATTTTTTTGGATTCGCAGTTTTTTAAAGTTCAAAAAAGTCGCATCTGCAATGGCATCGCAGAAGATGTATAAGCAAATATACATGTCTACACCTTCCAGTATTTTGCATGAAGCCTATGCATTTTGGACAGGTACAGACAGTAAACGTAAATTGCCGATTGAAATTGATGTCAGTAAAGTCGCTTTAAAATTACCTTTGAAATGCGCGGATAGAAAGACGCGTCAAATTGTGACTCTGGATGATGCTGAAGCTAAAGGGTGTGACTTATTTGATCGGGATGACTTATTCGCAGAATATGGCGACGAAGAATTTGCCAATTTATTTGATTGTGATTTTATCGATGATTCTGGTTCTTATTTTCCACTAAAGGACATCATTCCTAATATGGTGGATTCATGGGAAATCTGGAACGATTTTAATCCCAATGAAACACCGCATTATCAAGGCGAAGTCTGGATTGGCTACGATCCATCTTTCACAGGAGATAATGCTGCACTTGCCGTGATTGCACCACCGCCCACGTCTTTGTCACCGTATCGAGTACTTGAAGTAAAGCAATTCAAAGGCCAAACGGCACAAGAGCAATCCTTATATATTAAAAAAGTCTTTGGACGCTATAACGTTACCTTTATTGGGATTGATAACACAGGGAATGGCCTTGCTGTTTCAGAGTATGTTTCTAAATTTTTTCCTGCACTCACTCGACTGAATTATAACCCCGAATTAAAAATTCGAATGGGTCTTAGAGCGAAAGAATTATTTCAAAAACGACGACTTAATTTTGATGCTGGCTTAACGATCGTAGCAAAAGCTTTTCTTTCAATTAAAAAAGCCATGACCAGTGGAGGGGGCAACAAAACCTTAGTCACCAGTCGCTCTGCGGAAAATGGCCATGGTGATATAGCTTGGGCAATTATGAATGGTTTAGAAAAAGCACCGATTATCGATATTACAGATCCATCTCAACAAGGCGCAGCACGTAGCCGAATCAGAGTATTTAAATCATGAATATAAAATCAATGCTACATCAGCAATTGGATCGGTTTGGTTTGTTGCAAAATCAAGAACGGGCTGCAGCTGCTCCTAGAAGCAAAGTGATTTGCAGAAATTTTGGGGAAGCAGAACCAGTACTGGATGGCCATGCTTTGTTTGAATATGGCTATTGTCCAAAATGGTTAGATTGGTATGAATTACCTTACGATATGTTGGCTACGGCAAAGTTGTTTCGAGCAACCAGTCACCACACTAGTGCCTTGATTGTGAAACGCAATATTTTGACCAGTGATTACATTCCTCATCCGTTGTTAAGTCGACATGAATTTAATGCCTTAGCTCTGAATCTTTTAACCTTTGCCAATTGTTATGTACATGTAAAACGTAATCGTTTTGGTGGGATTGTCGGACTTGGATCTAGACCGGCACTGAATATGCGAAGGGCATTGGACTTATCAAGTTATTATCAATTGGGCTATGACCAGATCAATAACCATAAATTTGAATCTCAAGATATGATTCATATTTTTGAAACTGATATTGGTCAAGAAATTTATGGCATCCCCAATTATTTGAGTAGTGTGAATGCAATTTTACTCAATGAGGCTGCAACACTGTTCCGTCGTCGTTACTATAAAAATGGTGCACATGCAGGTTTTATTCTACACATGACTGATGCGCTTCAAACTCAGCAAGATGTAGACGATTTAGAGGACTCGTTAGAAAACTCAAAAGGCGCAGGCAATTTTAAGAATTTATTGGTGTATACACCAGGTGGAACTAAAGATGGAGTCAAAGTCATTCCACTGGCTGAAGTTGCGGCAAAGGATGAATTTTATAATATTAAGATCGCCAGTCGTGATGACCAACTTGCAGGGCATCGAATTCCACCGCAACTCATTGGAGTTGTTCCACAAAATGCAGGTGGATTTGGTGATATTGAAAAGGCTGCAAAGGTTTTTTATTACAATGAAATAGTTTTTTATCAAAACTTACTGAAACAGATTAATGAAAGATTGGGGATTGAAGTCATAAGGTTTAAAGAATACGAGCTTTTATCACTGAGTGAGTAGTCTAGTTATTTATCTATAGAAATTTTTGAAAATAAAAAAGCCCAACATCCTGTTGGGCTTTTTTACATATTTGATGCTTTCGGTATAACTCCTGTCGTACCTGCATTCTCCGTTGCTGTCTTTTCTTATTCTTATCTGGAGCATCCTGCTCTCTATGTCCTCATGATAGGAAATAAGGGGATGGTCGTATAGACGCAAAACCCCTAAATCACTGTACGCTTTGGCGTACAAAATTGAGTAAAAACTATCCCTATTTTATCCGCGGAAATTGGGGATATTTTTGGCAATGGATGGATTGATAACATAGAAAAAAACTTAAAATTGATTAAATGGTGATCATTTTTATTGGCAAAAGATACCAGTTTTGCTTAAAAAAAACCGACTTGTTTCTAAGTCGGTTGAACGAGGTCGTTCTAGAGGATATGACTCAATGTAAGCTACTGATCTTAAATAAATCTTAAAGATGCGTTTCGTATAATGCCCGTTATATTAAATGGAACCAAAATTAGTGGAAATTTCACTAAACTCTAAAGCTGTAGTTTGAGTATTGGGAATATGGCCAAACACGTATTCATCTTTGCTTTGAAAGAAAATATCGAAGCTCTGACTCATCAAGGAATCTTGTAGGCTTTGCTTTTGATAGATCGGTGCAATTCGATTGATGTAATAATTCATCCAATCTATTTTGTTTGAAAAGGCTGAGTAATCTTTAAGATCGAGATATAAGTTTTTTAAATCTGCTGTAATTGTTTCCACATTAGGATTGAACATCCATACAGTAATATCCATGGGCTCTATAGCTGTCATCGTATAGCTTTTATCATTATCGATCCGTTCGATTTTATAAAGCTGAGCACCACGGTTGCTATAGCTGGAACATAGCAGCTTAGTAATCTCAACCTGAAAGTAGCCTGCACCTATTTCTAGCTCTCTTATTTGCCTTGATATTTCTAAACATTGAGGCAATTTATCAATATCTGAATGAGCTAATTTCTTAAATAGTTCCATAGATCGACTGATCACATAGCTTTCACCTGTACCAGTGATGATCCCATTGCCCCAAGCATTCAGTTTCAATGTATGCCGTTGGTTAAAATTGCCTATTTCTTCTGCCTTTAAAACGACTTCTTTATTGTCTGCAGCAACAACGATGCTATCATTCAGTTGAATGGCGATAATGAAAGTCATATTTAAGTTAAAAGCATTGAATTGATAGGTGTTTATATTAAGCCAAATTTGCGCTTAATTTTTGAATTTTATAAAGATAGGTAGACCTATGGCTGGTGGTTCTCAAATTATTATTAATAAAAATGGTATTACAGTGATTACACCTGGAAAGTTCGAGGCTAAAGCTGGACAGCATCTTTTTAAGAGTGGCGAACATACAAATTACGAACTTCCTATATTACCCAGTGTAAAAGAAATTGACAGAAAAAGTATGAGATTTGATCTAAGTCAGTTAGATTCTTTATCTGATTTTTCCAATACAAAATATAGGGTTTATAAGAATAATGGTAGTTTTCATGAAGGACTTTTAGATTCTAGAGGAAGAACAAAAAGAATATTTACTGAAGATACACAAGAGCTAGATCTTTTTATCGATCATCCTAATTTTATTGTTGAAGAGGAATTTTTTGTAGAACCAAATGATGATCAAGGAGATTAAACAGTGGCAGATTTAAATTGTCGTATCACATTTTATTATTTTGGTTCTAAAGATATTGTTCCTAATTTAGAATATAGAATTCAAACTAGTAAAGATCTTCTGAAGTGGACGCCAGATTTTGATAAAAAATGGCCAACTATAAAAAATATTCCTTTAAAATTTATAAAAAAAACAAATATAAAAGGGGAAACAGAAGCCCTTAAGGTACCAGGAGTATGTACCATTGAAGTGCTAGTTAAAGGAAAACCGACACCATTCAATCAATGGACATTAGTGAAAAAAATACACGTGAATGTAAATTTCCTTAAATTGAAAAGCATTGAATACCCTTTAATAGTAGAAATCCCTGTTAGTAAACTTGGAAAGGCTGTAACAGTATCTAATAGTAGTTCTAATCATGTATCTGATTATTATCAAGTGCAGTCAGGAGATACTTTAGAAATTATTGCTAAAAGGTTTAACAAGAATCTTCAGCAGCTTATGAGGAATAACGATATAAAAGATCAAAATAAGGTTAAGATTGGGCAAAAAATTTATATTGGTAACTTAAAAAAACAAGAAAAAGTATCAATTAAACCTAGTAATCCGAATGATTTTGTAGATATCAAATATGAGGTTCAATCAGGGGATACTTTATCAAGCTTAGCAAAGAAATTTAAGGTGAGTCCAAGTTTGATTGCAATGCAAAATAATATCCTTTTATCTGAAATGAATAAACTTCAAGTAGGGAAAATATTAAAAGTAAAAAATAATCGATCCCAATATATTTCTGAAATTATGAAAAAAGAGCTCCTTTTTTCCAAAAACGATGGATTAGCAATCACACAGTATCAACCAAAAGAACCATCAGCAAAACAGATTTTTATAACTTTTAGTGGTGCTCTATATTTTATTGGAAGTGCATTGGATATAGGTATTGCTTATGATGATAATGGTGATTGGATGTTATTTGCCTCTGTTGGAGCTAGTGGTGAAATTGATCCAAGTAAAATGCCTCATTTAACTAATAATGGAAATGCTAAGGAAATAGCTGAATTACTTAAAGATGAAAAAAAACTTAAAGAAAGTTTGAAAAAAGATGTGAGTGTTTCAATGGGAAGCACAACATTGAATGTAAAAGCCAAGCATGTCTCAGATTTAACTGGAAGTGGTTTAACTTTGACGAATACATTAAATGTGGGTAATTACTCTATTAGTCGGGTAAATGGTTACGCTACAGTAGATGATGTCGACACTCACGGAAATGCGGTAAAAAGGGATGTTAGAAGTAGAGGAATTCAGGACACTTTTGATGTAAGTGCTAAAAAAGTTAAAAAAGTAGTGGAAGGAAAACCAGTTTCAATAACTCACTCTGTCGCCAAATCCTATACTATTCCTATTTTATTATATGATCGAAATGAGCGATTGATGAAAGGTCAAGGAAAGGGGATTGAATATGTGGATTAAGACTAAAAAGAATTTTTTTTCCATTTTTATTATTTTGGTTTTATCTTTATTTTTTTCAGTGGCTTGTAGTAACTCTACTAATACGGAAAAATTACAAAATAATAGTAATCAACAAGAAGTAGATGCCTTATTTAAAAAAGCACAAAATTTATTTGATCAAGATAAAAATGATGATGCTTATAAAATACTTAAGCAACTTGCGGATCAAGGTGATACTAAAGCCCAAAATGCCTTAGGGAATGGATACCAACATGGTTTTTGGGGTGAGACTGATCTAAAACAGGCTAAATATTGGTTTAGTAAAGCAGCAGATCAAAATTATGCTGGAGGGATACACAATTTAGGAATACTTGAATTTTTACAAGGGAACTATAAGCAAGCTTTACCATATTTTGAAAAAGCGGCAAGAATGAATCATGCTGATTCTATTAATTTGTTAGGGACTTACTATTCAGAGGGGATTGTATTTCAACAAGACCATAAAAAAGCATTAGAATATTTTTCTCAAGCTATAGATATTGATACTAATAATGCAAGTGCTTTATTTAATATTGGACAAGCCTACTATTATGGTGAAGGTGTTGAACAAGATTATAATAAAGCTTTTGTGTGGCTCACTAAATCTGCAAATCAAGACTATAGCTTAGCGCAAATTCAATTGGCCGAAATGTATTTTAGTGGCAAAGGTGTGAGTAGGGATGTGGCTAAAGCAATTGAAATGGTTAAACCTTTAGCTGAGTTAGGTGACCCTAAAGCACAAGAAAATCTTAAATGGTATATTGAACATCCAAATGAATATTAATTAGCTTATCTAAAATTAACATAATACACCTCATACGAAATCAAAAATGGGAGATTTAATCTCCTATTTTTGTGAATCTTGTTAAACCTTGAATTTAATTTTCTCAATCTAAACTTAAAGAGTTTTCAATTTTAACAGCATTTTTCCAACTATCTAGCTTTGTTAAACCATCTACATAACGGTTAATATACGGATAATTTTCAGCCTGATTTAGTTGGTAAATTAGACTATTTAATGCGAAGCCCATCATAAAATCAGCACCAGTTAGACGATCTGCAACGAAGTATTTTTTATCTTTTAAATAGCCATTTAAAAAACTAAAAACTTTGTCAAATTCTACTTGGGCATAATTTTCTAAAAATACTAATTTAGTACCATGCTGACTCTCAATAGAATTAAATATTTTTAACAAGTAGGGCACCATTGCCGAACTTTCTGAAAAATGAATCCACTGTAAATAGTCGACATAATCTGGGTCATCAAGATCAGGTGCTAGCTGAGGCGCTAATTTTTGAATTAATAATTCAACAATTGCACCAGACTCAATAACTACTTTTCCATTCCATTCAATAACTGGAGATTTACCTAACGGGTGAATAACTTTTAAAGATTCTGGTGCTAAATGTGTGATTAAATCTCGATAATATTTTTTTAATTCATATGGTTGTTTAATTTCTTCCAACAACCAAAGTATGCGAAAAGAACGTGACTGGTCTAAATGGTGTAATGTAATCAAAACAATTTCTACCTTTTAAAACTTGAGTGGTGTAATTAGCTAGATAATTTTTACAAGTCGATCGATTTTTTATAAAAATATTTTAAATCATGGGCTTGGGTAGTAAATAGATGGAATATTTAAGTGGCTTTTGCTAAGGATTGCACTAAAGACTGTATTTCACTTCTTAATTCACTAATATCAGATATATTTAACTGTTCAGAAAGTTTATTAGGGATATTTACAGCCAGTTCTTTTATCTCTGATCCTTTAGCCGTAAGCGAGACTAGAACTCTTCGTTCATCATTTGAATCTCTTCGACGGTTAATAAAACCTGAGTTTTCCATCCGCTTAAGTAATGGTGTCAAAGTTCCACTATCTAAATATAAGCAATGGCCAAGATCACCCACACTTACAGAATCACGTTCCCATAACACAAGCATTACCAAATATTGAGAATACGTAAGACCCAAAGGTTCCAGTAAAGGTCTATATACTTTTACTAGCAAGTTTGATGCAGCATATAGAGGAAAACATAACTGCTTATCTAGCTTTAGATGATCATTAGACATATAGAAATCTTTATCGAATTTTTACAGTGATAGTAACTTCTATATTACCCCGAATTGCATTGGAATAAGGGCAAACCTTATCGGCTTCACTGACAATTAACTCTGCAGTTTCTTGATCTAGATCTGTAATCGTTACTTCTAATGCTACTGTTAGGGCAAAGCCACCATGGTCATTTGATTTCAATCCAACTGTGGCAATTACTTCAATATCATTATCTCGAACCTTATTGTTTTTATTTCGTGATACATGAATAACAGCATTACCAAAACAAGATGCATAACCTGCTGCAAATAATTGTTCAGGGTTTGTTGCATCACCTTTACCACCTAGTGCTTTTGGTAAAGCAAGACTAAGATTTAATAAATCATCTTCGCTATGTACATTTCCGTTACGACCGCCAACTGCTTTAACTTGTGTTGAATATAGAGTACTCATTATGGTGCCTTATTTAGCTAGCAATTAAATTGATAGCAATATAATTGCTTAATATTATAGCTATGTCAAATTTTAAAAACTATGCTTTATAAATTTTCTTTAAGTTCAAGGTTATATAACAAAAACTTTGGAGTTAATCCAAATGCAGTTCCCTCTCGCCTCCACAGTCTTTCTAAAAGTCATTATTTTGATGCAGAAGAAAAAATAGTCTAAACCAATAGTACATAAGCCTTTAAAGACATATTTAGGGATTAGATTTGATGCAAAGTGATGCGATCTGATGCACTTAAAATGACTTTAATTAATTTGCGACATTTGATCAATTTAATAAGTCTAAAAATAAAAGTTCAATTTAGGTTACCAATATTTGAAACAGTACATAAGTTATTAATATTTAATAAAATAAGTGGTAACCTTTATAAGGTTACCACGGGTTACCAAGACGATTTTAAAATTAAATAATTATTAATAATCATAGGGTTAATAGGTTACTGATGGTAACCTAAAAAACGGGTTACTGGTAACTCGGAAGTAACCTAAAAGTAACTTTTATAAATAGTAAATAATCTTATTATATTCATATAGATAACTGTATAAAATAATATTGGTAACCAAAGTAACCTATTTTTTTTATGACCTGAAATTTTAAAAAGTTTTCTTACTCATCTTTGACAATAGCCTCATTCTAATTGTCAATTTGATGCAGTTATCTACAATTTACGTCCACGTATTTCCACAATAATGTGATAATTCTTTGATATTAATATCTATTAAGGTTCTGACCCTCGGGACCAAATTCTAAAAAACCCCAAGCACTTTCAGTCTTGGGGTTTTTTATTGCCGATTAAAAATGGATGGATATAAAGGGTCACTTTTTAAATCAGTCGGTTGTGCATTGATATCGATTAAACGGACCTCATCTTTATGGCGCAGCGCTTAATTGTTCATCTTTTTTAAATACAGTTATTTAAACCATTTGATAAATTTCTTTGGGTTTTACAAACAAATGATTTCAATTTAAATTAATAAAAATCAATAAGATAAAATGGGTAAATTGGACAATGTAAAATGTCTTTAAAAATGTAATTTTATGTATTAATCTTAGAACAATTCGTACGCTTTTTTTTGCTTGGTTTTAACAGTCGCAAAATTGGACAAGACGCGTGGCGTTGTATCAGTTTGTCATATCAATCTGTATTTTCCTTATAGGTTCAAGCATGAAATTACAACTCATAGAAGTAGATCAAGCGGATCAACTCAGTGCTTGCAAATTATCTTTGTTATTGGGCGTATTTACGCCAAAAAATCAAATTGATGGTTTTTTAAAGTTTACCCGAAGTATTTTAAACGCAGACTGTGCTGTTTTGGCATTTCATCATGAACCTTATATTTGGTATTCTTCATCAAACGGGTTTAAAGCATTTCATGCAAAAAAATCGGTTGATTTGCTCCAGTATTTTGATGGACAAACGACGCTTGGCGCACAACATCAAAATTATGCCAAATTTTCAGCGTATATCACGCAATTAGGTGTTAAGCATTATCGTGTTATTGCCTTTGATTTAAAACAAGAAGACGGACATTCTATTGGTCAAGTGCTTTTATTTGATGACGCCATTGAACCATTTTTAGAAGATAAATTAGAAGTGGTACATGAGTTTGCAAATAGTTTGATTCGAATTATTGAAATTCGTTTGGAAAATGAAGAGCTTAAAGAGCTTTATGAACAGCAATCTGCGTTAAATTTTAGTAAGACCAAATTCTTTCAAATTATCGCGCATGACTTACGTGCTCCGTTTCATGGTCTATTGGGTTTTTCAGAGGTTTTGGCCCAAGAACGTGAAACCTTAGATGAGTCCAGCATTCAAAATATTGCAGATTATTTAAATGACACTGCGCATTCAACCTATAACTTGTTGGAAAGTTTACTCAATTGGGCCATGGCAGAAGGCGGTCGATTTGTTTATCACCCGATTAATTTTGAGTTGAAGCAAGCCACGCGTATTGTTTATGAGGTGTTGAACACATTAGCAATGAAAAAAAATATCCAGTTGATTGAAACCACGCCCAGCCATTTAAAAGTCTATGCAGATATCAATATGATCACCTCAGTGATTCAAAACTTGGTGTCGAATGCATTGAAATTTACCAATGTGGATGGCAGTGGTTGTGTCTATATAGAAGCAGCCGAATGTGTTGAAGGTATTGAAATTACCGTACGAGATACAGGTTTAGGGATGACGCAGCAGCAAATCGATGGTTTGTTTCAACCCAATTTACAGGTCAGCTTAAAAGGTACATCGGGTGAGAAAGGTGCAGGCTTGGGCTTGGTGTTATGCAAGCGCTTTGTCGATTTGAACAAGGGGCAAATTGAAGTGATTTCAAAAGAGGGAGACGGAACCACCTTTAAAGTCATTTTACCCGCAGCAATGAATGCTCATCAAAGTCTGATGCCATCAAAAAAAATGATGAACAATTAGATTTAACCTGCGTGGAAATCTTGAATTAATTTTTCCAAAACTGCTTTTGAGCTGTTATAAAAGATTCATAAATACAATCGAAGGCAATTTTGGATGAATGCTGCACAATTGCAAAAAACATTAAGAGCCAGTCAGTATGCTGAGCAGGTTCTGAGTTTACATCGAGAGATATTGGAACAAGATTATGCAGTTGATCAGTTTCAAAGTTCGCTTTCAACTGACCATATTCATCAGTGGGTGCACACTGAGTTGTTCGATATTCAGAATGAAACCCAATGGATGCGCAGTTTACGTCTACTTCGTGCGCGGTTAATGTTCCGCTGGATTTGGCAAGATGCCAATGTGCTAATCGATGTGGTCACACTGACTCGTGAGCTTTCAGATTTTGCCGATGCCAGTATTAATGCCGCGAAAGATTTTGCTCGTATTCCTTTGGTCGCCAAACACGGTGAGCCGATCAGTGTTAGCGGTCATGTTCAAGATTTAATTGTGGTGGCTATGGGGAAATTGGGCGCACAAGAGCTCAACTTGTCCAGTGACATTGATTTGATTTTTGCTTTTGATGAGCAAGGTGAAACCAATGGTCGAAAATGCATTGATGTTCAGCAATTTTGTATTTCTTGGGGGCAAAAAATCATTTATCTGCTCGAGCATATAACCGCCGAAGGTTTTGTGTTTAGAGTGGATATGCGACTTAGACCATGGGGTGATGGCTCTGCACTCGCCATTAGCCATGTGGCACTTGAAAAATACTTAAGTCAGCATGGGCGAGAGTGGGAACGCTATGCATGGATTAAAGCGCGGATCGTATCAGGAGGTCAGCACGGTAAAGATTTACTGAGCATGACGCGACCTTTCGTATTTCGTAAATATGTGGATTACACCGCATTTGAAGCCATGCGTGAAATGAAGGTCATGATTGCGCGTGAAGTGGCACGGCGTAATATTGAAGATGATATTAAGCTGGGTGCAGGCGGAATTCGTGAAGTCGAGTTCATTGTACAAGTCTTTCAGCTTATCTATGGTGGATCTAAATTAGAGCTTCAAGATCGCCAATGCCTAGTCAGTCTTCAACATCTGGGTGAAGTCGGTTTGCTCGATGAGCAAGCAGTGATTGATCTTAAAGATGCTTATCTATTTTTAAGACGTGTCGAGCATGCAATTCAAGCGTTGAATGATCAACAAACCCAAAGTTTGCCGACGGAGCCAGATTTACAAGCACGTATTTTTGAAACATTAGGTTTTGAAAATTGGGATGCCTTTAAAATTGATTTAAATGATAAACGTCAAAAAGTTATTTACCAATTTGAGAACTTGATTAAAGACAAAGCGCAAGATTCACCGACAGAGGGCTTTGAGCATTTAGAGCAAAAACTGAATGATCTTTTAGATGATCATGCCAAGAACTTGATTCATGAGTTTTGGTATGGTCATGCCATTAAAAAATTACCTGCTAAAGCGGTTCAGCGCTTAAAAGAGTTCTGGCCACATTTGATTGAAGCGATTTTACAGTCCAATAAACCTCAAGTTGCGTTACTTAGACTAATGCCTTTGGTTGAATCTGTCATGCGCCGTACGGTGTATTTGGTGATGTTGATTGAGAGTAAAGGTGCATTACAACGCTTGGTGAAAATGTCGACCGTGAGTCCTTGGATTTGTGAGGAACTCACCCATTATCCAGTGTTGTTGGATGAATTTCTCTCGATGGATTTTGAACTGCCTAAACGCCAAGACTTGGAAGACTCTTTAAGACAACAATTGCTGCGTATTGAAATTGATCAAGTCGAAGATCAAATGCGTGTGCTACGTTTATTTAAAAAATCCAATGTATTGACAGTTGCAGCCAGTGATGTTTTGGCAGAAAGTCCACTCATGCGCGTCTCAGATGCCTTAACCGATATTGCTGAAGTATCTGTTCAAGCCAGTTTGAATCTGGCTTATCAAATGATTGCCAAGAAGCATGGTTATCCGCTGGATGCTGAGGGGAAACGCTGTACACTTGATTGTACTGCATTTGCTGTAATTGGTTATGGTAAGCTCGGTGGAATTGAGTTGGGCTATGGTTCAGATTTGGATTTGGTGTTTATTCATTATATGGATGAACAGTCCGATACAGATGGTTTAAAGCCAATTAGTGGTTTTGAATTTGCCATGAAAGTTGGACAGAAACTCATGTCTCTGATGACCACGCAAACACTGGACGGGCGTGTCTATGAAATAGATACACGCCTTCGACCATCAGGTGAGGCGGGACTGCTGGTCACCAGCTTAAAAGCATTTGAGCAATACCAAATGAAAAATGCGTGGGTGTGGGAGCATCAAGCCATTGTACGTGCAAGATCGATTGCAGGTGAGCAAAGCTTACGCGAAAAATTTGAGCAATTAAGATGTCGAGTTTTAACATTGCCACGCGAAGAAGAAAAAGTACGTGCTGAAGTTTTAAACATGCGTCAAAAAATGAAAGATCATCTTGGCTCATCTAAGGAGCAGAAAAAAGATGGAATTTTTCATTTAAAACAGGATGCAGGTGGTATCGTTGATATCGAATTTATGGCACAGTATATCGTGTTAGCCTGGAGTGGGACGAATCCTGATCTCGCCCATTATTCCGACAATGTACGAATCTTAGAAGATGCTGCCAAAGCACGTTGTTTATCCAGTGACGATGCTTCAGCCTTGATTCATGCCTATCTGAGTGAACGAGTCGAGAGTCACAGCCTAGCCCTTGCAAACCAAAATATGCAAGTCAGTGCTGCGCAGTGGTTTGATACCCGAGAGGTCGTTTGTAAATTGTGGCAAAGATTAATTGATCCAACTGCGGTGTTCGCATTGGATAGTGAATAATTCAGTATACATTTGGAGTTTAAGTCATGAATTTGGCTGATCGTGATGGTTTTATTTGGCAAGATGGACAATTGGTTGACTGGCGTGAAGCGAAAACTCACGTCCTAACACATACTTTACACTATAGTATGGGTGTGTTTGAGGGTGTCCGTGCTTATGAAACTCCTAATGGAACGGCTATTTTCCGTTTAAAAGAACATACCAAGCGCCTACTTAATTCAGCAAAAATTTATCAAATGAAAGTTCCATTTGATCAAGCAACATTAGAACAAGCGCAAATTGATGTGGTACGTGAAAATAAACTCGCATCTTGTTACTTACGTCCAATTATTTTTATCGGTTCAGAAAAACTCGGAATTGCCGCAACAGATAACACCATTCATGCCGTGGTTGCTGCATGGAGCTGGGGTACATATTTGGGTGAAGAAGCAATGGAGAAGGGGATTCGTGTGAAAACCTCTTCATTTACCCATCACCATCCAAACGTGACCATGTGTAAAGCAAAAGCGTCGGGTAACTACACGCTGTCTATTCTTGCACATCAGGAAGTGGCACATTCGGGCTATGACGAAGCCATGCTTCTCGACCCACAAGGTTATGTATGTCAAGGTTCTGGCGAAAACGTCTTCTTGATCCGTGATGGCGTCATTCATACTCCAGATGTTGCAGGTGGTGCGCTAGACGGTATTACTCGTCAAACCATTATCACCATTGCAAAAGATTTGGGTTATGACGTAATTGAACGCCGCATTACTCGTGATGAATTTTACATTGCAGATGAAGCATTCTTCACAGGTACTGCTGCCGAAGTGACACCAATCCGTGAATATGATGACCGTCAAATTGGTGAAGGTACACGTGGCCCGATTACCACACAAATTCAAAAAGCGTATTTTGATGCTGTGCAAGGTAAAGATCCGAAATATGCACATTGGTTGACTTACGTGAAGTAATCCAAATTGATTAAAAAACCTCTCATTTGAGAGGTTTTTTAATCAAAATAATAAATGATTAAACATCAATAATATTCTAAAAATCCAATCATTGCGTATAATGCTTGCGCTATTCCTATGAAATCTGAATTCATGTTTGAAAATATAATTTATAAATTTAAGTCATTGAGGGTTAATTTTGTTTCTGATGAAAAATATCTAACAAAACGTTTTATTCAAAAATTAGGCTATGTACCAAATTTCAATCAACCGCAGAGCTTCAATGAAAAAGTAACAGCACGAATGATTTTTGATCGAGATGCTACGCATACCCAACTCGCTGACAAATTGGCTGTTCGACAATTCGTCATTGATAAAATTGGTGAAAATTATCTTGTCCCGTTACTTGCGGTTTACAAAGATTGCAAAGAGATAGATTTTGATGCTTTACCAGATCAATTTGTTTTAAAGTGTAGCCACGACAGTGGAAGTGCGGTCGTGTGCAAAAATAAGAATAACTTCGCATTTGATTGCTCGAAGCAGAAACTTAAACAGCATATGAACATGAATATGTATGTCATGAAACGTGAATGGCATTATAAGAATGTTCCAGCAATGATTATTGCTGAGACCTATATTGCGCTTTATCGAGACGCTTCAAAGCTCTATACCATAACGACTTGTCGCGTACATTGCTTTGAAGGTCAGCCTGAGTTCGTTGAGATTGATATTGAAAAGGCTGACTCAGAGTGTTATTCAAATATTTATGATACCCAGTGGAAATTGCAATCGTTCAAGGTTGATCTTAAAAATAATGCACCAGATGAGATTGCTAAACCTTCGCAATTTGAAGAAATGATCGGATTGGCTAAAAAACTCTGTTTCGAATCAGGGTATAGCCGAATTGATTTTTTACTTTCCCAGGATAAGGTCTTTTTTAGTGAAATTACGCTGACACCCAATGCAGGTCGTATGGTGATTGAACCCAAAGAGTGGGATTTAAAACTGGGACAATATTGGAAAAATCAATAATTTAACTTTCTAGACTTTGTCTGAGAATTCAAGTCATAAAAAAAGTCCAATAAGAGAATTGGACTTTTTTATTGCAATGTAAATTGGTTTTAAACCTTATAAAAATCTCGGTACCAGTCAACAAATTGTTTGACACCATCATGAACAGATACTGATGGCTTATAGTCTACGGCTTGTTCAAGGGCAGTACTGTCTGCAAACGTATCAGGAACATCACCCGGTTGTAATGGCAATAAATCAAGAATAGCGTCTTTGCCGACCGCTTTCTCAATGGCATGAATATATTCAATCAGCTTCACTGGATTATTATTGCCAATATTAAAGATTCTAAAGGGCGCATGACTGGTCGAAGGATCTGGATGCTTGCTGTTCCAATCCGGGTTGGGCTGAGCAATTTGATCGCTAGAACGGATGACACCTTCGGCAATATCAGCAACGAAGGTAAAGTCACGCGTGTGATTGCCGTGATTAAACACTGGAATGGATTTATTGTCGATAATATTTTTAGTGAACTTGAACAGCGCCATATCAGGACGCCCCCAAGGACCATACACAGTGAAGAAGCGTAAACCTGTGGTGGGAAGCTGGAACAGATGACTATAACTATGCGCCATCAATTCATTGGCACGTTTGGTTGCTGCATAAAACTGAATGGGGTGGTCAACGCCATGATTTTCACTAAATGGCATGGTGGTATTGGCACCATATACACTGCTGGTGCTTGCATAAGTTAAATGCGGTGTTTTTGCATAACGAGAGGCTTCAATAATGTTGGTAAAGCCAATAATGTTGCTTTCTACATAACTTAACGGGTTTTCGAGCGAATATCGCACACCTGCTTGCGCGGCAAGATGAATGACACGGTCAAATTTATGTTGTGTAAAGCAGTCATCGATTATCGATTTATCTGCAATATTGCCTCGGATCAAGGTAAATTCACCGATGTTACTTTGGGCAGTCAGTTGAAGAAGTTCAGCACGAGCTTCTTTCAACGCAGGATCGTAATAAGCATTAAAGTTATCAATACCGACCACGTCATCGCCACGCTCAAGCAGTTTTTTTGAGACATGAAAACCAATAAAACCCGCGGCACCTGTCACTAAGACTTTCATTCGTCTCCTCCAAAAATATCTCGTGTGTAAATTTTATCAGCCACATCACTTAAATCTTGCGATAGTCGATTAGCAATAATCACATCGCTGCGTTTTTTAAATATATTCAAATCGTTTACCACCTCAGATTTGAAGAAGTCAGCATCGCTCAAAGTCGGTTCATAAACAATAACGTCAATCCCCTTGGCTTTAAGACGTTTCATCACGCCTTGAATCGCTGAGGCACGGAAGTTGTCTGAGCCACTTTTCATCACTAAACGATAAATCCCAACGGTGGATGGGTTTCTTTCTAAGATAGAATCCGCGATAAAGTCTTTACGAGTTCGATTCGAGTCTACAATCGCTTGAATCAAATTGCTGGGGACTTGATTGTAGTTTGCGAGGAGTTGTTTGGTGTCTTTAGGCAGACAATATCCACCATAACCAAAAGACGGATTATTATAATGATTGCCAATTCTTTGGTCTAAGCACACACCTTCAATAATTTGTTGGGTATCAAGTCCAAAGGTTTGCGCGTAAGTGTCTAATTCATTGAAGTAAGCAACACGCATGGCCAGATAGGTATTGGCAAATAACTTGATGGCTTCAGCTTCAGTCGAATCGGTAAATAACACCGGGCTATCTTTCTTAATCGCACCTTCAATCAACATGTTTGCAAAAATTTGTGCACGCTCAGATTTTTCACCCACAATAATCCGTGAAGGATATAAATTATCGTGTAATGCTTTACCTTCACGTAAAAACTCAGGTGAAAAAATAACATTATGGGTTTGATACTGATCTTTGATTTTTTGCGTAAAACCGACTGGCACTGTGGATTTAATGACCATGATGGCATCAGGATTAATCTTAATCACATCACCAATAACACTTTCGACACTTTGCGTATTAAAATAATTGGTCTTTGTGTCGTAGTCGGTCGGCGTTGCCACAATGACAAAATCCGCATTTTGATAGGCGAAATGTTTGTCAGTGGTCGCTGTGAAATGAAGTTGTTTTTGTTGTAGAAAATTTGAGATATCTTGATCTTGAATGGGTGAAATTTTATTGTTCAGCATCTCAACTTTGCTATCTAAAATATCCAAGGCAACAACCTCATGGTGCTGCGCAAAGATCATGGCATTAGATAATCCAACGTAACCGGTTCCTGCAACTGCTATTTTCATATTAACCTGATGGCAATGATATGTATGACCTGTATGGCACATGATGACTTATGTGCTGAAAAAGGCGGATCTCTTCATAATATCATATTCTTTTCGTGCAAATTATGATGTGAGTAAATCGCAAGGCAATAACTTTTCCAAACTTAATGGTATGATATTGGCAGAAGATTGGCGGATGAAAAATACATGCAGGTAAACGACAATACCACACTGTCACATAGCGCAGATGACCAAGAGCAAAATATTGTTCTTTGCATGAAGTGGGGAACCAAATACGGGGCAGATTACGTCAATCGTTTATACAACATGGTCAAACGCCATACCACTGTTGATTTTAAAATGGTCTGTTTAACCGATCGTACTGAAGGTATCAATCCCGAAGTTGAATGTTTTCCTATTCCACCACTTGCATTACCAGAAGGTAGTCCTGAGCGGGGTTGGAATAAACTTTCTACCTTTGAGCCAGATTTGTATGGTTTAACAGGCAACGCTTTATTTTTGGATTTAGATGTTGTGATTGTTGATAATATTGACAGTTTTTTCACACACCCTGGTGAATTTTTAATTATTCATGACTGGAAGCGTCCATGGCGTATTACGGGCAACAGTTCAGTCTATCGATTTAAGCTCGGTGCATTTCCAGGGTTAATGCCTTATTTTCGTGAGAATTTCGATGAAATTCGTCAAAGATTTCGCAATGAGCAAGCTTATCTGTCTTGGTATGTAGATCGTGAGAGCAAACAAAGCTATTGGCCAGATAGTTGGTGCAAAAGTTACAAGTATCATTGTTTGCAAAAAATCCCGCTGGCATTTTTTAAACCACCGATTAAGCCAGAGGGCGTTAAAATCATTATATTCCATGGTGAAATCAATCCACCTGATGCGATTAATGGCGGAGGCGGTAAGTGGTATCGTTACGTACTTCCATCGCAGTGGATCAAAGATGCTTGGCAATAATTGATTTATTTTATTAAATAAAGTTTGAGAATCCTATCGATGCAAAATCTTGATATCGTGATTGCTTGGGTCGATGGCAATGATGTTGAGTTAAAACGTAAACGTCACAAGTATCTTACCGGTCAAGATGCCTCAGATGCGGTGAGTGATACGCGTTTTGCCAGTAATGACGAGATTTATTACAATATCGCATCGATATTGAAATATGTGCCTTTTAGTGGACATATTTATATTGTCACTGATCATCAGCAGCCTGAATTTTTAAATGAATTCGTCACCCAAGGTTTGTGTGCTGCTGATAAAATCCGTGTGGTTGATCATCATGAAATTTTCGCAGGGTATGAGCAATATTTGCCGACGTTCAATACCCGCTCGATTGAGAGCATGTTGTGGAATATCCAAGGGCTTTCAGACTATTTTATCTATTTAAATGATGATTTCTTTTTTAATGCTCCCGCTAAAATCGAAGATTTTTTGCAAGGAAATAGTATTGTTACTTATGGGCATTGGCAATCGAATTTGATCTTAAAGGCCAAATTAAAGTACCGCCAGTTCCTCCAAGCCCAGTTCTCTAAACCGATTCAGCCGAAACACATGATTGCACAGATGTTAAGTGCAGACATTTTGGGGATGCGTCAATTTTTTGAAATTCATCATTATCCACATATCGTAGACCGTAAAATACTTCGTGACTACTTGCTCAGTCATCCTGAATTACTTGAAAACCAAATTAAATTTAAATTTCGCAGTGTTGAACAGATTAATCCGATTACCTTGATGAATCATTTGAAAATTCAGCATCAGCAAGCGATCTTAAAAGCAGATATTGAATTGGCTTATTTAAAAAATGAACAAAGCGTAGAAAGCTTTGTGGCGACATTAAATAATGATGCGGTGCAGTATGGTTGCATCCAAAGTTTAGATCAAATCACTGCAGATAAGGCTGAATTAGTACGGCAAGCAATGATTAAAAAATTTTGTGATTATTTACCGCAGTCTGTTATTTCAGCTCAAGCAGTGTCATAGGAAAGCGTATGAAAGTTGAAACGTATCTGATTAATTTAGAAGGTAGTCACGATAGACTCGCGCGGGCAACTGAGCAATTACAGGCAGTGAATTGGTCGTTTGAGCGCTTTGCTGCTTATGATGGTCGTGGTAAGGCATTGTCTTCATTTGACGATTATGATGATGCAGCCACCCAACAAAACTTAGGCAGAAGATTACTCAATTCAGAAATAGGCTGTTATCTCAGCCATTACGGCTGTGCGGAAAAATTTTTAAAAAGCGATGCCGATTATTTGGTCGTACTTGAAGATGACATGAAAATTTCAGCTGATTTTAAAAAATCAGTAGATCAACTCATTCACTATTTACATAGTCATCCAGAATTAGAGTGGTATCTGATTAATTTAGCGTCTAAAAAGAAAAAGTTTGCCAAAGATATTGTTCAGTTGAATGATTTTTCGTTATGGCATGCCTATTATTTTCCTATCCGAGGTTTGGGACTAATATGGTCAAGACAAGGCGCTCAAGCTTTCGTTCAAGCTGGTCGAAAAATTGAGATGCCAGTCGATGTCTTTTTCCAAAGTTGGTTGAGCCAAAATGGCAAGGGCTTAGGCGTATGGCCGCCATTGGTTAAACCAGCAGGTATTGATAGTGATATTCTGGGGACGGTTGCAATCGAGGGTATCTCGCGCAAGCAAAAAGAAAATAGATCATCATCTTATGGTTTTAAAAAGCAAAAGCGGATGTGGCGTGATCGTTATTATGCGCTCAAACATATGTTAAATTCTTGAAATTCAGGGTATATCTTCATCACTGAATATTATTTATTGATCAAATCCCATTGATAATAAAATATAATATTCATTATTCAAGGAATAAGCCAATGCGTATCTTGGACATAATTAAATGAAAATATTTAAAAAAACTTATTATATGCTTAAGTTTTATCTGATGTATTTTTACAAGATTAGAGGCACGAATTCAAACATTCATAACTATGCAAATATGATTACCCTTAATCCAAAGCCCACAGCGGCGAAAATACCGAAGCTGATTTGGTTGTATTGGGAAGGGGATGTACCATTATTTGTTGAAAATTGCATAGAAAATATAAAGCAAAGAAATACAGATTATACGGTTCATTTTTTAACACCAAAAACTGTTGAGCAATTTATACAGATAGATTTTGATGCGTTAAATATTCATCTACCACAGCATAAAGCTGATTTAATCCGATTCAAATTACTTCATGTTTATGGAGGAATCTGGTTGGATGCAAGTATTATCGTGTATGAAAATTTGGACTGGATTCAAGAGTTAGTTTCTCAAAATCAGACCGAAAGTTTTGCCTATTATCGTAAAAAAAACACCACCAATATTGATTCTCCAGTCATAGAGAATTGGCTTTTAGCCACGATTCCCAATAATCGTTTTTTTAAAGACTGGTTTGATGAGTTGGTGAAGGCCATGCAGGTTGGTCCTAAAAACTATATTCATGAAATTAAACGTACTGTACCAAATCATGAAAAAATATTTCAAAAGATTAGTAATTTAGAGTACCTGATTTCCTATGTGGTGTGTCAGGTGATCATGCTGAAAACATTGCCTAGTATTACCTTGATCGACTGTGATCAAAATGCTTTTTACTATCAGGTAAAAAATAAATGGGTGAAGGAAAAAACCTTAATTGAAATGGCAATCAATCATCATTCAGGTGAATATCCTAAATTGATTAAATTTGCCGGTAAAGAGCGTAAACATGCAGGCGAATTTTATGAAAAAGGAATGTATTTTCAAGATTCACTGCTAGATTTCCATCATGATCCGAGTAATCCCTTACCTTAACTTTCAATCAAATTGGATGATCTGAACCGTTTAGAGGATGGTGTCTTGGTCGAGTGTTAATTTCTCAAATGATTCGATGAGACTGTATGGGGAAAGATTATAAACAGACACATTTTGAATTTTAAAGAAATAAGCTGCTGTTTCAAATGCTGCTAAGATTGATTGGGTATGTTGGTTTAATAGAGTCGGTTGTTTTGCATCTAAAGTTTCATAAAAGCGTGGTAAGTTAAAGTTATTCATATCTAAACCTGCGATATAGATATATGGGTAATTTAATCCAGACATAATCTGTAATGCGGTATAAGCCACGGTGTAGTAGTCAAATACTGTGTCATACATCTGCGTTGAAAAACCATAACCATTGTAAAAGTAAGGGCTTTTAACTTTTTCATCAACAAGAACGGTGTTTCCCATAAAAAGTTCATTTTTACCGTGACTTGTGATTTCAATAATTTTAAATTGACAGCGAATCTGTTCAATTTTTACTTTTCTTAAGATGTAATCTAAGCAACGTGCAGTGGTAAAAAAATTACATGCTGTGTCTAAAACCCGCTCAACGAGATCAAAACGGTTTTGTACAAAATCATGATCAATAATGACATAATGCTGAAAAGTGACCTCACTTAAAGCGATTGCGCCGTTGACGCCAATGTAGTCTAGTTGCTCATGTTTAAAAAAATGCTTAGGGATCTTTTTAATGGACGGGCCTGTTGCGATCAGCATGCATTTTGAATGTCTATTGTTTAGTTTAAGCCTATGGTCTGCAATTAAGGTATTCCTAAAGAAAACCTGATCAATATGTCCCGCTGTATTACGAACCACACGGTAAAAAGGCCAATAGCGCCTGTTGTGTTTATATGTAGCTGGTTTTAAAATTTTGTAGGCATATTTTGTCAAATTTCGAACAAAATAATTAAACACTAAATCACGCATGCTCCTGCCTCTTTCATCGCTTATCTTTATGATTCATATCAAGTTAATGAGTCAAAAATCTCATTAAAACCTAAATTGATTCAACTCATTAGCAGATTATTGATCTAAATGAAATGAATTACGCTTGCTTCTAAACTTGTTCAGGAATTTCTTAAACCAAGGCTGAGATTTTTCTGAACGAGTAATGCTGTTGCCTGAGTATTTTTTTTGCGATGCTTTATGAAAGTTACCATAAGGCGTAATTGCATAATCTTCAAGTTGGTACCCAGCAGAAAGGGCTTCTTGATAATATTGATCAAAAAGTGCTGTCAGATCAGCTCGCGGGTGAGGAAAAATTTCGCCATCAAACCAGTGTGTTGCATGATTCTGTTGCAGACGAGGAATTGAATATTTGTGACTAAACTGGGTGCCCATATCCGAATAGTGCAAAATTTTAATCTCATTAATACTTAAACCTTCACCATCGATGCAATTAAAATGATCATTATAGGGTTGAACCAATGAAGGTTGTTTTTGAATCTGTTTCATCAGATTTTGATGACTTGCAGGATTACTTTTTAATTCCTCAATTTTGGGAAGAAAACTTTTGGCTTTTTCACAATCCCAGACACAGGTGCACAAACGTGCTGAGCTTTTCCCTCCTTTGGCTGCCACAATCGCATTTGCTTCAATAGGATGCTCCCATAGGAGTGCAAGATCATCGAGTACAATCACATCGGTATCCATGTAAATGGCTCTACCTTGAAATTGACAAAACTCTGGAATTGCCCAACGAAACCCGGAAAAAGGGGTCGCCCAGTTTTCTGTTCTCCAGCCTTGATTTGATTTCGGGTCGGAATACCAATAGCTAGAGGGATCATGCGAAAGCTGCATCCAGATGATATCTACAGGCTGTTGGGTATGTTTATTTATACTGTAGTCTAAAACCATCATTTGTTCTAAATCACAGTTATTAGGATCGCAACCTACAAATATTTTAAGAGTATCATTTTTCATGAGAACTAACACCAGACATATCTAAACTTCAAATTTTAATAAACTCATTTCTAGAATTGATATTTTAAAAACATCTTTATAGCATAAGTTTAGTTTACGGTAATGCATGTTACATATTCATATAATCACTATTTGCTTGGTAATGAAAACATATATGCAATTATTTTTCGATAATTTTATGATAAGACTCTGGTAATTCTATTTGTTGATAGGAGGAGTGGTCTAGCAGGTTATTGATCCAGTTGCTAAAACTATACTTTTCTAGAATCTTCTTACTCAGTGAGACAAAAGGAGTGGCTAAGAATTCTTTAAGACCAGCAAGATCCTGACCATTCCATACGAAAATATTATTCGGATGGTAAAAATCGTAGTTTTTTATTGTAGTGTTATTGGTTATTAATTTTTTCTTATAATATAGTGCTTCAAATGTGCGAAATGAAAGACCATTATGAACCGGATTAACTACATCAACTAAAATATCTGATTGGTTAATTCGATTTATATTTTCATCGAAATCAATATTTCTTTCTATAAACTTAATATTTTTATTTGTATATCGAGCTTGTGCATTCTGTTTATCACGTAGACATCTAATATTGAAATCTAATGATACTCCAAGCTTTATTAATTTTTGTGCACATAAGTCGACTGATAATGATCGTTCATCGAAATGCAAACCTACAAAATAAGCGGTTATACCTTGATGGGCTATGGGGTGAGGTTGAAACATATCAAAATAAAAATTAGTTGTTCCTAATAAATTATATTTTTTATAATCGGGATTTGATATATCCATTTGATCAAAAACGAAAAATCGATCGAATTGATCAATACATGGGAAAGTATTAGGAAAGCGGCTCAAGCCATTCCATTGATAACCTATAAACTTTCGATCAGTTTTACTCCTTAAAAGTTTTAAATGTTCCAAAGAGAATAAATCAGGTCTAATGACTAGTGTGTGATCAAAACGTTGATTACCCATTTTTTCTTGAATTTCTTTATAGATAAGTTGATCCTTAAGTTCGCTCCTAACTTTATCTTTTAATGAGGAGTCACCAAAGAAAAGATTTCTTAAAAAAATGTAAGCAGATGTTTTAAATGGAATTTTTATGCGTCTTAAGTGTTCTGGCGAACTATTGATAAATGTTATATCAAAATTATAATGCAGGATATTTTTTTGAATGGGAGTTGCGAAATTACTATGACTAGGCATAGCTAGAACAATTTTGATTTTTTTCAAAAGGGGCTTCCCTGAATTTTAACTATGATTTTTTGGATGTGTGACTGTAAATTTCTTTGTTCTGAGGGCTGCCTCTAAACCGTTTATACGTCCATAAATATTGTTCTGGGGCAGCATTAATCATCTGTTCCATTTCTTGGTTTAAAGTATCTACCGATAGTTGAAGATCTTTGGATAAAACATCCTGTGAAATTTGATTCACAAAGATTTCAAAACCATCGAGCTGATTTGTTCTTCTACAACTTAACCCAATGACTGTACATTGCGTTTTCGAGGCTAGCTTAGAAGCTAAGGTAGAAGAAAGTGCATTTTGACCATAAAAAGTCGAGTAAATACCTCCAGACTTCTTTGGTACATGATCAGGTAAGATTACGGTTAATCCGCCTTGTTTTAAATGTTTAAATATTGCTCGGACACCTGTTTCATCCGTTGGAACCAATTTCGCATGGAGTCGTTGGCGGGCTTCTAACATGAAGCGATCCAAATCTTTTTGCTTACAGGGTTTGTACATAATCACGGGCGATGAATGCTGGTTTAACCAAACATTGAGCAACTCCCAAGTTCCAAAATGTGGAACCACCACAATCACGCCTTTTCCTGCATTGATTGCATCAAAAAAGATATGTTTGTCATGTATTTTTGTAATGAGTGACAATGCATAATCTGTACTCGAACCCCAAATCTTAATGGATTCTGCGTAGGTCATACACTGGCTTTGTAGACTGTCTTTGATGAGTTGTTCGCGCTGCTGATCATCCAAATGTGGATAAGCAATTCGCAAATTCGTTTCTGTGGTTTTTCTCGCAGATGAATGGGTACTAAATAAAAGACGTCCAACGACTTTTGCAAGGGACTGAATGGCAACCAATGGAAGCTTAGAAAAAGTTTTTAAGGTTAAATACATCACGAGAAATTTGGCTACTCTAAAAAATCAGAAGGCAGAAAAAATTAAGATTTATCAGAATTACCTTTAACCACCATATATATGAGAGCTGAAATCACACCAAAACCTGCAACAAAACTACTGCCACTAAAATAAACGATGCGCTCATAAGTCGTTAAATTAAACATTTGCTCATTTAAAATGTAACGCATGAAGGCCCATTGTGCAACTGCGAAGACAATAATAATAATTGTATGACGACGGACATCTGGACGCATAGCCATGAGATTACACCTTTAACTGAATATCGCTATTATGCCATTGATGAGGATTTTTCTCAATTTTGTTATTCAGTTAACAAAAAAAAGCCCTACACGAGGTAGAGCTTTTTGACTTAAAACGAAGGATTATTTCGCTTCTTCTGCTTTTGGTTTTTCACGTAAGCGAATACCTAAATCACGTAATTGATTCGCTTCAACTGGCGCAGGCGCTTGTGTTAAAGGACATTCCGCAGTTTTGGTTTTCGGGAATGCAATCACATCACGAATAGAAGATGCACCGGTCATCAGCATTACAAGACGGTCAAGACCAAACGCCAAACCACCGTGTGGAGGTGCACCGAATTTAAGTGCATTTAGCAAGAAGCTGAATTTTTCTTCTGCTTCTTCTTCATTGATGCCTAATGCTTCAAAAATTGCTTTTTGCATTTCAAGGTTATGAATACGTAAAGAACCACCACCTACTTCAGTACCGTTCAAGACCATGTCATACGCCACAGACAATGCTGCGCCTGGATTGCTCTTTACTTCTTCAACACTAGATTTTGGTAGCGTGAATGGGTGATGCACAGAGGTCCATTTGCCATCATCAGTTTCTTCAAACATTGGGAAATCAACCACCCAAAGTGGCGCCCACTCGCAAGTCGCAAGCTTCATGTCGTGACCGACTTTAATACGTAACGCACCCATCGCATCATTTACGATTTTGGCTTTATCCGCACCAAAGAAGACGATGTCACCATTTTCAGCACCCACACGTTTCAACAAATCAAGCACGATTGGTTCGATGAATTTAACGATAGGAGACTGAAGACCTTCGATGCCTTTTTCAAGTTCATTGACTTTAATATAAGCCAAACCTTTCGCGCCATAGATACCCACGAATTTAGTATATTCATCAATTTGGCTACGTGGCAGTGAACCAGCACCGGGTACGCGAAGTGCAACAATACGGCCTTTAGGATCTTTGGCAGGGCCTGCGAATACTTTGAACTCAACGTCTTGCATCATGTCTGCAACGTCAACCAGTTTCAAAGGAATACGCATATCAGGTTTATCAGATGCGTAATCTCGCATAGCATCTGCATAGGTCATACGTGGGAATTTATCAAACTCAACGCTTAAAAGTTCTTTAAACATCTTAACAGTCAACGTTTCCATCAAATCCATGATGTCATCGTCACTCATGAACGATGTTTCAACGTCGATTTGGGTAAATTCAGGCTGACGATCCGCACGTAGGTCTTCATCACGGAAACATTTAGCAATTTGGTAGTAACGATCGATACCGCCCACCATTAACAACTGTTTAAACAATTGTGGTGATTGTGGCAGTGCATAGAAGCTACCGTTAGATACACGGCTTGGCACTAAATAGTCACGTGCACCTTCAGGCGTTGCACGTGTCAAAATTGGCGTTTCAACATCTAAAAAACCATTCTCTTCGAAGTAGTTACGAATCAGGTTGGTGAGTTTAGAGCGGAAACGCAAACGATCTAACATTTCTGGACGACGGATGTCCAAGAAACGGTACTTCAAACGAATTTCTTCTGAAATATTGGTATTTTCGTCATTTAATGGGAATGGCGGCGTTTCAGATTGAGCCAGCACTTCAATCTCTTTGCCTAAAACTTCAATTTGACCACTGACCATATTTGCATTTTCTGTACCTTCGTAACGACGACGTACGCGGCCAGTGATTTTTAATACGAATTCTGAGCGTACTTTATCTGCAGTTGCGAATGCTTCTGGGGTATCTGGATCAATCACCACTTGTACTAGACCATCACGGTCACGCATATCGAGGAAGATCACACCACCGTGGTCACGGCGACGATGAACCCAACCGCATAATGTTACGGTTTGGTCAATTTGAGTTTCGGTTAAAGAACCGCAGTAATGAGTGCGCATCATAGCGTATAAAATCCAACTATATGGGTTAAAGAAAGCGGCTACGTAAACAGCGTAACGCCTTTATTCGAAGCCTGAATTATGCCTCTTTGAGAACTTTGTCACAAGCGCAAGATCAAGAAACAACAAGAATTCAAGCCAATATCCTTTATATCGAGCTTGATCCGTTCTGATTATTCAAAATAGGCTTTACGATCTAAAATTTGAAAAATAATACAACCGAGTGCAAACACCATTAAAAATGCACTAAAAGAATGATTAATCGACTTTCCAATAAACCAGTACAGATCATTTTGCCAAGCTGCTGGGCCTAAAGGCTGTGCAAATGAAATATAGCCAAAACATCCCGCAAAAAATGAAACAGCTAGTAGGCTCAGAGCATAGATTTTAATTTTAGGATGAATCGGTGGGTTTTGTGCATATCTTTTTTGATGTTTGAGTGCCATCCATAGCAAAACAGGTAATGCTAAAATAGATGTACCCACTTGCAAGACTCGATGCATGGAGTAGGTGTGATTAGCCAATAAGATATTTTGACTTAAAAAATCATGAAAAGCCAATGTGCGAAAGTCGACATGGGTTAAACCATCCCATATAAGATGCGTGGCTGTGCCAATGATGAGGGATAAAATAATCCAAAAAATAAAAATGATGGATTGTTTGAATGATGAAATGTTAATTGGCTTTTGAATACCTATAAAACGAAACAACGCTGGACGAAAAACCAAATACCACAGTAGACAAAACGCGATGCCGATCAGTAGGTTTGGATACAGCCAAGCACTCCACAGATGTGTGCTGTTAATCTGTTCTGAGGTAAATAATCGCACCAGATCAGGTACCATACAACCAATGGCAAGAGCAGAAATAGGTAGTCGTTGCCCAGACCATTTTGAGATGGGCGGAGCAAGAACGGCATGAGAGATGGTAAAAGGCATTCAAGAAAGTGAATCAATGAGTATGCTAGATTGTTGATTTGAAGCTGAATTAAATCAATGAAAAATATGTAAACATGCAGTAAAATGAATCGATTTGGGTAGAGATGACAGTGATTGCTGATAAGAGCCTCTTATTCAGTTTAAAAGACCATTTAAAAGACAATGCTTTAAAAATCATAATTCTGGTGTTGTTTGCTCTCGTTTATATGCATTATTTCTTTAATGCGTCTTTTAGACATTTTAATATTTCAATTGTTTTCATTTTATTATCTGCATACTGTATTTTTAAATCAAAATTTATTAAGCCGAATCAATATTTAATTCTGTTTTGCAGTATTGGTTTTTTAGGGGTGACCCTGATGAACCACCTGACCATCAGACTTGATCTGATTCCTGAGCATTTGTATCGTACATATAAAGCGATCATCAATCAGTACCTTTGGTTTATCCCTTTTATTTTGTTGCCGACCATTTATCACTACAGCCGTTTTAAAGTCACAGACTTTTTTAATATCATTGCCGCTATCATTTTCATACTGATTTTATATTTGGCTTATTGGGGCATCGCTTTAGAGTTTGATCGTGGTCGATTTGCTGAATTTTTTAATCCGGTGATTAGTTATGATATTGGCTTTATATCCTTAAGCCTGCTGTTACTGTGCTATTCATTTGGTTCATCATCTAGAAAGTCTTACCTTTATTTAATCTTAAGTATGTTATGCATATTTTTGCTGGTTTTACATGGCTCAAGAGGAACCTGGGTCGGGCTACCTTTTGCCTTTCTTGTCATTACGATCCTGTATTTAAAATCACAATTAAAGAAGACCCTATTGATGTGGGTATTAGCCTGTACTTTTATTTTAGGAAATTTAATTACTCCAAATTCTCCCGTGGTTCAAAGAATGAATCATTTTCAAGATGATTCGCAGCATATTCAAAACAATAATTATCAAAATAGCTCAGGAATACGATTATACCTTTGGGAAAATGGCTTAGTAATGTTTAAGCAAAATCCTGTGATTGGCATCGGTATGCATGAAATTGAGTTAGAAAACTGTCGTCTTTATGAGCGAGGTGATTTACCCCATTGTTTTCAGCATTTACATAGTATTTATGTCCATGAATTGGCAGCCAATGGACTCATTGGGTTACTGACTCTTTTATCTACTTTCTTCGTAGCAATAGCCTACTTTCTAAAAAATATGTGGGTTAAAGACGAATTGACTAGGAATCTGTCGGTAACGGGAGTAGTGTTTGTAGTCTATTATATGTTCTGCGGCTTAACAGAATATTATCTATTTTTTAATAATACGACATACATTTTCTATTGGGTTGTCGCTTCAATTATGAGCTTTATTTTGATCAGGGATAAAGTTTGACGGAACTGAAATAATAAAAATGACAACATAAGTTGTCTTTTTTATTGCAAAAAAAATGGAATGTTATATTATAACATTATTCAAAATTCAGCCCTTTGAGCCAACCTCATGTCATTTCATAAGAATTTAATTACGCTTTCGATTTTCTCAATCTTAAGCCCTATTGCTTTTGCAGAAGATCAAGCCACAAAACTAGAAACCATTCAATTACAAGCACATCCTTTGGTACAAACCGCCGCAGATTTCGCAGTTGCCGATCATGTGATTGACAGCAAAAAACTGAAAGAACGTGCCACCACCATCGGTGATGCTTTGGCAGATGAACTTGGGGTCTATTCAAATCAATATGGTTCAGGCTCAAGCCGTCCAGTGATTCGTGGTCAAGATGGCCCACGTGTGAAAGTTTTACAACATGCATCTGAGACCGCAGATGTTTCAACCTTATCACCCGACCATGCCGTGACCGTTGACCCCATACTTGCAAAACAAGTAGAAGTGATTCGTGGTCCCTCAACCTTGCTGTATAGCGCAGGAAATGTGGGGGGGCTTGTGAATGTCACAGATCAAAAGATTCCCACTCAAATGCCGCAAAATGGGTTGGAAGGGCAAGTCGGTCTACGTTACAACTCTGGTAATGATGAAAAATTGGCAAGTGCAGGTGTAACCGCAGCGGTAGGAGACAGTTTTGCTTTACGTGTCGAAGCTTTAAAAAATAAATCGAATGATTATATTGCACCAGACTATGCTGTAGAACATCCGCATGGTGATCATTCGCATTTTGAAAAAGAACGTCGAGTAGGCAATACCTTTGCCGAAGGGCAAACAGTCAATGTGGGTGGGTCATGGATTCATGATCGTGGCTTTGTCGGTCTGTCTTATAGCAATCGTCAAGATCAATATGGTCTGCCAGGACATAGTCATGAATATCATGGCTGTGAATTACATGGTGATCATTTTCATTGCCCTGAATCTGATGAAGATGCTCATCATGATGAAGAACATGGTGGACCATGGGTAGATTTAAAATCTGAACGTTATGATCTTCGAACTGAACTCGATCAGCCTTTTAAAGGGTTTGAAAAATTACGTGCGCATGCCAGCTTTACCGATTATGAACATGATGAACTGGAAGAAAACAGCGTTATCAGTAATTTTAAAAGTAAAGGCTATGATGGACGCTTAGAGTTGGTTCATGTTCCGGTTGCTGGGTGGGAAGGCGTGATTGGCACACAAATCTCACAGCAAAAAATTAGTCTTTCTGCACCTGAAGCTCATGCCCATGAAGACGTTGATTTAGATGATCACAATGATCATGAACATCAAGACCACAATCATGATGTATTGATGGCTGACACCAAAACGCAAAAGTACAGCCTATTTGCACTTGAACACACGCAGATCGGTGATGTGCATGTTGAACTCGGTGGACGTGTAGATCATCAAAAAATTGAGGTTGATTCAAGTCAAAAAAATTATTCGGGAACTGGTGTATCCGCATCAGCCACTGCCAATTGGGCCTTTGCACCCAACTATAAATTGTCCATTGTGGGGTCGCATCAACAACGCTTGCCGCTCGCTCAAGAGTTATATGCAGATGGTTTGCATTTTGCCACCAATACTTATGAATTGGGTAATGATCAACTCGATAAAGAAACCTCAAACAATCTAGAGCTGGGCTTACACTATGAAGGTGCTAAGCTTGATTATCATGCTCATATTTATCATAACTGGTTTGATGATTATATTTATGGTGCGACGGTTGCTCAAACAGGAAACTTGAGAGGCGTAGAATATACTCAGGATAAAGCCAAGTTTTATGGTGCAGAGGCTCAGATTGGCTATGCCTTTAGTGACTGGTACAAGATGAGCGTATTTGGTGATTATGTCCGCGGTAAAATTGACGGGCAGAATGCACCTCGCGTACCTGCGGGTCGTTTAGGAAGCAAAATTGAGGCAGATTTTGCCGATGGTTGGTCAGGTTCGGCTGAGTATTATCATGTGTTTAAGCAAGATGATATCGCAAGTTATGAAAACCAGACTCAAGGCTATAATATGGTCAATGTTGGTGTGTCGTATGCAGGTCAACTCAATAATCGCAATGATTATCGGGTCTACTTAAAGGCAAACAATTTACTGGATGATCAGGTGTATTCGCATACCTCATTCTTATCCAATATTCCTCAAATGGGACGTAACTTCAGTATTGGTATGGAGTTTGGTTTCTAATTTAGGGTAGTTCAGCTTGGTGTGATAAACACAATTCCCCTTGAAAATGAATGCAATAAAACCTAGTCTGATGCCATTGGACTAGGTTTTTTGTTATGCGTATTTTTCAGCGAATTCATCGAAAATTGAACTGGTCAGGTCGTCAATACTTTGGCTTGATAGTGGGTATGTTGGCTTTGGGGTATTTATCTTCAGCGCTTTATCATATGTATAAGCCTTTGCCTGAAGGTTTAGATTATACAGGCAAGCTTCGACATGCCGAAGTGAAGTTTATTGCAGACTCAACTTACTTAGATGCAAATGGCAAGCAGCAACAAGATCATCATATTTTTAATGAAATGTTGAGTTTGATCGATCAAGCGCAAACCACCATTGTGGTGGATATGTTCTTGTTTAACCAAGCATTGGGAGAGTCTAAAATTCAGCATGATGCTTTGACTCAAAAGCTCACCGATGCCTTGGTGCAAAAGCGTAAGTTTAACCCCCAAATTGAGATTAAATTTATTACAGATCCGATTAACTCAGTCTATGGGGGCATTGCGCCTGATCATTATCGTGCCTTACGCCAAGTGGGTGTCGAAGTAATTGAGACAGATTTGACGCCACTACGCGCATCGAACCCACTTTGGTCAGGTCTATGGTATTTGTGCTGTCAAGGCATTCCAAATAATCCTGAAAAGGGTTGGCTCCCCAATCCATTTGGTGATGAGAAAATCACCTTACGCAGTTATTTGACTTTATTCAATTTTAAAGCGAATCACCGCAAAACGATGGTGGTGGATAGTGTTGATGGTTGGAAGGCATTGGTAACCTCAATGAATCCACATGATGGCAGCTCACGTCATTCTAATGTTGCACTGATCGTGAATGGTCATACTGCAATAGACGTTTTAAAAACCGAACAGGCCGTCAGCTTAATGTCTAAAGGCTCAGTGCCGGGCATTGTTGCGGGCGAGTTTGAAGGTGAGAAGACCTTGCCACAAGTGCAAGTGCTAACTGAAAAAGCGATTTTAGATGCCACCTTGAATTTGATTGAAACTGCCAAAGCCAAAGAAAATATTGATTTGGCAATGTTTTATTTATCTGAGCGCAAGATTATTAATGCTTTAATGGATGCCAAACAGCGCGGAGTCAAGGTACAGGTTTTACTGGATCCCAATAAAGATGCATTTGGGCGCCAGAAGAATGGTATACCGAACCGCCAAGTGGCTTCTGAGCTCAATGATGCAGGGATAAGAGTGCGTTGGTGCAACACCCAAGGCGAGCAATGTCACAGTAAAATGATTTTAAAATCAAATGCTCAACGTAGTGAGTTAATTTTAGGTTCAGCGAATTTTACTGCACGTAATTTGAAAAATTATAATTTGGAAACCAATTTGCGGGTGGTTGGCAAAACAGATGCAGCCGTGTTTACAGATGCACAGCAGTACTTTAATACCGCTTGGTCAAACCTCAATGGTAAAAATATGAGTGTGGATTATGTGCAATATGCAGATGAGTCCAAACTCAAATATGGCGTTTATCGCTTTATGGAGTGGAGCGGTTTGTCGACCTTTTAATGAATAACATAATCTCCCTAAGTCCCTCTTTGATAAACAGGGACTTTTAGCCTTGTCACAAAAGGGAGGAAGATTTCCCTCTCTTTACAGAAGAGGGTTAGGGAGAGGTGTAAACGGTCGTTTGGAAGGGATTTTAACGATCAGGATGAATAAGTCAAAATTATGTCTCAGGATGCGGTGGAACTAAGGCATCTAAATCTTTATCTGTCATGCTGTTTAACTCGTTTTCCAGCTCTTTAATATCGGTTTTGATTTTCCAGCTATTTTCATCTTCAACAGGTTGTGGTAAACGTGCCTCAAGCCAATTGCAGACGACATCTGGTGAAAAGTCAGCATGATTACATTGAATCACCCAAGCCAAGAATTGTTTGGCTTCACCATTCATATAAGGTGGTGGAGACACCGGTAAAAACTGTGTCGGTAGACGTTCATTTTTAGAAATATAGTTCAGCACATGACCCAGTTCTTGCACCGTTTGCCATGCCAGGGGATGCTCAATATTGATTTGAAATTTAAACCACCATGCATGTTTGCCATCTGAACCATAGCTGTCAATAAATGCTTTTTGCACACTGGGTACTTTACAGAAAAATTGATGCAGACGATCGAAACTCATTTCAGGCATGATTTAAATTCCCGCAAAATGTAAAAAAGCTATTTTAACAGAAGCGTGCTCCCCAATACCTAATCTTCTCTATATCTGCATGTGCTTGGTTAATAATTGTATAATTACCATCCATGCTTTATCTTTAATTGAGCTGTAAATTTGGCAAAGACTAAGACACTCTAGAGCTGAAATGGGGGAGCGATGAACCTTAAATATACGAGAAAATACATTCAGCCGATATTATTAGGCGCTATAGCTATGGCTGTGATGTCCATATCGATGTCGTCTCTCGCTGCCAATGATTGGGCAAATTATACAAGTGGGGACAGGAAGTCGTATGCGCCGTCTCGACTTCATGCACCGAAAAGTCCGTATGGCTACTCAACCTATAAAGGCTATGCAGATCCATATGGCACGCCGTTACCGCCACAGCATTATCCCATTCGTCCGCCTGTTCAGCAGTATCCAGCTTATCCAAGCAGACCGTATCCAAATCGAGGAGCTTATCCAAACCAGCATCAGCATCGAGCTTATCCGCAGCAAAGCTATCCACAACAAAATGGCATCAGTATTATCTATCAGCAGTCCTTTCCTCAACAAACGCAGTACCATTCAGAGCAAAAAGGCTTTGTTTACGGGGATGCAAACAGTCATATTGAAAGTTCAAATTATATGTTGATCTCGGACTGGCGCCGTTATCATTTGCCAGATCCAGCGGTGGGCATGCACTGGATTTACCAAAATGGGCGTTATTTACAAATTCCCAATGATCGTTAAAAATGAGGACCTTTCATTCCAAAGTAATGATTGTCGCTTGCAATGCGTTTAAATACTAAGCCAATTCATCGTCTTCAGGGCGTGGGGTTTTTCCGATAGGCACTGGTTGCTCATTGTGCTTGTCGCGCATGACCGACGGGAAGTTCCAAGATCCGAAGCGCACCACTAAAATGGCAAAAGCCAGAATTAAAATTGAACCTGTTATGATCACCAAATCCATATCGGCTTTATGGTCGTGTTGGATGTCAGAAATCAGCAGACGGGTCAGCGCCGTAATGGCGATATAAATCAAAAAGCGAACAGGCATATGATTGGTCTTGAAATAAATACCGACCATTGCACCAAGTTCTAAATAGATAAATAACAATAAAATATCATCAATGGTCGCATATTGTTTAACCGTTAAAATGTCAAATATAGTATGTGTAGCAGACCAAATGACCATACAGCCAATAATAAACAGCGCAACGTAGTGAAAGCTTTCCACGGCAGTATTGCCGAAACGATCTAAGAGGGATTCTATTTTTTCAACTCGTGGGCTTTTATTGCTCATACTGTCCGCCTAATTGTTAGGGTGGAATGATGAAATTGTACTAACTTTCATGACTATGCAATTTTCATGCACATTACATAGCAAATACCTTTAAAATTATGTGAATATTTGATTTATAGTATTTTTTTTATTCAAAAATCATGTTGAGTGTTGTTTAACTATAAGGAAGAAATCATGTTAAATAAAATTCAAACAAAAATTGATAGCTTAGAGCATGGAAAGAAACTTATTTTGGGCTCAGGCATTGAAGCAGAGGAATTACACAAAGTGATTACACTGTGTGAAGAGCTACATTCGAACGGACAGATTAAAATTGTCAAAATTAAAAAAACACCTGATTCAGCTCAAGGTTTAGTGACGGGGATTATTCTCGAAAAGCTTTAAAGTGAATGAAAGTATGTAGGGTTTCAAGCGTAGTGTCATCATACATGCTTCATTGAAAATATAAAAAAATGCCTGATCCTCAAATATGAAGATCAGGCATTTTTATGATGACCCGATTAAGACTGCTGTGTAAAGTAGTCTTCACTAAAGCCCATCACCGTATCTGAGCTGGCTTTAATACGTGCAATACGTGTATTTAAGTCAGGCAGAATACGCTGGATAAAGTAAGCAACTAAAGCCAATTTGTTTTGGAAAAATTCGCCTTGTTTCGCATTGGCTGCTTTAGCAATTTTAGCAAACATATAGCTAAAGCTAAGTAGACCCACTGCGTGTAAATAATCTACTGCTGCGGCATTTGCGTAGTCTGGGTTTTCACTCGCACGTTCTAAAACGATTTGAGTCATCACTTCAAGTTCAGTTGCTGCATCTAAAGTCGCGTCTTTAATGAAATTCAGCTCAGAATCCAAATCATTGGCAAAGTCACGAATTTCAGCGATATATTCAGCAATGAATTGACCTTGACACTTAATGGTTTTACGACCAATTAAATCTTGGGATTGAACGCCATTGGTGCCTTCATAAATCTGGGAAATACGTAAGTCACGGATGCATTGCTCCATACCCCATTCACGAATATAACCATGACCACCAAACACCATTTGAGCATCTAAAGTTGCGTTAAATGCAGTGTCGGTTAAGTATGCTTTGGCAATGGGTGTAAGCAGCGCGACACGATTGTTTGCTGCAGCGACTGCTTCTGGGTCAGTTGAGTACTTGGTAATATCAAGCTGTTGACCCACATAGACGGCAAAGGCACGTGATGCTTCGTTATTGGCACGTGCATTTAATAGCATGCGACGCACATCACCATGAACTAAAATACTGTCTGCTGGCTTCTTAGGAGTTTTTGCACCAGTTGCACTGCGACCTTGCAAGCGATCTGTCGCGTATTGCGCGGCATTTTGATAGGCGTATTCAGAAGCACCTAAGCCTTGAATACCCATCGACAAACGCTCGTAATTCATCATCACGAACATCGCTGCCAAGCCTTCATTTTCTTTACCGACCAAATAACCCTTGGCTGCATCGAAATTCATCACGCAAGTTGCAGAGGCTTTAATTCCCATTTTGTGTTCGATTGAACCTGGGCCTGCAGTATTACGCTCGCCTAGAGAGCCATCTGCATTCACGATAAATTTAGGCACGATGAACAGTGAAATACCACGTGAACCCGCAGGCGCATCTGGTGTTTTTGCCAAGACCAAATGAATGATATTTTCAGCTAAATCGTGATCACCACCCGTAATAAAAATCTTGGTGCCTGTAATATTGTAAGTACCATCTTCATTGCGTTCAGCTTTGGTTTTGATAATGCCTAAATCTGTACCCGCATGCGGCTCCGTCAAACACATCGTACCTGACCATTCACCTGAATAAATTTTAGGTAAATAGGTTTCTTTTTGTTCTTGCGATGCATAGCTGTTTAACGCCATACCTGCGCCTACAGAAAGCAGCGGGTAGAGCATGAAAGAGGGGTTGGTGGCAAATAGCATTTCATCTGCAAGGACAGTGAGCATTTTTGGCATGGCTTGACCGCCCCATTCCTCATCTGCTGCTAAGCCAATCCAACCCCCATCGGCATATTGTTTAAATGCTTCTTTAAAGCCAGCAGGGGTGGTAACTGCACCATTATTATAGGTTGCACCTTCTTCATCACCCGTGCGGTTTAAAGGCAGTGTGACATTTTGAGCAAATTTTGCCATTTCTTCTAGAATTGCTTCAGCTGTTGCAGCATCGACATGGTTTAGATTTTCATTGGCTTGCCAGAATTGTTCTGCATTGAATACATCATTTAAGATGAATTTCATGTCTGCAAGAGGCGCATTATAAATTGGCATTTTCCGTCACCTATTTTTTGTTAAATCTATTTTGAATACTCAGCAGTCTAAACAAGCAAATCGGTTGTGGTTAGACGACCAAAGGTTAATGTCTTGAATCATTTATAAAGAAAAAGGACGGCCAAATCTATGACTGTCCCTTTCTTTTTTACGCTTTTTGATCAGCGCCCATTAGAATGCGAAATGTTCTGCATCTAATGACATGAGTGGTTCTAAGCCACTTGCAATCACGTCTACATGCGAACGTACACGTGGCAAAATTTTCTTGAAGTAGAATCGCGCAGTCGCAATTTTAGCATTGTAGAAATCCACTTCAGTTGAACCGGCAGCCAATTGTTGCTGTGCAACAAGTGCCATACGCGCCCATTGGTATGCAAGCGTGATATACCCTGAGAAATACAGGTAGTCGACTGCTGCAGCACCCACTTCATCTGGATTTTGCATGGCACGCATACCAATCTGCATGGTCAAATCGCCCCATTCTTTGTTCAGTAAAGCAAGCGGCTCAACAAATTCTTTCATTGCCGGATTGTCTTGATTTGCTTCATTGAATTTGTGAATGATCTTGGTGAAATCTTTCAGCATTGCGCCTTGAGTTTGCAGGACTTTACGACCCAATAAATCAAGTGCCTGAATTTCAGTTGTACCTTCATACAAACATGCAATACGTGTATCACGTACAATTTGTTCCATGCCATGTTCTGAAATAAAGCCATGACCACCAAACACTTGTACACCATGTTTCGCAGCTTCTGAGCCGGCTTCAGTTAAGAATGCTTTAGCAATTGGCGTCAGGAGCGACAACAAGTTGTCTGCCACTTTACGCTCTTCTTCGGTTTCGCCTTTTTCAGCAGTATCTGCATACAAGGCTAAGTTATAAACCAAAGCACGCGCGCCTTCTGCAAATGCTTTTTGAGTCAACAGCATATTACGAACAGCAGGGTGAACAATAATTGGATCAGCTTCTTTTTCAGGCGCTTTCGGACCTGAAAGGGCACGCATCGCTAAACGATCTTTAGCATACGCCAGCGCACCTTGGAATGAACTTTCAGATGCAGCCAAACCTTGAACCGCAGTACCAATACGCGCGGTGTTCATAAAGGTGAACATTGCATTTAGACCGCGGTTTTCAGGGCCAATCAGATAACCCGTGGCACGATCAAAGTTGATGACACAGGTCGCATTACCATGAATACCCATTTTGTGTTCAATCGAACCACAACGCACTGCGTTACGCTCACCGACCTCACCATCAGCGGTTAAGTTGAACTTCGGTACGATAAACAGTGAAATACCTTTAGTGCCTTTAGGTGCACCTGGAAGACGTGCAAGTACGATGTGGACAATGTTGTCCGCCATGTCGTGCTCACCAGCAGAGATAAAGATTTTCTCACCCGAGATTGCAAAGCTACCATCAGCATTGGGTTCAGCTTTAGTACGGATAATGCCTAAGTCAGAACCAGCATGGGATTCTGTTAAGCACATGGTACCTGTCCACTCACCTGAAACCAATTTGGTCAAATAGGTTTGTTTTTGCTCATCTGTACCATGATGCTCAATCGTACGCACCGCACCATGAGAAAGACCTGGGTACATACCCCAAGCCCAGTTAGATGAACCTATCATTTCAGAAATGATGATGCCGAGTGAGTTCGGTAAGCCTTGACCGCCGTATTGTTCTTCTGCAGCAAGTGAAGGGAAGCCAAGCTCAACATATTTTTGATAAGCTTCTTTAAAACCTGTTGGCGTGGTGACAATGCCATCATTCCAAGTACAACCTTCACGGTCGCCCACTTGGTTCAGTGGTGAAAGTTCATTTTCACAAAAGTCAGCCGCAGCCTCTAAGTATTGATCAACCAATTCACGGCTTACGTTTTCGGAGAATGCAGGGAGCTTTGCATAGTGATCTTCAGCATTTAATAATTCATGCAACACGAATTGCATGTCACGTAAGGGCGCTTTGTATTGTGGCATATCGGTTTCCTCAATACTGGTTAGACCAGATTTATAATCTTAATAAAAAATGTGTAGTGTCTTCAATGACACCTATAGTTCTACTACATCGTGCAATAACTTATGGCTTGCTACAAGTTTTATAGCCACTTTCTGTGTGACTGTAAAGTCAAAGAAAAAATGATAAAAAAAGCTAAGTATTTAGAGTATATAAATATTTGAGGTAATTCATGTGAAACATATGGTCAAAAACGTAAAAAGATATGTCCATAAAAAAAGGCGCATTCAGCGCCTTTTTAAATATTCAGAATTTATGCAGCTTTGGTGCTGGCTTGATTGTGCATTTTTTCAGGGTGAAAGCGTACCAGACATTGACCATTTACGGTTTTTTCACCGACTTTAATCTGTACAGCTTTGCCATGACTTTGACCCACACAAGCTTTAGCCAGCGCTTGTTGCTGTGCTTGACGTTGTGCCAAACGTTGATCATAGGCTTTGGTCAATTCCGCACGTTTTGCATCTGTTAATGCTTCGCCACGGTTTTGTTTAAAACTGCGTACTTCACCTTTCATCACGCCGTGATGTTCGCCTTTCATGCTACGGTGTTCACCGCGCATGTGTTTCATGTCTTTACGGTCTGCTTTAAAATGAATTTCACAGCTGCCGTTGATGACTTTTTCACCCGCTTTAATTTGTACTGCAGTGCCGACAGCTTTGCCATCACAGGCTTTTTTGACTTGCTCAAACATCTGCTGACGATCAGCACGCTTTTGCTTATATAGCTCGCGTTGTTCTGGTGTCATACGATCTTGTTTATGATGGGCTTTCACGTGACCTGAATTTTGCTCTTGAGGTGCTGTCGTGGTTTGACAGGCGGTTAATGCACCCATCGAGATGAGTCCAGTGGTGAGCATTGCGATTTTAGTCATAGCATTCATTGTTGTTATCCCCATTGCTGTAGATTTGATTTCAATTACATCAGCACACAAGACTATATAAAAAAAATGAAGAAAGGATGGAGTTGGGTTAAATCGCTGTAGGCGCACAGGCTGCACGGATAGCCATCTCAATCATTGCAATCACTTAAATATAAACTTGAAACAAAGATGAAGAAACAATGAAGGGTTTTTTATCGATTGCTTCTATACAATAGTTAAAATGAGCTAAAAATGATGAGTTAGATTTTGAATATACGCCGCGTGCCGATCGCCTTACGCTTATTTTTAACTGTGCTATTAACCACATTGTTAATCACCACAGTCAGCTTAAGTGTGTTGCATTGGACCATGCAAAAAAACTTCACCCAATATGTGGCGGATGTTGAAATGCAAAAGCTGGATTTTATGATTGAAAATTTGGCAGGGGTCTATGGCGTATATCAAGATTGGGGTAATGCTGTTCAAGCGCAAATTTTACAAATTGAAGGGACTGCTGCACCTGATGACTATGATCGACTGTCACGCTGGTGGCTGCGTCGTCAATATGACATTGCACTGCAACAACGGTATTTTAAAGAACATACCTTAATGAGTGAAATTGAGTCACAGCGCACGCAAACGGTTAGCCCTGAAGAACTCAAAGTTTTAGAGGAAAATTTACCGTCAGCGTATCAGCCTTTCGAAGGCTTAAAATTTCCCCTGAGCTCCAATCAAAACCAATTTAGATCGACTTATAAAAAGTCTAAAAATTCAGCCATTGCCGGTATTCGTACCTCAGAGCAGCATGAAGGTAAGAAGTTATTTATCTCGATGTCGGATCACTTGGGATTGAGTTCACGGTTATCACTTTATGATGCTGATAAACAATTTATTTTGGGTGAGCCATCAGAAAATCCGGTGTCTTTTAGAGCGGTTGAAGTGAATAACAAAGTCGTGGCGTATTTGGGTTTACGTCCGGTATTGGATCAAGATGATGCGTTGAGTATTAACTTTTTTAGCAATCAAAAACGTTATTTATTACTGATTTATATTTTATCGTTTTTGACCAGTTTAGTGGCAGCATCGTTGCTTGCGACCTACTTTAAAAAGCCGATTCAACGTCTGCTGAATGCGACACGTGAGCTGACCAAAGGTAATTATCAGCATCAAGTTAAAGTGAATCGTAATGATGAGCTGGGCGACCTATCTACTGAAATTAACCAGTTGGCAGTGATTCTAGATCAACATGAACATTCACGTCGTCAATGGGTGGCAGACACCTCGCATGAACTGAAAACCCCACTTGCTGTTTTACAGGCGCAGATTGAAGCGATGCAAGACGGCATTCGTAAACCGACGCCAGAGCACTTTGCATCGATGCTCGGTCAAGTGAACAGTTTGAAAAAACTGACCCAAGATTTAGCAGATTTGGCACAAGCGGAAGCCCAGCAATTGAGTTTTTATTTTTCAGAGATTGATCCTTGGGTAGTGGTTCTACAGGAAGTTCAAAATTTCCAACCGAAATTTGAACAAGCCAATCTAAAGATCACGACACAGGGTCAATCTGCCGATTTACAATTAGATGTAGATCGCTTTAAGCAAATCATGGTCAACTTATTGGGCAATAGTATTCGTTATACCCAAGCAGGCGGTGAAGTTCATGTGCATACGCTTCAAGATGAGCGGACATGGTCTGTGATTGTAGACGACAGTCCATTTGGCTTGACCGATGAACAATTGGCGCATTTGGGTGAACGGTTTTATCGGGTGGATGATTCACGTACACGAAGTACTGGTGGCACAGGTTTGGGCTTGGCATTATCCGTTAAAATTGCGCAAGGTCTACATGGCACACTGAGTTTTGATCATTCACCATTGGGTGGTTTGCGTTGCAAATTGACCTTTCCAAAACAGAGCAAGATATAAAAGGAAGATACATGAAGCACATAATGCTGGTTGAAGATGAAGTTGAACTTGCACAATTGGTACGCGATTATTTAGAAGCAGCAGGCTTTGAAGTCAGTATGTTTCATGATGGTCAAGAAGCCTATGACAGCTTCCAACAACGTAAACCGAGTCTGATGATTTTAGACTTAATGGTGCCACGCATGGATGGCTTGACCATGTGCCGTAAAATACGTGAACAATCTGACTTACCGATTATTATGGTCACAGCCCGTACAGAAGAAATTGACCGTGTTTTGGGTCTTAATATGGGTGCAGATGATTATTTGTGTAAGCCTTTTAGTCCCAAAGAATTGGTCGCGCGTGTTCAAGCAGTACTCCGCCGTTTAGCACGTAAAATTGAACCTGAAGAAAACAATTTATTCCGGATTGATAAAGCCCAGCAACGTATTTGGTATCAACAAAAAACCTTAAATTTAACGCCAACAGAGTTCCGATTACTCGAACTATTTTTAGAGCATGTCGGTCAAGTGTACTCACGTGCGCAACTCTTGGATCATATTAATCCAGACAGTTTTGAAGTGGCGGATCGTGTGATTGACAGCCATATTAAAAATCTACGTCGTAAAATTTCTGATGCAGCCGAAACAGGCAACCGTCATGAGTGGGTTCAGGCGGTGTATGGTGTAGGGTATCGCTTCGAGTATCCTGAAGACTGATCGGTACCAGTGCCTAAAAAAAGCGGATAGATTATGTTTATCCGCTTTTTTATGATTAAAATATTAAGGGCTAATTTTAGTAATTTATTTCAATCAATCAGATACTTAATCATTAAAAAACCTAGATATGAACAAAAAATATTCTCCTATAGTTCAGACTCGCAATACGCTAACTAGGCTATAGATTATAAAGCGACTACAATCCCCTTTTTTATAAACGAAGAGATTATGTTTTGAACAGCGAGACGCCTACATTACAGCGCCGTTTAAAGAATCGTCATATTCAGTTGATCGCTTTGGGGGGCGCAATTGGTACAGGACTATTCTTGGGTTCAGCACATATTATCCAATCGGCAGGTCCTTCAATTATTCTGGGCTATTTGATTGGTGGTTTGATTGCGTTCCTGATTATGCGCCAATTGGGTGAAATGATCGTGCATGAGCCTGTGACGGGTTCATTTAGTTATTTTGCCTTTAAATATTGGGGTAAATTTTCAGGATTTCTAACCGGTTGGAATTACTGGATTCTTTATATTTTGGTCGCAATGACTGAGCTCACTGCTATTGGGAAATATATCAATTATTGGTTGCCGGAAATTCCAGCGTGGGTATCGGTCTTATTTTTCTTTATCGTGGTAACGCTTGCTAATCTCGCCAATGTCAAACTGTATGCCGAATCTGAGTTTTGGTTGTCGATGATCAAAGTGCTCGCGATTATTGCGATGATTATCTTTGGTGTGTATTTACTCATGACCGCAGATGTGGACTCTACGGTATCGATCAGCAACCTTTGGTCGCATGGAGGATTTTTCCCCAATGGCTTCGAAGGCTTATTTTATATGCTTGCCTTTATGATGTTTGCCTTTGGTGGGATTGAATTGATCAGTATGGCTGCAGCTGAAACCGAAAATCCAGATCAAAATATTCCCAAAGCCATTAATCAAATTGTGCTACGGGTATTTCTATTTTATATCTGTTCTTTAGCTATTCTTTTGTCTCTTGTGCCGTGGAATCAGCTGAACTTAGGTGATTTAGAACATAGTCCTTTTGTCATGATTTTTAGCCAAATGGGGATTGGTTGGGCAGCACATTTGCTTAATTTTATTATTCTCACTGCATCGCTTTCAGTGTGTAATAGTGGCATGTATGCCAATAGTCGCATGTTATTGGGCTTGGCAGAACAGGGCAATGCACCGCAAATTTTTAAACAGCTCAATAAGCAAGGCATTCCGATTCCAGCCGTTTTATTCTCAGCATTGTTGATTTTTGGATGCGTACTACTGAATTACTTCTTGCCTGAAAAAGCACTGAGCTATTTAATTTATATCGTGGTGGCAGCAGCGGTGTTGAATTGGATGATGATCAGTTTGATTCATTTGAAGTTTAGAAAAGCCATGCAGAAAGCAGGGATAAAAAGTAAGTTTCCAGCTGTGTTCGCGCCTTTCACGAACTATCTCGTTTTGGCCTTTATGTTGATGTTGCTTTACATCATGTGGACGCAAGGCTTTATGTTGTCGGTATTAATGTTACCCGTGTGGATTGCAGTTTTGTTTGGTGTGTTTAAGCTTGTGAAGAAACAGGCTTGATCATTAGTACTCTTTAGTAGAATAAATCATGATTGTTGTGGTAAACCAGTCGTTTTCTATTTGTAAAGTATGAAAAATCTGTTAAAGCGCCCAAGTAAAACTGCTTGGGTGTCTTTTTGTGTCAAAAATTATGATCTATATTAGGTAGTGCATGAATACGACGTGATAAAAATAATAAGTTATTGATATTAAAATATATAAATGAATTATTACACGTTGGTTTTTAGCACTACCAATAAAAAACAATTTTGTATAACGTTTATTATGTTAATTCTAGTAAATCTTAACTTCTTAATGCGACCAAAACCAAAGTGTTTAGGTATTTTAAATCTGAATAGGTGAAATTTCATTCCTCATGAGCTTGTCAAAATTTCTTTGTGATATTTCTTTAGCTATTTGTTGTCCCTCAATTCGACCTTTCCACATAAGTAGAAAATAGTGATTATCTAATTGATACAAAATAAATGGATCAGTTTCTCTTGTAAGCTTTGGATAATTTTTCAATTCTGGGAAATCAACTGGAAATTTATCTCTACCCACCATATATTTATAGTATATAACATCAGTAAATTTTAATGGATTACTAAGCAAAGTTCTAAAGTCTTCTTTACTGATTCCATGAATCCTTTCCCCTCCCATAAAACCAGAATCAAATTGATAGCTTATATAGAAATAAGTATCTACTTTATATAAATAGAACTGGTATTTCGGGTCCAAAAGTTGTCTGATTTTAATATCCATATTCTGTGCTCTAATATCCATTTCTAACATAAAGCCTCCTATTCGAAATGATTTCCTACTTTTAAATCAGAGTATTTCGACATTTCTCAAAAGCTCAACCCGCATCCTTTCAATTTTACCTAACTTCTTCACCACCAATGCATAAGAGTCTTTCACTAAATCCTCAACCAAAAGTACATCTATTTTTTCCCCTGCATAAACTGAAATCCAATGCTTTTTATTCATGTGATAACCCGCTCGAATCGAAGGGTAGAGCGTTTTGAGTTCTTCTGCATAGGATTGGATCGCATTTCAAATTGACCAAAGGCTGTTGCGAATATTCAGTGGAGAGTAAAAAGACTTTATCCATTACTTTGATTACATCACAGCCTTCACCAAAAGGCTGGCTTAAGCGAGTTTCAGGTAAAGTTAACGCAATCTTTAAAGCAAGTTTTTGAATCTCTAATCCATTCATTCTTTAGTTCCTCTTTGCCATTTTAATTTATTGTTATGGAGCGATTTCAATAGCAGTTCCATTGTCCACCAATCTCCAAAGTTCATCCATATCGATGTTTCTCACCGCCACACAGCCCCAAGTCCAATCGCTTCGAGGCATATAATCCATCAATTGAGGTAAGGCTTGGAGTTGCTTGTTGTTGGCTGAACCATGAATCATCACGTCACCCCCAGGTGATACGCCCAGCGCTTTAGCAGTGGCTTGATCTTGAGCATTGGGGTAGGAGATGTGCAAGGATTTATAAAATTGACTCTGTGGATTGCGCCAATCAATGACATAGCTTCCTTCTGGTGTTTTACCATCACCTTCTTTGACTTTATGACCGATAGGGTTGAAACCTAAACGCATTGAGTAGGCTTTAATGACCTGATCATCATGCAGCAGTTCAAGTGTGCGCTTGGCTTTGAAGACTCTAATCAACGTAATCGGCGTTTGTGCTCGAATTTTTTCAATTTCAAGTTGCGATAAAGTGGTAGCTTGAGATTGATCAAGCATGGGTAAATAGCGATTGTATTTAAAATAAGCGTAAGTGATACCGACTGCAATAATCAGTAGTAAAAAAATACTCCAGCTTATTTTTTTAGACATTGTGTGCGATCGTTTCTTGTTATTTATGTCGATTATTTTAATTGAATTAAATAATCGTGCGGTATTCATTTTGAAAATCACTGTGAATCATATTTCAAATGATCCACAGTGATTTAGATATATTAAGAAGAACAACTCACCATCACCTCTGGTACATCACTCGGTAATGGTTGCAGATCCGCAGAAGTTTCGAATTTAACTTGCTTTTTAAAAGGTTGACTGAGCAAAGTAAATAAACGCTCTACTTCTGAAAAGTCATTTTTTTCAGCCAACTCAATCGCTTTCTGCATCATATGGTTTCGTAAAATATAAACAGGATTGGCTGTTTGCATGGCCGCATTGAGTTCAACTATATCTTGTCCCTGACGAATATGTTCATACTGGCTCAAAAAACTTTCAAACTGACGACGGTCTAAGCAATCATCTTTAATCACCTCATATTTTTTATTTTGCAGACGAATAAAGCTTTGCGTATAGTCCAATTGCTCTGTTTGCAAAATTCTCAAGAAAGCCATTGCACAATCAAAACTATCTTTATGAAAACTTGGTAATCCCATTTTCTGACTTAAGCCTAGTTTATAGTGCTCCAGAAATGTGGGCTCATAATGTTCCAAGCATTCAGTTAAAGCCTCTTTCCATTGTTCTTTTTCATAGTTTTCTGGTCGAAGCGGAGCAAGATTATTCAGCCAATTCCATAGGTTCCAATGTCCAATGCTGGGCTGCTGCTGATAGGTATAGCGCGCATGATGATCGGAATGGTTATTGATCCAATTGGGGCGAAAACGTTCCATAAAACCATAAGGACCAAAATCTAGCGTTGAGCCTGTAATATTCAAATTATCCGTATTCATCACGCCATGAGCGAAACCCACCAATTGCCACTTTGCAATCATTACCGCCGTGCGTTGAATCACTTTATGGGCAAAAGCTAAAATTGGCTGTTCTGCTTCAAGACATTCAGGATAGTGCCATTCGATACATTTTTGGGTAAATTCAGGCAAAAGCTCTGATTGATACTGATTGATCCATTCAAAATGTCCTAAACGAATATGACAATCTGATGTGCGTAGTAGCATTGCACCACGTTCTAATTTTTCACGTTGCACACCTTGCTCTGAAGAGGTAAATCCAACGGAGTGACTCGAAGGTACACCTAAGTTATTTAAGGCATGACCTGCCAAATATTCACGAATCGTAGAGCGTAAAACCGCACGACCATCGCCCATACGAGAGTAGGGCGTTGAGCCAGCACCTTTTAAATGTAAATCTATAGTTTGATTATTTCGATCTAAAATTTGAGCAATCAATAGTCCACGACCATCTCCCAATTGACCGGCCCATTGACCAAATTGATGACCTGCATAGACCATCGCTAAGGGTTCAAATTCAGCAAAGGTTTTTTGACCACTACAAATTTCGATCCACGATTGCTTATCTTCTTCTGACCAATTCAGTTGATTGGCAAGTGCTTCATTAAAATGACCCGATTTAGCGCCTTTGAGTGGGACGGGTTGCTGATGGTGAAACAACTTTGGGCTGAGCGTAGGGTAGCGTGGATTAAATTGCATAGTGATTGAAAGCTTTTAGAAACTTAATTTCACTATAGCAAAGTTCTGTTATGAACAGTGTGTGCTTCGTTTTACTTAATCGACAATAAACAATTTAGCACCCAGAACAGTAGATGAACGGTGCGCTTCGGTATTGTCTGCAACTTGGTAGCTCATCCCAGCTTTTAAGGTAAACGAAAGTCCATGATCAAGTTCGGTAAAAAGTTCACCCTCTAAGCAAAATAGGATATGACCCTTGTTACACCATGAACGAGAATAAAGTTCGCTTTATTCAAAGTGCAAGGGTTAAATATCCTGTAGAGTATTCCACAATTCTTACCCGTATATTGTCAAACTGTTGAGTACGCCAAAGTGCATAACCTGTTTCACCTAAATGTTTAATTGTTTTTATTTCAGCCCAATCCGTTGTGCCAAATGGAAAATTATTGAGGTTCATGGACATGCCTTTGTCTTATTAAAATGATCTAATCTGATACTACCTACACAGAATAAAAGCTCCATTTGGAGCTTTTATTCTGTGTTTAAACCATTAGTTTGAAACGGCATTCTTCTTGATGGTACGCATCAAAATTTGCAAGGTATTGCGATGATGCGCAAGACGTTGTTCAACCAATTGGAAATCAACTTTGAGTTTACTGTCCATTTGATGGAATTTTTCAGCAACTGAAGCTTTCTTGGCTTGAATCTCTTGCTCTTTCAGTTTCGTCCAATCATTTAAGGTCTGGGTAAAAGCTTCATATTCCTGCGCAATACGGTCTTTTACAGTCGCAATATCATCATTTACGTTGTGACCGTACACTGCTAAATCTTGTTGTGCGTATTTAAAACGCATCGCAAGTTCCGCTTTTTTAATATTAAAGCTTGGAATACGGCGTAAATTTTTTGCTAAACCGAGTTTAGAACAACTCCAAATTAACCATTTGGTTGGGTCGTATTGCCACCATTTCACACCATTACGATAGTCGTATTGGAAAATGTGGTGGTAGTTATGATAACCCTCACCCCAAGTGGCAATGGCAAGCCAAAAGTTATCACGGGCAGTATTTTCGTCGGTATAAGGACGTTTCCCCCACATGTGACACAGTGAGTTAATGAAGAAAGTCACATGATGGCTCAAGATTAAGCGGACTAAACCACCCAATAATAAAACACCCCACATATCGCCTACAGCCCAACCGACAGTGGTCAAAATAACCACATGTACGGCAACCACTAAAGGCACATAGTATTTGTCTTGAAACATCACCACTTTATCATTTAACAAATCTGGTGCATTTTTATAATTCGCTTCTGCTGCTGGATAGTTACGAAGCATCCAGCCAATATGTGCATACCAAAACCCGTTATTAATTGAATACGGATCTTGTTCAATATCATCTACATGACGATGATGCGTACGGTGACCTGAAGCCCAAAACAGAATACTGTTTTGAACGGCAAAGGTACCCATAACCATTAAAATAATTTTTAAAGGCAAAGTTGCTTCATATGCACGATGTGCCCATAAACGATGATAACCCGCTGTAATACCTAGACTACTAAATCCGAGTAAAACAAACATGCTGATCCAAGCACCAAGACTAAAATCATGGTGATAGGCATAAAGTGGAATCGCAATGATGGCAACGATAGGTAAAAAAACCAATGCAAAAACTGCAACCCAATTTATTGGGGCTTTGGGTAAGGGAGCATTCATCTCCAACAGCACTCCTAGAACCTAAGAAGGTAGGTATTAACGAAATCTTAACCATCGTATTAATAGGTTAAGATTTGGGCATATTAGCATGAGCGAACAAATGTTCACTAGCATTATTGTACAGATGTATTGTACCAAACCGTAACAGAATAAATAGACTGCTGAGTTAGATTTTTTGTGGTTAAATTTTGAGTTGAAATAGGTGTCCGATGGTCAATCATAGTCGAGGTTGTAGTTGAGTTTATAATGTAGGTCAAAACTATAGATTAAAAATGAAGGCTTGGTCGCGCTATTGCAACCAAACGTCAAATCCTGAAAATGGTTTTAGGTCTGCTTACTCTGACGGAGCATGCTTATAAGTGTTGCAGCATGAGTTTGGGTACATCGGTAATTAAACCTGTAATCCCTAAGTCTTTGAGTTGTTTAGCGCGTTCCACGTCATTGACGGTCCATACACTAATATCTAATTTGACCGCTTGAGTGGCTTTTATGATTTCATCAGTCGCCAATGGATTCATCCATCCAATTTGACAGCATCCTAAACTCAAGGCTTGATCAATGGCTTTAAACTTCACGTCATGTTCAATGAGTAAACCACGTTTAAAACTTGAATTTTGCTGTTGTAGAGAGTGATGGATTTTAGGATCAAAACTGGTAATAACTGCAGTGTGTTCAAACCCTTTAAGTTGTTGTTGTAAGCTCAATGTGAGTCGATCTGCTTCTTGCTGTGTTTGAACCGCTTTTACTTCAACTTCTATATGATCAAAATTTTCAATGATTTTTAAAGTTTGAGCGAGCAGGGGTGTGGTTTCGACCTTATTCCATTCTGACCATGTCACCGCATGGTTATAGTGCTCTAAGTCTTCACTGGCGCATTCATAGACATATTTGTCTTGACCTGTGGTTCGAATAAACTGGTCATCATGCATAACAATCAGCGCATGATCTTTAAGCTGGCGCACGTCAAACTCAACTGCGCGAATACCTAAATCTTGAATGTACTGAAAGCCACCCAAGGTATTTTCTGGTGCTTCGCCACGCGCACCACGATGTCCAATTATACGCATATTGCGTTCATCAGTTGAAAAGCTAAGCCTATTGTTGACATAGAATGTTGCATTGAAATGACATGCTTTATTTTCGTCGGATGAAACGGAAAAACAAGCCCCAACCGACGAGAATTTTCAGATACAAAATCAAATCATGATTTTAGTTTTCGATGGTGTCATTGATGTTTTTCTGCCACAGCACTTCAGAACCACCTTCCGCACGTTGTAATGCACGTGATGCAACGAACAACCAGTCGGAAAGACGGTTGAGGAGTTGTAGTGATACCGCTTGAATATTTTGATCACGTGCATGTACGGTCATGAGGCTGCGCTCTGCACGGCGACAGACTGAACGCGCTTGATGTGCATAGCTACATGCCAGTGTTCCTGCGGGAAGAATAAAGTCTTTTAGCATGGGTAAATCTTCATTCATACGGTCAATTTCTTTTTCCAGAAATTCAACTGAAAGGGGCAAAACCATATTGTAGTTTGGAATGCACACCTCACCACCTAAATCAAAAAGCCAATGTTGAATTAAGCTCAGTGATTTATCCCATTTGGCTTTATCTTCAATCGAACTCAACGCAACTTGTGAACGCAAAGTACCAATACATGAATTCAGCTCATCTACATCGCCTAAGGCATGAATACGCAGGTCGTCTTTAGATACGCGTGAACCATCCCCCAGTCCAGTTGTCCCTGAATCGCCTGTACGGGTATAAATTTTACTTAAACGGTGACCCATGATATTTGTTCCTTAAATTGTTAATGTATTTGTCTAGAGACTAAAAAGGATAATGCCATTTTCATGACATTATCCTCAAATTTTATGTACTTAGATTGTGCTTTAAAATCTCAGCATTTATCTTAGTACTTAAAGGTCACACCAACAGATGCTTGACGTCCGCTATTGATATACCAATCTGTTGTTGGATAAGTATTGAGTACTTCACGATATTCTACATCGCCGATATTTTGAATATTGGTAAAGAGTTTTACATTCGGTGTCGCATTCCAATACGCATTCAGGTCTATAGTGGCATAACCTTGTACACGTGTTATATTTGCCGTATCAGCATAAGCATGGTTACGTGCAATCAGTGAAGCACTAATACCATAGATTTCATTTTCTAACCCTGTGGTCAGTGTCAGTGTTTGGCGTGGACGATAGGCAATTTCGTTACCTGTTTTTTTATTTTCAGATTTCACATAGGCATAGCCTGTAGAAATAAATAAATCATCTTGATGCCATTTTACTTCGGCTTCACCACCGGTGAATTCAGCTTGATCTACATTAATATTACCTACAGGGTAGCTATAGCTAATTAAGTTTTTGACCTTGGTGTGGTACGCAGACAGGCTTGTGCTGAGTTTTGCATTGACATCATAGTCGAAACCAAGTTCATACGATGTGCTTTCTTCAGGGTCTAGATTTTCATTTCCACCCCATTGTGAATAAAGCTCATTCAATGTTGGTGCACGGAATGCACTGCCGATATTGGCATAAATACTTGCATTTGGAAGGAAGTGATATCGCACTGCACCTTGTCCAACGGTATGTGTACCAAAGCGCTCATTGTCTTCTGTACGCACACCCACTTGGGTATCAAAAAGATCATTTTTGAATTGGTGTTGTAAGTAATAACCTGTGCTTTCTACACTTTGCTCATTATTTTTAATGGTATTGGTTTGGTAGTTAGCATCATTGTATGTTGCACCAACCAAAATGTTTTGGTGAGGTGTAAATTTCCAACGTAGATTAAAATCACTTTGATTATTTTCAGTATTGTACTCTGTACCATATGAAGGCACATTTTGCTTATCTTGAACATTGGCGAATTGAGCACCTAAAATCAAGTTATCCAAAATGTTGTAGTCGACTTTGGCATTGATGACACGGTTTTCAAACTCGCGTGGTGCTGAATTGACAATATAGTCATTGCTGAAAATACTTATGCCTTTATTTTCACTGATTGACGCAGAAGCATTTATATTATTTTCTTGGTAATAACCAACTTTTGCATTATAGCCTTTTTGGTCGTAACTTGCGTTTTCGCTTTTCGGTTGGCTTTCAAAGATGCGTGTACCATCGCTTTCTAAACGTTGACCACCAACTTGAGCGTAAAAGCCTTGATCAGAAACGTAATCTACTTTTGTAATGGTTTTATAGGTATTATTTTCCCCATAAATACCAGTCAGTTCAGCGCCTGTTTTTACAGGTTTTTTTGAAAGTAGTTGCACGACACCACCAATCGCATCACTACCGTATTGTACAGATGCAGGTCCTTTCAAAATTTCAATTTGTTGAATGTCTGAGGTATCTAAAAATGAAGGGTATAACGGACCGAGTTCATTTTGGCTATTTATGCGAGCGCCATCTTTCAATACAAGTGTATGAACGGCTTTCATACCTCGTAAACCAATTTCTGAAATTTGTCCCATGCCACCACTTTGTTTAATATAAACAGATGGATCTCGTTGAATAATATCAGAAACATTGAGTAGAGGATTTTGTTCAAGGGTTGCTTGATCAATAACAGTAATTCGGACAGGTACGTTTTTTAGATTTTCTTCAGAGCGTGTCGCCGTAATCACAATCGGTTGTAATTTACTCGAGCTATTTACAGAAGATTCAGCAGAAACGGTGGTAGAAAATCCCATTGCAAGCGCAATAGCACCTACAAGTGCGGTAGGTTTAAAAAGAGTAGACATGTTTTGCTCCATACATTCACCCCTCGTGAATGATTGAGTTAAAGAACACAATAAGCAGGTATCCGGACTTAAATATAAATGTTGCAGCATAGATGGCTTCAACATTGGTATATCCGCCTTCCCACACCGTGGTGCAGTGGCGTAAATCTAAAGATTTAAAGCGATATACGTTTCATTTTTACCGTTGCGAGGGCAGTGTTGGATTCGCATCAACTTCCCTAAAGCCGTAGCTTGAACTCATTGCAAGTTGCGCGCAGTATAGTATTTGAGCCTCATTTAAACAATGCGTCGCTATAAATTTCAGGATGAACTTTACTCAAGCCAAAAAAATTGCATTACAATGCTTTTCGCCTATAGTGATCCATTGCCTTTAAATCAAATTTTTTATTGCGCCATAGTTGAGCCAGTGTATATGCGAACGCGTGCCAAAATTTGTGGAATAACCCGTGTAGAAGACGTTTACTCAGTTGTTCATAGCGGAGCAGATGCGATAGGATTGGTGTTTTACCCGCCCAGTCCACGTCATGTTTCCATCGAACAAGCAGAACGTCTCATTCAACATATTCCTGCCTATGTGCAAACTGTCGGATTATTTGTCAATGCATCACTTGAGCAGATTCAAGAGGTTTTAAAGACCGTAGCGCTTGATCTGATTCAATTTCATGGTGATGAAACACCAGAACAATGCCAATATATTGCTCAGCAAGTACAGCGTCGTTGGTATAAGGCCATTCAAGTCAAACCTGATTTAGATTTAATTCAAACAATTGAGCAATATCAACAGGCCGGTGCGAGTGCTATGCTTTTAGATGCTTGGCATCCTGAGCTTAAAGGTGGCACAGGGCATGCATTTGACTGGGCACAATTTCCAAAACTCGATATCCCTTTAATTTTGGCAGGCGGTTTAAAGCCTGAAAATGTTGAAGACGCTATAACGACGACAAGCGCATATGCAGTCGATGTTAGCGGAGGTGTAGAATCCGCAAAAGGTATAAAAGACCAACAACTCATTGAACAATTTATGCAAGGAGTCCATCGTGGATCAGCAAACTGACTATACCCAATTCCCAGATCAAAATGGGCATTTCGGTATTCATGGCGGACGTTTTGTGTCAGAAACGCTTATGGCAGCATTACAGGATTTAGAGAAACTCTATTTCCGCATGAAAGATGATGCTCAGTTTTTGGCAGAATTCGACCGAGATTTAGCCCACTATGTAGGTCGTCCGAGTCCACTTTATCATGCTGAACGATGGTCAAAAGAGTTAGGTGGTGCGCAAATTTATTTGAAACGTGAAGATTTAAACCACACGGGTTCACATAAGGTCAATAACACCATTGGTCAGGCGCTACTTGCAAAATTGTCGGGTAAAAAACGAATTATTGCGGAAACAGGCGCAGGTCAGCACGGTGTAGCTACAGCCACCATCGCAGCGCGTTTGGGACTTGAATGTGTGGTGTTTATGGGTGCAGATGACGTTAAACGTCAAGCCATGAATGTCTATCGTATGCGTCTACTCGGTGCAACCGTTGTTCCTGTAGAAAGCGGGTCTAAAACACTTAAAGATGCCATGAACGAAGCCATGCGTGATTGGGTGACCAATGTCGATTCAACTTATTATGTGATTGGTACTGTGGCAGGGCCGCATCCGTATCCACAATTGGTTCGTGATTTCCAATCAATCATTGGTCGTGAAGCACGCAAGCAAATTCAAGAGCAGGCAGGGCGTTTACCTGATGCGCTTGTGGCTTGCGTGGGTGGTGGTTCAAATGCGATGGGCTTGTTCTATCCATTCTTAAATGATCACGATGTGAAAATGTATGGCGTTGAAGCTGCGGGTCTGGGAATCGAGTCGGGTAAACATTCAGCACCACTGAATGCTGGTCATGTTGGCGTGCTACATGGCAATCGTACGTATCTCATGTCAGATGAGCAGGGTCAGATTATTGAAACACATTCAATTTCTGCGGGCCTAGATTATCCAGGTGTTGGACCCGAGCATAGCTTCTTAAAAGACATGAACCGTGTGCAGTATGTGCCCATTAATGACAATGAAGCGCTGCAAGGTTTCCGTGATTTAACCCAAATTGAAGGGATTATTCCAGCGCTTGAAAGTGCACATGCGATGGCATATGTGACTAAGCTTGCACCGACCATGTCGAAAGATCAAATTATCATTGCGACTGTTTCAGGTCGTGGTGATAAAGACTTGATGACTGTTGCGCGTATTGATGGCGTGGAAATGGTTGAGATGTAAAATATTCAATTAAATCTCTGTGAAACCTGAAAAAGCCCCATTGATGGGGCTTTTCTACGAATGGAGTTTAACAATACAAACAAAAATCATATAGATCGAAAAGCTCACGATCGACACAATACGCAAAATTTAACACTTATTCGATCTATAAAATGACTTTTACCGATGTGGTACGTGCCGAACACTTTCCAACACATATTCATTGGCAATGGAGAGACACATTTGCCCTATGTATTATTCCACTTATTTTTCTCAATGGTTATTTGCTGGAGTCCATGTTTGGCAGTTCAGTCAATACTGCAATAGGTGATACTGTTTTTCGAGGCATACTGTTTATCATCGTCTGTACGTTGTATAAGACCATGTTGATTGAACATTGGCAGAAGTATAAGCAGGCATTCTGGCGGTCAAATCTGTTGGTTATCGTTGGTGCTGTGATGCTTCAAATGATCATTTCTTTAGCGCGAAGTGTACTACCCGTGGGCACAGTTGAGCCAAATCAAAATCAACTTGATCCGAGTCAGATCGCCTTTGTCAGTTTGATTATTATTAGTTTGGGACCCTTATTTACGGCGCTGCTAGAAGACATCATCTTTCGCTATACACTGTTGCAAAATTTGTTTGTAAAACCCTGGCTTTGGCGTGTGGTTTTAGTACTGATGAACTCAGTTTTATTTGGGCTGATTCATTATCATAATTTCGATGGCAATTTAGTCGCTACAGTGAGCTTTATGGCAGCAGGATTATTTTTAAATCTCATTTATTTATGGACACGTAATATTTGGCATGTGCTGTTGATTCACTTTGTGAATAATGCCGTATTATCTTTGGGCGCTGTGATTGTTTTAGAAATACTACAAACTTTAGCTGCTGTCTGATGGAAGTTATTAGGGGAATATGATGCCAAGTCTTTTTATCGTCATGCTGGGTGGTCGTCATGCACGTGCCAATACAGAAGTACATGATGTGGTTATTGCTGTGGGTGAATCACTTGAACAGACTTACCCACAACTAAAAAATGCATGGTTTGGTGAGCGAAAAGGGTTACATATTGATGCTTGGGCGCAAATTCATGGTGTGGCCTTTGAAGGTGTAAAATACCGCTTACAGTTTGTCGACGCAGCACCGAATCCATCCAATCAAAAACTCTTTCTCATTAATTTAGGCGGTTATGACGCCCGTGAATTTGGCGAGCTGCATCGCTACGTGTTGGTGGTTGCACAAAATGCAATGGTCGCAAAACAGCGTGGCAAAGCCTATTTTGCCACACACTGGCAAAAACAACATACTGATCGCGTGTTAGAGGTCGATGATTGTATTGCGATTGATCAAGTCTATGGGCGTTATGTCGAATTGGTGGAAGGTGAGTTTGAGCCGAACCATTGGGAAAATACTTATCTGCAAATTTAACTTTTGAGTGCATAAGCATAGTGCATTACATCTGTGTTCAATATTGGATTTTATCGGCAGTTGGCTTAGCTGAAATCGTGATATCTAATTGAAAATTGGATCAATTGCTCGAATCAAGCAGCGTTTGGCTAAAAAGACCTTGTAAAATAAACAGATATCGAATCCTTATCAATAAAACAGCTATTAAATATGTAAAAAACACATTTTATTGATAGTTGATTAATCGTTATGCTGTGAGCCGTTATAATTAAACTACTAGCTGTACGCCATGTATTTATATACTGATTTCGACCAGCAACTGGTCAATGAACGTGTTGCACAATTTCGTGATCAAACGGAACGTTATTTAGCTGGAAAACTCACGGAAGATGAGTATCGTCCATTACGTCTGCAAAATGGTTTATACGTGCAGCGTTATGCACCGATGCTCCGTGTTGCAGTACCTTATGGTTTGATGAACTCAAAGCAACTGCGCAAAATCGCAAGTTTGGCAAAAGAGTTTGACCGTGGCTATGCCCATGTCTCAACACGTCAAAACATTCAGTTTAACTGGCCTGCACTAGAAAATGTACCGGATATGCTAGAAGAACTGGCATCTGTTCAAATGCATGCGATTCAAACGTCTGGTAACTGTATTCGTAATACCACCACTGACCAATATGCAGGTGTTGTGGCGGGTGAAATTGCTGACCCACGTCCAACCTGCGAATTGATTCGTCAATGGTCAACCTTCCATCCGGAATTTGCTTTCTTACCGCGTAAATTTAAAATCGCGGTGTCGGCATTGGCAGAGACCGATCGTGCTGCGGTGTCATTCCATGATATTGGTGTGTACATTGTCAAAAATGAAGCGGGCGAAATAGGCTATAAAATCAAAGTCGGTGGCGGTTTAGGTCGTACTCCAATCATTGGTAGTTTTATTCGTGATTTCTTACCACGCGAAGATTTGATTGCTTACCTTGAAGCGGTACTTCGTGTGTATAACTTACATGGTCGCCGTGACAACAAATACAAAGCGCGTATTAAAATTCTAGTGAAAGCTTTAACGCCTGCGGTGTTTGCTGAGAAGGTTGAAGCTGAGTTTGAACATACGATTAAGACGTTGAAAATTCAGCCTGAAATTCTGCAAAAATTAGATGAGGAATTTACCCCGTTTGATTATCAAGATTATGCAGATGAAGACTTCACGGAGCAGTTTGCACAATATCCGAAATTCAAACAGTGGTTCAATATCAACACCAATGCGCATAAAGTCACAGGTTATCGTATTGTGACCATTTCCCTAAAACGCACTGGTATTGCACCGGGTGACATGACCACTGAAGAAATGAACTTGATTGCAGATCTTGCAGATCAATACACATTCGGTGAGCTACGTACCACGCACGAACAAAATATTTCACTTGTCGATGTTCCACAAAAAGATTTATTTGCGGTCTGGCAAACGCTTGAAGCCAATAACTTGGCACGCGCGCATATTGGTTTTATTACCGATATCATTTGCTGTCCAGGAGGGGACTTCTGTTCACTTGCAAATGCAAAATCAATTCCCATTTCAGAAGCGATTTCACGTCGTTTTGATGACTTAGATACCATTTACAACTTAGGTAAATTAGATCTGAATATCTCAGGGTGTATGAATGCCTGTGGTCATCACCATGTCGGTAATATTGGCATCTTGGGTGTGGACAAAAAAGGCGCTGAGTTCTACCAAATCACTTTAGGTGGCAATGCCGACCATGATGCTTCAATTGGCGATATTTTAGGCCCATCATTTGCAGCAGATCGTATACCTGACGTCGTAGAAGAAATTTTAAATACCTATCTCGATTTACGTCAAGAAGGTGAAGAATTTGTTGAAACTTATCGTCGTGTCGGCATTCAACCCTTTAAGGAGCGCGCATATGCTTAATATAGCACTTCAAGTCCTGTCTAAAGATGGAACGATTGCAGACAATACCTATCAAGTGATTGCTGAAGATAGTGTGCTACCACAAGGTGATGTGGTTTTAACTACTGCGCAATTGGATCAATTGGCCAATATCTCAGGTAAAAAGGGTCTTTTGATCACGGTTGATGATTCGCCAGAAGTCAATCAATACCCACTCGATCAGTTAGATACCATTTTTATTGAATTTGCAGGCTTTAACGATGGTCGTGGTTATTCTTTTGCTGCGCTTTTACGCCGTCAAGGTTTCCAAGGTGAACTTCGTGCAATTGGTGATATCTTCAAAGATGTTTTGAACTATTTAAAGCGTTCAGGCTTTGATAGTTTTGTGATTAAAGAAGGTAAAGACATTCAAGAAGCTGCTGCGGGCTTAAATGATTTTAAAAACCCATATCAAGCGTCAACCGCGGTTGCACAAGCAAGTTATCAAACTGGGGCTTAATCAGCTTGAGTTATAAGTATGAAAAAGCCTCCGATTGGAGGCTTTTTCATCTTTTTAGTGAATGAATTAAGTTTCTTCAAGCTGACAGTTAATCATCCATTTAATGCCAAACTGATCGGTAAAAGCACCGTATAGCGCACCCCAAAATGTTTTTTCTAAGGGCATTTCAATTTGACCATTGATCGATAAGGCGTCAAATAAACGTTGTGCATCCTCTTGTTCATGGGCATTAAGATTAATCGAGATAGAGTGATTATTACCTTTGCTGAAACCGATATTGTGATTTACACAAAATTGATCATTGATATCGGAGCCCATCAATTCAGTAAACTCATTGATAGGAAGTGATACATGAAGAATAAGATTTTTCTCTGCTTCAGATAGCGTGATGCCTTCTTCAGGCGGTATTTCACCATAACGAGTCAGATTAGAAAATTGACCACCAAACACTGATTTATAAAATTTAAAAGCGACTTCAGTTTCGCCTTGAAAATTGAGATAGTGATTGAGCTGCATAATGTAAACCCATTTTTATTCTCTGAAAGATTGAATCTAACAAAACAAGACGAAAATAAATGTGGGCAATACATATGAATTTGTAAGTAAAAATCCCCACCAATGGGTGAGGATTTAATTGCAACAATTTATAATTTAAAATGAAATCAGACCTAGATCAACTCAATCGCTACAGCAGTTGCTTCACCACCACCAATACATAACGCCGCAATACCACGCTTACCACCTGTACGTTTTAGGGCATGGATCAAGGTTAAAATAATACGAGAACCTGTAGAGCCAACAGGGTGACCGAGCGCACACGCACCGCCATGAATATTGACTTTTTCAGCATCGAGTTTGAAATCATCAATTGGACACATGGTGACCATGGCAAAAGCTTCATTGATTTCCCAAAGATCAACCTCAGAAGCCGTCCAGCCTGCTTTGTCCAGCGCTTTTTGAATAGCGCCCACTGGCGCAATGGTAAACTCAGATGGATGTTGAGAGTTTGATGCGTAGGCTACAATCTTCGCTAAAGGCTTTAAACCTTTGGTTGTCGCATTTTCAATTGACGTTAAAACAAGAGCAGAGGCACCATCTGAAATTGAACTTGCATTGGCTGCGGTAATGGTTCCGTCTTTGGCAAAGGCAGGGCGGAGTGTCGGAATTTTATCGATATTGGCATTAAACGGCTGTTCGTCTTTATCAACAATCACATCGCCTTTACGACTTGAAACAGGTACAGGCACGATTTCATCGGCAAAATAGCCTTCAGTAATTGCGTTCTGTGCACGTTTTAATGAACGAATGGCGAAATCATCCATTTGCTCGCGTGTGTAGCCGCGTGTATTCGCCATATCTTGGGCAAATGAACCCATTAAACGACCTGTTTCAGCATCTTCCAAACCATCTAGGAACATGTGATCTTTAATTTCACCATGACCCATGCGGAAACCGCCACGCGCTTTTGGTAATAGATACGGAGCATTGGTCATGGACTCCATACCACCAGCAACCACAATACTTGCAGAACCTGCTTTAATCATATCTGCCGCTTGCATCACAGCTTTCATGCCAGAACCACAGAGTTTATTAATGGTTACCGCACCTGTTGAATCAGGTAGTCCAGCAAGCCGCATGGCTTGACGTGCAGGGCCTTGCTTTAAACCCGCAGGCAGTACGCAGCCCATAATCACTTCTTCAACATCGGATGCTTGCAAGCCCGAACGTGCAATCGCTTCTTTAATCGTAATAGAGCCGAGTTGTGGGGCGGTCACACTGGCAAGACTACCTTGAAAACCACCCATTGCAGTACGGGCACCATTGACAATCACGATGTCAGTCATTGTTATTTCTCCAATATTTTCTAATCAATTTTTAATCTAATTGTCCAAACACTAGCAGTATATTGAAAATTGCAATTGAATAAAGCCTATTCTGGATCTAGATGTAGACTGATCAGTTAAGCTCTATTCACACGTACTGATATTTTCAATACGGGTATGTCCCATAGGACTAATTGGAATACGGCGATGGTTATGATTGGTTTTAAAACTGCAATAACGATATGAACCTGGTGAACCCAGCGGTAAGCCTGTATCACCTTGAAATGTGACCGTTTTAGGACTGGTTGCTCCGCCATCCCACCTTAAAGATCCGTATTTAAAATTGGTCTGAGTGACTTGATGAACACGCTCAGTGGCATCAATACTTTTATTGTTGTTTAAATCTGAAAAAACCAGAATGCCGCTATTCCACTGATCATTTTCACATTGAGTCATATTGGATGTTGAACAGATGACCACGCGGGTCTGATAAACCTTCGCTGTATTTTTGGCAAGTTGAACATGCTGACGGATCACAGCGTGCAGTTGAGAGACTTCTTGTTTCTCTCGAAAGTTATGAAAATTGGGCAGGGCTATCGTGGCAATAATTGAAATAATAGCGATAATAATGACCAGTTCAATCATCGTAAAAGCGCGTTGTTTACAATCTAAATACATTTTTGGCTACTTTTATTTTTTAATTGTTTGAATTTAATAATAATTTTTTTATTTTTTATCCGGAGATAACACCGTAAAAAATGATTACTATCGTTTCTGATTGCTGTTAATATAACAGCAATGAAAAGATAAGTTATTCACAAGAAGAAATTGAGTGAAAAATTACCGAATTACAACGGAAATTGTAAGTAATTTTGTCAATAATTTACTTGATTAAAGTAATCAAGCACTTGGAAAATGTTTCCAGTGTTTGTATGATTCAACGTGAGTAGCTTAAAAAAAATACTGGGGTATAAAAAAGCTTATCTCAGGAAGCCCTAATATTTTAGGCTGAGCTTGAACAACAATTTTTATCTCTGGAGGATATCCATGAAATTGAGTCGTATCGCACTTGCTATGCTTGTTGCTGCACCTTTAGCTGCTGCTAACGCTGGCGTAACCGTTACACCATTAATGGTCGGTTACACTTTTCAAGACTCTAAACACAACAACGGTGTTGACCATTTAACTTCTGGTCCTGAGTTACAAGACGATTTATTCGTTGGTGCTGCACTTGGCATCGAATTAACACCTTGGTTAGGTTTTGAAGCTGAATATAACCAAGTTAAAGGTGATATCGATCCTATCGCTGGCGCTGAGTATAAACAAACTCAAATCAATGGTAACTTCTATGCTACTTCTGATTTGATCACTCAAAACTATGACAGCAAAATCAAGCCATACGTACTTTTAGGTGCTGGTCACTACAAATACGAGTTTGATGGCGTTGCTAAAGGTGACGACGAAGGTACTTTAGGTAATGCAGGTCTTGGTGCTTTCTGGCGCTTAAACGATGCTTTGTCTCTACGTACTGAAGCGCGTGCAACTTATAACATCGATGAAGATTTCTGGAACTACACAGCTTTGGCTGGTCTTAACGTAGTTCTTGGTGGTCACTTGAAACCTGCTGCAGCTGTTGTTGAAGTTGCTCCTGTAGAGCCAGCTCCAGTAGCTCCAGCTCCACAAGAGTTGACTGAAGATTTGAACATGGAACTTCGTGTGTTCTTTGATACCAACAAATCAAACATCAAAGATCAATACAAGCCAGAAATTGCTAAAGTTGCTGAAAAGTTAGCTGAATACCCGAATGCGACTGCTCGTATTGAAGGTCACACAGATAACACAGGTCCACGTGCACTAAACGAACGTTTATCATTGGCTCGTGCTAACTCAGTTAAATCTGCTCTTGTAAGCGAATACAATGTTGATGCTGCTCGTTTAGCAACTCAAGGTTTCGCATGGGATCAACCGATTGCTGACAACAACACTAAAGAAGGTCGTGCTATGAACCGTCGTGTATTCGCGACGATCTCTGGTAGCCGTACTGTTGTTGCTCAATAAGTTTAACTCAAGTTTTTGAGTAAAACTGAATAAAAAAACGACTCTTCGGAGTCGTTTTTTTTCTCTCTATTTTGCGTGAATTAGAGTTATCCAATTAAGTTTAAAAATAATCTATGCTATATTTTCCATAAATACATTTTAAGATCAAAAATAAGAGTTTATTATGAAAAAAATTATATTTACCATTCTGGCTGCTACGATTATTTCCGCAGGCTGTACCTCTAACGTTGTTGATACTCAGGTGTCGAAGCAGGATGCTGCATCTCAACAAGTGCTGAATGAATTAAAGAATGGTGTGTCTATTTATTTTGATCGCAACTCAAGTCAAGTTGAAGCAAGATATCATGCGTATTTAGCAGCAGCGGCTCAAGGTCTTGCACAAAACAGTAATTTTATTTTGGAGCTTGAAGGGCATACTGATAGTACAGGTTCTGTAGCGCGCAATAAAAAAGTCTCGCTTGAGCGTGCAAATTCGGTACGCAATAAACTGGTTTTAGACTATAACGTGAATCCGCAGCAGGTGAGAACACTGGGTGCTGGCTCTGCAAAACCGATAGACAGCAACGACACTGCTGAAGGGCGTGCTAACAACCGCCGTGTGAGTGCGACTTTAAAAATTCAGTAAGATATTTATAATTCAAATTTTATTGCAAGCGATTGACTCTTATAAAATAAAGTCACAAAAAAACAGCCCGCAGGCTGTTTTTTTCTAAATGACTTATTCTTTGTCGATGTTCATGGGTTGAACATCCATTTGATCATAGGGAATAAGCTTGGTTTTATGCTTCCATTTATAGCTTAACCAAATGACCAAGAACAAAGGAATGCTGATATAAGTCGATAAAACACTCAGCCATTGACCTTCCATAACCGCTTGGTAGTTTTGACCTAATACAACGATGGTACATAAAATGAATGCAAACCACGGAGCAAATGGGAAGAACTTTGCAGTATAGGCCAAATCTTCAAGTTTATTGCCTTGCGCAAGATAGCCCTTACGAAAGCGGTAGTGTGAAATGGCAATACCGAGCCAAACAATAAAGCCGCACATGCCTGACATATTGAGTAGCCAGTTGAAGACTTCTTGTTGACCAATAAAAGTCGTGAGGAAACACAGTGCAGCAACAGCCGTCGTTGCATATAAAGCATTCATTGGTACGCCGCGCATATCGAGTTTAGCGAACCATTTTGGAGCACGACCTTCACGCGCCATATCAAACAGCATACGGGTTGATGAATACATGCCCGAGTTACCCGCAGATAAGATAGCCGTTAAAATAACCGCATTCATTAAACTGGCTGCAAAGGCAAAACCTGCTTGTTCATAAAGCAAAGTAAACGGTGAAAGTGCAATATTTTCATCTGATGCAGCTTGCAATAGTCGTGGATCATCATAAGACACCAATGTCCCGATAATGAAAATACACACCACGTAGAACAATAAAATACGCCAGAAGATTTGCTTGATCGCAATCGGAATGGTTTTCTTCGGATCTTTAGATTCACCTGCCGCAACACCAACCATCTCAGTACCTTGGAATGAGAATCCAGCGATCATAGCTACACCAATCAGCGCTTGGAACCCCCCAACAAAGGGTGCTTCACCTTTGGTCCAGTTACTAAATGTCACCATACCGGGTGTCATCATGATTTTGGCAATCATTGCGATACCAATCACAATGAAGATCACAATCGCAATAACTTTGACCAAAGAGAACAGGAATTCACTTTCGCCAAAGCCTTTAACCGTTAAGGCATTAATCCCAAAAACAATCGCAAGGAATATGGCACTCCAATAAACACCGGGAATATCGGGGAACCAAAACTTCATGATGAACTGGACGGCAACCAATTCGAAAGCCACGGTAATCGCCCAGTTATACCAATAGTTCCAACCGAGGGCGAAACCAAAACCACCTTCAATGTACTTTGTACCATAGGTGAAAAAAGCACCTGAAGTTGGATTGTGCGTTGCAAGCTCACCTAAACTGGTCATCAAGAAATAAATCATGATTCCAATTAAGCAGTAGGCCAGTAGTGCACCGCCAGGACCTGCATTAGCAATTGTTGCGCCTGAAGCGAGGAATAAGCCCGTACCAATAGAACCACCAATGGCGATCATATTGAGATGGCGCGCTCCAAGCTTGCGCTTAAGTTGACCTGTTTCGCTCATCGTGTGTTCCTTATGATTTCTTTTGAGTACTTGCGAATAGCACTTTAAAGCCTTGTTGATCCGCCTTGGTCACACACTGACCAAAGTTTTGCTCAATTAATGTTGGGTAATTTAAAAAACGGTTTGCCACAATCCATAGCTCCCCACCAGATTTCAAATGACGGCGTGAAGTCTTGCATAAACTTTCGCTTGCATTATAGTCGGTTTGGATTCCAGAATGAAAAGGGGGATTACTTACAATGGCATGAAGAAACAAGGGGGCATCTTCAATACCTGTAACCGCTTTAATTTCCAGTTGTTCGGGTGCTAAATTATTTTTTTCAAAAGTCATTCGGGTTGATGCTAAAGCAAATGCATCGACATCCATCGCAAAAATTCGATTTTTAGGGTTTAGCTTGGCTAAAAATGCACTAATTACACCAGAACCGCAACCGAAATCTGCAATCTTACCCGAAGTCATTTTGGTCAGCTCCGGCAGTAAAACGGCTGTGCCTATATCTAAACGATTTTGGCTAAATACACCGGGTAATGAACAAATCTCGATTTCACCATTGGGTGTTGCTACAGGATACACTTGCGCCCAGTCCGCAGTCGTACGAGCTTTAGGTAGTGTTTCGACCTTCAAATGCCACATTTGACAGTGACGCGCACTGTCAAGTTTTGTGGTTTGTCCATACGGGGTTAACTGCTTCGATGCACGTTCAACGCCCGCTTTTTTCTCGCCGACCAAAAACACTGATGCACCTAAGCCTAAGCGCTCGACCGCATAATGCAAAATATAGTTCAACAGCTCTTTTGATTTTGGTACAAAAATAATCGCTTGATTAAAATCATGTTCAGGTAACTCAATACCAAAATGAACATTGGCTTCTAGCTTTTGAAAATACTGATATTCGTTAAAATTCCAAGTCCATACCGAGGCTTGGATATTTTCGCCTAGATTAGATAATAAATCATCGGTCGGTGCATTAATCAGTAATACACGCCCAGAAAGATAATCATGCTGTCGAATGACAACTTCACTTCTAGGATCCATATTTTATCTCTCCATTGAACAACGATGCCCAGACAATGCTGGGCAGTGCTGTAACTGAAATGAAATTATTTCTTCGTTTCAGGAAGAATAATATTTAAAAGTAATGCAGCAATACCGCCCGTCGCAACGCCCGAACTAAAGATGTTGCGGAATAGTTCAGGAAGGTGCTCTAAAATCTGTGGAACTTGTGCTACACCTAAACCCAGTGCCAATGAAATCGCAATGATGAGAAGCGCACGGCGATCTAAATGAACACCCGAAAGAATGTTAATCCCAGAGGCGGCAACTGCACCGAACATCACCATCACAGCGCCACCAAGAACCGCTTGAGGCACAGCTTGAATCACGCCAGCAACAGCAGGGAATAACCCTAAAATAACCAAAAGCACTGCAATCCAAATACCAACGTAACGACTGGCAACACCTGTCAGTTGAATCACGCCATTATTTTGCGCAAATACTGAACTTGGGAAAGTGTTGAAAATACCCGCTAATAATGAATTTGTACCGTTCACTAACACACCGCCTTTAATACGTTGCATCCACTGAGGACCGTCTACAGGCTGATTTGAAAGTTTAGATGTTGCAGTGATGTCCCCAATGGCCTCTAAAGAGGTGACGAGGTAAATAAAAGCCATAGGAATAAACAAACTCCAAGAGAAGTCTAAACCAAAGTGCATTGGTGTGGGCACTTGAATTAGCGGTGCATCATGAAGACCTGAAAAGTCCAAATGCCCCATAAAACCCGCTACCGTATAACCGACAATCAATGCAATTAAAATGGCTGAGCTTTTTACCCATGTCACACGAATACGATTTAAAATAATGATCAATGCCAAAACAGTACATGACATGACTAAGTTGTCGGCATTGGCAAAGGTATTATTGCTCATGGCTTGATAGCCACCGCCCATGCTGATTAAACCTTCCTTAATTAAGGTTAAACCAATCAACAACACCACAATGCCGGTCACTAACGGTGTAATCAGCTTTTTAATCCACGGCAAAATCTGAGATACACCCATTTCAATGAACGAGCCTGCAATCACTACACCAAAAATAGCCGCCATGACCGATTCAACAGGTGTGCCTGCTGCGACCATTGCTGAACCAATACCAATGATTGGACCAATGAAGTTAAAACTGGTGCCTTGAACAATTAAAAGACCTGCACCAAATGGACCGATTTTTTTACATTGTAGGAAGGTTGCGATGCCTGAGATCACCAATGACATGGAAAGAATCATATTGGTGTCTTCTTTTGAGACACCCAAAGCCAAGCAAATCAGTAAACCGGGTGTAACAATAGGGACAATAATCGCGAGGAGATGTTGAAAAGCGGCTAAAAATGCAACAAAAGGTTTCGGACGATCATTCAGACCGTAAACCAAATCTAATTGCTTATTTTGCTCTGAAGGTGTGTTTAAATCAGACATTAGTCATCATAGTTTTGGCAGAATGGCGCTATTCTAATCGAGATACACAGCTTTACAAAACGAAAAGGATGTCATTTGTCAAAAAAAAATGTGATTGTCAATAAACTGTCACTGTCAAAAGTCTGGAATTTTCTGTATAATTTGCCCTCAAATTACATACGCATTGAATTTACATGTCAGATATTAAAACTCTCCGTAACATCGCCATTATTGCGCACGTCGATCATGGTAAAACTACTCTTGTAGACAAACTTTTGCAACAATCAGGTGCACTCGGTGATCGCGCGGGTGAGATTGAGCGTGTCATGGATTCTGGCGCTATTGAAAGTGAACGTGGTATTACCATTCTTGCAAAAAACACTGCAATTAAATGGACAGACGCGCGTACAAACACGGAATACCGCATTAACATCGTGGATACCCCAGGACATGCTGACTTCGGTGGTGAAGTTGAACGTGTAATGTCAATGGTTGACTGTGTATTGCTTCTTGTTGACTCTCAAGAAGGTCCAATGCCACAAACGCGTTTTGTAACGCAAAAAGCGTTCGCACGTGGTTTAAAACCAATCGTTATTATTAACAAAGTAGACAAGCCAAGCGCACGCCCTGATTGGGTAATTGACCAAGTTTTTGACTTGTTTGATAACTTAGGTGGTTCTGACGAACAGTTAGATTTCCCAATTGTTTATGCATCTGGTCTTCGTGGTGTTGCTGGTCCTTCTCCAGAAGAACTTGCTGATGACATGACGCCATTGTTCCAAACCATCGTTGATATCGTTGAGCCACCAAAAGTTGACGTTGATGGCCCGTTCCAAATGCAAGTGTCTTCACTTGACTATAATAGCTTCGTTGGTGTTATAGGTATTGGTCGTATTCAACGTGGTTCAGTAAAATTGAACACACAAGTGACTGTGATTGATAAAGAAGGCAAAACACGTAACGGCCGTATCTTAAAAATTATGGGTTACCATGGTTTAGATCGCGTTGATATTGAAGAAGCAAATGCAGGTGATATCGTTTGTATTACCGGTATTGATGCACTTCACATTTCTGACACGATTTGTGATCCGAAAAATGTTGAAGCTTTACCGCCATTGTCTGTAGATGAGCCTACAGTGACCATGACATTCCAAGTAAACAACTCACCATTTGCTGGTAAAGAAGGTAAATTCGTGACTTCACGTAATATCCGTGAACGTCTAGACCGCGAATTGATCCACAACGTAGCTTTACGTGTTGAAGACACTGATTCTCCAGATCGTTTCAAAGTATCTGGTCGTGGTGAACTTCACCTTTCAGTTCTTATTGAAAATATGCGTCGTGAAGGCTTCGAGATGGGTGTTTCTCGTCCGCAAGTGATCATGAAAGAAGTTGATGGTCAAACTCAAGAGCCTTTTGAGAACGTGACTTTTGATGTTGAAGAACAACATCAAGGTTTCGTAATGGAACAAATGGGCTTCCGTAAAGGTGAAATGACCAATATGGAAGTTGACGGCAAAGGTCGTATCCGTATTGAAGCAACTGTTCCTTCACGTGGTCTAATTGGTTTCCGTTCTGAATACCTAACCATGACTTCTGGTACAGGGATTATGACGTCAAGCTTTTCGCATTATGGTCCAGCGAAAGCAGGTACTGTTGCGCAACGTCAAAACGGTGTCTTAGTGTCAATGGTTCAAGGCGTATGCTTGGGCTATGCATTGTTTACGTTACAAGACCGTGGCCGTCTATTTGCTCGTCCACAGTTAGAAGTTTACGAAGGCATGATCATCGGTATTAACTCACGTTCTGACGATATGGCTGTGAATCCAACGAAGGCGAAGCAGTTAACGAACGTACGTGCATCTGGTACAGACGAAGCTTTAACTTTAGTTCCAGCAATTGAATACACGCTTGAACAAGCACTTGAATTTATTCAAGATGATGAATTAGTTGAAGTAACACCTAAATCAATCCGTATCCGTAAACGTTGGTTGACAGAAGGCGAACGTAAGCGTAACCGTGGTAAATAATTTTTAAAATTATGAACATGGACTATGTTTAGTCAAAAAAGCCATCAATTCGTTGATGGCTTTTTTGTTTAGAATTGGCAATTAACCCTATTAAAAAAATTCAATTCTGAGTAAATTACATGGGATTTTTGGGGAAATCTGTTCTGTGCTTAAAATGAACAATTCCTTGTATAAAATTTAAAATAATGAGCAAAATATTTTTTGGAGTATTAGATGAGTATTGTTCAAGAGTTTAAAGAATTTGCTGTAAAAGGCAATATGATGGATTTAGCCATTGGTGTCATCATTGGTGGTGCGTTTGGTAAGATTATTGATTCATTGGGTGAAAGACATTATTATGCCTTTAATCACTGTGATCACCGGTGGTGGTGTTGATTTCACTCAGAAGTTTTTTGTATTGGGAGATAACCCAAATAACTTATCTTCGCTCGATGAGTTAACCAAAGCAGGCGTAAACGTTTTAACCTATGGTAGTTTCTTAACAGTGTTATTGAACTTCCTTATTTTGGCATGGGTGGTTTTCTTATTGGTTAAAGTGTTGAATCGTATGCGTAAAACTGAAGAAGCTGCACCAGAAGCGACTCCAGCAGATATCGAGTTACTGCGTGAAATTCGTGACGAATTAAAAAAACGTCCTCAAATCTAATCATTAGGTTTTGAAGTTTAAAAAACGGCACCTAAAGTGCCGTTTTTTTAATCCATACGAAATTTGATTTCGAGTAAATGCCAGCCAAATTGGCTCTTAATGGGTCCATGAAGTTCACGCTCAGGTAAAGTAAATACAGCTTTATCAATCGGAGCGACCAACTGACCTTTTTTAATATCCCCCAGTTCTCCACCCTTTTTATTTGATGGGCAAGTTGAATATTGTTTAGCAATTTTAGAAAAATCAGCACCTGCTTTAATTTTCTTTTTGAGCTGCTCACACAAGTCTTTGTCTTTGACCAAAATATGTCGAACAATGGCTGATTTCATGCTTTTTTACTCTTAATTGCTTTCTTGCTGGCGATTTTAACTTGTTTTAAGGGTTGGCACTGCGGACAAAAAACCGAAGCACGTTGTCCGAGTTTTAAATTTTCCATAGTGGTTTCGCAGTTCACACACATTTCACCCGCCCGGCCATAAGCAAGTAGCGTTTGCTGGAAATACCCATTTTCACCCATGGCATTGGTATAATCTCTTAAGGTGGAGCCACCCAAATCAATCGCTTGTTTTAATATCCGTTTGACTTCAACAACAAATGTTTCAATTTGCTGTCGACTTAAGCTCGAAGCGGGTTGTGCAGGATGAATACCTAAATTGAATAAGCTTTCTGTGGCATAAATATTTCCAACCCCCACCACAATATGATTGTCCATAATCGCAACTTTGGCACCCACATTTTTATTCTTAAATTTAGCTTCCAAATAGTCAGCATTAAAGGCATCACTTAAAGGCTCAGGTCCCAGTGTGTCGATGAGTTTGGTTTGCGATGATTCATCTAACCATAAGATACAACCAAAACGGCGTGGGTCATGATAACGTAGTTCAGTGTTTTCGAATTGAATCACTAAATGATCATGTTTACGCAGTTCAGTCTGTGTATCACATAAACGAAAGCTTCCAGACATTCCCAAATGCCAAAGCATGGTGTCCTGTTCAAACTCAGCAAGAATATATTTTGATCTGCGGGTGAGTCGAATCAGTTTTTGCCCCACCAATTTATTCAGGTCATGGGGAATGGGCCAGCGCAAACTCGAGTTATTGACTTCAGCACGACAGACGGTTTGATCAACCAGCGGTAACAGACTGGTCTTGGTGGTTTCAACTTCAGGTAATTCAGGCATGCGCTTTTATTTGCAAAAAGGATGTGTTTAATATCGGGTTCAGCACTTGGAATTACAAGTCTGGTTCATAACCCTTTAATAGAATTTATTCGATTTCTCTCTTATGAAACACTCATGAGAGGAATAAGGATTTCATTTTTAAATTTTAGTCTCTGGTTTGAGATGAGATATTTTCTAAAGAGCGTTATAAATGAATATTAAAGTCGATCATTCACAGTAACTGGGTCTGAAATATTTAGGATTGGTGGTTTCATCGCCGAATGATATCTTGGGTTTAGCGTTGAACTGCGTATATGTGAACGAGTGTTTTGCAGCAGGCAAGGCTGTTTTTGATGTCAGTGCGGATATCATATTGAGCTTAACTAAAGCGATAACCCAATGCCGTGGTTAATGCTACGCTCATCATATTCAATATGTGATTAACACAAGCCCAAGTCACAAGGTGAATAATGAGTTGGTATTGGGTTTGGGGTCACGTATTATTTTAATGTAGTCTTCAAAAACATTACATTTTTAGCACTCAAACACAGACTCATAAGCAGGTCTGTTTCTTTTTTGCCGTTGAATGAGGTGAAGAGTATTTGCTATAGATTGAATACGCACAAAGGAGTCATCGCATGTCATTATTATTTCAACCGATTCAGCTTGGATCGCTTCATTTAAAGAACAGAATCATTATTGCACCTATGTGCCAGTATTCGGCATCTGAGCAGGGCGAATCGAGCTACTGGCATGAACAACAATGGGCGAATTATGCATTGTCTGGTGCAGGCTTATGCATTGTTGAAGCAACTGCGGTACAACCTGAAGGACGGATCAGCTATGCAGATTTAGGGCTTTGGAATGACCTACAACGCGCCCAAATCAAAGCCTTATTGGTCAAAGTTAAATCTTTGTCTCCCATGCCGATAGGCGTGCAACTGGCGCATGCTGGTCGTAAAGCTTCTACAGATAAACCTTGGGATGGAAAAGGCCAATTTTCTCCAGAGCAGACCCATGGCTGGCAGACTGTTTCAGCAAGTGATTTACCGTTTAACTCTTCCGACAGTGCACCGCATGCATTAACGTCTGCTGAAATTGATGAATTGATTGCTGATTTTGCCGATTCAGCTGTTCGTGCCGTAGATGCAGGTTTTGATTTGATCGAAGTACATGCCGCACATGGTTATTTGTTGCATCAATTTTTATCACCATTGTCGAATCTGCGCAGTGATGAATATGGCGGCAGTTTGGAAAATCGTATTCGACTGACCTTACAAGTGGTACAAGCCATTAAAAATGTTGTTCCTGAAGGCTACCCAGTCGGGGTTCGAATTTCAGCATCGGACTGGATGAATGAACAGGGGGGATGGGATATAGACTCATCCATTGGTTTGTCTAAAGCCTTAGAGCAATTGGGCGTGGCTTATATTCATGTATCGTCGGGTGGCTTACATCCTGAGCAAGACATTAAAATCGGGGCGAATTATCAAGTGCCTTTTGCTGAAGCGATTAAACGAAATGTGAGCATTCCTGTGATTGCAGTCGGACTGATTACAGAAGCTCAGCAGGCTGAAGATATTTTAATACAGGGTCAAGCAGATGCGATTGGACTGGCACGGGCAATGCTTTATGATCCAAGATGGCCATGGCATGCAGCAGCCAGCCTAGGCGCAGAGATTGAAATTAGTCCACAGTATTTACGCTGTCAGCCACATGGTTTGAAAGCGCTATTTAAAGCTTTTTAAATTTAGAGTACGACTTACCACTTTTTAAAACTCGCTTTTCCTTATGAATTGGATCAGACTGGGTTTTAAAGTGGTTTTTTATTATCGCTTAAATTGAATATTTTGAAGGGGATCGTTTTACATGGTTTTTGCAGTCATCATGCCTATTTTTTTGTTACTGGCTCTAGGCTATTCTTCTGTAAAATTCCATTTTCTCTCTAAAGAAAACGTTGCGACTGTGGGTGCTTTCGTAATCAAAATTGCATTGCCTGCGCTATTTTTGCAGTCACTCGCCTCTAAAGATTTACATGAAATTTGGTATCCCGGATATTTCTTTGTTTATAGTATTGTGACCTTGCTGCTCTATGTCGTGGCATTTTTTCTGGTCTCGCATTATTTTAAAAATAATCAATCTCAATCTGCGGTGTTGTCTTTGGGCGCGTCCATGTCCAATACAGGACTGATCGGAACGGCTGTCTTGACCTTGCTGATGGGTCAAAAAGCCATGACATATACCTCATTGGTGGTGATTATTGAAAGTTTACTGCTGATACCGACTGTATTGGTCTTGGCAGAGCTGAGTAGGCAAAAACAAGCCAATCTTTGGTCTATTTCAAAACGAACGGTTTTGACTTTGCTTAAAAACCCCTTGTTTATGGGCGTCATCATCGGCATTGGCTGCGCCATTTTACAGATCAGAATTCCGCGTTATCTCGATGATGTATTGGCACTGCTTGGACAAACCGCCTCACCATTGGCTTTATTTTCTATCGGCGGTGGCATTGTTGGACTCACGCTAAAATACGTCAATACACAAAGTCTTTATTTGGTAATCTCAAGTAATTTGATCATGCCTTTATTGGTATTTTTAGGTTTGACCTATTTAACCGATGCCAGTCAGGAAATGATTTATGCAGGGACCATTATTGCCTCCTTACCGATGCCGACCATTTTTGGCATGCTGGGGCAGGCCTATGGTCTAAAGGATCAAGCGCTTACGCCACTACTCATGAGCACGATTTTCGGCTTTATGGTTTCCGCCTCACTCATTACCTTATGGTGGAGTTGAGATTTACTCTTGTTTGAATTTCAAATCGCTGTAAAGAAGATGATAAGAAAGCCCTGATTTAATCAGGGCTCTTTTTTAAGATCAGGCTGGTATTAATCAAAACATGAATTTAAGATTTCGCTTTAGCCACAGGTTTCTTGGCATTTTCAGCGATCATTTTATTCACCACATCTAGGCCTTGTTTGGCTTGTGGGACGTTTTGTTGAGCCAAAGCAGTAAATATTTTTTTCGCTTCAGGCAGATTTTGCGGCACGATATTACCATTCACAAACATATTGCCAATGGCCATGAGCGCTGGAATGTAACCTTTTTTTCCAAGATCTTGAATGCTAGCTAAGCCTGTTTTAATCGGCGCTTCTTTTTTGGTTTTAAAACCAACTGAAATGTCATACAAGGCTTTGGCATGAATGGCAGGGTAGCTGCCTTTTTTAATTAAAGGGTCAAGCTTTTGTAGCGCAAGCTTATCTGAGCTGTCTTTGCCTTCTGAGAACAGTATCACTGCCAGTTCTACAATGGCATCATCAAAGCCTTGAGCCGCGGCTTTTTCTAAATACTCGCGTGATTTTTTCTCATTTTTTAGTAGCCCTAAGCCACCCGTTGCGTAGTTTTGAGCCAACACATAGTTCGCAAGTGCATAGCCTTTAGCGCCTGCTTGTTCATATAGTTGAACGGCTTTTTTATTGTCTTGTTTGGTACCTTGACCTGCTTGGGTGAGGTACGCCAAATTATAAGTAGCTTGTGCATTGCCAGATTTTGAAAGGCGTTCAAGCTCCTGATAAGCAGCATTAAAATTTTGAGCTTTAATGAGTTCTTGAACTTTCGTGAATTCAGGTCCAACACTTGGCGCAGCAGAAAAAGTCACTGAACTTGCCAATGCCAGCAAAGCACCACATAGAATTTTTTTCATATTTTTATAACCTTATATACGGCAACCTATTCTCATGCATAAACACAATATAGGCGTTTAAATTTCACTTTCATCATAGTATCTATTGTGTGAATGTAAATATACGATATGTACTTAAACTGAGTTATTTGTTCATTTTGTCTTGTTTGAATATGTCTATACTGCTCAGATGAGTTTTATGTATTGCATCAAATGAGTGAAACCGACTTTCAAGAGCAATTGTATAAATGAAGGACTATGTATAGCTCAAACAGATCGATGAAATGTTGCTTTAAGCTTGGTTTAGCAAGCAGAGTCTGATTAAATTGTCAGGTATATCATCTGTGAGAAAACCATGTTTATTAAAAGTATTAAACGTAACTATTTAAGAGTTCTTGAGGATGAATCGATTCCTGAGGAAGAAAAAATTGATGCACTTTTAATGAAGTTGGGTGGTCAGTTTTTAGTGAGTAAAGATGATCGCGTTTATATTTTTAAAGATGGTGAAACTGAAGCGAAATTTGATGCAAAGCATGCACGTGCTTATCATTTTAAAGATTATGTTTGTAAAGACATGAATAAGCTTTTTCATGATTTTTGATACTTAATATTCATTGAAAATGAGTGAACTGTTCAATAAGGCTCTAAAAATGGTTTAAGTACTTGGATGAGTCTTTTATCCAAGTACTTCAAAAAAAGAAGGTTACTGTTCATAATATGAATAGAGATATACTCTAAAATGATAAAAATATTCTTAAGCTTATTCATATGTTTAATGGGGTCAATGGCCGTTTTAGCTGAACAGCCAGATCTTGTTCCTCATCAAATCAACTTGAAAAATGGCAAGCGCTTTTCTTTAAACCTTCCAGCAAATTACGACATCATTCCTGCGGCTGAGGGTTTAAAACGCGTTCGTTTTTTTACCAAAGCGCCCGATGGTAGAATGTTTGTCACGGATATGCACGATTTGACCGACAATAAAAAAGGCATCGTTTATAGTTTGGATGAATGGAATGCTGAAACTGGGAAATTCGGCAAAATAACTCCTTATATGGTGGATTTGAAAAATCCAAATTCAGTCCAATTTTATACCGACTCGAATGGGCAAGATTGGTTATATATGGCTGAAACTCATCAGTTAACCCGGCGAAAATTTACCCGTGGCGAAATCAAACCAACGACTCAGGTCGAAGTTTTAGTGAATTTTCCTGATTATGGCTTAAGTTATAAATATGGTGGTTGGCATTTAACACGAACCATTGCAGTTGGTGGAAATGGAAAAATTTATGTGTCCGTGGGTTCAAGCTGTAATGCATGTGTGGAGAAAGAAAAGATTCGAGCGACAGTGTTAGAGATGAACCCTGATGGTTCTGAACAAAAGATTTACGCCACAGGGTTACGAAATGCCGTTGGTTTGAAGTGGATTGGGAAATTTTTATTTGCCACCAATCAAGGTTCAGATCATTTAGGTAAAAATAAACCTGATGAGACTTTTTATGCACTGAAACGTGATGCTGATTATGGTTGGCCATCTTGTTATTCAACCAATGGTAAGGTTTATGCAGACCAGAAGTTTAAACGTGCCTCACGGTGTAAAAATGTACCATCACCTTATGCTTATTTTTCATCGCATTCATCTGCACTAGGTTTTGATTATTTTGATGATCCAAACACAGACGACACAATCAAAAATGCTTTTTTAGTCGCTTTGCATGGTTCAACCGATGAGTCGATTGGTCATGGTTACAAAATTGTGATTATGCGCAAAGGGCAAAAATTAGAAACCTTTATGGATGGTTTTTTAGTCGGTAAAAAAGTGAATGGACGACCTGCAGACATTTACCGTATTGATGCAAATTCCTTTTATTTTTCAGATGATAGAAGTGGTGTGGTTTATTATGTCAGAAAGAAAAATTCTTCCTGACATGTATGGACTTATTGCGGTCTCGCCACATCACCATTTAAATATTCAGGTAAATCCAAAACTCTAACATCAAGTTCAGCTAATGCATCAGGACGTGCAACCACCAGTGCCACATAACCATTTTCAAATGCTGCACTGTTTACCACTTGCACGCTTTTATGCAATTGTTCCGCTTCTACAGGAACTGCGCCAGTGCCCTGAATCACATGCAACCACGCTTTTGGCTTTGCTTTAAACCATAAACGTGCAATGACTTCCTGACCCAAATAACAGCCCTTGTCATAGTGAACGCCTTCACGTTGATGTAGGCGTAGTTCTTGTGGTTGAAACACATGCTCAATGGCTTGATCTATATAGGCTTGCCCGTTTTGAATGGCTTGAACTTGCCATGCGTCAAGATCGGTTGTTTCCGCTGAGAAAGTGGTCGTGCCATCTTGAACAGTAGGGTAAACCTGACCAGTTTCTTCAAGCTTCATTTTTGAAAATGCACCAAATTTCTTAATGTGTTTAGCAAATTCTTCTGCTTGATCTTGTGTGGTCACAATTTCAAAATGTTCAGGATTGATTTTGGTCAGCCATAAACCAAAGTGAATACGACCTTTTAAATCACAGATCGCGGTATAGCGGGTGAGATTTTCTGCAAGGCGTTCAACATGTAAGGTCACTTGACCTTGAAGGAATTTTTGCGCATCTACACCAATTAAAGTGAACTGAGCAAAACCAAGTATCTCTTGAGACATATTCAAATCCAAATTGATATCAAGTGATGAGGAACTATCTTATTTTACGACAGAGTCAATAGTATAACTTGATTGTGCGATTGGGGTTAACGAATCTGTCATTTGATAAAATTTAACGTCATATCTGCCAGGTTGCCAACCTTTACTAGGAACAGCACTGACCCAATTCTGTTGTGAATTCTCAACAATGTATTTAGGTGAAAATAAAACAAGTTCTTGCGTATCCTGATTGACCCATTTCACAAAAACTTGCGTGTTAGGCGGGACTTTTCCAAATGTATCAAAATGTGCATAAATGAACTGTTGTTCATGAACTTCGTTGAGTGGCGTTGAAGCATTTGGCAGTGTAGGCGTGGTTGAAATCAGGACTTTACCCGATAAAGTATTCGATTCATCCTGATCTTGATTCATTTCTTCAAGCAATCTTTCGGCGAATTTTCTTTTATTACCAATGCCTTCAAAATGCTGATCAGGGAATGCTTGTTCCAGATAATGATCAATTTTGGATTCAGGTAAATTGTTTAAAATTTCAATAATTTTTTCTTGGTTGTTTTGACTGAGCATCACCACATTCGATGAATTTACCTGATTCAAATTATTACTCAGTTGATTGATTAAACCTGAGTCTGCGGTTGGTAAGTCATTGTTTGCGTTTGATGGGAATGCAGATTCTAAAGTTGGAGAAGACAATGTTGACGTAAAATACCCCAAGCTAAAGCTTACAAGAGCGATTATTATTATTGTTAGTGACTTTGACATACTCGGTTCAATTTTAAAAAATAGATTTAGCGATCAGTATTATTTCAATCTTTATTCAACCCCTATCCAACCATCATCGGAAAAACCAAGTCAATCATTGGATAGGAGGGATGTTGAGTGCTGAATTTAATGCTTAAAGATTAAGCGCAGACATATTTCATGCCATTGATTGAAATAGCTGTACCACTAAAGCTACTGCCGCCATTGATCACTTCGCTTGCAGTTTTGTTGGTTCCGGTCAGCATTTTAAGTGTTTGTGAACTTCCAGATGCTACGCAAACAGCAGTTTTAGGATTGGTTCCAGAAGTCACGCAACCTGTAGCGGTCACTGACAAAGTGGAATTTGCTTCTACACACTGTGCAGTAACCACAGCGGAGTTGTTATTATTTGAGTTGTTACCCGTGTTAGAGCCAGTAGTGGTACCTGAATTACTGCCACTATTATTGCTTTGAGCAGTGCCTGAAGAACTTGAATTACCATCCCCACCACCACAAGCACTCAGCACTGAAGCTAAAATAAAAACACTAAAAAAACGCATTGAATTTGACATAAATAGACCTATTATTTCTTAAATTTTGTTATTGAGTGTTAAAACTATATTTCTTGAAAAATGATATTAACATAAATTAATACAGAGTAAACACGTCGTAGGTCATTATTTTGGTTGATTGTTGTGACCTAATTTGCATTTAGATTGGGGTTCAAATTGAGAGTGATTTTTACAAAAAATCAAATTAAATGAGCATAACGATATTATTTTTAATCCGAATAAGGCTTTTAATACTAAAGAATTAGCCTAATTTTCCACTATTTTAAGAAAAAAAGCACATTTAGAGCAATTATTCCAAAGTTTATGTAACAAATTATGTCTAAAACCCCATTTTTTATATATAAGTATATGAAATATATATGATTTGGGAAATGCTATTTTGACAGCGTACAATGCCCCAACTGTGATTGAAATCAATCAACAATAAATACAGTAAAGAAAAAAGGCAGGATCGCGATGAATAACAATTACCGTAAACCGTTGCAAGGCACCCAGCTCGAATACTATGACGTGCGTCAAGCCGTTGAAGATATCCAGCCAGGCGCATATGCAACCTTACCCTATACGTCCAAAGTCTTGGCTGAGCAATTGGTACGCCGTTGTGATCCTGCGATTTTAGAGCAATCTTTAAGAGAACTGATTTTTAATAACCAAGACCATGATTTTCCATGGTATCCCGCACGTGTGGTCTGTCATGACATTCTAGGTCAAACCGCACTAGTCGACCTTGCAGGTTTACGTGATGCGATTGCAGAGCAGGGCGGTGACCCATCCAAAGTCAATCCTGTGGTTCCTACTCAGTTGATCGTCGATCACTCGCTAGCAGTCGAGTTCGGTGGTTTTGACCCCGATGCATTTGAGAAAAACCGTGCGATTGAAGACCGTCGTAATGAAGACCGTTTCCATTTTATTGAATGGACCAAAACTGCTTTTGAAAATGTCGATGTGATTCCTGCGGGTAACGGCATCATGCACCAGATCAACTTGGAGAAAATGTCTCCAGTGATTCAAAACCGTGGTGGTTTGGCGTATCCAGATACCTGTGTGGGGACAGATTCACATACACCGCATACTGATGCGTTGGGTGTGATTTCGATTGGAGTCGGCGGTTTAGAAGCTGAAAACGTGATGCTGGGTCGTGCTTCTTGGATGCGTCTACCTGACATTATTGGTGTGGAATTCGTCGGTCAGCGTAAGACTGGCATTACCGCAACCGATATCGTGTTGGCTTTAACCGAGTTCTTGCGTAAAGAACGTGTCGTGGGGGCATATTTAGAATTCTTTGGTGAAGGTGCAGACAGCATGTCAGTCGGTGACCGTGCCACGATCTCGAACATGACACCGGAGTACGGCGCAACGGCTGCGATGTTCTACATCGACCAAAACACCATTGATTATTTAACGCTGACTGGTCGTGAGCCTGAGCAAGTCAAACTTGTTGAAACGTATGCTAAAGAAATTGGTCTTTGGGCGTCAAGCATGACACAAGCGAAATACCCACGTGTACTTCATTTTGATTTATCGAGCGTAACACGTAACATTGCAGGGCCATCGAATCCACATGCACGTGTATCAACATCCGACTTAAAAGCCAAAGGCATTGCAGGTAACTTGGATGCTGCTCGTGCGCAAGAAGCTGAAGGCTTAATGCCAGATGGTGCCATCATTATTGCAGCCATTACTTCGTGTACCAATACCTCTAACCCACGTAATACGGTTGCAGCAGGTTTGCTTGCTCGTAAAGCCAATGAACTGGGTTTAATACGTAAACCTTGGGTAAAATCATCGTTTGCACCGGGGTCTAAAGCAGCTGCGCTTTACTTAGAAGAAGCAGGCGTGTTGAAAGATTTAGAACAGCTCGGTTTTGGGATCGTGGGCTATGCTTGTACCACCTGTAACGGGATGTCGGGTGCTTTAGATCCAGTCATTCAGCAAGAAATTATTGATCGTGATTTGTATGCGACTGCGGTACTTTCGGGTAACCGTAACTTCGATGGTCGTATCCATCCTTATGCAAAACAAGCGTTCTTGGCTTCACCGCCATTGGTTGTGGCTTATGCGATTGCGGGTACGATTCGCTTTGATATCGAAACGGATTCACTAGGAAACGATAAAGACGGTAATCCAATTTACTTAAAAGACATTTGGCCGTCGGATGAAGAAATTGATGCATTGGTGAAGGTTGCGGTTAAGCCTGAGCAATTCAAAAAAATCTACATCCCAATGTTTGATTTGGGCGTGAATGCCAAATCTGAAAGTCCGCTTTACGACTGGCGTCCGCAAAGTACTTATATCCGTCGTCCGCCGTATTGGGAAGGTGCACTTGCAGCACCACGTACACTCGCCAATATGCGTCCACTTGCGATTTTAGGTGATAACATCACCACAGATCATTTATCTCCATCGAATGCGATTGTGCTCGACAGTGCTTCGGGTGAATATTTGAAGAAAATGGGCTTGCCTGAAGAAGACTTTAACTCATATGCAACGCACCGTGGCGACCATTTAACCACGCAACGTGCGACATTTGCCAACCCGAAACTGTTTAATGAAATGGTAGTCCGTTCTGATGGTACGATCAAACAAGGTTCGAAAGCGCGTGTAGAGCCTGAAGGCGAAGTGATGCGTATGTGGGAAGCGATTGAAACTTATATGAACCGTAAGCAACCACTGATCATCATTGCAGGTAAAGACTACGGTCAGGGTTCTAGCCGTGACTGGGCTGCGAAAGGTGTGCGTCTTGCAGGAGTTGAGGCGATTGTGGCAGAAGGCTTTGAGCGTATTCACCGTACTAACTTGGTCGGTATGGGCGTGTTACCGCTTGAGTTTAAAGCGGGTATTGACCGTAAAACCTTGAAGTTGGATGGTACTGAGCTGTATAGCGTGATTGGGAACATTGCACCGCGTTCGACCTTGACTTTGGTGGTTGAGCGTTCAACGGCGGATGGTCAAAATGAAATCTTAGAGATTCCTGTGACCTGTCGTTTGGATACCGAAGAAGAAGTGCATGTGTATGAAGCGGGTGGGGTATTGCAACGCTTTGCACAGGATTTCTTGGAAGGGAATGTGGCTTGATAAATTAAGCTGAAAGTATTTGATATTGTTTTAAAAAGACCCTACATTTGTGTGGGGTTTTTTGTAGGAAATATTGAGAGATAATAGATGAATTACGATGATGATATAAATGAATTAAAATTGAGTGATTTTGACAAGAATGGATTACAAGTATATAGAAATTATAAAACTAGCTTTCACAAACATGAAATAAAACTATTTATTGAAGAGTGTGATAGAGGTATTTACGAAAATTTAAAAGATTTAGAACAAGTTTTAGACTTGATCATTCAAGAAGATATAAAATATTTACCAATAATTTTGTGCTCTTTTGCTGATGAGTGTTTTGAAAGACTTCTTAAAAGAATTATACCTGAAGGTGTTCCTGGAGGTTCAAAGTCTATTTTAGATGGCTTTGGGAGTGTATCTAGTTTTTCCAACAGAATTCAAATTGCATATATTTTTGATCTTCTTAGTAAAGATATTTTACTTGAGCTTAATAGCTTTAGAAAAATAAGAAATGATTTTGCTCATCAGTGGAATTTTGAAGAAAGTAAGAAAAAGTTAAGGACTATAATTAACTCTAGATCTATAAAGATTGAGGAACTGCTAATAGAAAATGGAAAAATTAGTGGCGACTTGGATGAAGATGAACAGTGGAAGTGCCATCTGGTTTTTTTTGTTGGAAGAATCTATTACGAATCAGAGCTTTATTATAATTGTATAAAAAAAGGGTTAAATCCAAGTACTGTACTTTATAGTGGTGAACAAACACCTAAACTCTTTAAAGAAGTAACAAAATTAGTTCATGAGTGCTTACAGAAGCATAAAGTTTAATTATATAAATAATGTGCGATTTAAAGTGCTAATAGGAATAATAATTGGTTGTAATTTAAACTTTTGGTACTTGGCATACGATATACCCCAAAACTAATGGAGTAGTTTCATGACTACTGCAAAACTTTTTATGACAGGTCTCAGTTAAATCACTTGTTTGCCTAAAGAATTTCGCTTTGAAGGCAAGGAAGTCGAAATCTTTCGTCGTGGTGATGAGATCATACTGCGAGAAAAACCAATCATAGTAGATCATCTATTTAAAGTTTTGTCACAAATGCCAGACGACTCTTATGAAGAAACAACAGTAGATGAAACAACACAATAACGAGAATTTATCTAAATTGAAAAATAAAAAGAATTTTTACGAGTAGAAGGACTTTAAGTAGAAAATCGGATCAGCAAATCTCTAAAGTAGTAAAATTTTATAGCGAAATAATCGTTAACCGATCTGCCATCATCTTGTAACAATTAGGTCAATTACAATCCATTTGCCTAAGTTATACTCGATGCACCATTTCTAAAACAACACGGAGAACGAAAATGGTTATAGCTGGCTCTAAACCTGGAACAGGCTTCTATTTTTGCGTTCAGTGCGGTCACCGCGCTTACTTAGAAATTGGTACAGACCGTTTACCCCCGTGTACCAAATGCCAAGGCAATCAATTTAACAATAAGAATGTCTAAGCGAAATATAAAAAACAGATAACCCTGTTTTTAAACAAAAGCCCTATTATCCAATAGGGCTTTTTTGTTACCCTCAGTTTATATTAACACCCAATAATCAACAATAAAGAAAGGTCAGCACATGGAAACAATCTTAGGTTTATGTATTGGCATTGGACTTAGCGCAGCATGTGGATTTCGCGTATTTGTACCCTTACTGGTCATGAGTGTGGCATCTCTCATGGGGTGGTTCGAACCGATGACAGGTTTTGAATGGCTCGCGATGCCATCGGTATGTATTGCACTGGGTATTGCCACATTCTTTGAAATAGGTGCTTACTATGTCCCTTGGGTGGATAACTTGCTCGACACCATTGCCACACCTGCGGCATTGGTGGCAGGGACACTTACTACCATGGCGGTCAGCACAGGGGAAATGTCACAGTTTGCTGGTTGGGCATCTGCACTGATTGTCGGTGGTGGAACAGCAACAGCGGTGCAAATGAGTACGGTGGCAGTGCGTGGACTGTCTACCGCAACCACAGGCGGACTTGCAAACCCTGTGGTGTCTACAGGGGAATGGGTCAGTGCATTGGTCATCTCGATTTTATCGTTCATCGTACCCGTGTTGGTGGTCATCGTCTTTGTGATTGCTTTAATTTGGGTGGTACGCTGGATTAGCCGAAGAAAACGTGAAAATACTCAGACGGATCCTATTTAGCTTTTACTATTCAATTTTGTGAAATCATGCTGTGATAGTCGATTGTTTCATGGGTGCAAGGGTATTTGGGTGTAGGGGAGTAATTAAGATCATGTTGAGATGGTTTTAAATTCCATTATTTTCCATATTTACTCTTTAATTTTTTCATAAAAGACAAGATTTGGTAATTTTTATTGAAATATGGTTATATTTGGAAAATATTTTTTAAAAATAAATAGAATCAATCGATCTTAGGAAATTAATCCCGATCACGATTGGCTACTATATATCTCAAGGGTGTGACGGGAATCGAAAAGAGTAGCATGCTGTGAGCGGCGCAAAACGCGAGTGCAGTACTTACCCAAAAGGTCTCGATTCGGCTTAGGACGCTATAGATTATCCATTTATAGGCACATGGTTATAACTTACAAAGTTAGACTCGTTGAAGTAAAACATGATATGTTTTTCCCAACACCCTTAAAATTCTCATAGAAAAATAATAATTTCTCAAATCTCAAATCTCAAATCTCAAATCTCAAATCTCAAATCTCAAATCTCAAATCTCAAATCAAATAAGCGATGTAAATTGACATGCACAGACTCAATTGCTATTTTTCCGCATCTTTTTTAATGTGCTGGATCTAATGGCTCGAAACGGTAATTTTGTCTATATGCCTCAGCAAGAACCACTCAAAATAATCTATGAAGATGAGGATTTGGTGGTGATTGATAAACCTGCAGGATTATTGTCTGTACCTGGACGTTTACCTGAACATCAAGACAGTGCCTATTTAAGAGTGTTGGCAGAATTTCCTGAGGCAAAAATCACGCATCGTTTAGATATGGCGACGTCCGGCATTTTGATGTTTGCCAAGCACCGCGATGCAGAAGTTGCGGTGAGTAAAATGTTCCAAGCGCGCAGCGTCCATAAAAACTATATTGCGTTGGTACAAGGTCATTTAAAAGGCGAAGGACGTGTAGAAGTACCCTTAATTACCGATTGGGAAAATCGCCCGCGTCAAATGGTACATTTTGAACTGGGTAAACCCGCGCAGACGCTTTATCAAGGGCAGTCTTATGATGAAGATCAGGATATTACGCGGGTATTATTGACACCTATCACCGGACGTTCACATCAGCTGCGTGTACATATGCAATATATTCGGCATCCGATCATAGGAGATCAGTTTTATCATCCTGATTATCGCCAGTCAGCATTAAAACGGATGGCATTGCATGCCAGTGATTTGGCATTTAAGCAGCCACTCAGCGGAATTGATGTTGCAATAAAAGCGCCTGTGCCTTTTTAATCACATCTCACACTATTCTATGCAGCACTACGCCGATTTTGGCTATCCTTTATTTTTCTAGATTGCATCTGCAAACTGATTCTAAATGATGATTACAAGGTTTAAGAATGAACCTAAATGACGCGGATTAAAAAACCCAAATCGTAAAATTGAAACAATTGTGATTTAATCTAAGTAGAATGCTCGTGCCGCATAATGATGAAGATAAGGAATCCCACATGAATCGTGACTTTAAACTGTATCCAGATGATGACAATGGCAATGTACTTTGGCAAATGGCGCAAGATGGTGACGACCTGACCGAAGCGCATGAGATCGAATACTCCATTGCCTTTACCAGCAAAGAGCAAGCTGAAAAATGTGCACTGTTTTTACTCCAAGAAGAACAAAAAATCAGTTTGTTTATCGATGAAGAAACGGATGTTGCAGAATGGATTGTGACCATTTACGTGTATATGGAACCTGAGTATTCAGACATTGTAGATCTAGAAGAATGGTTCACCAAAATCGCCAATGATCATGGCGGTGAGTATGATGGTTGGGGATGTATGGCCTATGTCTATGATGATGAAGACGAAGATGATTCGACCGCTACAAATGCAGAGTTTCAAAGTTAATTGAGCTAGACCCTGATTCAATGCTTTATGCATGATTAAACCTGATATTGTGAAAAAACCTAAGCCAATATTCGACTTAGGTTTTTTTTGAAGTCTAGCCAATATTGATGTGTCTCAATTAATCCTTAAATTTAATAAGGGTATGGGCTGCTTTTATACGGAAAAATGCTATATTGCACGCAAGTGTAAATTTAATGTGGATTTTTTATGTCTTTGCCTGGTTGCCCAAAATGTAATTCAGAATATACCTACCAAGATGGTGAGCTGCTGATTTGCCCAGAATGTTCACATGAATGGAAAGAGGATGAAATCTCTGAAGATACCGTGATCATTAAAGATGCTAACGGCAACGTCCTCGCAGATGGTGATACGGTCACTGTGATCAAAGATTTGAAAATTAAAGGCTCATCTTCAGTGGTGAAAGTAGGTACGAAAGCCAAAAATATTCGTTTGCTGCCCGATGCTTCAGATGGTCATGACATTGACTGTAAAGTCGATGGCTTTGGCGCGATGAAGCTTAAATCTGAATACGTCAAAAAAGCATAATTTTCAGGATGATTTAAGCGCTAAATTTTCTAAAAATTTAGCGCTTTTTTATGTAAGTTATAGTTTTGAAAAGGTATCTTTGATCAGTGCAAATAGGATGAAAAGTGAGAATAAATAAATCTTTAGATAGATTTTAGAATTTAAATATACATGGATATTGAAGCATAGAGCAAAAGACAACAATATTTTGCTTAACTTTAAAATTTGCATCTGAAAACCATAAATCCACTGCTTCAATCACTCAATTTTAAAATAATTCACTATGGTTAAGATTCCAAGAAGAACATGAAATAAAACTTCTATTGATTGAGTCTAAATGTATTAGTTTTAATTTTTATTAATTTAAACGGCATAAAAGCCCATAAAAACAAATTAAATTAAAATATAAGTAAAATTCTCTTATCAAAAATATTAAAAAATGCTAACTTCGTCACAGTATAAGAGCGAGAGGCAGTGTTTAATGTCTATTCAAATTGATGGCGATCCAATTGCGGCAAAAGAGGTTTTAGCGCAAGTCAAAATTTGGGACAAAGTTATTATTGGTCATAAGGTTTCAGACCTTGTCCAACAGTGCGCCAATGATGTGAGCATGTTTGACATCAGTACTCAGCAAAATGGTGTGGAGGAATATAAAAGTGCATGGGAAAAATTTAGTCCTTATTTTATAGAAGGCACACAAATCACTCGACGTGATGTAAAAATTTATGCCAGTGAAGAACTTGCTGTCATGCATTGTCATTCAAAAGTCGAACATGAAGCACTCAAAGGCAAACTTCAAATGCCTTGGTGTCGCACCACATTGTGTATGCAAAAACGAGACAATCAGTGGTGTGTTGTCCATCAACATATTTCAATACCAGTCGATCTGACTACAGGAAAAGCCATTGTGCTTAAAGATAAACCGAAATTAAGATTATTAACCTAAGGTCTGTTTGCCTTGATGAGAAAACTGATGGTTTTATAAATCGACACCTTTAAAAGTGATGCTTTTAAAAGTAATGCTTTTAGAAAATGATCATTTGAAAGTTGTGAGCTTTTAAGCTTTGTTCTTCAAACAAAGCTTTTTTTATACCTATAGTATTTTAATAGCGATAGGCTTGGTTTGAGTGTGCTGCAGATACTTCGGTTTTAGACACCATTTTATAGCTGGATTTAAATTTTAAGCTACATTGCCTTCAAGCCTAAATCGAGCGCTTCTTCTATGTTTTTGTCAAAACGGACAGCGATACTTTTAACTTTGGATTTTAGCACTGACCATGCTTTTTCAATTGGATTTAAATCTGGACTGTAAGCAGGCAAGTACATGATTCTACAGTTAAAGTCTTTGGCTAGTTTTTTGATATCTCCGTTCTTATGAATCGAAGCGTTATCTAGAATCAGCAGATGTCTTTTGGTCTTATCTTGATTATCTTTGGTTAAATTTTCAAGTAGATATCTCAACCATCCCGTGAACATTGCTCGATCGCATGAACCTTGAAAAATCAAAGGGTAAAGGAACTGATACGCTGAATTAGACCTCACAGCACTGATGATACTTAATCTTTTACCATGACCACCCAATTTTAAAGCAGCGCAACGACTGCCTAGTTTAGACCAACCATATTGCGCTGTATCTGTGGTGTTTATCCCAGACTCATCAATATAAAGAATCTGATCTTCCCCAAACTCCTCTTTCCATTGCGGAAGAAACCAGTTGAATACAGCCCTTGTTATTTTGTCGGCTTGCTTATAGAGAAAACTCTTTTTTTACGTGTCCAACCAAGTCTATGAATGGCTTTTAACAGGGTTGAGTAAAGGATTGGATACCCAAACTTTTGTTCAAATAAAGGGATGAGATCTTTCACTTGAGAAAATTCAGTAGTTTCAATAAAGTGTTTGAAAGCATCCATATCCTTGATTTTAGTGGGTCGACCTGCATTGATTTTAGGCTGTTTCAATTCTCCAGTGGTGTTTTGAAGAAGAATCCAATCATCCAAAGTGGTTCTAGATATTTTAAAGGTTTTACATGTATATGATTTGTGATTATTTTCTTCATAAAACTGCATGACTTTTTCACGTAAATCCACTGAATATACTTTAGGCATGATCTTGAACAAATTAATTTTTTATCATTGTATCCTAAAATAAGATTGCAGCTATATCTTGTTTAAGTGAGCAATGATCGGCACACTTTGAGTTGATCTTTTACTGAGCGTAAATAGCTTATGGCATTTGATGATTTTTATCGCATGAGTTCACATGCAGTCATCCAAAATGAATTTGGTCAGATTCTATTGCTTAAAGCCAATTATGCTGATGCCTCTTGGGGTTTACCGGGTGGTGGTTTGGATCATGGAGAAACCATTCATCAAGCCCTATACCGTGAATGCTTTGAGGAACTGGGTTGTCACGTAGACATTAAATATTTGTCTGGGGCTTATTTTCATGCAAATGTGAATGCGCATGCTTTTATCTTCAAATGTCAATTAAAACCGCCGTATCAGATTCAGCTGAGTCTTGAGCATTCAGCCTATGCATGGTTTGAACTTGATCTGCTTTCTGAAATACAAAAAATACGCGTGCTGGATTGTTTAAAGCATGAGGGCACTGTGATCAGCCGAAGTTTTTAGGTTTTTAAATTTCTAGATTTTTAAGTTTTTAGCTTTTGAGAGAGGCTCATCTTATGATTTCAACAATAAACGATTTAAATGATCAAGAGGCATTAGAGATTGCCACTCAAATGATGAATGAGGTAATGGATGCATCGACCCAAAAGGACTATGCACGACATATTCGGCATTTCTCTAAACGTGCGCAAAGTATGTTGGATGAAAAGCAGTTTGAAATTGTCTGCGAGGTCTACCAAAAAAAATACGGCTTCTTTCAAGATCGAGAGTTTGTCGCCTTATTTCGTCGAGCTGATTCGATTGCTTTTATTTGGCGGCAGCGCTATAGCAAAGCACAAGGAGATTTTGTCGCAGAGATGGTGATGATTCTTGAAGAGGGTGAATATAAGGTGGATCATGCCTATGTATTTTAAGCTGATTTCATGATTGACATGATTAATCTACAGTGCTGAGCTTTTACACTTTAATACAACTTAGTGACCATTATCACTATTCAAAGCAAGCTTAATTCTGATTAAATGTGAAGTTAAATTAAAGAATTTATTCATAAAGATAACAATGATGATTGCTAATATATTTTCAGCATTAGAGCAATTGGGGTTAAGCGCTCAAAAACGTGCCATTCACGTACAATTTTCTAATCCTGCATTAAACACTGAGGTGTTTTTACAACGCATCGATGGACAGCATGCATTGAACCAAGGTTCAACTGCCGAACTGATCTGTCTATCCACCAATGCCACGATTTCTCTGAAGCAATTTATTGGCTGTCAAGTCGCAGTCGACCAAGTGACGGACAAAGGCACACTGTTTCGTAGCACCGGCATCATCACTGAAGCCGCTCAAGGGCAAAGTGATGGATCTCTCACGCTTTACAAACTAACGCTGTCAGATCCCACTGCACTGTGGCATAAACGCCGTAACAGCCGCGTGTTTATGAACAAGTCTGCGGTTGAAGTGCTCGAAACCCTGTTCCAGGAATGGCAAAACAAAAGTCCACTGTTTGCATCGAGCTTAAGTCTAGACCTCAGTGGTCTGCAGCAACACTACGATGTCCGTCCCTTCATCATGCAAAGCAATGAAACGGATTATGATTTTATTACGCGATTGCTCCGAAGCGAGGGTATCAATTGGCTTATTGACGAAGCCCAAGCCATCGTTGCCACATCAGCAAGCCCGATTGAAGCGCAGAAACTCCGCCTAATTGACGACAACAGCCAATACCAAGCGCTTGAACGTAGAAACATCCGCTTCCACCGCAGCAGTGCCACAGAACAACAAGACAGCATCACCAGCTTTATCGGACAACGGACACTACAACCAACAGCTGTACACGTGCAACGCTGGCAAGCCGATGTTTTGGAACAAGAAGAAGGCGCAGGCACCGTCCAAAGCAAACACAAACATAGCAACAACCAAGACAATGCAAGTTTAGGTTTAGAACAAGCATGGCACGTCAGTCCAGCCTGGATGCAAGACCTGAAAGGTGAAGACCAAGCCACAGCTTCAAACAACAGTCAAATTGAAAAGCTGAACCAAAACCTCAGCAACTACTACGATGCGCAAAGTAAACAATTTATTGCCCACTCAACGGTACGCGATACCCAAGTCGGCTACTGGTTTGAACTGAGCGAACACCCAGAGATTGATCAACATAGTGGTTCAGACAAAGAGTTTCTGATTACAGCGAAGCACTACTACAACCAAAACAACCTGCCCAAAGACTTGAATGAACAGATCAACCAACTGCTCAAACAGAGCAATTGGACAGTAGGCAACAGCACAAACACCCATAACTCAAATCAAAAACCGAATCAACAAGAACGCCAAGGCAACAGCTTAACGCTGCAACGCCGCAATATCCCGACTGTTCCAGAATACAACCCACTCGAGCACCGCCCAGCAGCACATCCACAACGCGCCAAAGTCGTCGGTCCAAGTGGCGAAGAAATTCATGTAGATGAATGGGGACGCATTAAAGTCCGCTTCCTGTTCTCAAGATCCGAGGACAACCAAGCCGATGGTGGCGCAGGCTCCAACAACAACGACACCGATTCTGCATGGGTGGATGTACTGACCCCATGGGCAGGTGAAGGTTACGGGGCACGCTTCCTGCCACGCATTGATGAAATCGTGGTCATCGACTTCTTCGACGGCAACATCGACCGACCATTTGTGGTGGGTCGTATTCATGAAGCACAGCGCAGTCCAACCCAATTTGACACCAAAGGCCAACTGCCAGAGACCAAAAAGTTGGCAGGCATCCGTTCCAAAGAAGTTCAAGGCGAAGGTTATGGACAACTGCGCTTTGATGACAGCACAGGACAGATCAGTACTCAACTGCAAAGCAGTCATGGCGCAAGTCAGCTTAACTTAGGTAATCTCAGTCACCCTAAAGAGACCGAGACCAGTGAAGGACGAGGTGAAGGCTTTGAACTCAGAACCGATCAATGGGGTGGAATCAGAGCAGGGCAAGGTTTACTGCTGACGACTCATAGTCAAGGCGAAGCCAGTGGCCATCATTTGGATGCCAACGAAGCGAAGAGTCAGATCGAAAGTAGCTTAAACAATGCCAAAGCCTTAAGTGAAGTGGCGAAGAATCAGCAGACGGATCCGCTTGAAGTACTGGAAAATATCCAAGGCTTTATTGAAAGTCTTGCAAAAGAAGATCAAGCTAAAGCGGATGCGTTTAAGTCTGCTGTCATGTTACTTGCTTCGCCAAATTCGATTGCGCTTGCGACCAATGAAGATATTCATATCTCAGCAGATGGTCAGATCAGTCAGAGTGCAGGCGATAGTATTAATATTTCTACACAGAAGTCACTTGTGGCTCACGCAAGCCAAAAGATTAGCCTATTTGCAGCGCAAGAGGGTGCAAGGTTATATGCAGCTAAAGGTAAAATAGAGATACAAGCGCAAGGTGATGGCGCTGATCTTATTGCACGTAAAGGTATTCAGATTATATCGACGGAAGATACCATTGAGATTAAGAGTCCTAAAGAAATTATTTTGACGGCTGATGGCTCGCAATTAAAGATTAATGGATCTGGTATTTTTCCTACCACTGGTGGGAAGTTTGAAGTGAAGGCAGGGCAGCATTTGTTTGTGGGTGGAGCTAATCAAACATTACGATTACCGAAACTACCTCAATTAGTCCTTGCTGAAGGCCCTTTCTCTGGAAGATTTCAGCTTTTTAAAACAAACGGTCGAAATTTCGAAGGTTACAAATATTTTATTAAAGATAAGAATGGAAATGTTTTAAAAGAAGGTATCACCGATAATCAAGGTTTTACAGAACAGGTCGTGACCGAGAAAAGTATAAAAATAGAGACTTATAAATCTGTTATGAGAGAAAGTGAGCGTATTACTGAAAATTGGGAAAGCAAATTGGATTCAATGGTTAAACGCACAGGAGAAGATTAATGGCAGTTCCTGTTATATTAGGGATTATTAAAATTGCTGGTTATGCGATTGCAGCCTATGAGCTTTATCATGTGGGAATGAATATATATACGGAAGTTGAAGCATATAAAAATAATATTAAAAAAGCTAAAGATGAAATGAAAAAAATGATGAAATCTTTAGATTTAGAGATTTCAGATAATATTGATAAAAGAACTGAATTAGCTCAACTTAATGCTATAACAGGATCAGATAAACAAAGTCCAGTTACAAAAAATCCTTCAGGTCGAGGTGCAAGTGTGGCTGGTATACCTGTTGCGATTATGCAAAAAATTCCATTTAGACCTGTGATTAGTAAAGTATGTGAAACAGCTGATCAATTACCTATGGTTCAATTACGTGCGAAGAAAGGTCAAAAATTTAAGGATGCTATTCCAAAAAGCAAAGTGACTATTGTCGCTAAATTATTGAGTATGACTGTCGAAGAATTCACAGATGCTTCAATTGAAGAATTTACCATTGTTAGATTAAAGCAGCTGGCTGTTAATTTCATGATTGAATGTATGGATGAACTACTGACATGGCGCGGTCCTTTAAAAGTTGAAGTTTGTTTTCCTTTTAATGCGAGAATGAATCAATTTCAAAACCCACCTATGGATGGAACAACACGTCTAAAACGTTCTGGTAGTGATATTAATCCATTTTGGCCGATGCCAAGTCGCGCACGTGGCACGATCAGTGCTGATATTGCAATACCAGAATATAGGGCTGAAGCACTTTCACTAACGAATATTTTTGCTTTGGTGGAAATTAAATTTCAAGGGGATAGAATTCAGGAAGAGCAATTTAATAAATATAGACAACTAAATGTACAATGTAAAAGTGCTAAATATTTGAGTGGCGTTACAACAAGCGAAGGTTTTAAGCTATCGTTATTTCGGTATCCTGAAGACAAGACACCAGAAGGATCAAATAATGAGAAACCACAAGCAGGTTCATCTAATAATCGTCGTGGAAGAAACTAGCTGGTTAAAAAATAAGGATCTATAGATGAGCACGTCAAATTCATATTTAAATGAACAAGAAATTATAGAATTAGTTAGGGATATTCCTCTTGATACATCCATACTTTACGGGGAGGAAAATAATGAATTTGGAGTTTGTCCATATATCACATTTTATATTTATCATCAAAATGAAAGTATTGATCAGATAGGCAATAAAATAATCGAAATTTATGAAGAATTTGAAAATTTAATTATAGATAAACCATTTAAATTAAGGTATCAAAGTGATCCAAGTGACTGGAAGGATGCTATTAAAACCAAAAAGAATAAACAACAACTTATTGAGATTATGAAAACTAGTCTATATAAGCATATGGTTTACTTCATTGGAGCCACTACTGCTGATTCTAATCTTCAAAGTCCACGATGGGGTTTTAAAGGAAGTCTTCAAGAAATCAATACAATGTATTCACAAGTTAAATTTAATTTTGGAGATAAATGGTATAAATCCAATCAGGCAATTTGGAATTCGTTTATTAAAAAATGCCTAGTTAAACTTAATCCAATTCAAGCCTATAGTGGATATGAGATTGGTAATGTTGGTCAGTTTTCTTTCATTTCACCAGAATTTGAAACGGTTGAACGAACCTTTTCAGAATTTTTTTATGGACTAGATATTGATCATCAAAATATGGACTTATCTCATGAAAATATGTTTGTAGAAGAGGATCGCGATGCTTTAGGTGGTGGTATTCGTACCCCTACCTGGTGCTTTTTACTTTCACCGTATTGGTTAGCAAAGTTGGGTTTAAGTGAAGAACAAATTCGAGAAAAGCTGAATGATCCACGTATTGAAATAACGAAAATAGAGGATTCAGAAAATCCTAATCAATATAGTTTATGGATACATTTGGGCGAACTCTCACTTTATCCAGTTGAAGAGGGTGTACCTGATTTATTAGTCATGGCGAATGAACTCATTAAACCTATTCGTTGTGACAATTTAAAACTCACGACTTTAGACGCGTGGGATGATGACCCAAATCCACGCTTTGATGCGGTAAGTGCGAAACAGTGGATTGCACGATTTGATGAAGACAGTACTTGGCCCGAATTAAAACGAGTGGACATCGAAGTCCAAGAACAAGAAAGAATTGATATTGTTACAGCAGGAAGCCCATGCCCACACGAAGGCTATTGGCACACCTTTGCCAAAGAAAACACACGTCAATACTTTAAACAGGGAGATATTTTCCCTAACTTTGAAAGTGATTGGGGTGATGTTTATTGGCAGTTTGATGCGGAAGAATAATTAATGACCCTCCAAAAACTCTTCACCCAAACTCAAGAAAACTATGAGCTTATTCCGCAGTTTCTCGACCAACTTTTGGAATCTGAGGTTTACTGCCTCGGGGTTCAAGACGCTGACAATACCATCCAATTTCAAGTTTTAGAAACTGCTGATGGTGAACAAGCCATTCCCTTTTTTCTAGGACTTGAAAGCATTTACAGTGCCTTTGGTTCACAGGTGGAACATTTCACTATCAATACTCGAAAAATGTTGGAAATGACCCAAGGTGCCACTTTAGTTTTAAATCCTACATCGGAACTCTCTAAAGAATTTTCTCCAGAAGAAGTTCAATCGATCCTGAATATGGATACTGAATAAATGATTTTGAAAAGCCTTTGAACACGTCAAAGGCTTTTGTTTATAGCAAAGTGATAATCCATGACTATTGAGTTGCTTTGAGCTTTTCAAGAATTTCAGTCAACTGCTTAATTCGCTTTACTTCATTCCAAAGCAATTTCGCTTCAGGGTAATGCTTCGACATCATCCCAATCCATTGCTTATAGCGCCCAACCATATTGATTTCTTTTTTATAGGGGCCACTCAAAAAGCGCACTTGAAGTGCGACCAATTCATCCCAAGTGATCAATGGTTCATTGGTATTTTGACGGATACATTGCGTGATATCTGGGGTGGTTACAGCTGCTCGACCAATCATTAAATCTTCACAGCCTGACTCATTTTGGCACTGTTTCGCATCGGCATTGGTCCAAATTTCACCATTGGCAATTACATTAATTTTTAAAGCGTCTTTAATCGGTTTGAGCTGATCCCAAAATGCCGGTGGCGTATAACCCTCGGCTTTAGTCCGTGCATGAACGGTGAGCCATGAGGCGCCTGCATCTTCAATGGCATGGGCATTGTCCAAGGTATAGTTTCGATCCATATAGCCCAAGCGCATTTTTGCCGAAACTGGAATATGATTTGGAACTGCATCACGCACGGCTTTGACCAACAGATGTACCGTTTCAGGCTCATCGAGTAGAACCGAACCCCCACGGTGTTTATTTACGGTCTTGGCAGGACAGCCAAAATTTAAATCAATTGCGGGCGCACCCAATGCCACAGCACGTAATGCATTGGCAGCTAGCATTTCAGGATCATTACCTAAGAACTGAACGTGTACAGGTGTGCCTGCCGCTGTTTTACCGCCAGTTAAAAGTTCAGGACAATAACTATGATAAACATGATCAGGCAGCACAGAATTGGTCACACGAATAAACTCAGTTACACACCAATCGAAGCTGCCCACATGCGTCAACACATCACGCATAATTGGGTCGGTTAAACCTTCCATGGGGGCAAGGATGAGTTTCACAGCAATTACCTGATTAAATCAAAAAGAGGGTTATACGTTTTTTTGCAGATGAAGTCTAGAAAAGGCGTTTAAATAAGCTAAATGAACTGACGCCCTGAAGCATCAAATTATCTAAATAAAGCCAATTTTAAAATATAGATACGTGAGAATAAAACTTAATATTTAAGGTTTATTTTTTAGGGAGATGTATTCAATCTCATCGACTAACCATGATCGCGTTAATTTTACATTGATCTACGATTTAAGATTAACGTCATCAAAAGCTTGCTGATTTTGGCAAAATGGCATGGTTTGAGTACCATCTACATACTTGACTATCCACTTCCTGCATCCACCTCGGCTCCCATACTTTCTATCGACTAATTCAACAGTCGCCACTTCAGATTTCGACAGCGTCAGACTGACTAAGGCTAAGTAATATAAGCTCATATTTACCAAAAGCATGATCACTAAAATTAACCCTAAATAAGCGAAAAAATTCTTGAAAAGACTGCGCCAACCGTTGAACATTATTGCAATAATGAACGTTAATAGTATGCACAAACCTGTAATAATTTTAGCTACAAGTAGCGTGTTTTCATGAAAGGCATAGGGTGGAGGCGCAAATTTAGTGATGAGTGCCCATACTACGGGCAAAATGAGCGCAAGTGAGGTAGTCATAGTTATAATTACTTTTTTTAAATTAGAGGTCATTCTGATTGCTCAATTCAGTACTTTTAAGTGTTTTTATTTTTGAATAAAAGATAAATAGACGTTTCAATCTGTTTTATTGGACTTTATTTATGATGAGTTAAGTCAGAAATATAGGTGAAAATAGTATTTTAGTGTATGGCTCTGGGTATTTCTTTTATCGAACGAGATGAATTTAGATGTGATCTAAACTCATCTGCCGATGACCATTTCCAAAATAAACTTAGAGCCTATAAAGCCAATAGCCAATAAAATGAAACCAACGATGGTAAAACGTCTGGCTTTTTGCCCCCGCCAGCCAAATTGATAATGACCAAACAGTAAAGCGCCATACACAAACCACGACACAATACTAAATGCCGTTTTATGCGCTAGGTGTTGGGCAAAGAAGTTATCAATGGTGAAGAAGCCAAACAGCAAGGCAGCAGTTAACAGCGCAAAACCGGTAATGAGCATATCAAACAGTAGAGATTCCATCGCTTGAAAAGATGGAAGCAGATTGACCCAAACGCGATGTTTTTGTTTATTGCGTAATTCACGGTCTTGTAGCCATAACAGCACAGCATGGATGGTGGCCATGAGTAAAACCGCATAAGCCGATAAGGACAGAATAATATGTAGATCTAAACCGAATGAATTTTGTTTTAATTCTAAGATGGGTTGGCTCATCGCGAAGCCAAAGATTAGACCCAAAGCAGCCACAGGAATGCCAATCAGATTCAGTGCAATCACAGGTCGATAGGTGCTATAGAGCAAACTCAGTAACAGCATTAATGCCGAGGTAAAGGACATCAAATTGAAGACATTATAGTTAATGCCCAGCGGTGTATTCAAGTCAAAATATAAAACCACCGCATGTAACAGCAGACCTAAACCAGAAATAAGACCGATAAACCAATGGTTTGGTGTACGTTTTGACATTAAGTGTAAAAACAAATACCAAAAAGATGTGGTATAAGCAAATAATGCTAAAATTGTGTAAACCAAAGGGAGGCTAATCATGTCAAACCTTTTTCTGGATGCTGAATATTCATGTGATGAGATATAAATTCCATGTGAACTACAGTATCCTATAGCATCTTATGCATAAATTTTCTATTTTAAGAAAGATTTTTTTGCAACAACCATTTTAAGCGGATTTTGCAATGTTTGATACCTTAACAGAACGACTCACGCAGAGTTTAAGAAATGTTACTGGCTCAGGGCAACTGACCGAAGACAACATTAAAGATACGCTACGTGAAGTACGTATGGCCCTGCTAGAAGCTGACGTTGCCTTACCTGTAACTCGTGAGTTTATCGCGAAAGTTAAGGAAGAGGCATTGGGTCAAGAAGTGATGACTCAGCTTTCTCCCGGGCAAGCTTTCGTCAAAATTGTTCATGATGAACTGACCAAAATGATGGGCGCGGCGAACGAAAGCCTAGACCTTGCTGCGAAACCACCGGTTGTGGTGTTGCTTGCAGGTTTACAAGGTGCGGGTAAAACCACGACGGCGGCCAAACTTGCACGCTTCTTAAGTGAGCGTCAAAAGAAAAAAGTGGCGATGGTGTCTGCCGACGTATACCGTCCAGCGGCGATTAAACAGCTACAAACGGTTGCGGGTGAAGTCGGTGCAATTTTCTTAGCATCCAGCGCGGATGAAAAGCCAATTGACATTGTTCATCGTGCGATTGAACAAGCAAAAATCCAATTTGCAGATGTGCTCATTGTCGATACTGCAGGTCGTCTGCATATTGATGATGACATGATGGACGAAATTAAAGAACTTCACGCCGCAATTAACCCGACTGAAACCTTGTTCGTGGTCGATGCCATGACGGGTCAAGATGCGGCAAATACTGCCAAAGCCTTTAATGATGCATTACCTTTAACCGGTGTGATCCTGACCAAAACTGATGGTGATGCACGCGGTGGTGCTGCACTTTCTGTGCGTGCCATTACCGGTAAGCCAATCAAATTCTTGGGTATGGGCGAAAAGCTCGATGCCTTAGAGCCATTTCATCCTGAACGTATCGCACAGCGTATTTTGGGCATGGGTGATGTCCTGTCTTTGGTCGAAGAGCTTGAACGCAAAGTCGATAAAGAAAAAGCCGAAAAAATGGCGCAGAAATTGCAAAAAGGCGGAAGCTTCAACTTTGAAGATATGCTGATGCAGTTTGAACAAATGAATAAAATGGGCGGCATGATGGGCTTCTTGGACAAGCTGCCGGGCATGAGCAACTCAGGTATTCAAGATGCGCTTGCGCAAGCCAACCCTGAAAAGCAAGTGAAAAAGATGGAAGCGATTATCCAATCGATGACCATTAAAGAACGCCGTAATCCAGACTTGATGAACCCAAGCCGTAAGAAGCGTATTGCTTCAGGCTGCGGTATGGATGTGGTGGAAGTGAATAAACTGATTAAACAGCATGCTCAGATGGCAAAAATGATGAAGAAATTCTCTAATCCATCAGGTATGGCGAAAATGATGAAATCATTGACGGGCATGCAGAAGAAATTCGGTGGCGGTGGGGGTATGGGTCCGTTATTTGGTGACAACACACCTAAAAAATAAGCGGATACATTAGCCATGATAAAAGGTGCCTTGTGCACCTTTTTTTATGATGAGCATTCTATGATGGCTATTATATGAGTCACATTGTATGAGGGATATAAAAGGGCGAGTCACTTACAGTTTTTAGCAAAGTCCCCACATTTTCCGAAGACGGGTTCAGGCAAGATAGAGTCTATTCAGGATGATGAACAGGAGTACCCATGGCGCAAGTGAATGTCATACACGGTTATACCGCAAGTCCAGAAGAAAACTGGTTTCCATGGTTGCAAGCGAAGGCTGATCTCCACGGCATTGATCTGAATGTTTTACGTCTTGATCCTTCAGAACGGCCAAAATTACAGGTCTGGGATCAGCAGATTCACGATCAGCTGGGATCTTTGAATGAAGACAGTGTACTGATCGCGCATAGTTTAGGCTGTCTAGCGACATTGCATTATCTGAGTCATGAATTACAGCAGCAACGCATCCGCAAGCTGATTTTGGTGGCCGGTTTTAATGGTCGTCTGGGGCGGCTAAATGAAGTCAATGCTTTCATTGATGCAGCGGTCATCGATTTTGAGTTGTTAAAGCAACAGATTGCAGAGCGGGTGGTGATTTATTCCGAAGGGGATGACCGAGTCTTGCCAGATTTTAGTCTGGAACAGGCACGAAGTCTGAATGCCAGAGTGATCGCTGCACAGCACCAAGGACATTTTATTGACTCGGAAGATTGCACTGAATTGCCTGAAGTTTGGCAGGAAATTATGGGTGTGATTCCTACTGAGTAATAGGTTTAATGATCCTATGCGCGCAGCACTCAGTCTCTGTATCGGACACAGCTTGAATGCGCACATGATGGCAATGAGGCAGGCAGGATATTTTGCAAGCAGTGATGGTGATGAGGCGTTCCCTCAGTCATCGCAATACGTGCAACCTATTTTATTACACGCCAAGCCATGACAAAGATTAAAAAAAAGCAGCGATTCGACGCTGCTTTTTTAAGAATCTAAGAATGTAAACATAGAGATGCTCAGGTTGAAGATGAGTTGATCTCTTCTTCTAATTCGGCATAAATCGCATTGATGATTTCAGATTTTTGTTCATCATCCTCGACCAATTGACCTTGCTTATCCCAAATTTTGCTCTCGACCCACTCATAGTCTTCATTATTTTTTAAGCTAATTTCAGCCGCTTTTGTACCTGATGAATACCAAAGACGCTGTTTGATCAGTTCCGCTGTGGTTTCACTTTCAAGTCCGAGCTTACCATTGCTGTAAAAAGATTGAGAGGGGCCAACTTCTTTGCCGTCTTCAAATGTACCTGTGTAAGAGACTTTCCCATTTGGATGATATAGCGTTACAGGACCACTCACATAGTCGTTTTCAAAGCTGAATAATCCGATCGGATCTTTAATCCAAAGTGGAGAAGACTGCTGAGTTTGCGTCTTTTGATAGAAGTCTTGAACCAAGAAGCGTCCGTCTTTATCACGGCCCAATAGCTTACGGTAATAGCCATCTTCAATAGGAATAAGTGAATAGCTTGGGTCAATGGTGGATGCACAGCCACAATCTTGCTCATTCGGGGTTTTACTAAAATAGGAAATGATGGGCTGATTCGTGCTGAGCTGTTGTTGAACAGCTGGCGGAATTTTTTGCGCATTCGGCGCCATACTGGTACAGCCGGTAAATAAGACATTCATACCTAGAAGGACAGATGAAAAGATGGTGCTTTTATTCATAATTATTACTCGTAAGTCTTAGATTAAGTACACTATTTTTGGATTATTGTGCTGTACTTGACAAAGTATAAGTGAAAAAAAGCGATCAACCTTTTAAATCATTTAAAAATCACAAAAATTCAACAATTTCGTGGCGCAATATTTGGCTGGTTTTACGTGGGCTGCTGTGCGATATAGATTTTTAAGCCTTTAAGCAATAAATCTGGCTCAATCCTTGGATTAAAATCATTCAGATAGGCTGCAAATAAAGCAGCATCGCCTCCAGTGAGGATCAACTGGCGTGGGGATTGCAACATCACTTGACGAATGGTACTGAGCAATCCAAAGAAAATGCCATGATGAACTGCATCAATGGTATTCCTTCCAGGACTGAGTTCAGAGAAGGCCATATCGGGAATTTTAATGCCTTTGGTGTTTTGAATGAGCGAGTTACGCTGTAAATACAGATTGGGTAAAATATAGCCACCCAAGTGCTGCAAGCCTGCAGTCAAATCAATCGTCAACGCTGTACCACAGCTCACCACACATAAATTCTGCTCAGCGCTCGCCACCGCCAAGACTTGTAACCATCGGTCGATACCGAGTTGACCGATATTGTCGTAACCACAAATTAAACCTGAATATTCAGCATGTACTTTGGCAAAGGTCACAGGCACATCTAACATTCTTAAAATGCGCAGAATACGATCATTGTTTTTTTTGTCTTGAACTGAAGAAATACCCACATGATCCAGCTCTAAGGATTTGAAATGCTGAATCAAACCCAGCATTAAATCTGCAGGGGACTGAAGATGAAGCTCAGCAGCCTGTTCAATCACCTGTTGGTCTTCAGTGATCCAGTATTTTAGACGGGTATTACCAATATCAAGCCAAAGACGTTTCATGCTGTATTCCCTAGATTTATTGCGCTACTTTAAGCCGTAGGCGACCTTGATAAAAGCCTTCCAGGCTTTGGTTGATCAAAATATTGATGCGACCATCGTCTGAGATGCCCTTAAAGATACCTTCAATGGTTTGATGACTTTGCTCAAATTCAACCGCTTGATTCATAAAGGCAGCATAATGATTAAAGCGAGCTGACAGGTTGTAGCTGCCGTGCTCAAACCATTGTCCAGCTTGTTGAATGGCCAAGTAAAGCTCACTGATGATTTGAATCCGATTCGGGTACTGCACACCCAGTTGCATCAATGAGGTGGTGTGCTGATCGGGCAGTGGTGTTTCTAAAGGAAACAGATTAATCCCAACACCAATGATCGCCTGATTCGAACCAATCGGTTCAACCAAAATCCCGCCCCATTTGCCTTGTGAGCTGTACAGGTCATTGGGCCATTTGATTTGTATGTCGCTGAGGCTTTTTAAGCTCGGGGTCTGCAAAATATTTAAGGCAATTTCAAGAGACAAGCGCCCGTCTAAGGGTGTTCGTGTTTCCAGTAATGTGCTTAAATAAATATTGCCTGCAGGCGAGACCCATTCTCTTTGATGCTGACCCCTACCTTGGGTTTGCATTTCACTACACACCAAAATGCCTTGAACACCACGATTGGCCAGCGCTCTGACTTCATCGTTGGTGGATGTGGTGATTTGTTTGAGCAAGAGAACTTCGGGAAGTTGCTGTGCATCACTGAGCAGTTGTCGAAGATGACGAGTCTCTAAATCCATATTGAATATGAGAAGAGTAAAAGATTGATGGAGTTAATCATATATTTAGCCATTGGTGCAATTGCTGGATTTGCCGCAGGTCTATTTGGCGTCGGGGGTGGATTGATTATTGTACCCATTTTATATGTGGTGTTTACCCAAATGGGCTATGACCCGAATGTAGTGATGCACATGGCACTAGGGACCTCACTTGCGACCATTATGGTGACCTCTATCAGTTCTGTGACTGCACACCATAAAAAAGGTGCGGTACTGTGGTCTGTTTTTAAAAATTTAGCACCGGGTTTGATCTTGGGTTCATTTTTGGGTGCGGGTATTGCTGGTCTACTGTCAGGCAACAATTTACAATTAATCATTGGTGCTTTTGCGCTTTGGGTGGCTTATCGCATGTTGCGAACGGCGAATGTGCAAGTGGATGAGTCGAAACGCTTACCTTCTGCTGTAGCACAGACTTTAGCGGGTGGGGGAATTGGCGTGGCGTCTGCCATTTTTGGTATTGGCGGTGGAAGCTTGACCGTACCATATTTGAATAAAAATGGCGTGGTGATGCAAAAAGCGGTGGCGACCTCTGCGGCCTGTGGTCTACCGATTGCGATAGCAGGTGCTTTGGGCTTTATGTACTTTGGGGCAAAAGCACAAGCCCCCATTGAAAATGCGATTGGCTATGTGCATATTTATGCATTCATTGGCATTAGCGTCATGAGTTTTATCACGGCGAAATTCGGTGCAAAAGTGGCACATGCTTTATCCCCTGCACGTTTAAAACAATGTTTTGCCGGGCTACTCTCAAGCGTGGGACTGTATTTCATTTATCAGGGAATGATTGCTTTTTGGGTTTAAAATTTAGCTCCATTTTCCTGTAATTGACTTAAATTTTCTAAAATTGTCCGACAAGGACATAGTCAACGCCTAGCCTGATCGTATAAAAACAAAGATACACGCTCAGGTTGGTTTGAGCAAAACTAGAAAAATAAATAGGAATATTATGCAATTGGAAGATGTGGATAGCCTTTCAGAGCAAATTGCCAAACATATAAGTGAACAAATTATCAGTGGTGAGTTGGTCGAAGGTGAGCGGATACAGGAATTAAGGATTGCCAAAGAGCTTGACGTGAGTCGTGGATCTGTACGTGAGGCGCTTTTGCTTCTGGCGCGTACGCATTTGATTGAGATTTATCCGCGTCGTGGTGCAATTGTCTCTGAAATGTCCGCACAGCAAGTTCGTTCACTGTTTGATACCAGTGCATTATTGTTGGGTCAAATTGTCTATCGCATGGCTGAAACGTGGCGCAGTTATGAAGCTGAAGCGTTGCAACAACTCATGCAGCAGTTAATTGAGCAAGTCAAGCAGGCCAATACTGAAAAATTTTATGATGCAGTATTTCAGTTTCTAGCGCAGCAACAAGATATGGTCAGCAATCCCTACCTGATGAAGTTCTACAAAGAATTGCTTCCGTCTATTCGCCGCTGTTATTTTTTAACCTTAAATACCTCAAAGCGTGAGCTTCAAGAGGCTTTAGATTTAATAAAACTGGTGATTGATGCAATTTTAATCCGAAAATCACAACAAGCCACTTTATTTATGGATGATTTTTGCCGACACTTGCGTAACCTAGTGTTAGAGTCTTTAACACGTATGAAACAAATTGAATTGGCTTGGGCGCGGAGATCGCGCAGATAATTAGGACACTATGCGTTTAAGCAGCTTAAAACTTTCTGGCTTCAAATCTTTCGCCGACAGCAGCACCTTACAATTTAAAGCCAACCGGACTGCGGTGGTGGGGCCAAACGGCTGTGGCAAATCCAATGTGATTGATGCCATTCGTTGGGTGATGGGGGAGTCAAGCGCACGCCAACTGCGTGGCGGCAGTATGCAAGATGTGATTTTTACAGGGACAGCCAAGCGTAAACCTGTGGGCATGGCCAGTGTAGAGCTACGCTTTGAAAACACCTATGGAAAATTGGGTGGGGCGTATAATGCCTATAACGAATTGGCTGTTCGACGCCAAGTCAACCGTGACGGTAAATCTGAATATTTCTTAAATGGCAGCAAATGTCGCCGCCGTGATATTACCGATATTTTCTTAGGTACGGGACTCGGTCCACGTTCATACGCGATTATTGAACAAGGCATGATTAACCGCTTGGTCGATGCCAAACCTGAAGAAATGCGGGTCTACATAGAAGAAGCAGCAGGGGTTTCTCGTTATCAGGCACGTCGCCGTGAAACCATGCAGCATTTGGAACATACCACACAAAATTTAAGCCGTTTAGATGACATTGCGCTCGAGCTTAAATCTCAGCTTAAAACTTTAAAAAGACAAGCCGAAGCGGCCATACAATACAAAGCTCTAGCGTCTGAAATTCGAACCTTAAAAATTGAAATATTATCTTTTCAATGTGAGCAAAGTCAGCGTATTCAACAGGAATATAGCGCTGAAATGACCGATTTAGGTGAAAAGTTTACATTAGTGCGTTCAGAGTTGACCAAAGTTGAGCATGATTTAAGTGCCACCAGTGAACTGTTTCAGCGCCTAATTCAACAGTCAACGCCCTTACAAAATGAATGGCAGCAGGCAGAGAAAAAACGCTCCGAATTGAAAATGACTTTAGAGCAAAAACAAAGTCTATTTCAACAAAATACCGAAACTTTAGCGCAACTTGAACAGCAAAAAGGGCAAACCAAAGAACGGATACAGTTGATTGAGCTGCAACTTGAAGGTTTGTATAATCAACAAGAATTACACACTGAACATTTGCAAAGTAGTGAAAGTGATGGACAGCAGTCGCATCAACAATGTGCCGATCTCAAAGCACAACATGCTCAAGCACAGCAGCGCTTTAATCAAATAAAAGATCAAGTTGAAAAACAGCAACAACAAAAAGCACAGATGCTGGCGCAAAGTGAGCAACTGGCTAAAAATATCCTGCGCATTGAACAGCAAAAAAACACCCTAAAAGCGCAATCCACTCAGATTCAACAGCAGTATCAAGAGCAAGATCTTGAAGAATTGAATTTGGACAAAGCCAAGGTTCAGCTGCAATTAGAATCGCTTGAACAACAGCTTGTTCAAGTTAAAACGGCGTTAGAGCAACAACAGCTCAGCATTCAAGAACAAAAGTCAAAAATTACGACCTTAAAATCTGATCTACAGGTGTTGCTGTCTGAGCAGAAAAATTTAAATCAGTTGTTGGTAAAAACCACAAGCAAAGGGCAAGCTGATCTCACACCATTGATGAATGTGTTGAAACTCAATGATCAGGCCAAACCACATGCCAATCTCATCGAAAAATTTTTGGCAAAATGGTTATCCGCGCATGTTGTGGAAGATGCTGAATCTTTCCAAGAGCGTATTGCGCGTCAAATTAAAGCCAATACCACTACAGATCGCATTGCGATTTCGGATTTGCATTGTTTAGCCGATTGGATTGAAACACCCCAACATTCACTTTGGCAGAGTGTCGCTGTCAGCACACATTTAAAATCAGCTTTAGATCATCAACAAGCGCTTAAAAATGGGCAGTCTATTTTAAGCCTCGATGGGTATCATGTCGGGCGAGATTGGGTGATTGGCTTATTCTTTGATGAAGCCAGTCAGTCTGCACAAGGCGCGCTGAGTCATCGCATTCGCTTAGATGAGATTGAGCAGGCTTTACGCGAGTTAACACCACAAGTGCAAGAGGCCGAATCACGACTACCTCAGCTAAATGAACAACTTGTCGAACAACAACAGCAACTCAATACAGCACAGCAGTCGCTGAAACAATACCAAACGCAGTTACAAGGCTTAGATGTTAGCATTGCCAAACAACAGGCGGCAATGCAGGCCTTCGATATACAAAAGCAACAACTCCATTCGCAACTGGCACAGCTCGATGCTCAGTTTGAAGAAGATGCAATGCAAAAAGATGATCTTGAAATTGATTTGCATGCACTGAATTTAAAGCTAGAGCAAAATTTACCTGTCTTTAAAACCGCACAGTGCCAATTGGATGAGTTCACTGAACAGCTTGAACAGTTGCAACAGCAGATCCAGCAAAAACAAACTGATTTAAACGCATCACGCCGTCTAGCCGTGCAAAATCAACAGCAAATTGAATTGCTTGAAAAAGATCTATCCTTCTTAAAATCACAATATCAACAGATTGTGTCGCAAATTGAGCAGGCGAAAAAATTGATTGATCCGATTCAGCTTGAATTGCCCAGCTTACACAGTCAGTTTGCTGAGCAAGACCAGATCACCGAAAAGTTGCAAAAGACCTGGTCAGAATGGCAAGTCGAACTGAATAATGTTCAAGCCAAGCAGCAAAATTTGACTGAACTTCGTCATCAGCATCAGCAAAATGATGAACGCTTAAGAGCCCAGTTAGAAGAAAAGCGCTTGGCGTGGCAAGTGGCAAAATCTGATCTACAGCATTATTCAGAACAGCTCAATGAGTTGAACAGCGAGATTGTTGAACATCTTCATATTGAGCTGACAGCGCATCAGGCCAAGCTTGAAAAAGCTCAGCACAGTTTTGATAAACTGGGCGCAGTCAATTTAGCCGCATCAGAAGAATATGAAGATGTGTCCAAGCGTTATGAAGAACTTAGTCATCAAATGCAGGATCTTGAACAGACCGTGGGTCAATTAAAAGATGCCATGAAAAGTATTGATCAGGAAACCAAAAAGCTCTTCATGACCACCTTTGATCAGGTCAATGCAGAGTTGCAACATCTATTTCCAAAAGTCTTTAATGGGGGTGAAGCACATTTAAGTCTAGAAGATGACTGGCAATCAGGTGTTAAACTGATGGCACGTCCACCCGGAAAACGAAACAGCTCTTTGGCGCTGTTGTCAGGCGGTGAAAAGGCATTAACTGCATTGGCATTGGTCTTTGCCATTTTTAGATTAAACCCTGCGCCGTTTTGTGTGCTCGATGAAGTGGATGCCCCTCTTGATGATGCCAATGTAGGAAGATTCTGTAATTTGGTAAAAGAGCTTTCTGATCAGGTGCAATTCATTTACATTACCCATAATAAAGTCGCAATGACGATGGCCACTGATCTTTTGGGCGTGACCATGCCTGAAGCCGGTACATCGAAACTCGTCACTGTGAATTTGGAAGAAGCAAAAGAATACGGTCTAGCCGCGGAGTCATAATATGGAAACCACCACAATTATTGGTATTGTAGTCGCAGTCATCATGTGTTTAGTGGGTTTAAAAATGATGTTGCGTAAGCCGAATGACGCTGCACCTTCTTTAGACTCTGAACTGCATATCAATCAAGATACTCAAAAGCCAGTGATTCCGCGTCATGTACGTCATCAATTACAGGCTGAAGAAAAAAGTATTGAGCCAAATGCGAGCAAGCGGGTTGAACCGAGTTTAAATACAGCAGAGTTACACAGATCTGATGCTGAGCTTAACGCTGTCACTGCACAGCCAGAGCCGACAGCTGTACTGCAAAATGCAGATCAGGATCAAGCAGATATAGCATCGAATCAAACTGAAAATATCTCAATAGCTGCATCAGATCATGATTCAGTTGACGCTATCTCAGCGGACACTTCGGCACCGTTGGGTGAGAAGTCGGTAGATAGTGAAGCGGATAGCAACGCAAATAACCCAGTAAATATCCAACTAAATAACCAGGCAAATCATAAGCCATCAACTGATTCAAAAGATCAGCCAAAAACTGAGCCTGAGTTTGTCCTGAATTCAAATATTACTCCTGCTGAAATTCAAGATTTTGATGAAGAAAGCAGTATCTTGGATGTGCATTTACATGAACAGCAGCGTTTTGATGACGAAAGTACCTTAGCCAATGCTGAAACCATTATTGCTTTAAATGTTTATCCCAATCCCCGTAAAGCATTGTCTGGCGATAAAACCCTGAAAGTATTACTCAAGTATGGTTTACGTTTTGGTGAAATGAATTGCTTCCATCGTTATGAAGACCCTGAAAACACCAGTCCACTGATGTTCTCTGTGCTTCGTATTACCGATCAAGGGCCAGCAGGTTTTGATTTGGAAGCTTTGTCCGTTGAGCAGGTTCAGGGTTTGGCATTCTTCTTGGCATTGCCGCATCCAAATGTGCAAAAAGGCTATGACAGCATGGTCAGTATTGCAGGCTTAATCGCACGCGAAACCGATGGTACGGTCTATGATGAAAACAACTTAGAGTTCACCCCACAGCTCAAAGAACATTGGCGTCATAAGGCGATTGATTATCGCCCAGGTCAAGCGATTTAATGAGTAGTGACTTTATAAGCGAGGCTTCTTTCATTGGTCCTCGTTATTTTTATTTATGCAAAAATGTAAAAATGAAAAAAATAAAGCGGGCAATACATCAGGATGAAAGAAGTCTACGATAAAAATTGATTTATAATGTGTGGTCGAGAAACTTTGGGCGGAATTTTCCGCCCTTTTATATGGTGAAATTTTCATGGATCAAACTGCTGTAGTGGCGCAAATGCGTCAGCTCATTCAACTGCTGGCGCAACATAATCATGCCTATTATGTGATGGATCAGCCGACAATTGAAGACAGTGAATATGATCAACTCTTTCATCAGCTCAAAGCTTTAGAACAACAATATCCAGAATTTACGCAGTCAGATACACCGACCCAAACTGTCGGTGCAAAAGCATTATCTAAATTTGAAAATATCACCCATACCGTTCCGATGTTGTCATTGGGCAATGTCTTTAATCAAGATGACCTGAATGATTTTGCCCGTCGGATTGAAGAGCGCTTACCCAATCAAAAGATTCAATATGATGTCGAACTCAAATTTGATGGCTTGGCGATTTCGGTGTGGTATGAGCATGGTGTATTGATCCGTGCAGTAACACGAGGTGATGGAGAAACAGGCGAAGTGATTACCGAGAATGTGAAAACCATTCGCAATTTGCCTAAAGTATTATCGTCAAAAAATGGATGTGTACCTGAACTTTTAGAAGTGCGCGGTGAGGTTCTAATGCCTAAAGCGGGCTTTGAAAAGCTTAACACTGAAAACCAAACCAAAGGTGAGAAAACCTTTGCCAACCCACGAAATGCCGCAGCAGGCAGTTTACGTCAGCTTGACCCAAACATCGCTGCATCACGTCCTTTGGCATTTTATGCCTATGGCATTGCTCAATGTGAACCGCATCATGCTCAAAGCAGCATGTCCGCAAGTCTTAAATGGCTGACCCAATTTGGGTTTGCGATAGGTGAACAACACTTTGTCTGTGACAGCATCCAAGAGGTGCAAACGGCTTATGAAAAAATTAATCTCGAGCGTCCAAATTTAAGCGTAGACATTGATGGCATGGTCATCAAAGTGGATGATCTGAAACAACAAAAACAATTGGGCTTTTTAAGTCGTGAGCCACGCTGGGCGACTGCATATAAATTTCCTGCGGTGGCCGCTTTAACTACCGTCGACAATATCGATTGGCAAGTGGGGCGTACAGGGACCATTACTCCAGTGGCGCGTTTAAATCCTGTCGCGGTGGGTGGGGTAACAGTCTCCAATGTGACATTACACAATATCGGCGAGATCCACCGACTTGATGTGCGTATTGGCGATACAGTCAGCGTGTATCGTAGTGGAGACGTGATTCCCAAGGTTGAAAAAGTCTGGCCAGAGTTTCGTCCTGTGGATGCCTTGGAAGTGCATTTACCGCAGCACTGTCCTGTCTGTGAATCACCAGTGGTGATGCCTGAAGGTGAGGCCTTGGCACGTTGTTCAGGCGGGTTATATTGCGCTGCACAGCGTATTGAAGCGATTCGCCACTTTGTTTCGCGTAAAGCCATGGATATTGAAGGTTTGGGCGATCGTTGGGCAGAATCATTACTTCATCTGGATTTGCTTAAAAATGTGGCTGATATTTATCAACTGCATGAACACCGTGAAAAACTTCTCAGCATTGAAAAGATGGGGGAGAAGTCCGTGCAAAACCTCATTGATTCGATTGAAAATAGTAAGAAAACCAGCTTTGCCAGTTTTATTTTTGCTTTGGGTATACGCGGAGTGGGAGAAACCACTGCACGAATGCTGGCCAATACCTTCCAAACCTTAGAGGCTTTAAAAGCAGCTGATCTAGAAGCTTTAAAGAAAACCCCAGATGTCGGTGCGATTACCGCAGAATGGATTTTAGACTTTTTCCAAGCTGAACATAATGTCGAAGTGGTTGATCGTTTAATCGCTGCGGGTATTCATTGGGATGCACCGATTGCTCCAACACGTCAGCCTTTAAATGGCGAAAGTTGGGTGGTCACGGGAACGCTAAGCTCAATGGGGCGTGATGATGCAACGCAAATGTTGCAAGCTTTAGGTGCGCGCGTGAGTGGTAGTATCTCGAGTAAAACCAAATGCTTAGTCGCGGGTGAAAAGGCAGGATCAAAGCTTGATAAAGCTGAAAAATTAGGCGTGAAAGTGCTCAATGAAACTGAATTTTTGGTCTTAATGGCTGAATATGGGCAGACCTTGGAGTCTTAATTTTAGTTGTTGAAATATAAATTTAATCACAAACTAGTTAGGCATCTTCGGATGCCTTTTTTAATTTTGAGCTTAGGATTAACATTATCTTTGAGACCGTCATCTTTAGATCAAATCAGAAATGATTGGTGAGGTATGGGCTTTCTTTACATCATACGCAGCGTTAAATTTATATAGGATTAACACTAGCGCTAAGCGCGCATGATGGTTCCACTGTATGTAAAAAAAGCCCACAGGATGGGCTTTTTTACATGTGAATTTAACTGCGTTTTTTCACAATACCATCGTCAATCAACTGCTGAAAATGCTCCACCAAACTGCCTTCAACATCACGATATTGCACATCCAATTCATCCATACTTTTTTGCGCATTGAAATAAATCGGATAGCCAACATTGAGCTCAACATATTTACGTGAATGTCCAAATAAAGGGCCAAACAATTTAAATAGTGGTTTTGGTGCATGCATTTTCGGGAATGGGTATTTGTTGCCAAAATGCCGTGCCAGCACTTGACCCATTTCCAGTAAGGTCAGTGATTTTGAGCTGATAATATAACGCCCCTTGGCATTCGGCTGAAAAGCGGCACGTAAATGTGCATCTGCAACATCGCGTACATCGACCAAAGCACTCCACAGCGGTGGAACACCAAAACGCGTCATGCCATTACCAAACTGTTGTAACACTTCGACACTGCCAGACTGCGTTGACGGGGTAAGCGATGGACCAATCACCAGTGCAGGATTAATACAAACCAAATCCCAACGTGATTGCTTCTGCTGCATATCCCAAGCCTTACGTTCCGCTGCAACTTTTGAATAGTAATACGGCTGATGTTCAGCGCTGCTGGTGGTATTCCAGTGACTCTCATCAAAGGCATTGTTTTCAGTTTTTAAAATATCAATCGCATCACCATAGGTCGAAGCAATACTTGAAGTGAGCACCACACGTTTAACTGATTCCGTGCGATTGACACTGTTCAAAACATTTAAGGTGCCTTTCACCGCAGGATCGACGAGGTCTGCAATCGGATCTTTAAAATTGGTCACCAAAAAAGGCGATGCCATATGAATCACCACTTCACAACCTTGCATGGCTGGTTCAAATGAGCCTTCATCAAGTAGATTGGCTTGGAAGAATTTCAATTCACCACTACTTTGCACTGCAATTTTCTCTAAATGTTGCACACTGGCTTTTTTATTTAAGTCGCGCACTGTGGCATGTACGGTGTGGCCTTGTTCAAGCAATTGTTTAATCACCCAACTGGCAATATATCCTGTTGCACCCGTGACCAAAATGGGGGTTGTTATTGTCTTGGTATTCATATTCTTTCAACTTTGATCCATCAATTTTGTTTTTATCATATTGAGAATCTCAAGATTTGTCTTTGACTAATTTGATAAAGCTTTAACATTTCTAAAGGGATTTATAATTGAGTGAAGCTCTGGGATAGTCGACTTCAGACGAGCCAGCATACTTCATTATGGTGCAACATCCTTGATATGTCTGGTTCACTGAGGTGGGCCTTTGATACGCATTTGCTCGCCATCTCTGAATTTAATTCACGTACAATGCCAGTTCTTATGCAGGACTAAATCCTGCATAACCAAGATATTCTCGTTCTCAGTTAATGATTGGCATAAAAATGGCGCAACCCAAGAAATCCTTTTCGAAGCAAAAGTCGGAATTACATCCACGAAACCTGCATCGCAGTCGTTACGATTTTCCTCAGCTAATTGAGAGCTGTCCAGAACTTGCTGCTTTTGTATCGCTGAATCAATATGATGACCTTTCCGTTGATTTTTCTGATCCTGAAGCAGTGAAAATGCTCAATAAAGCGCTACTTAAGCACTTTTATCATATTCAGTACTGGGACATTCCTCAAGATTTTCTTTGCCCTCCTATTCCTGGACGGGCAGACTATATCCATTATTTGGCAGACCTACTCAGTGCCTGTAATGGCAATCAGATCCCACGAGGCAATGCCGTTCAGGTACTGGATATTGGCGTTGGGGCGAACTGCATCTATCCTATAATTGGTCATCGTAGCTATGGCTGGAAATTTGTCGGAGCAGATATTAATCCTACATCGGTGAGTAGTGCTAAGCTGATTACACAAGCGAATCCTCGTCTGACGAAAGCGATTGATATTCGTCTGCAAAAATCTCCGAAGAACATCTTTAAAGGCATGATTAAACCGACAGATCGTTTTGATCTGACCTTGTGTAATCCACCGTTTCATGCTTCGCAAGAAGAAGCCGATGCCACAGCAACAAAAAAACTGCGTAATCTCGGCAAGCACGAGCACGGTGCTAAATTGGTATTGAATTTCGGGGGCAAAAAAACAGAGTTATGGTGTGAAGGCGGAGAAGAGCGTTTCGTATGCCAAATGGTCGAAGAGAGCGTGGATTTTGCTGGGCAATGTTTCTGGTTTACCACGCTCGTCTCGAAGAAAACCACCTTGCCGGCTCTGTTGCATGCCTTACGCTCTATGGGTGCAAAGGAAGTCAAAACGATTCATATGACTCAGGGGCAAAAAGCGAGTCGATTTGTGGCTTGGACTTTCCTTGATCCGCAGCAACAGAAAGACTGGATGCGTGCTCGCTGGATGCAGGCCTAAGTCGTCGATTTTTGACCTGATGAAGTGGGTGTTCGCGGGTTTTTGGGCGCGACTTCGCTAACTTAAGCTAAGTTCTATGAAAATAGTGCCGAGACGCTATGATGTCATGGATCAATTTGAAGTGATTCGTGTAGGACGCGATAAACGGAATATGGCAATCATTTTGAATTTGGTTACAAAAAATCCATACAACCTAAAAGTGCTTTTATGGGTAAAGGCTTGGTGTTGTGCTTGATGCAAGATGTTCTTTTATATATGTTAATTGTGTGGTTGATCTATGTAAATGCGTATGTTTCTCATTTTAATTCCATATAAATCATAGATTTACACTAATTAATCTTTGCAAAGCTTGACGCCTTTCTTCATAATGATCACAAAGAAATGGAGATATTGAAATGCGTGGCAATCCAGAAGTAATAGATTATCTAAATATGTTGATCGGTGGTGAGCTGGCTGCACGTGATCAGTATTTAATTCATTCTCGTATGTATGAAGATTGGGGCCTGACCAAAATTTTCGAACGTATTGATCATGAAATGCAAGAAGAAGCACAACATGCAGATGCGATTATTCGCCGTGTACTTTTCCTTGAAGGCACACCGAATATGAACCGCGAAGACATCGATGTCGGTCAAGATGTGGTGACATGCCTTAAGGCAGATTTGAAACTTGAATATGAAGTGCGTGAAAAATTGGCCCAAGGTGTGAAGCTGTGTGAAGAGAAGGGTGACTACATCACACGTGATATGCTTCGTCAGCAAATGTCAGATACCGAAGAAGACCATACCTATTGGTTGGAAAAACAACTGCGTTTGATTGAGCTGGTGGGTCTGCAAAATTATATCCAATCACAAATGTAAGTTTTGTACTTTAATTTATAAGCGTTAAGCTTTAAAAAAACCCAGTGAATACTGGGTTTTTTATGCTTTCAATTTTATCCATATTTGTCACATTAGAAAGCATTGAGTTCTTGAGGAGCTTTAGGAATACTTTTGAATATCTTGTAAAACTTTTTGCGCATGAGTTTGCGTGTTCACACTGGTGTAGTGAAAGACAATATTGCCTTTGGGATCAATCAAAAAGGTCTCTCGTTTTGCAATTTTTGTGATGCCTAGATTTCGTACTATTCCAAATGCATGCGCAAGTTGTTGCTGGTGATCCGCCAAAATAGGAAAAGGCAGTGCCAGTTTGTCAGAAAATTTTCGATGTGACGCAATGTCATCTAAGCTTACACCCAACACCACGGCATTATTTTTAATAAATTGGGGGTATAAGTTTTTAAATTGACGGGCTTCTTCGGTACACCCTGGAGAATTATCTTTGGGATAAAAATAGAGAACGACCCATTTACCTTTATATTGTTTTAATTCATGCCATTTAGCGTGTTGATCTTGCAGTTTAAAGTTCGGTGAAGGTTTACCGACCCACTGTTTTTGATTATTTTCATTTTGAGTAAAAATATTTTTTTCAGCATGACTTGCGCTCATTACGAAGAGCGTAGATACGCAGAGTAGGCAAATGCGTGCAATTTTTATATTCATGATCCTTCGACACTGTAGGCGAGTTTGGTCTTGATCATCCTAACAAAAATGATGCTTATAAAATGTAGTTGTTGAAGTAATCTTGATCGAATCTTATAAAAATCAATGAAAGGATAAGAATATGGATGTCGGCGCTGTGTTGATCAAATTAAAATCAAATGCCTTGGATCATGTTGATTCGTGGAAAAATGAATTGAATGAACGTAAGCAAGAGGCGATTGAAACATTACGCGCAGAAAATGTTTCTATAGAATCGTGGTTTCATGTGTCATTGCAAGGACAGGATTATCTGATTGCGTACATGAGAGCAGAAGATATTCCTCGCGCACAAGCAATAGGCAGAAAAAGTCAGTTTCCTATCGATCAGGTTCACAAAGCCTTTAAACAAAACTGGGAAAAAGTGATTCCTGCGACTTTACTCATTGATCTGATTCATCCCAAGTGACCTTAAAAAGCCCATGACGATATTATAAATTTAGCTTTTATATCAATTAAAATCCTGTATTTTGTCGCATTTTCTCAATGTGGTTTCAGTATGAGCTTTATATACTGCAACTTAAACCACAGCTAAGGAGTGGCACGCGTGCAGAAAATTTTATTGATGAGTGGGTGGGGAGTGGGAACTCGTCCGCTTGAGGAGTTTCAAACGACATTGACCGATCAGGGTTTTCAAGTCGATTTAATCGATATTTTTGATGCTTTAGATACTATATGTTTGGCGAAGCACATCGATTTAGCCGAAGGTTATGATGTGTTAATGGGCTGGTCATTGGGTGGACAACTGGCGACACTTTTGGCTCAAGGTGTTTTTGAAAAAACAGGTAAAAATAAAATCTTAATGACCATTGCATCAAACCCTTGTTTCGTTGCGAATGATGCATGGGATGTCGGCATGTCAGCATGGACCTTTTCAAACTTTCAGCAATCTTTTGAAAAAATGCCACTTATGACCTTAAAACGGTTTTGTTATTTAGTCACACAAGGGGGCACAAAATCCAAGCAAGATTGGCAATCCTTGCAAACTTTAGTGAATGAAGATAATAAGAATCTTAAAATTCAAGGCTTAGAGATGCTGCAACGCTTAAATACGGTCAGTATCTTAAAAAATTACCAAGGACAGCAGTATCATCTCTTTGCTGAAAATGATGGACTGGTTGATTACCAAATTATAGAAAATATAAAGAATTTAAATGCAAAGTTTTTAAAAACTGAACTGGTTACTGGTTCTCACGGTGTTATTATTTTTCAAGCCAAAGCGATAACTCACAAAATAGTTCAATATTTAAAGAAAAATTAAAAATTATAGAAAGAATGTCCGATCAGGCAATTAATCTTTTCACTCAAAATGGTTAAGATAAAGACAAGAAGGAGCTTGGTTTGGTCACAGCCAAATCATGAGTCAGACTTTCGTGCTCTGTTATTCAGGTAGCTGCGAAATGCTGAACATTTAAAATTGAATATTGAGGCATGAATGACGGATACATTCGATCTAGAACATATTTGGCATCCCTATACATCCATGACCCATCCACTACCGACCTTTAAAGTTAAAAAGGCCTATGGTGCGATGATTGAGTTAGAAGACGGACGTCAGTTGATTGATGGTATGTCTTCATGGTGGTGTGCAATTCATGGCTATAACAACACCGCTTTAAATCAAGCCGTGACGGATCAACTCCAGAATATGTCCCACATCATGTTTGGTGGATTTACTCATGATCCTGCAATTGATTTGGCTAAACTGCTGTTAAAAATCTGTCCGCCCAAGCTCGATAAAATTTTTTATGCAGACTCAGGTTCTGTAGCGGTTGAAGTGGCTTTGAAAATGGCCGTGCAGTATTGGTCAGCACGAGGCAGAACAGAAAAAAGCAACTTTGTGACCACACGCTCAGGCTACCATGGTGATACATGGAATGCGATGTCGGTGTGTGATCCTGTGACAGGAATGCATCAAATTTTTGGCAAGAGTTTGCCCAATCGTTTCTTCGTACCTGCGCCAAGCGTAGGTTTCTATGATGAGTGGGATCAGGCAGATATCGCTGAGCTTGAACGTCTTTTGGCAGCACAGCATGCATCCATCGCGGCTTTAATTATCGAGCCGATTGTGCAAGGTGCAGGCGGAATGCGCTTTTACCATCCTGAATATTTACGCCAAGCGAAAAAGCTTTGTGAACACTACCAAGTCCTCATCATCTTTGATGAAATTGCCACGGGCTTTGGACGTACTGGAAAGTTGTTTGCTTGGGAACATGCACAGGTTGAACCCGATATTATGTGTATCGGGAAGGCATTGACTGGCGGTTATATGACACTCTCTGCAACACTGACGACGAAGCATGTGGCAGAGGTGATTAGTCAGGGTGAGGCAGGTGTATTTATGCATGGTCCGACCTTTATGGCCAATCCACTGGCATGCGCAGTGGCATTAAAAAGTACGGAACTACTGTTGGCACAAGACTGGCAGACCAATATTCAGCGCATAGCACAGCAGTTAAACCTGCATTTAGCCCCTTTGATTCAACATGACCATGTTCAAGATGTTCGGGTTTTGGGGGCAATAGGCGTGGTGGAACTTAGTTTCAATGTGGATATGAAAACGCTGCAACAGCAATTTGTTGACCGAGGAATTTGGATCAGACCTTTTGGAAAATTGGTCTACGTGATGCCACCGTATGTGATCACTGAAGCTCAGCTTGAAACCTTATTAATTCAGTTGGTTGATGTGGTCGGATCATTGCAAGAGGTGGCTGCATGAGCTTGCTTGATCACTTTGCACAGCAAATAGATGAGCTGAAACAGCAGGGCAATTTACGCCAATTGAGCGCCTATACTCAACAAGATCGGCATATCTATATCAATGGTCAGCAGATGCTCAATCTATCTTCTAATGATTATTTGGGCTTGGCATCAAATGTATTATTAAGAGAAGAATTCTTTGACCTAACGCCGCTTAACCAGCGTCATATGAGTTCTTCTTCATCACGGCTTTTAACGGGAAATTTCCCTGAATATGAGCAGTTGGAAGCCAGCCTCAGCCATGCTTTTGATGGACGGGCAGCGCTGCTGTTTAACAGTGGCTATCATATGAATATCGGGATTTTACCCGCAGTCTGTGACAAACGAACACTAGTGCTGGCAGATAAACTCATTCATGCCAGCATCATTGATGGAATTCAGTTGTCGAGTGCTAAATATATTCGTTATCGACACAATGATTTAGAGCATTTAAAGCAGTTGCTTAGTCAGTATCATGCGGATGAAAATTTTGATCGGATCATTGTGGTGACCGAATCCATTTTTAGTATGGATGGTGACGAAACCAATTTGACCGCATTGGTTCAGCTCAAAAAGCTTTACGCTAAAGTGATGTTGTATGTCGATGAAGCCCATGCCATCGGTGTGCGTGGAGAGCAAGGTTTAGGCTGTGCTGAACAACACCAAGTGATTCCAGAGATTGACTTTTTGGTAGGCACTTTTGGTAAAGCGATGGCATCGATTGGGGGTTATTTGATTTGTCATTCTATTATTCGAGAATTTTTAATCAATAAAATGCGCCCCTTGATTTTTAGTACCGCACAGCCCCCCCTATGTATGGCTTGGACAAACTTTATCTTACAGAAAATATTGAGCATGCATGATCAGCGTGAATACTTAAAAGGTCTGAGCGAAAATTTGCGTACTCAAATTCTCGCAAAAAATTATCACTGTCCATCGAGTAGCCAAATTGTCCCTGTGATTGTGGGTGATTCTATGCAAACAGTGGCATTAGCAAAGCACATCCAACACGCCGGATTTTATATCATGCCCGTGCGTCCACCGACTGTTCCACAAGGTGCATCTCGTTTAAGAATTTGTCTCAATACGCGGATTGATCAGCATGATCTTGATCGCTTCGTTTCATTGCTCTGAGGTTTGAATGGAATTACTGCATATTGATACGTTTCAAATCGCACGTCGCTTTGCGCAAGCAGGGCAAAGCTATGATGAGCATGGGGTGATTCAAAAAAAAATTGCGCATCGATTGATGGAGCTGATTGCTGAATATGATGCTGCTGATGAAAGTAAGGTTCAAAACCCTGATCAAGCTCATGATCAAAAACGTGTGTTTGAGATTGGCTGTGGCTCAGGTAATCTGACTAAGCTTTTGATTAAAAATCAGTCCTTTGAAAAATTGTACTTGAATGATTTGTACCCTGAAGTCAAAAAACATTTTGATGCTGATCAGTTGGAAAATGAGCAAGTGAATACTCAGGAAATGAAAGCTCAGGAAATGAAAGCTCATGATGCAATTGAATGGCGCATGGGTGATGCTGAGGTCATTGAATTTCCACAACAACTGAATCTGATTATCTCAAGTTCAGTCATGCAGTGGATGCATGATTTAGACGGTCTTTTTGGGAAGTCCAATCAGGCTTTATTGAATCATGGCTTATTGTGTTTTTCGACTTTTGGGGAAAATAATTTAAAAGAAATTAAGGCCTTAACCAAAAAAGGTTTAGTTTATTGTAACCTCGCCGACATTCAACAGAAACTTGAGCAACAAGGCTTTGAAGTTCTCTATATTTCAGAGCAGGTCAGTGTGTTAAATTTTAAACATCCAAAACATGTCTTACAGCATTTAAAAGCGACTGGTGTCACTGCAACGGCTGCGAAATTTCGCTGGACCAAGCAATCCTTAGACAATTTTTATCAGGGTTATCGTCAATTTATCAGTACGGATGAACATGAAAATTTAGTTTATCCCTTAAGTTATCATCCGATTTACGTGATTGCACGGAAGCAAGCCCAATGAAAAATGTTTTATTTGTGAGTGGAATCGATACGGGCATTGGTAAAACCTACGTTACAGGCTATTTGGCAAAACTGTGGTTTGAACAAGGTCAGTCTGTTATCACACAAAAATTGATACAGACCGGTAATGTTGGTATTTCAGGGGATATTGAAAAGCACCGTGAGATTATGGGGCGAGGATGGTTTGAAGAGGATGAATTGAAGCTGACCATGCCTGAAATTTTTAGTTATCCTGCATCACCGCATTTAGCCACACAAATTGATGTTCGAGAAATCGATTTTCAAAAGATCGAATCTGCAACCCAGCAGCTGGCGGAAAAATACGAGATAGTTTTGCTTGAGGGTGCGGGTGGACTCATGGTGCCGTTGACGAAAACGCTGCTGACGATTGACTATTTGGTCGAGAAAAAATATCCGATTATTCTGGTCAGTTCAGGACGTTTGGGCAGTATTAATCATACTTTATTAAGTTTAGAGGCTTTAAAAACGCGCGGTCTTGAACTCTTTGCTTTGGCATATAACTTAAATGATGAATCACAAGATCCGATCATCTCAAACGATACATCAGCGTACCTTAAGCATTATCTAGCGCAAAACTTTCCTCAAGCGCAGTGGATCGATATTCCAATCATTTAATCGTGAAGCTTTAATTAAATGATGCTTGATGTATCAGATCAAAAAAGCCACTCAACAGAGTGGCTTTTTTGAATGCTAAGCTAAGAATTAATTACTCATTAAAACTTTTTAAAACCTTTGTTGGTGCCAAAAGGTTTGCGTGCACCAAACTTATGTTCTTTCGGACTTTGGTAATCAACTGAGTTACCGTTGACTTCTTTACGTTCAGGACGATTACCGCGATTTTCATCGGTATTACGATTGTTATAACGGTTTTCTTGACCTTCAGGACGCGGTGTGCGGTTGTTGAAACGATTGTCTTGACCTTCAGGACGAGGTGTACGGCTGTTGAAACGATTTTCTTGACCTTCAGGACGCGGTGTACGGTTATTGAAACGATTTTCTTGACCTTGACCTTGGGCGCGAGGCGCACGGTTGTTGAAATGGTTTTCTTGACCTTCAGGACGCGGCGCACGAGGAGGGAGGCGGTTGTCGCTGCGACCTTGTTCTGCACCCGCTGGACGAGTATCACGGCGCTGTTCAGGTTGAGCATCACCTTCGTCACGGCGCTGTTGACGTAAATAACCGCCACGACGTGCAGCCAATGGCTTATCTTGCATACGTTCGTTACGACGCTTCGCCATACCAAACAAGCCAGTTCCTTGACGTGGCTTAAGCTCAACCGCTTTGGTTAAGTTGTCGATATCGTTTTTGTCCAATTCTACCCAACGACCTGTACGAAGTTCACGTGGAAGAATTACGGTGCCATAACGGGTACGAAGTAGACGGCTCACTTTCAGACCTTGTGATTCAAAGATACGACGTACTTCACGGTTACGACCTTCTTTGACCACAACTTGGTACCAACGGTTAATCCCTTCACCACCAATTTCAGAGAACGATTCGAATTTCGCAGGACCATCATCAAGGACTACGCCCTGAGTCATGTTCTTTTTAATCTGAGGTGTCACTTCACCCATCACACGCACTGCATATTCACGTTCAATTTCGTTCGATGGGTGCATGAGGCGATTCGCCAACTCACCATCGTTTGTGAACATGAGTAGACCGGTTGAGTTAATGTCAAGACGACCGACCATGACCCAACGATCACCTGGAATCGATGGCAGTTGTTCAAATACCGTTGGACGGTTTTCTGGATCATTACGTGAACAGATTTCGCCTTCTGGTTTGTAGTAAATCAACACACGACGACGAATTTCATCTTCAATTTCAAACGCAACTTTACGACCATCGATGCGAAGCTCATCTGTAGGTTCAATGCGTTCGCCCACTTGAGCAATTTGACCGTTGACACTAACACGTCCAGCCGCAATGACCTCTTCCATATAACGGCGAGAGCCCAAACCAACGCGTGCCAATACCTTTTGCAATTTTTCACTCATAACAGCATAACCTTAGAAATAATCATCAACAGTTCACCTATTTAAGACTTGGGTGCTTGCACATCCAAAGCCATAAAAGCTTCCTTGGCATCCTGAAGGGGAGGCAATTGACCTAAAGAATTTAGACCAAATGCGTTCAAAAATTGTGGCGTTGTAACTAACAACGCAGGTCTTCCTGGAAGCTCACGAAACCCAGATTCTTTAATCCAGTTCCACTCGAATAACGTTCTCAGTAATTGACTGTTATTCGTCACTCCACGAATTTGCTCAATATCGGCACGGGTTACGGGCTGATGGTAAGCAATCACTGCCAGAGTCTCTAACAGTGATGGTGATAATTTGGTTGGACGCTCTGGCCAAACTTGTGCAATGGTATTTCTATATTTTGCACGTACTTGAAAACGAAAACCTTGAGCAATTTCGACCAGCTCAATAGAACGACCATGTTGTAAAACCGCGAGCTGTTGTAAATAAGCCCGCAGCTGTTGTTTCGAATATTGGTCTTGAAACGCTTCTTTTAAGCGAGCGACCGATACCGGTGCATCGCTTGCAAAAATAATCGCTTCCATTTGCATTAAAACTTCATGATGAAGTTCATCTGCATTAAATACCTGTGTTTGATCAATCGTCACGCCGTCATTCCTTGAATCATGAGGGGCGCTTCAATACCTGAAGCCACAATATGAACTTTCTGCTGTCGAGTTAATTCCAGCACCGCCATAAATGTGACCACGAGACCCATACGACCTTGACTCGGTCTTAACAATTTTTCAAAACTCAGCACTTCACCTGATGCCACCATCTGCTCAATATAAGCAATCCGTTCTTCAAGTAGCACAGGCTCTTGAGGAATATGATGCATCAGCGGTTCTGGCCGGTTAAAAATACAAAACAAAGCATCACGAAGCATGTCGGCTTCATAACCTTCATAAACGGTAGCTGTTTGGCCAATCATGACATTGGTCGCAAATGTATCACGCTCTAAAATGGGCATTTGCCCTAAGCGTTCAGCTGCTTGTTTAATCCGTAAATAGGTTTCTAAACGGTCGATCAATTCTTGCTTTGGATCTTTTTCAAGATGCACCGCTTTTGGTTTAGGCAGTAATAAACGCGATTTTAAATCTGCCAAGAGTGCAGCCATCACCATATAGTCAGCAGTCAGTTCAATATTTAAAGATTTCATGCTATCGATATACGATAAATACTGTGTAGCAATGGGTGCAATATCCACTTGTAAAAGATCAAAGCCGTTTTTTTGAATCAGGTAAATTAAAAAATCGAGTGGTCCTTCGAAATGTTCCAAAAGGATTTCGAATGCTGCAGGCGGTATGTACAAATCCGCTGGAATGCTATCTTGCCACTCATCCAATACACGGATGTGTGAAGAAGGTTCCATCGAATTATGGATTGCTTGAGTCATTACAGTTATTAGCCACGCGAATTTTCAAAAGCATGTTGGGCGATTCAGGAGATCACTTATCGAAATCAGTACAAAAGACAGTGATTCGAATTGCATAAAAATATTAAGCCTATTCTAAAGGAAAACGAGGTGTGAATAAATTGCTAAAACCGTTATTACGAAAAAAAAACAAAATAAAGAGACATTTTGTGTCGAGATCAGCATTTTGACTAAATTTTATTCATTTGGTTCGGCCTGATAAAAAAGTCCAACCGATGTTTCAAGCGATTGGACTTAATAAGTAGCTTCTAAATAAGGAGCTTCTAATTTAATGTCATGCTCATTTATTCAAAAGCACTGACGTCACCTACACCCCGACGGATAATTTCTGGATTTGCACCCGTTAAGTCCACAATACTGGTGGTGGTGAGTGTACCTAAGCCACTATCAATAAAAACATCTATGCGTTTTTCAAGTTGTTGTTCAATATCATAGGGATCATCTAAGGGATCAGTATGACCCGGTAAAATCAGGGTGCTGGTCAAAAGTGGTTCGCCCAATTCTTTGAGCAACATTTGACAGACTGTATTGCTGGGAACACGTAATCCAATGGTTTTCTTCTTAGGATGCATTAAGCGACGTGGTACTTCACTGGTGGCAGGTAAAATGTACGTGGTCACCGCAGGGGTATTGGATTTCAATAAACGATAGGTGGCATTATCGACTTTGGCATAGGTGGCAAGGTCGGATAAATCGGCACAGATAATCGCGTACTGATGTTTTGCACCCAAGTCACGAATTTGCGCAATGCGCTCCATGGCATTTTTATTTCCAATTTGGCAGCCAATGGCGTATGCAGCGTCCGTTGGATAGACCACAACATCGCCAGCACGAATTCGTTCAACCGCTTGACTAATGAGTCGTAGTTGTGGATTTTCAGGATGTACTCTTAAATGCAGCATAATTCTTCTCTCCTGATGAGTGTTGTTGGTATTTTCAACATTATCACTTGAGTCAATCTATGGTTTCAATGCGCGAATCTTGCTTTATGTAAATTAATCCAGCATTTCTCTATGAAACTCATCACTTTGTAATGTTTTGCCACCACGACAGCACATACAAATGCAGTCAATGAAGTATTTTGCATCACGAGGAAGTTTGGTCTCACCCTTGAAATAGCGCTGCACTTGAGCAAAGACCTGATCTTTAAAGCCTGACCCATCGCCACCTTCACCATTGAGGTTGTCCAGTGAGATACGGAATTTGCGACCAAACGCGGTGGCAAATAACCATTCTATGGCTTGGGGTTTAATTTCGACCTGTTCAAACAGTGCCTGCTGTTCGGCTGTACGACCATCGGGTGCATACCAATAGCCTAAATCAGGAAGTCGTCGGCGTTTGTCACCGGCAATGGTCCAATGGCTAATTTCATGTAGAGCGCTGTTGAAAAAACCATGTGCAAACTGAATTTTTGCAGAAGTATTTGATGTTGCAGGGAAATATTCTGGCTCAAAATCACCTTTTAGCAAAGTCACATTTAGGTGGGAAAACCAATGATTAAAGTGTAAGATAAGCCAATCTACCTGTTGAGCTTCAGTTTGAGAAATTACCCAAGGTGCGAGTTGCACGCGGTCTAAGTAATCTACTGAATTGGAAGTCGAAAGATAGTTTAACTGTAATGAAGTGGTGACTTCAGGTTGCGGCTGCAACTGATGCATGACTTGTATTACCCAAATGATCTGTCTGAATAAGTGCAAAATTGTATCTTAATCTTTGACAGAGTACTTATGAATTTGTAGAATTGCCGCCTTAATTATGTCAGCAAATACCTTTCCGGCACAGATTGAGCCGTTTAAATGGGCAGAGCAAGGCTTTACATGGGCAGGAACCCTGCCGTTGTCACGTTTTGTTCGAATTTCCCGTGAAGCTGTTGGATCAATTGATAATCAATTGATCAACATAGACTGTAAGCTATCAATGGATGCGTATCATCGTATCGTTTGGTTAGATGGCAGCGTCGAAACGAAAGTACCAATGGAATGCCAACGTTGTTTGGATACTGTTGAAATTCCTCTCGTTTTAGATTTTCATTTAGCCTTGGTCGATGATGAGTCACTGATAGAGCGCTTGGATGAGGATGCTGATTTCATCGTTTTAGGTGAGAGTGAAGCAACGACTAAAGGAGCATTTAATGCACCTGCAACCGCTGATTTGCTCGCACTGATAGAGGATGAGTTGTTATTGTTGATGCCTTTGTCACCTAAGCATGACGCTTGTGTGCATAAGCATCAGCCTACCGCAGAAGAGCTTGCCGAAGAAAAACGGGATAATCCGTTTGATGTTTTGGCAGGTTTGAAGGGTAAACTTAACTAATTTTTGTGTTATACTGTTTAGTATAAGACAACTGAATTTGTTCTGATCCATTTTTTCGATCTTTGTAAGGAGCCATCATGGCCGTTCAGCAAAACCGTAAAAGTCGCTCTCGCCGTGACATGCGCCGTTCACATGACGCTTTAACCGAGAATGCATTAACTGTAGACCAAACTACAGGTGAAATCCATCGTCGTCACCACGTGACTAAAGATGGTATTTACCGTGGTCGTCAATTATTCGCTAAAGCATCTGCTGAATAATATACGGTTGTATTAAGCGTCAAGCTTAGTAGAAAAAATGGGGGCCTTAGCTCCCTTTTTTTTGTCTGCTTAGATTAGCACTTGAAGTGCAACACCATGTTCTTGGAGTAATACCTGACTCGGACTTTTAAATCCGAGTCTTTTTCTTGGGCGATGATTCAAACGCTTAGTAATCTCTGAAATATATTCATCCGTGTAGTTATTTAGATCACTTCCTTTTCTGATGTATTGCCTGATCAGACCATTCGTATTCTCATTTGTGCCTCTCTGCCATGCACTGTAAGGATCTGCAAAGTAGAATTCTATTTCCAGTTCATTCGCGATTTGTTCATGTAGGCTAAATTCCTTGCCATTATCAGCAGTAATCGTCTTTAACTTCTCTTTGATTGGAGCCAGCAAGTCAACAGTGGCTTCACAAACCGCCTGACTCTTGCGAGTGCTACATTTCTTTAACCAAAGATAGCCTGTTTTCCTATCTACAATTGAAACTAAAGACTGCTGCTGATTTTTGCCCACAATCGTATCTATTTCTAAATCACCAAAACGTGATCGCTTCTCAATGATGTGTGGCCTATCGTGAATGCTTTTACGGTTACTGAGCATCCCACGAGTTTCTGGTTGTCCATACTTTCTTTTTCGTTGATTTCTAAAACGTAAATGAAGATAAAGACTGCCTCCTTTGAGTTTATCTTGCTGAATATATCGATAGATTGAATGCATACTGATAGCTACGTGAGAAGCGATTTGTTCGGGACTCCATTGCAAAGCAAGATAGCTTTCGATCTGTTGCAATAGGGAGGAACTTACAGTTCTATGATTCGAGATATGGCGTCTTTTAGCCAGTTTATGAGCATGTTTAGCAAAGTAGCCATTTCTATTACGATTACGTTTGATCTCTCTACAAATTGTAGAGGGAGCACGAGCCAATCTGAGGGCAATATGACGCGTAGAAAAACCTTCGCGTAGTAATGTATAAATCTGATATCTTTCTTCTTGGGTAAGATGAGTATAGTTCATGATGCAACTTTGACTTTGGTCGGTCTGGAAGCAGAATGCTATCTCATTTTACTTCCTACCTAAAATTAATCTCTGTTGCACTTCGTTTGAGAATCTAAGCTGTAAAAAAGTGAGAAGAAGTGCGGTAAATAATGAAAAAGAGTAACTAAAGCAAGGAACAAAGCGGACCCTTTAAGTTAATGAAAAAAATAAGATTAAATAGCGCTGCCTAAAAAATGAGTATAAAAATGAATAAAATTTTAACATTGGGTTTGTGGTTGTTGACATGCATGGGGCTAAATATGAGCCTGAATGATCCCGTTTTTGCACAAGTTTCTGAAAAAATCTCACAACTTTCTTCTCATGATTATGTAGCTCGAGCAGAAGGTGAGGCGTCTCAGACTGTATTGTTGGGAAAAGTGCTGAGTACAAACCAGTTTCGCAAAACCACACAATATTCAAACAGCAAAGCCATTTCGAATCCAATCGATTTTTGTGTCGGGATCATCGATGATGAAGAGCAAGCCCTGAGCCTAGAGGGCATAAACTATCGTCAATATCAAAACCAATATGCGATTGATCAAATTATTTTTGTAAGTAGAACACAAAACTTTAAAGTGCTTTTTGACTCGATGGTCTTGGATAAAAACACCCGCACCAATCATATTAAAAAACTAAAGGCTGAAGTGTTTGCTCATTCTGAAAAGGGACATTTAATGGATGGATTGAGCCACCATCAATATCCGTATACGTCGAGTTATAGCATTCGAAAATGGAATCAAGATGAGTTAATTTATGCGTATTTTAATCACGAAAAATTGATTGGATTAAAGCATATGATGCAATGTTAATAATAAAAAATTTTAAAAGATAAGGGTTTAGCATTTGAATATATCGACATTCCTTAAGTTGTCTGGCATCTGAACAATCCCAAAAAACGGTATTTTTTGCGATAGCGACAGCCAATCAAGCTTGTTAAGCTATGCCTCAATTCAGTTTAGACAAACAAGATGGAAAACAGATGTCCATTTTAGAAGGTTCAAATTTAGCAGTAGCAACGAAAACTGCTTTTATATTTCCGGGTCAAGGCTCTCAAAAAGTGGGTATGTTGGCTGAACTTGCAGAACAATTTAGCAGTGTGGAAGCGACTTTTGCTGAAGCATCAGAAGCGGTTGGTTTTGATTTGTGGCAGATTGCACAAACAGGTGAAGGCTTAAACCAAACTGAATTTACTCAACCTGTACTCTTAACCGCAAGTATCGCTTTATGGCGCGTATGGTTGGAATTGGGTGGAGTTACACCAAAATATCTCGCAGGTCATTCACTGGGTGAATACAGCGCATTGGTTGCAGCTGGTAGCTTAAGCTTGGCTGATGCAGTTAAGCTGGTCAACTTACGTGGCAAGCTGATGCAAGATGCTGTTCCGCAAGGGCAGGGCGCAATGGCGGCTATCTTAGGTCTAGATGACGCGAAAGTGGTTGAGCTTTGCCAACAAGCCAGTGCTGAAGGTAAAGGATCTGTCGAAGCTGCGAACTACAATGCACAAGGTCAGGTGGTAGTTGCTGGTTCAACTGCACACGTTGAAGCAGTCATGGCTCTTGCAAAAGAAAATGGCGCGAAAGCGATTGCGCTGCCTGTCTCTGTTCCTTCGCATTGTTCACTGATGAAACCTGCTGCTGAAAAGTTTGCAGAAGCGTTAGAACAAACAAATATTGTAATGCCCAACATTCCAGTCATTCAAAACGTCAATGCTGAAGCGGCTAAAGATGTAAATGCGCTGCGTCAAGCATTAACCGCACAGTTGTATCAATCTGTGCAGTGGACCAAAACATTGCAATATTTACAAGACCAAGGCGTTGGCTTTGTGGCTGAATGTGGTCCAGGCAATGTGCTGAGTAATTTGGCTAAACGTTTACCGAATATTGAAAAAGCACTTCCACTAGACACTAAGTCGCGTATGGAAGACGCCTTAAATACGATTTTAGTTGCAGAAGGGAAAATTGCATGACACAAGAACGTAAAGTCGCACTGGTGACAGGTGCGAGTCGAGGGATTGGTGCTGCTGTTGCCAAGCAACTGATTTTAGATGGATTTTTTGTGGTGGGTACCGCGACCTCTGAATCAGGTGCTGAAAAGCTATCTGCAAGTTTTGCGGAGCAAGGTACAGGCGCTGTGCTTGATGTACGTGATCTAAGCGCGATTGATGCTTTGGTGAGTGACATTGAGCAGAAGTATGGTTCAGTGATGATTTTGGTGAATAACGCGGGTATTACTAAAGATAACTTGCTGCTACGTATGTCAGAAGATGATTGGGATGACATTTTAAATATTCATTTAAAAGCAGTGTTCCGTTTATCTAAGCGTGTATTGAAAGGCATGACCAAGGCGCGTTTTGGTCGCATCATTAATATTAGTTCTGTGGTTGCGCATTTTGCAAACCCAGGACAGGCAAACTATTCCGCTGCCAAAGCAGGCATTGAGGCATTTAGCCGTAGCCTTGCTAAAGAGATGGGCAGTCGTCAGATTACGGTGAATAGTATTGCACCGGGCTTTATTGCGACAGAAATGACGGAGCAATTGAGTGAAGAAATTCGCAAGAAAATGAGTGATCAAGTGGCCCTAAGCCGTTTCGGTCAACCACAAGACATTGCCAATGCTGTAAGTTTTTTAGCTTCTGACAAAGCTAGTTACATTACAGGTACGGTTTTACATGTGAATGGAGGTTTATACATGGCGTAATGCGATGTATAAACTTTTAAAAACTTTCAGATTCAATTAAACTATAGGCATTAAAAAGCCGCCACGAGCAATGAGGAGAATTCCTGTGAGCGATATCGAACTTCGTATCAAACAAGCAGTAGCTGAGCAACTTGGTCTTAAGGCTGAAGAAATCAAAAATGAAGCATCTTTTATGGATGATTTAGGTGCTGACTCTTTAGACTTAGTTGAGCTTGTTATGTCTTTCGAAAATGATTTTGACATCACTATTCCAGATGAAGATTCTAACGAAATCACAACGGTTCAATCTGCAATTGACTATGTTTCTAAGAAACTAGCTTAATTGTTGATGTTTCAGCTTTGCTGAACATGAAAAGCCATCCTTTGTGATGGCTTTTTTATGAGCATTCATTTGTATCTTTACATATAGTTACGTTTAATTCACCAAAGACAACCTTATCTCGTATAAATTTTAGGTATAAAAATAGAGTTCTAATTTTTAAAGCATGTTTTACAACATGCGATTTAAAACAATAGTCATTTTAATCATAACGGAGAATAACAATGGGTCTTTTTGATTTTGTAAAAGGCATTGGCAAGAAAAATACAGCACCAGCGGAACAACAAGCAGCGCCTGCAACACCAACTGAGCCATCTGCACAAGAAGTTGCAAACAAACTATTGGGTCATGTAAAAGCTTTAGGTTTGCCTGTAACAGGCTTGTCTGTCGGTTATAACGGTGATTCAGACCTTGCGACCATTAAAGGTCAAGTACAGACACAAGCGGATCGTGAGAAGATTATTCTGGCTGTAGGGAATGTTGATCATGTTGCAAAAGTGGATGATCAATTGACGGTGGCAACGCCTTCAGCTGAAAGTAAGTTTTATACGGTTAAATCTGGCGATAATTTGTCAAAAGTAGCTAAAGAATTTTATGGTGATGCGAATCAATACAATAAAATTTTTGAAGCAAACCGTCCGTTGTTGAAAGATGCAGATGACATCTATCCTGGGCAAGTGCTTCGTATTCCTGCTTAATTAATTATTATAAAAAAGGCGCTTAGTGCGCCTTTTTTTTTATGTGGGAAAAACTTTTAACCCATAGCCTAGGAAATTTTTACCAACAGAGTGACGACCACCTTTACAATAAAATTTTGACTCTAAGCTTTTGAAATTTTGATGATTTTTTTCAGGTCTCATGAACCGGTATTTGATTGGTTCTGCAACTAAATCTGCAATTTGTAAACCAGTAGAATTAGACTTTTTACTTATAAATTCGATTTCAAATTGGAATTGTGTTTGATTCCAATTTTCGCCCTTCTTTATAAGGTTAAAGGCATTTTCTAGTTTTTGATTTGCTTTTTTATCTCTACTCTCAATTGTGATGTGAGTGGTTTTGTTTGACTGATTTCTCTCTTGCATGAATTTATGAATTCTCTCCAGTGAATATTTTAAAGCTAAGTCATAAGGATTCTGTGCAATTGGATATCTTTCAATTAGTAACTTTTATCAATCACGGCTTTGTTGCACAAATATTTAAAAATTAAAGTTTCCCATATCGCCTCAAATTTAAGTGACAACTTGGGTATGAGGTCGACCTAATTCAGTGAATTTATTAAGGACTGCTACACGTGCATGAATCTCATTGACTTGGCTTTGAAAATTTCTTGCACCCAGTTTATCGCCCAATAATTTAATGCAATGCATCTTGGTTTCTACCAAACTTCGACGGTGATACCCAGACCACTTTTTCCAAATGGTTCTTCCTAGGCGTTTGACTGTTTTCAATAATTCATTTCTCTGTATAGATCTTAGAGTTTTATCTTTCCAGAGCTTCGCATTTTTTCTTGGCGGAATCACCGCATGTGCTTGTCGATCTGAAATGACTTGTCTTCAGTATTTTGTGTCATAAGCGCCATCTGTATAGAAAGAATCAATTTTCTCATCTGGTGGGATTTGATCAAGTAAATCCCCAAGTACTTGCGAATCACTGACATTGTTCGTAGTCAACTGAACAGCCCTTATTTGCAGGGTTTTAGCATCTATACCGATATGGAGTTTGCGCCATTGACGACGATATTCAGGCTAATGTTTCTTGCGGTTCCATTCGCCTTCACCTAAAAACTTCAAGCCCGTAGAGTCCACAAGTAGATGAAGTCCATCACTACTTTTCTGATAGCTAATCGCAATATCAATATGCTTTTGCCTTCTACAGAGGGTGGAATAATCCGGAGCTATCCAATCTAACCCACTGAGTTTAATGAGGCTCTGAACAAAACCTGTAACCATGCGTAAAGAGAGTCGAAATAGAGATTTGATCATGAGACAGCATTGAATAGCTGTATCAGAATAAGTTTGGTTTCTCCCTTGTTTACCTTGTAGCTGAGCATACCATTGAGTAGTAGGATCAAACCAAATCGAGATATTTCCTCGATTTATTAAGGCTCGATTATAAGAAGACCAATTCGTTGTACGGTAGATTTTAGGTGTAGGCTTATTCATTTGGAAATTATATTGTTGAATAAGCCTTCGATGGTAGGTTTGTGCAACAAAGCCGTGTAAAACTCACATCTTGCTATATAACTTATTGGACATTTTAAAACTAAGCCTAGATCAATCGTGTAGATATTATAATACGATTTTTTTCGAGAAAAACTGAGACCTAGACTTGGTAGAATAAGCACGCTTATTAGGAGTTTACCATGAGCAAAAAATCGAAATTTTATATAGCTGAATTTAAAACTGAAACAATAAAAACGGTCGAAAAAATAATGACAATATTTCAGAAATAGTTAAGGGAGTCAATATTGCAGTCATGAATATCAAAGTATGTTTGAAAAGTATTGTTTTCAAAGTTCAATGAGTAAAAAGGGTGATTATTACGATAATGTACCAATTGAGATTTTCTGGGGCGTACTCAAAATGATTTTTTCATCATTGTAATTGTAAAACAAAGGAAGAAGCCAAAGCAGATATTACAAAATATGGTAGTGCATGAATACGACGTGATAAAAATAATAAGTTATTGATATTAAAATATATAAATGAATTATTACACGTTGGTTTTTAGCACTACCCAAAATATATTGAGCTATCTTATAATCTTTAAATAATTTAAAAGGATTAGGTATTTAAAATACCAAATGAAATGATAGAGCGCTTTCATAAGTTAGCTGCCTAGAGTTTCCTAAGTGAAAGTATCCTGTTAACTCAGACACATCAGCGCAACGTATTATGTCAATATGGAAATGAGTAAAAATGATTTTGTGCGAGAGGTCTAGTAGTCCCATATACTTAATATGGGACTACTTTTTTATATTAAATCAATAACTGTAGAGGCAATCACATCAATTTCTACAAGAGTACCAGGAAGCGGCAGTGAAACAACTTGAACAGCTGTTCTTGTTGGCTTGGTCTGCACATTGTGTTCTGGAAAGAACTCTACATACGCTTCTTGAAAGCCTTTAAAATCAAGTTTTCCATCAAGTTCAGGTATACCTACCAAAAAAACACGCATTTGAATGATGTCTTTCATTTTTAAATTTTTTTTCGCTAGAATATTCTGTATTTTCGTTAAGACTGAATGGGCTTGAACTTTGGTATTACCATAAGAATAAGTACTTCCAAGTTCAGCGTTGTCGTCGTATATGTTTGGAAGAATTCCACTAACATATACTAACGAAGCATTACTTGGAATTGTAATTGATTCGGCATATTGAGCTTGATCAGAACCCATTCGTGTAATTTTATTCATATAATTTACCGTTTTATATTTAATGATTAGTAAAAGATTCTATTGACGTTGTAGCGAATGCAATGATACATTAATTTGAACGACTGTTCCAGAATTGGATTAATATGAGACCTAAAGAGTTTGAATTAGAAGCCATAGCCGAATTAGCTATGAAAGTTTTTTGGCAACGTGGTTATGCTGCTACTAGCATTCAGGATCTAGTAGACGCTACTGGTATTGGTCGTGGCAGTATTTACAATGCCTTTGGTAGTAAACATGGCATCTATCAGTTTTCTTTGAAGCAATATTATAAATTAACGGCTAGCAATATTGCCCTTTTATCGGAAGAAGGCACTGCCAAAGATTTAATTCGCCGCTTACTTATGAAAATAGTATCGGAGGAACTAAATGATATTGAAAATATTGGTTGTATGGTAGCGAATGCATCACTAGAGATGGCGAGGCATGATCAAGGTATTGCAGAATTAGTAGCCAAGAATTTAATGCGAATGGAAAGAGCTATTAGTACTTTAATAATACGTGGACAAGCTAACGGGGAAATCGATTCTAATAAAAATTCAGACGCCTTAGCCCATTTTATTGTTAGTACAATTCAAGGAATTCGTGTGGTAAGTAAAGGTGCGGGGGAAGAAAAGCAAGCATCTCGTTTAGAAGATATTGTAGAAATTGCACTAAGTGTAATTTAAAGAATTTATTTTGAGTATATATCTGAATGTGAATGATATTTATATTCAGATATATACTTGGGTAATGACACAAATTTTCACTGCTTAACAAATGTAATTTTTTTTGCAAAGTATTGGAATGGTCGTTACAGGTGTGTATTTATTGGAGATATTTTTTTAATTTATCTAAATCAAATTTTAATATTTAACAAACATTGGAGGTAAAAATGAACAAGCCGGTAAACGTAAATGATTTGACAGTTGCAGTTTTAGGTACTGGAGTTATGGGTGCTGCAATAGCAAGAAACTTACAAAAAAATGGTTTTGAAGTTAAAGCTTGGAATCGTAGCTTAGACAAAGCTAAAGCATTGTTGGATTCTGATATTTCAGTTTATGAACATGCTAGTGATGCGGTTCGTGGTGCAGATATTGTTTTGACTATGCTTACTGATGGTCCAGCTGTACTAAATGCAATGAAATTAGCTTTGCCTGCTTTGGCAAAAGGGACCATTTGGATCCAATCAAGTACAGTTGGGATTGAAGGTAATGCTGAACTTGAGAAATTTGCTTTAGACAATGGTTTGAAGTATTACGATGCTCCAGTGCAAGGTACAAAAGGGCCAGCAGAGCAAGGTAAATTAATTATTATTGCTTCAGGTCCTAATGAGGACAAAGATATTGCTCAGGGTGTCTTTGATGCGATTGGTCAACGAACTGTATGGGTATCAGATAAACCAGGCGAAAGCAGTAAGCTTAAACTTGCATTAAATAGTTGGGCTTTTGCACTGACTCATGGTATTGCAGAAGCATTATCAATCGCAGAGGCTCTTGATGTAGATCCTGCTAATATCATTGAAGTAGTTAAAGGTGGACCAATGGATAATATGTATTTTCAATTAAAGTCAGCCGCAATTTTATCTGGAAATTTTGACGCAAGCTTTTCACTAGATAATGCTGTCAAAGATGCTAATTTAGTGATAGATGCATCTAAGAAAGCTGGTGTAAAAGTTGATGGTGTTGAAGCTGGCTTAGCTCGTTTCAAACGAGCTCAAGATGCAGGACATGGTGATAAAGATATGGCAGCAACTTACTTCGCAAAATAAAAATAAGCACCAATCTTTTTAATAATTATATTTTTAAATGATGCCGATATTATATATCGGCTTTGAGAGATTTTAATGAGCTTTTCACTAGGTTTTCGTTTAAAAATGGGTTTAATCCTACCCTCGACAAATACCTCTATGCAACCTGAAACTGAGGCATTACGTCCTTATGGTGTAACTAATCATACAAGTAGAATGTTGATTAAAGATCGATTGATGGAACAACAGCCTGGTTTCCAGAATGTAATTAAAGATATCAGACTTTCAACTGAAGCTGCTATTGAAAGTTTAGCTACATGTAAACCAGATAGAATTATTGTTGGGGTATCTCCAGAAAGTTATTGGGATGGATTCGGTAGTCATGAAAAGACTGTAGGGTCTTTTGAGTCTATGAGTAAAGGTATCCCCATTACAACTAGTCCAGATGCATATAAAGCGGCCTTGAATGTATTAGGCAATATAAAGCGTATTGCTGTATTAACACCCTATTTACCTGTAGGTGATAATACAGTTAGTCGTTTTTTTACTGAAAATGGCTATGATGTTGTAGCTATTAAAGGTTTGGGGGGAGCTAGTCCTGAACGTATTTCACATATCACTGAGCAACAAATATTTAGTGCAATTAAAGATGTTGATACGCAGTCTGTTGAGGCAATTGTTCAAGTTGGAACGAATGTGACAATGGCTAGAGCTGCCATGATTGCTGAAAAGTGGTTAAATAAGCCAGTGATATCTAATAATGTCGTCTTATATTGGCATGCGTTACGCGAAAGTGGAATTCAAGATAATTTAAGTAATTTTGGTAGTTTACTTGAGAGACACTAATTTTTTTGCCAAGTACTGGAATGATCATTCCAGTACTAAGTAGAAATTATCAAACATAAATATTACCAATATAGGAAGTATCGGTGTTTGTCATTCAATTATTAATTGACAAAATAAATTAGGAAACAATACCTATGTCAAATAAAGTTTTACTAGAGCAAGAAAGTTCCCTAAATATTGATTATAAAGATGAAAATCTTAATATGTTATACCCAAAAACAGTTATGGATTTATTTGAAATCCAAGTGCGATTAACTCCACAAAAAACAGGAGTCATAACAGAAAATGGAAATTTAACGTTTAAGGAATTAGATGATCAAAGCAACCTAGTATCACAGGCGTTAATAGCAAAAGGTGTAACACAAGAAAGTTGTGTTGGAATTTATGTAGAGCCCTCTATTGATATGATGGTTGGTACATTTGGAATACTTAAAGCAGGATGCTCATATCTGCCTTTAGCTCCAGAATATCCGGAAGATCGTATTCGCTACATGATTGAAGATTCAGGTTTAAAAATTATTTTTACACAGTCAATTTTTCTAAAAACCCTGAAAAATCTTGGTCTAAAAGATGTAATCTTTTTAACAATAGAAAGTTTAGCAACTAATAGTGAAATAAACGAAGAAAAGCAGTTTACTGACACTGAATCACTTGCTTATGTAATTTACACATCAGGAACGACAGGCCGACCTAAAGGAGTAGAAATTCAGCATAAAAGCATAGTTAATCAACTGCTTTGGCTAAACACAGTATATCAAATTAATAGTCAACAAATTATTTTGCGTAAAACCCCAATGAGTTTCGATGCGGCACAGTGGGAATTATTATCTGTTGTTCTAGGAGCAACGGTAGTAATGGCTGCACCAGGAGCTTATCGTGATCCGTTTGCGCTGATTGAAACCATAAAAAAACATAACGTAACCGTTTTACAGTGTGTTCCTACATTGCTTCAAGCATTAATCAGTGAACCTGAATTTACAGAATGTAATTCATTGAATTATATATTTAGTGGAGGAGAGGCTTTAACAAGAAAATTAGCTAGATCTTGTCTCAATATAATGCCCGAAACTATTCTTGTTAATTTATACGGACCAACTGAGTGTACAATCAATAGCTCCGCATTAACTGTAACTTCAGAATATTTAGATAAATCTCCCAAAGTAGTGTCAATTGGCTTTCCAGTTTCCAATACTCATTACTATATTCTTGACCAAGAAAATAGAAGTTTGGTAGAGGATTTCAATACTATTGGTGAATTATATATTTCTGGTCTTCAAGTTGCTCGCAGTTACTTAGCTAAACCTGAACAAACTGCAGAAACTTTTATTACAATAAATATTAATCAAGAAACAGTAAGAGCTTATAAGACTGGGGACTTAGTTAGTAAAAATACTGATGGCACTATTCAGTTTATTGGTCGTGCAGACAATCAAATTAAATTACGTGGACATCGGATAGAGCTAGATGAAATTCGAGTTGCTGTCGAAAACCACGATTGGGTTAAAAGTGCTGCTGTTTTTGTCAACAAAGATGATGATACTCACATTGAAAATTTAGTTGCTTGTATAGAACTTAATCCTCGTGAAGCAATACTTATGGATCAAGGCGATCATCATCTCTCTAAGACTAGTCGTACCCAAGTAAAGGCTCAATTAAGCCAACTAGGAATACGCCATACTAATAATTTAGATAATTTAACGATCCCACTTTCAGGAAAACAAGCTAATCAAAAACAACATTCTCGAGCATTTGCTCGAAAATCATATAGGTTCTATGAGGGAGATGAAATTAGTCAAAAATGTATAACTGACTTACTTAATTTCGAAATTAAAAATAAGAACTTAATAGGAACGCAACAAATATCTTTAGATCTATTAGGTGAGATTTTAAGGAATTTAGGACCATTCTACAGTGAAGAACGTTTATTGCCAAAATATGCATATGCATCACCTGGGGCATTGTATGCAAATCAAATGTATCTACAGATTGAGGGCTTAAATGGTATTGAAGCAGGGATATATTACTTTAATCCACTATCTCATGAACTGATACAGATTAGTAAACTAACAATGAACAGTAATTTTGAAAAAATTACTGTTCATTTAGTTGGTAAAGAAAGTGCCATCGAAGCTGTCTATAAAAATAATGTAATAGAAGTGCTAGAAATGGAAGCTGGTCATCTTTTAGGTCTATTAGATAATGTATTACCAGAATATGGCTTAGGTGTTGGAACGGGTTTTCTAGCCCCGGAAATCATGGATACGCTATATTGTGGAGCTGGACATAAATATCTTGGTAGTTACCCATTAATTCAATATGAACATATTGATAATTATTCAAATTTAGATTTTTTTGTTCAAGCAGATACAGTCAGTGATTTGCCAAAGGGTCTTTATCATTATGATCAAGGTAAATTAAAAAAAAATTCTGAAGACGTAATACAAAAAAAACACGTTATTGCAATCAATCAAAGAACTTATGAGCAGGCAAGTTTCGGGGTCGCTATAGTCAAATTAAATGAATCGAAATGGGATGATTATATTCAGTTTGGACGGAGTTTACAGACATTACAAATGAATGATCAAAGAATTGGTTTGATGTCTTCTGGATATAGCTCCAAAACTGGAAATGATTTGGCAACTGCTAAACGCTTAGAGCATTTACTAAGTCAGAGTGGGTTAAAACACCATGCTTCATATTTTGCATTGGCTGGAGGCGTTAGTGAAAAACAACTGCTTAACGAATGTATGAAAGAAGATTCGATTCATGCAAAAGGTCCATCTGAGATATTAAAACAAGATTTAGAAAATATACTTCCAACTTATATGGTGCCTAGTCAGATCGTTATACTTGATGAAATCCCCCTCACTGCGAATGGGAAAGTCAATGTCGAGCAATTGAAGGCGAACATTAAGTACGTGCAGCTTAAGCGAGATATAGTTCTACCACGGAATACCATAGAAAATAAAATTGCCGATATTTGGAGAAAGGTAATGGAGATAGAAGAGATTTCTATTTTGGATGATTTCTTTGAAATTGGTGGTGATTCATTGTCAGCTGTATCAATAATTCATTTTATTAATAAATCCCTAAATATCAAACTTCCTCTTCAAACTATTTTTAGTAACTCTACTATTGAATCTTTAGCTATCAAAGTAGATGAGACAACCCAAAATCAAACTTCTCGACTTGTTAATCTCAATAATGGGAAGTATTTAAAGCGTCCTATATATTGTTGGCCAGGTTTAGGTGGCTATCCTATGAATCTTCGATCACTTGCTTTTAAGATTGGAAGGAATAGATCTTTTTTGGGTATTCAAGCATTTGGTATTAATGATGGTGAAGAACCCTATTCATCTATCGCTGATATGGCAAAAAATGATGTAGCAATGCTTAAGCAACATCAGCCACATGGTCCCTATACACTATGGGGGTATTCATTTGGAGCTCGTGTTGCATTTGAAGTAGCTTACCAGTTGGAAGCAATGGGGGATATTGTAGATAATCTTCTATTGATCGCACCAGGTTCTCCAAAAATCAGAACAGCAGCTTTTAAAGAAGACGGACAATACTGTTATTCAGATGATGCTTTTTTATCGATTTTATATTCAGTATTTGCAGGCAGACTACCCGATAATAAAATAGCTGAAACTTTAGAAAAAATAGATACCAAAGCTAAATTTATTGAATTAATTATTGATCAATTATCTGGTCTAGATCGCGGCCTAATTCAAAAAATTTCTAACATTGTCGAACTTACATATGAGTTTAAATATACCTTTACAGAAATGTTAGAACATAAAGTGAATGCGCCTATAACTATTTTTAAAGCCGTAGGTGATGATTATTCATTTGTTGAGCAAGTCATAGAGCATTTAACAGAAAAGCCACTTGTACTAGATATTTTAACAGATCACTACAAAATTTTAAAACCAGATGGTGTTGATGAGATTATCGATCTAATCGAAGAAATTGAAGTTTTTAAAAATCAAAAAAATAAATTAGCTTAGAGAATTAATTAATGCCACATATCAACATTAAATATTTTGAACAACCTTTAACGGATGATCAATTACTAAAAATCAATGAGGGAATCTCTCAGGTATTTTTAAGCATTTTTGAATGTGAGGCTGGTGCTATCTCCATTGCACTTGAACCAATCAAAGCAACTGAATGGAATCAAAAAGTTTATATACCTGAGATTCTTAATCGTGCAAATTTATTACATAAATCTCCAAATTATTAGGATTGCTAAATGAGTACTCAAAATAATACTTTGGAAAGTAGTGGAGCAGAAAATAGTTTGAATGGTAAAGAGAAATTACCAATATTAAAATTATTAGCCTTTGCTTTAGCTGGTTTTATCACCATTATGACTGAAACCATACCAGCTGGCTTGTTAAGCTTAATAAGTTCAGACTTAAATGTATCGGAGGCTTATGCAGGGCAATTAATTTCAGTGTATGCATTAGGGTCCGTAATTGCTGCAATCCCTGTTGTCGCCTCAACTCGTAGTTGGTCACGTAAACCTTTATTTTTATTTGCAATAGCTGGTTTACTAATTTTCAATACGATAACAGCCTTGTCCTCTAGTTATACCGTAATACTAATAGCTAGGTTAATTGCCGGAATGGCTGCAGGCATTATTTGGGGGTTACTTGCCGGATATGCTCGGAATATAGTTTCACCAAACCTACAAGGAAAGGCTTTAGCAATTGTTGGAGTTGGGCAACCTATTGCTTTATGCATGGGAGTTCCACTTGGAACATGGTTGGGGAGTCTTTTAGGATGGAGAGGGGTATTCTGGATAATTTCAGCCTTAGCTATACTTTTATTGGTATGGGTTCAGACGATTATTCCAAATATACTTGGGCAAAAAGTTGAAAAAAGACCATCTGTTAAAGATGTATTTTTACATCCGGGTATTCGCTCAGTATTAGCTGTAATATTTTTATGGATATTTGCTCACAATATACTTTACACCTTTATTTCACCATATTTAACATATGTTGGACTAGGTGCGAAACTTGACTTAATACTTCTATTGTTTGGTATCTCATCAATTTTTGGAATTTGGGTTACAGGTGCTTTTATCGATAGTTCTTTACGTGCTCTTACGATAATAAGCTTATTTGGCTTTGCTTTATCGGCTATTTTAATCGGCATCGATATAACTCAAACTTGGTTTGTATTAGCTGGCATTGTATTGTGGGGTGTGTCATTTGGTGGAGCACCTACACTGCTTCAAACAGCAATGGCAGATACTGCTGGAAGTGAAGCCGATATAGCACAAGCAATGCTTGTTACCATTTTTAACCTTGCAGTTGCTAGTGGTGGGATTTTAGGGGGGATTTTACTTCAGAAAGTGGGTCCATCTTCATTCACAATAACAATGAGTATTCTATCAATAATTGCTATTTTTATAGTATTTAAAAATAGGAAGCATGGTTTTAAGATAGGCCATAGAGCTTAAAAGTTCACAAGGCCTCACACTTAAGTGAGGCTTTTTCTTTGATAGAACTTTTCTGTTCTGAAATAAGTTTACACATGATCTTGAATCAAAATTACACTTAATTGAATCGTAAATCTTACATACTGATAGAAGTTATGACTTTAAAAGCTTTACAAATCATAATGGATTTATTGCACAAACTTACCCTTAGAGATAATTTAATATGAATTTAGGCTTAAAAGAACTTATAGCTGAAATTGCTATTTCCTCATCAATAAAAGAAGCAGCAGAATTATACAAAATGTTTGAGGGTATATTAAAAAACTATGTTTTCATCTTAAGTTTTGACAAAACTTCAGCTGCTATTCCTGGTCTTGCAGTAGATAAAAATTTGGTAGTGCATGAATACGACGTGATAAAAATAATAAGTTATTGATATTAAAATATATAAATGAATTATTACACGTTGGTTTTTAGCACTACCAAAAATATTAATGTTTCACTTTTACTCGGCTTTGTTGCACAAATGCTTGAGAGGCAGAGCTATCCCAAAGGATCCAAATTTAAGATACAATTTGGGTATGAGGGCGGCCTAATTCCGTGAATTTATTCAAGACTGCTACACGTGCATGAATCTCATTCACCTGACTAGAGAAACTCCTTGCCGTTAATTTATCTCCCAATAATTTGATGCAATGCATCTTGGTTTCTACCAAACTTCGACGATGATAACCGGACCATTTTTTCCAAAGGGCTCTTCCTAGCCGTTTTGACTGTTTTCAATAACTCATTCCGCTCTATAGACCTCGCTTGTTTGTCTTTCCAAGGCTTTGCATTCTTTCTTGGCGGAATCACAGCATGCGCTTGTCGATCTGAAATGACTTGTCAGCAGTGTTTCGTGTCATAAGCCCCATCTGTATAGACAGAGTCAATCTGCTCATCCAATGGAATTTGAGCAAGCAAGTTGCCAAGAACCTGAGAGTCACTCACATTGTTCGTCGTGAGCTGAACAGCACGTATTTGCAGGGTTTCAGCATTTATACCGATATGAAGTTTACGCCATTGGCGACGGTATTCAGGCTGATGTTTCTTACGTTTCCATTCACCTTCACCTAGAAACTTTAAGCCAGTGGAGTCTATAAGTAGATGCAGTCCATCACGGCTCTTTTGGTAACTAACCGCAATATCAATGTGCTTTTGTCTTCTGCAGAGGGTAGAGTAATCTGGTGCGGTCCAGCCTAATCTACAAAGTTTAATGAGGCTTTGGACAAAGCCTGTGACCATACGTAAAGAGAGTCGAAATAAGGATTTGATCATTAAGCAGCATTGAATAGCTGTATCGGAATATGTTTGATTTCGACCTTGTTTACCTTTTGGCTGAGCATACCATTGAGTGTTAGGATCAAACCAAATGGAGATATTTCCTCGGTTGATTAAGGCTCGATTATAGGAAGACCAATTGGTTGTCCGATAGATTTTAGGTGTTGGCTTATTCATTTAGAAATTATATTGATGAAGATGCCTTTAAGAACAGCTTTGTGCAACAAAGCCCTCTACAGTCGATAAAGAAATTTTTGATCATAAGCAAGTGCAAAAGTTTTCTAACAGTATAGATAACGATAAAATTGCATTAAAACTTCATTCTCCACCTTCTGGAAATCATAGCCATGCCAAAGTGTTGGCTTGGGATAAAAATCATATTGTTGTCACAAGCTTAAACTGGATGTCTTCTGATTCTTCAGGTAACTATAAGAATAACGATCTCTATCATGAATTAGGTATTTATTTAGAGGCTGATAAAATTGAACAGAAATTTTATTCAAATTTTTTTAATAATTTAAATCATGCATAAGTTTTAACTAATATAAGGGTTGTTAAGTTAAAAAAACCGCCATTAATGGCGGTTTTCTCAATGACAACTTATGTGTCGTGTGACGTCATGCTACATAGTTTTATGACAAACAATGTGTCGTTTATGACAAACCTTGTGTCGCGTGACGCGCGTGACGAAAAACTTACCAGCTTAACGCACCACCGGTTTGATAATCCGTCACACGCGTCTCAAAGAAATTCTTCTCTTTACGCAAGTCCATCATCTCAGACATCCACTGGAATGGGTTATTCACGCCAGCAAACTGCTCAGGCAAGCCCAACTGCGCCAAACGACGGTTTGCAATGAACTTCAAGTATTCTTCCATCATCGCAGCATTCATACCGAGTACACCACGTGGCATAGTGTCACGTGCATATTCGATTTCAAGTATTGTACCTTCAAGAATCATTTGAACGATTTCTTCTTGGAACTCAGCAGTCCATAGGTGCGGGTTCTCAATCTTGATTTGGTTAATCATGTCGATACCAAAGTTCAAGTGCATTGATTCATCACGTAAGATGTATTGGAATTGCTCAGCAACACCATTCATCTTGTTACGACGACCCATAGATAGGATTTGAGAGAAACCACAGTAGAAGAAGATCCCTTCAAGTACACAGTAGAACGCGATCAAGTTGCGCAGCAAAATTTGATCGTTTTCAGGTGTACCTGTTTTGAAAGTAGGGTCACACAAAGATTGTGTGTACTTCAAGCCCCAAGCTGCTTTACGTGCAACTGATGGCACTTCACGGTACATGTTGAAGACTTCGCCTTCATCCATACCTAGCGACTCGATACAGTATTGGTAAGCATGGGTATGAATCGCTTCTTCAAATGCTTGACGCAAAATGTACTGACGGCATTCAGGGTTGGTAATGTGACGGTAAATCGCAAGTACCAAGTTGTTTGCAACCAAAGAATCCGCAGTCGAGAAGAAACCAAGTGAACGCATCACAATGGTACGTTCGTCTTCAGTTAAGCCATTCTCAGACTTCCAAAGCGCGATGTCGTGGTTCATGTTGACTTCTTGAGGCATCCAGTGATTTGCACAACCATCTAGATACTTCTGCCAAGCCCATTCATATTTGAATGGTACAAGTTGGTTCAAGTCAGCACGACAGTTAATCATCGCTTTGTCGTCAACTTGCACACGCTGTGCGCCCATTTCTAGTTCTTCTAGACCAGGTGCGACATCTAGCGTTTCTAAGGCGTTAGATGCTCTTGCCAACGGATCGGTTTGATCTGTTGATCGACTTGAAGCGGTGCGAGCGGGTTGTGTAGCTGCCACACGCGTCGGTTCGTTGCTTGCATTAGGTACCACCTGCGAATGAGCCGCTTTTTGCGGTTCGACGGGCGCAGACTGGTGTTCAGGTGTAGCCGGTTTTTGCGAATCATCTTCGAAATCGTCCCAACTTAGGATAGACATATCAATTCTCTCTTCGTTGCTTATATCTGTTTTTGCGACATCTCGCAAACGAGGGTGTCTTTACTATACGCTTTTGTTTACGAATGGCCAAAAATGTATAGACCATTGGGGTGTAAAAGAAAATAAAGCAAAAGACCAGAACAGCGAGTCCTAACGTGTAGTTATGGGTCATATGTAACATGGTCTTTTCCTTGTATTTATTTTTAATCTCCCTAAATCCCTCTCTTAAAAAGAGAGTTGGGGAGGATTTAAAACCTGTCAGATTACTGACACGCCTCACAATCAGGATTGTCAATTGAACATGCCAACGGCACTGGTGCAGCTTGTGCGAAATCTTCATCAGCAGTTTCAGCTTTTGCTTCAACTACAGGTGCAGCCGCTGCAACAGGTGCAGAGGTTACAGCACTGTTTTTAACGGCATTTAATGCGCCAGTGTTAATGGTTGATTTCTCAGCAGATGTTGCACCCAATGCACGAAGGTAATACGTCGTTTTAAGACCACGTAACCATGCCATTTTGTAAGTCATATCGAGTTTCTTACCATTTGCACCAGAGATGTAAAGGTTAAGCGACTGTGCTTGATCGATCCATTTTTGACGACGAGACGCAGCATCTACAATCCAACGTGGCTCAACTTCGAACGCGGTTGCAAAGATGGCTTTTAACTCATCTGGAATACGAGAAATCTTTTGAACAGAACCTTCAAAATGTTTCAAGTCATTCACCATCACAGAATCCCAAAGACCACGATCTTTTAACGCACGTACGAGGTACGGGTTGATCACTGTGAATTCACCTGACAGGTTAGATTTCACATACAAGTTTTGGAAGGTTGGTTCGATAGACTGAGATACACCACAAATATTAGAAATGGTTGCTGTTGGTGCAATCGCCATCACGTTTGAGTTACGCATACCGTCTTTTTGAACTTTGGCACGTAACGTATCCCAATCCAAACGAGTGGTGCGGTCTACTTCAAACATACGATCTGGACGCGATTTCGCCACGATTTCTAAAGAATCAATTGGGAGAATACCTTGATCCCAAAGTGAACCTTTAAATGTCTCATAAGCGCCACGTTCAACAGCCAAATCACTTGATGTCGAAATTGCATAGTAAGAAATCACTTCCATTGATTCATCTGCAAACTCAACCGCCGCATCAGAACCATAGGCAAGATTCATTTCATACAATGCATCTTGGAAGCCCATGATCCCCATACCCACTGGACGATGCTTCATATTTGAAGTACGTGCTTGTGGAACAGCGTAGTAATTGATGTCAATCACGTTATCGAGCATACGAACCGCAGTTTTTACTGTGCGTGCAAGCTTTTCACGATCGAGTACACCACCTTTAACGTGTTGTACTAAGTTGATTGAACCCAAGTTACAGACTGCAATTTCATCTTTATTTGTGTTTAAGGTGATTTCAGTACACAAGTTAGATGAATGCACCACGCCTACGTGTTGTTGTGGTGAACGTAAGTTACATACGTCTTTGAATGTGATCCACGGGTGACCTGTTTCAAACAACATCGACAGCATTTTACGCCACAAGTCTTTCGCACGAATAACTTTGTGTAGCATGTTGTTTTCTTTGGCAATGCCTTCGTAGTAAGCATAACGTTCAGCAAATTCTGCACCCATCAAATCATGGAGATCTGGCGTTTCAGAAGGAGTGAATAGTGTCCACGCGCCATCTTCAAATACACGTTGCATGAACAAATCTGGAACCCAGTTTGCTGTGTTCATGTCATGGGTACGACGACGGTCATCACCGGTGTTTTTACGTAGCTCTAGGAATTCTTCAATGTCCAAATGCCAAGTTTCAAGGTATGCACAAACAGCACCTTTACGCTTACCACCTTGGTTTACGGCAACTGCAGTATCGTTCGCCACTTTCAAGAATGGAACAACACCTTGAGATTTACCGTTTGTGCCTTTGATGTACGAGTTTAAGGCGCGAACAGGTGTCCAGTCGTTCCCTAAACCGCCTGCCCATTTAGACAACATGGCGTTATCACGCATTGCGCCATAGATGTCATACAGGTCATCATCAATCGTGGTTAAGTAGCAGCTCGACAACTGAGGACGTAAAGTTCCTGAGTTAAATAGGGTCGGGGTAGACGCCATATAGTCGAAACTTGACAAGAGGTTATAGAACTCAATCGCACGATCTTCACGGTTTTCTTCGTTGAGGGTTAGACCCATCGAAACACGCATGTAGAATAATTGCGGTAATTCGAAACGTACGCCATCTGAATGGATGAAGTAACGATCAAATAAAGTCTGTAGACCTAAGTAGGTAAATTGGTTTGAGCGTTCAGGTTTGATCGCAGCAGCCAATTTTGCAAGGTCAAAGTTAAGCAGTTCTGGAGATAAAAGATCAAGCTCGATCCCTTTATTCAAGAACGTTTCTAAAGCTTCGCCTTCAGGGGTATCTGTCGCTAAACCTAAGAACTCAAGACCTGTTGCAACCAAGTTGTCACGAAGTAAACGTGCAGTCACATAGGTATAGTTAGGTTCTTGTTCAATACGAGTACGCGTTGCCATCATCATGGTGGTTGAGATGTCTGTCGCTTTTACACCGTTATAAAGGTTCTTGACCGTTTCATCAATAATCGCTTGAACGTCAATACCTTCTAAGTCTTCACTGGCTTTAGAAATCGTTGCTTCAAGACGGCTTAAATCCAGCGGCTGTAACTGACCATCTGTACCCGTGATTTGTAAGGTCGGGTGATGATGTGCACCCAACTGTTTACGCGCTTCAGAACGTTGTTCACGGTAAATGACATAGGCACGAGCAACTTTTTGTTCGCCAGTACGCATGAGTGCCAATTCAACTTGATCTTGAATTTCTTCAATATGAATCGTGCCGCCAGACGGTAAACGACGGTTGAACGTGTTCATCACCATATCTGTTAATTGCTCGATACGATCGTGAATACGGCTCGAATCTGCACTCGGTTGACCTTCAACAGCCAAAAAAGCTTTACCAATGGCTACAGAAATTTTCTCTGCATCAAAAGAGGCAACGTCACCAGTGCGTTTAATCACTTGAAGTTGACCAGGGGTTGTATTAGCGCTCATTGTCAGCGGTGCTCCATTGTCTTCATTATTATGTTTATAGACCATTTTAATCAGACAAAATCGGTAGATTTTAGATCATGACTTTTCACGGGTAAACACAAGACTTAGTGGTTTAATTTAATATAAGGCACAAGATACGGTAAATTTCAGAGTAGATCAATATTGACATTTTGATATTTTTTTTCCAAAAAATTTGGTTCTATTTATTGGTGTTTTTTAGAGCGAAAATCCGTTTCGGTATCGTTTGATTCTACGGGTGCTCAGCATAACAGAGAGTTCATAGAGTGCTTATAGATAAGATTGTGGATAACTCAAAAACTGATGAAAGCGTCACTCAAATAGATTTTATGAAACAATTTGTTTAAAAGATGCTCAAGACAAATCGAACTAAGTGTTCTTCAGTGTTGTGATCAAATTGGCAATTCAGTAAAAGCCTCTATAATTCAATGGCTAATAAAATTTAACAAAATGCTACGCTCGTGTATCAGTTTGGTGAATGGGATCTTGTTTACAATGTAAACGTGTGTATATTGCATATCATAGCGTGTTAAATCTGTGAACGAAATTCAACGGATATCTAAACAAATACAGGGGCAGCATATGAGCCAAGAAGAAAAGTTACCTAAAATTCTGATCGTTGAAGACGATGAGCGCCTTGCACGCTTAACGCAAGAATACTTAATTCGTAATGGGCTTGAAGTTGGGGTTGAACCTGATGGTAATCGTGCGATTCGTCGTATTATTGCTGAGCAACCAGATATGGTGGTGCTTGATGTGATGCTTCCAGGTGCAGACGGTTTGACAGTTTGTCGAGAAGTTCGTCCACACTATCATCAACCAATTTTAATGTTGACCGCACGTACTGAAGATATGGACCAAGTTTTGGGCCTTGAAATGGGTGCAGATGACTATGTAGCGAAACCTGTGCAACCACGTGTACTTTTAGCGCGTATTCGAGCATTGCTTCGTCGTACAGACAAAACCCCTGAAGATGAAGTAGCACAGCGTATCGAATTTGATGACTTGGTCATTGATAATGGTGGTCGTTCAGTCACCTTAAATGGTGAATTGGTCGATTTCACCAGTGCTGAATATGATTTATTGTGGTTATTGGCATCAAACGCAGGTCGAATTCTTTCACGTGAAGATATCTTTGAGCGTCTTCGCGGTATTGAATATGACGGTCAGGACCGTTCAATTGATGTACGCATCTCGCGTATTCGTCCAAAAATTGGCGATGATCCAGAAAATCCTAAACGTATTAAAACCGTACGTAGCAAAGGTTATTTATTTGTTAAAGAAACCAATGGAACTTAATATCCCTTTGGGTTATTTGCAGTGCAACTTGCTAAGGTTAAACTTACGTGTCTAAACACAGTATTTTCTTGCGTATCTATGCAGGACTTGTCATTTTGGTTGTTCTTGTGGCAATTTTTGGTTATTTGTTGGTACAAATTATCAATTATCAGCGCGCGCAGGAGTATCGAGAGTCTTTAACCGATGGTATTGCTTTTGTCATTAGTGAAGGCGTTGCACGACAGCAAAATACTCAACAAAAAATGGATTGGATATCGGATGCTTCAGATCTACTGGAGCTCCCGATTTATTATCTCGAAGCCGCAAAAGTCGATTTATCTCGTGCTGAAGTCAAGCGGGTAAAAAACCAGCAGGCCGTGGTACGTTATGATGCCAAACAGGGTGTCGCTTTTGTGGTGATGGGGATAAAAGATGATCCTTCTCATTTTTTATATTTAAAAATTGATGGAATTGGTGAGCGCCAAATGAAAGCGCTGCCAATCTTTATCTTAGATTATTTGGTTTATTATCCGGGCCAAGAAAAAGAATACTTAGAAAAAATTCAAAAGCATTTCTATTATAAAGTCGATATTCAAAATATTTCGCAGTTAACTTTAGATTCCGAGCAAATTGGTCGCTTGCGTTCAGATCAGGGCGTGATTTTATATCAAGATAGCGCCAGTGTTCGAGGAACCACCATTTCGATTCTTTCTCCAATGCCTAATGCACCAGGTGAGGTTTTGGTGATGGGTCCAATCCCGATGTTTAACTGGATGCCATTTCAATTAGCAGCGGGTATTACCTTACTCAGTATGTTTATTTTGTGCTTAGGCGTATACGGCTTAATCGTACCGATGCAGCGAAAACTAAAACAGGTGAATAATGCGCTGAATGTAATGCAAAAAGGTGATATGTCGATTCGTGTTCCTGTAGAAGGGAATGACGAAATGGCAAGTTTGGCATCGAGCTATAACAGTATGTCGGATCATATTCAGCGTTTAATTGAAGCACAGCGAGAGTTGATGCGTGCGGTGTCTCATGAACTGCGCACACCTGTAGCGAGAATTCGTTTTGGTATGGAAATGTTGGTGGATGAAGAAGAGTATGAGTATCGCCAGCAACAGGTTGAAATGATTGATAAAGATATTGAGGAACTGAATACTTTAATTGACGAAATCATGACTTATGCCAAACTTGAGCAGGGCATGCCCTCACTAGACCTTGAAGAAATTGTACTCTTTGAGGTTTTAGATCAGGTTGTGGTTGAAACCGAAGCCTTAAAAACCAATAAGAATATAGAACTACTGTCACCGCCGCTCAATTTAACAGTAGATGCTGAGCGCCGTTACTTACACCGTGTGGTGCAAAACCTAGTCGGAAATGCGGTGCGTTACTGTGAAAATACCGTGCAAGTCAGTGGTGGAATTAACGCGCAGGGTATGGCTTATATTTGTGTGGAAGATGATGGAGCGGGTATTCCAGAGGAAGATCGCGCACGTGTCTTTGAAGCCTTTGCGCGACTTGATGATAGTCGTACCCGTGCTTCAGGGGGGTATGGTTTAGGACTTTCTATTGTGAGTCGAATTGCATATTGGTTCGGTGGGAGTATTTGTGTTGATCAAAGCCCGAAACTCGGTGGGGCGCGTTTTGTTATGGAGTGGCCTGCACAGCGCTTTAAAAAGAAAAAATAAGCAGTACCTCAAATCATCGCTCTGATTTGAAAAACATCAAACCTTAGTGTCACAATATTAAAAAAAGCGCCATAGGCGCTTTTTTTTCTTTTGGATAGAGCTTATTCATAGTTATTTGCTTCAGGTTCGATAATGCGTTTGCCATCTTTAATGGCAGCTAAAGCATCTGCGTCAAAGTCAATCAATAAGCTATTGTTCGTGGCATCAATTTTATATTGGCTAATCAGTTTTTTGTCCCCGTTAATTGTTTCAACGGCATATTCATCGGCAATATTTAAAATACCGTCTAAATTGGTCGTGGTTGAAGCAAGATCTTGACGAAAAATTTGATAAATATCGCGTAAATCGAAAATCGCATTGCTCGCATCTGGATGTTTTTTGATATAACTTTCAAGATGGCGAATAATGAGTTGAGCAAATAAAAAATAATTGGGTTTATGTGTAAATTCTAGGCTCATATATGTGCTCCTTATTATTGGTTTTTAGCATACACTGATTTTAATGTTCAATTGTATAAAGTTAATTAAAAAAGCGCACAGTAAAACAATTCATTTGAAAACGATAAGATAAGGCTTGGGTGTCTTAAATGAATCCGATAGCACTTCAAGAAGCAAATTTTAAGAAGCGAATTTTGTTGATGCAGGTCAATATAATTTTAAAATCATGAAACAGTATTTGCATCTAATCCTGCTTAATTTAATGAATGCAGAATTGATCGTTTGATTAAAATATTGCTTATAAAAATCTAAGATGTTCGGAAAAAATAATTAATAAGATAAAAGCGATCATGTTTCACGATTAGGTAGGCGTATATTGGCTTGTTTTAACTGAATCAAGTGAAAAAGCCTAAAATTCATCCTAAAGACTTAGAGTGATTGGCTAGCAAGAGAAATCATAAATCAGGTACAATTGGCGGGATTAATTTTGTGTTTGGTGTATTTAAAGGCCAATACATACATTCTTTTGTTAATACATAGGCCTGCCAGGAGTTATCCCCGCATGAGTGCCATTACTCCATACGATTGGGCGATTATTGCCTTCGTGATCGGCGTTACATTTTTATGCGTCTTTATGCTCACTGTTCCATTACTCCTTGGGGGTAAATCATGGGGCCGTGCTAAGCAAGAGCAGTTCGAGTCAGGCGTAGTAGGTGCGGGTGGCGCACGTATTCGCTTGTCTGCAAAATTCTATTTGGTTGCAATATTCTTTGTCGTTTTCGACTTAGAAGCACTCTACCTATACGCATGGTCGGTTTCTGTTCGTGAAGTGGGTTGGGTCGGTTTTGTAGCCGCTGCTGTATTTATTTTAGTTTTGCTCGTTGGGTTAATTTACGAACTATCGACTGGCGCGCTGAATTGGGCACCATCAGATAAACGTAAAGCAGCTGGGATTAAACCTAAAGTAGGTTCACCAATGATGGACCTTGCTGAAATTACTCGCTTTAACACTATTGAGGAGTTGGTGATTGACCCTACAGGTCAAATTCCAGCGCAATCATCTGGTCGCGTGAAGACTTCACCGACTACATCATCTGACAAGGAGTAATACGGGATGAAATATACATTAACCCGTGCGAATCCGGATGCTGACCAATATCCACTTCAAGAGCGTCAAATCGTCACCGATCCGCTTGACGAAGAAGTGAATAAAAATGTGTTCATGACTCGTTTAGAGGACTTGGCGCATACAGCAGTAAACTGGGGGCGTAAGAACTCGGTTTGGCCGTTTAACTTTGGTACATCTTGCTGTTACGTAGAGTATGCGACGACTTTAACTGGTGTGCATGACTTGTCTCGTTTCGGTGCTGAGGTTATTCGTGCATCACCTCGTCAGGCGGACTTGATGATCGTTGCAGGAACCTGCTTCGTGAAAATGGCACCGGTGATTCAACGTTTGTACGAACAAATGCTTGAGCCTAAATGGGTGATTTCAATGGGTGCGTGCGCTAACTCTGGTGGTATGTACGATATTTATTCTGTTGTACAAGGTGTGGATAAAATCATTCCTGTCGATGTGTATATTCCAGGTTGCCCACCACGTCCTGAAGCACTCATTCAAGCGTTAATGTTATTACAAGACCAAATTCAGTTAGAGCGCCGTCCGCTTTCAGCGGTCATTGGGGATGATCTTAAGCCAATTTATAAGCCAAAGATGCAGCCTGAACGTGATCGTAAGAATGCTGAACGTATAGCTGTAAAAAACTTACGCTCAATGGATGAAATTAAATAATCTAAGCGATGCAGTATTGATGCGCCCATAAGGGTGTAATTGTCGTTTGGGTTGAATGAATTTGTATAAAATAGGAAGCCAAGCCAATGGCTGAAACTGAAATTGCTATGCCAGAGTCAACGCCTGTTGATTCACGCCCTGCATTTGCGATTGTAGAAGATCTCAAAACCAAATTTGGTGAGAATTTCTATGTGCAAAAGACGTTTGAAGATTTTCCAACAGTTTGGGTTGAGCGCGCACGTGTACAAGACGTCTTAATGTTCCTACGCAAAGTCGCACGTCCTTATGTGATGTTGTTCGACTTGTCTGCGACAGATGAGCGTTTACGTACCCATCGCGACGGTTTACCTGCGTCTGACTTTACAGTGTTCTATCACTTACTGTCATTAGAGCGTAATTCAGATATTCGTATTAAAGTTGCCTTGTCAGAGAGCGATCTCAATCTCCCGACTGCAACCAACATTTGGCCGAATGCCAACTGGTACGAACGCGAAGCTTACGATATGTTCGGGATCAATTTCGAAGGGCATCCTATGCTCCGTCGTATTTTGTTGCCAACCTATTGGGAAGGTCATCCACTTCGTAAAGAATACTCTGCACGTGCAACTGAATATACACCGTACATGCAGAACCAAGCGAAGCAGGACTTTGAGCAAGAACACTTGCGTTTTGTACCTGAAGATTGGGGTCTAAAACGCGGCAATGAAGATGAAGACTTCATGTTCTTGAACTTGGGTCCGAACCATCCATCTGCGCATGGTGCATTCCGTATCATTTTGCAGCTTGATGGTGAAGAAGTGAAAGACTGTGTGCCTGACATTGGTTATCACCACCGTGGTGTGGAAAAGATGGCTGAACGTCAAACGTGGCATTCATTCATTCCGTATACAGACCGTGTTGACTACTTAGGTGGTTGTGCGCAGAACATGCCTTATGTGATGGGTGTGGAGCAAATGGCGGGGATTACAGTTCCTGACCGTGCGCAGTGTATTCGTGTGATGATGTCAGAATTATTCCGCATCAATAACCATCTCTTGTTTATAGGTACGGCAATTCAGGATGCTGGCGGTATGACGCCTGTATTCTATATGTTTGCCGATCGTCAAAAAATCTATGACGCGATTGAAGCGATCACAGGTTACCGTATGCACCCAGCATGGTTCCGTATTGGCGGGACTGCGCATGATTTGCCAAACAATTGGCAGCACCTGATTCGTGAAATTCTCGATTGGATGCCGAAACGTATGAATGAATACTACACGGCTGCTTTACGCAACTCAGTATTCATGGGTCGTACTCAAGGTGTTGCGCAATATGATGCTAAATCTGCATTGGCTTGGGGTGTTACCGGTACAGGTCTACGTGCGACAGGGATTGACTTTGATGTTCGTAAATACCGTCCATATAGTGGTTATGAAAACTACGACTTCGACGTTCCTTTAGAATACGAAGGCGATGCCTATGCACGTGTCATGGTTCACTTCCGTGAAATCGAAGAATCATTGAAAATCGTGAAGCAATGTTTAGATAACATGCCGTCTGGTGCGTATAAAGCAGATCATCCACTGGCTGTGCCACCACCAAAAGACAAAACATTACAAGACATCGAAACGTTGATTACGCATTTCTTGAGCGTATCTTGGGGTCCTGTGATGCCAGCAGGCGAAGCGTCTGTGATGGCGGAAGTGGTCAAAGGTGCGTCGAACTACTACTTGACTTCAGACAAGTCAACCATGAGTTACCGTACCCGTATTCGTACACCAACTTTCACACATTTACAGCAAATGCCTTCTGTGATTAACGGCAGCTTAATGTCTGACTTAATCATTTATTTAGCGACCATTGACGTCGTAATGGCTGACGTGGATCGCTAAGGGGTAAACGCATTATGATGATTTTGACTGATAAAAAACCACGTGTGAACGTTGAAGGAATTTTGACTGCGGACGAAATTCACGACATCGAACATCACATGGGTCACTATCCGTATCCACGTGCTGCGTCGTTAGATGCGCTCAAGTGTGTGCAACGCCGTAATGGCTGGGTAGATGATGCACAAATGAATGCAATTGCGCAGTTGTTAACAATTAGCCTTGCAGATTTAGAGGGTGTTGCAACCTTCTATAACCGTATTTACCGTCAACCTGTGGGTCGTAATGTCATTTTACTGTGTGACTCGATTGCATGTTTCTTGATGGGTGCGGAAACTTTGGCTGAAGCATTCCAGCGTGAACTCGGTATTCAATTTGGTCAAACGACTGCGGATGGTCGTTTTACGATTTTACCGATTTGCTGTTTGGGGAACTGTGACAAAGGTCCAACCTTGATGATTAATGAAGACACTCACGGTTTGGTTGAGGTTTCATCGGTTAAACAGCTCTTGGAGAAGTATGTATGAATACTGAACCAAAACCAATTTATGGCGACGGTAACCCAGAAACACACCCACTCACTTGGCGTTTGAGCAAGCAAGAGCATGTGCGTAGTGCAGATGACTACGAAGCACTTGAAGGCTATGCAGGCTTTAAAAAAGCGATTGAGCTTAAACCTGCGGAAGTGTTGGATGTGATTAAAGCAGCGACTGTGAAAGGTCGTGGTGGTGCAGGTTTCCCAGCAGGGATTAAATGGTCATTGATGGCGCCAAATGATGGCGGTCCTCGTTACCTGATCTGTAATGCTGATGAAATGGAACCAGGGACCTTTAAAGATCGTTTGTTGATGGAGAAACTTCCACATCAATTGATCGAAGGGATGTTGATTGCAGGTTATACCCTAGAGGCAACTCAAGGTTATATCTTCATCCGTGGTGAATACATCGAAGCGGCTAGCTACTTAAATGAAGCGCTTGAGCAAATTCGTGCCAAAGGTTACTTGGGTGAAAACATCCTTGGAACAGGTTGGAACTTCGATATGCATGTGCATACTGGTGCGGGTCGTTATATTTGTGGTGAAGAAACTGCATTGATTAACTCGCTTGAAGGTCGCCGTGCAAACCCGCGGACTAAACCACCATTCCCACAAGTTGCGGGTGCTTGGGGACGTCCTACGATTGTCAACAACGTAGAGACCTTCAATAACTTACCTGCAATTATTTTACGTGGTCCAGAATGGTACGTCGGTTTATCTGAAGGTAAGTCGAAAGATCCAGGCACAAAAATTTACGGCGCTTCAGGCAAAGTGAAATTCCCGGGTCTATGGGAGCTTCCTTTTGGTACCACTGCACGTGAAGTGATCGAAGACTATGCCGGTGGCATGCGCGATGGCTTAACGCTTAAAGCATGGTTACCAGGTGGCGCTTCAACAGACTTCTTGGCGGCTGAGCATATTGACCTGCCTATGGATGCTGAAAGCATCATGAAAGCAGGTTCGCGTTTAGGTACGTGTTTGCTGATGGTGGTCGATGAAACTCAGTGTATGGTTTCTGCAACACGTAACTTAGAAGAATTCTTTGCACGTGAATCGTGTGGTTTCTGTACACCGTGCCGTGATGGTTTACCTTGGGCAGTTAAAGCGCTTAAAGCAATTGAAACGGGTGAAGGAAAGATGGAAGACATTGAACATCTCCAAGAGCTCACCAAGAAATTGTGGATCGGTAAGACATTCTGTGCGCATGCGCCGGGTGCGATGGAACCATTAATGGGTGCACTCAAATATTTCCGTAGCGAGTTTGAAGCAAAAGTGACGAATAGTCCGATTGCACAAGCAAGCCACGTAGAACAAGCTTAAGGAATTCGACTATGGCTACAATTCATGTCGATGGCAAATCGTATGAAGTCGATGGCTCAGAGAACTTGCTACAAGCATGTTTGTCTTTGGGTATTGATATCCCGTACTTTTGTTGGCATCCGTCCTTAGGTTCTGTTGGTTCTTGCCGTCAGTGTGCCGTTACTCAATATGCGAACCCTGAAGATACTCGCGGTCGCTTAGTAATGTCATGTATGACTCCAGCATCTGACAATACCTATATTTCGATTGAAGACAAAGAAGCGACAGATTTTCGTGCATCGATTGTTGAATTCTTAATGACCAATCACCCTCACGACTGTCCAGTCTGTGAAGAGGGTGGTCACTGTCATTTACAAGATATGACGGTCATGACTCAGCACGATCGTCGTCGCTATCGTTTCACCAAACGCACCCATTACAACCAAGAGCTTGGCTCATTTATTTCTCACGAAATGAACCGTTGTATCGCGTGCTACCGTTGTGTTCGTTACTATAACGATTACGCTGGCGGTACAGACTTTGGTGTGTATGCAAGTGCATCCCGTGTTTACTTCGGTCGTCCAGAATCAGGCACTTTAGAGTCTGAATTCTCAGGTAACTTGACTGAAGTCTGCCCAACAGGTGTATTTACCGACAAAACCCATTCAGAGCGTTATAACCGTAAATGGGACATGCAGTATGCGCCAAGCGTATGCCAAGGCTGTTCTTCAGGCTGTAACATTTCTCCGGGTGAGCGTTATGGCGAATTACGCCGCGTCGAAAACCGTTACAACGGTGAAGTGAATCAGTACTTCTTGTGTGACAAAGGTCGTTTCGGCACGGGTTATGTGAACCGTGCAGATCGTCCACGTCAACCCCAGTTCCGTAAAGGTTCAACTGTAGATACTGTTTCAGTCGATACAGCGCTTGATACCGTGATTGCAAATATCCAAGGCAAAAAAGTCTTAGGTATTGGTTCACCACGTGCATCTATCGAGTCAAACTTTGCACTTCGCGAACTGGTGGGTCAAGACAACTTCTCGACTGGCTTGTCTCAAAAAGAGCAAAACTTGGTTGAGCTTGCAGCGTCAATCATGCAAACCGAGGGTGTTTACAACCCGAATATGCGTGAGATTGAAAGCTATGATGCAGTGCTGATTTTGGGTGAAGATTTAACCCAAACTGCACCACGTATGGCTTTATCTGTTCGTCAGGCGTCAAAGAACAAAGCCAAAGAAATGGCAGCAGAACGTCGTACGCAAGAGTGGTTGGCTGAACCAGTTCAACGTATTGGTCAAGATCATAAGTCTCCAATCTTCATTTTGGCTGCAACACAAACCCGTTTAGCGGATGTTGCAACAGGTGAAGTGGTTGCCTCTCCAAATGACATCGCACGTTTAGGTTTTGCCGTGGCTGCTGCAGTGAAAGGCGAAAGCATTTTAGGTCTAGATGACGATGCCAAAGCATTTGCTCAAGGCATTGCAGATACCTTAAAAGCTGCGAAAAAGCCACTCATTATCTCGGGGACTAGCTTACAAGATCCTGCGATCATGGAAGCTGCTGCACAAGTGGCACAGAACCTTGGCCATGCAGGTCTGACTTTGACGGTTCCTGAAGTGAACTCAATGGGTATGGCAATCTTCGGTGGTCAAAGCTTAGAACAAGTATTCGCCAAAGATTACGATGCCATTATTGTGGTTGAAAATGATCTTTACCGCCGTTTACCTGCGAAACAGGTTGATGCTGCACTGGCTAAAGCCAAAGACCTGATTGTTCTTGATCACTCAGAAACTGAGACTGTGAAAAAAGCAACGGTTGTGCTGTCTGCTGCAAGCTTTGCTGAAGGTGACGGTACGGTGGTATCACAAGAAGGCCGTGCACAACGTTTCTACCAAGTGTATGACCCAAGCTACTACAAACCAGAACTTGCGATCAAAGAGTCTTGGCGCTGGTTACACGCTATTGAAACAGGTCTTAAAGGCCAAGCAATTTCGTGGACACTACTGGATGACGTGATTGAGGCGGTTGCGAAAAATGTGCCTGCTCTTGAGGCAATTCAAGATGTTGCACCTGATGCGGGCTTCCGTGTCCATGGTTTAAAAGTGGCACGTGAACCACGTCGTTACTCTGGTCGCACTTCGATGCGTGCACCACTGTCTGTACATGAACCGAAACAACCCGTGGATAAGGATTCTGCATTAACTTTCTCTATGGAAGGTTACGTCGGTAATCAAACACCATCTCCGCTTGTACCATTTGCATGGTCAGCAGGTTGGAACTCACCACAAGCTTGGAACAAATTCCAAGATAAAGTGGGCGGTCACTTAAAAGGTGGTGATTCGGGTATTCGTTTATTCGATCGTTTAGCGAAGCGTCCTGTACGTACCTTTGTTGCACCTGCACCCGTCCTCATCAATGCTGAAAGCTTCCGTTTAGTTCCGATGCACCATATCTTCGGTTCTGGTGAATTTACCGTGAAAACCCCTGCGATGGAAACACGTATTCCTGAGGCAGTGTTTGCGGTAGGTGAACAAGATGCAGCACGTTTGAATGTTCAAGACGGTCAGACAATCACTGTGAAAGCAGGCGATACATCTATCGTTCTTCCTGTTCAAGTGATTGAATATTTACCTACAGGTTATATTGGTTACCCAGTTGGTCTTGCACCGACGGTATCTCTTGCTGAGCCTGTATCAGTCGCGGTAGGAGCATAATTCATGGAACAAGAATTAATCCGTCAAACGCCGTTTTGGGCTGAGAACTGGCCAGTTGCCTACTCAGTTGTTCAAGCGATTGTGATCTTGCTGGTTGTGGTATTGATCGCTGCGTTGATGTCTTTTATTGAACGTCGTTTACTCGGCCTCTGGCAGGACCGTTACGGTCCTAACCGTGTAGGTCCAGGTGGTATGTTCCAGATCGTTGCAGACATGCTGAAAATCATGTTCAAAGAGGACTGGACACCAAAGTTTGCAGATAAGCTGACGTTCCGTTTAGCGCCAGCAGTTGCGATGGCAACTGCGGTACTCTCGTTTATGGTCATTCCTGTATCGCCTTATTTAGGTGTTGCAGACATGAGCATTGGCCTGCTGTTCTTTATGGCAATGGCTGGTATTGCAGTGTATGCAGTGCTGTTCGGTGGTTGGTCGTCGAACAACAAATATGCATTACTCGGTGGTTTACGTTCTGCAGCTCAAACCATTTCGTATGAAGTGTTCTTGGGTATTTCCCTGATGGGTGTAGTTGCGATTGCAGGCTCATTCAACATGCGTGAAATTGTAGAAGCACAGCGTGATGTTTGGTTTGTGATTCCACAGTTCTTAGGTTTCTTAATCTTTGTGGTTGCGGGTGTTGCGGTTACGCATCGTCACCCATTTGACCAACCCGAAGCAGAACAAGAATTGGCGGAAGGTTACCATGTCGAATACGGCGGTATGAAGTGGGGAATGTTCTTCGTTGCGGAATACGTCAACGTGGTTCTGATCTCAGCACTGATTGTGACCTTATTCTTTGGTGGCTGGCTTGCGCCGTTCAACCTAGAAATTCCATTTATCCCACCAACTTTCTGGTTCGTGATTAAAACAGCATTCTTTGTGATGATGTTTGTCTTGGCACGTGGTTCGCTTATGCGTCCGCGTTATGACCAAGTCATGAACTTTGGTTGGAAGATTTGTTTGCCTTTGGCGTTGGTCAACTTGTTGGTGACTGGTGCTGTGATTCTGATGAATCAAGCGGCCTAAGACAGCAAGGAGTAGGAAATGTATAAAATTCTAGCTGGGTTCGGGTCAATTGTACGTTCACTGTGGATGGTCTTCTCACATGTGACACGTAAACGTGACACCATTTTATATCCAGAAGTCAAAGGTGAAGATATCGTTCCACCGCGCTTCCGTGGTCGTATCGTGTTAACACGCGACCCAGATGGCGAAGAGCGCTGTGTTGCATGTAACTTATGTGCAGTTGCTTGTCCTGTGGGTTGTATTTCTTTACAAAAAGCAGAAAAAGAAGATGGTCGTTGGTATCCGGAGTTTTTCCGAATCAACTTCTCTCGTTGTATTTTCTGCGGTATGTGTGAAGAAGCGTGTCCAACGACTGCGATTCAAATGACACCAGACTTTGAGCTGGGTGAATATGTTCGTCAAGACTTGGTCTATGAGAAAGAAAACTTGCTCATTTCAGGTCCGGGGAAATACCCAGATTACAACTTCTACCGCGTAGCCGGTATGGCTGTAGCAGGTAAAGACAAAGGTCAGGCTCAACGTGAAAGCGCGCCTGTGGATGTACGGAGCTTATTACCATGATGTGGCCATTTTATTTGATGGCACTTGTGGCCATCGTATCGACGATTCGCGTTGTGACCAACGCGAACCCTGTACACGCTTTGTTGAGTTTAATCGTATCGCTTCTTGCTGTTGCGGGTATGTTCATGATCGTGGGTGCGCCATTTGCTGGCGCGCTTGAGATTATTGTGTATGCGGGCGCGATTATGGTGTTGTTCGTATTCGTGGTGATGATGTTGAACCTCGGTGAACATACGGTAGAGCAAGAGCGTAAATGGTTAACCTCAGATGCCTGGGCGTATCCAGCGCTGATGAGCTTCTTGATGGGTCTGGTCCTAGTTTGGACCATGACTTCAGAATACAGCATCTCTGGCCCGCTTATGGGGACTGAAGTTGTTGGTCCAAAAGAAGTGGGTATAGCACTCTTTACACAATATTTATTATTGGTTGAAGTTGCCGCGATGTTATTGCTTGCAGCTTTAGTTGCAGCATTTCACTTAGGCAAACGTGAACCAAGTGCAGAAGGGGAAAAAGAATAATGGGTAATATCCCTTTAGAACATGGTTTGATTGTTGCAACCATTCTTTTTGCACTCGGTTTCTACGGTGTGATGGTGCGACGCAACCTTCTATTTATGTTAATGAGCCTTGAAATCATGATGAACGCAGCAGCGCTTGCGTTCGTACTGGCTGGTAGTGCATGGGTACAACCAGACGGTCAAATTATGTTTATCTTGATCTTGACTCTTGCTGCGGCAGAGGCATGTATCGGGCTTGCGATCGTCCTTCAGTTCTATCATCGCTTCCATCATTTGGATGTAGATGCTGCTAGTGAGATGCGCGGATGAGTTTATTAGCATTAACAATTTTATTCCCGCTCATTGGTTTTATCCTTTTAGCGGCAGGGCGTAACAAGCTGCCTGAATCTGTTGCTGCCATTATTGGTGTTGGTTCAGTAGGTCTTTCTGCATTATTTGCTTTACTTGCTGGGATGCAGTTTATTGGCAGTGGTGAGACTGCTCAAGTCACTCATCTTTGGACATGGTTCAATGTAGGCGGTTTCGCACCGGGCATGAGCTTACACTTAGATGGTTTGTCTTTACTCATGCTTGGCATGGTGACAGGTGTGGGTTTCTTAATTCACATTTTTGCATCATGGTATATGCGTGGTGAAGAAGACTTCGCGCGTTTCTTCTCTTACTTCAACCTATTCGTTGCAAGCATGTTGCTTCTGGTACTTGGCGATAACTTAGCGTTATTATTCTTGGGTTGGGAAGGTGTAGGTCTATGTTCATACCTGTTGATTGGTTACTACTACCAAACCCCATCCAATGGTGTTGCAGCAATCAAGGCATTTACCGTAACGCGTATTGGTGACGTATTCTTACTGATCGCTTTGTTTTTAATCTTCCAACAATTTGGAACATTGAACATCGCTGAAATCGTAGCTGCGGCTCCGACAGTCATGACGCAAAGCTCATCACTCACCATTTGGACAGCACTGATGTTGTTCTTGGGTGCTGCGGGTAAATCTGCACAAATCCCATTACAAACCTGGCTTGCAGATGCAATGGCAGGTCCGACACCTGTATCAGCATTGATCCACGCCGCAACAATGGTGACCGCAGGTATTTACCTGTGCTGCCGTATGTTCTCTGTTTTTGAAATGGCACCAGAAGTCATGGTGTTTATCTCAATTACTGGTGCAGTAACATTGCTTGTTGCTGGTTTTGCAGCCTTGGTTCAAACCGACATCAAACGTATTTTGGCTTACTCAACCATGAGTCAGCTCGGTTATATGTTTATGGCAGTGGGCGCAGAAGCGTACCAAGCGGGTCTGTTCCATATGTTGACTCACGCATTCTTTAAGGCGTTATTGTTCTTGTCATCAGGTGCAGTGATTCTTGCCTTCCATCACGAACAAAACATTTTCAAAATGGGTGGCTTGTTCTACAAGAACAAGTTCTTATTTGCTTGTTTCGCGATTGGTGGCGGTGCGTTGGCGGCGATTCCATTCTTAACGATTGGTTACTTCTCTAAAGATGCGATCTTGGCAGCTGTTTGGGTTCAAGGTAATGCAATTCCAGTATATGACTACTTATATTGGGCTGGTGTTGCTGGTGCATTCTTAACATCAATCTATACGTTCCGTCTGATTTGGATCGTATTCTTCGGCAAAGAAAACACACCGTATCACGAAATTAAAGGGGCAACCTATTGGGCGCCTTTAGCGATTCTTGCGGTGCTTTCTACAGGTCTTGCGATCGTACTTAAAGCTCCTGTCATGAGCATTTTAAATGCGGCTCAAATTCCAGCATTCGTTATTCCGCCACAACATATAGCTGGTGCACATGGCGCTGAATATATCGCAATTGCCGTTGCATTGACTGGTTTAGTCGTAGGTGTGGTGTTATTTGCCTTTGCTTATGGTGCAGTTCAAAAGTTTGCCAAGACTTGTTTTGGTGCAGGACTGGTCAACATCTGTCGTAACGCCCTCGGTTTTGATGCGCTATATGACATCATCTTTGTGAAACCTTATTTACTTATTGCGAAGCTTCTAGGTCGTGATCCAATTGATAGTTTCTGGTTAGTCCTGCCTGCACTTGTGAAAGGCGGTCATAGCTTTACCAGCTCACGTCAAACAGGTTCTTTGCGTAATTACGCATCGAGCATGGCATTCGGTATCATTGTGTTAATCATGATTCTGATCGTGACTCAGATCGTGGGGAAATAAAATGGAAATCACAAACAACTGGTTTTTACCCGCGCTGATCCTTGTACCGTTCATTGCTGGTTTTATTTGTTGGTTGGTCGATAAAGTCGACCAACATCTTCCACGCTACATCGCTTTATTTGGCATGCTCATTACTTTGGGTTTGACATTAGCGTTATGGCAAAGTGGAACGTATAGCTACGAAGTGGGTGCTGCGACACCTACTTGGTCTGCAGAATTTTTAGTGCCTTGGATTCAAACCCTCGGCATTAACATTCACTTAGCGGTGGATGGTTTATCTTTACTCATGGTTGGTTTAACTGCATTACTGGGTGTACTTGCAGTGGGTTGTTCATGGGGTGAGATTCAAAAGAACGTTGGTTTCTTCCACTTAAACCTTTTATGGTCTTTGGGTGGTGTGATCGGTGTGTTCTTAGCGATTGACATGTTCCTGTTCTTCTTTTTCTGGGAGATGATGCTGGTTCCAATCTACTTCTTGATCGCACTTTGGGGTCATAAAGGGGCAGATGGTAAATCGCGTGTGTATGCAGCGACCAAATTCTTTATCTATACCCAAGTTGCTGGTCTGATCATGCTAGTGGGCATCTTAGGTTTGGTTGTCTATGGTTTCATGATGACCGAGACCATCAGCTTCAGCTATAACCATTTACTGGGTGTGGCGAACGCACTTGATGCAAACCCACAAACAGCTTCAATTGCATTTGCATTCATGCTGTGTTTATTCGTTGGTTTTGCGGTGAAACTTCCAGTTTTCCCATTGCACGGTTGGTTACCCGATGCACATGCCCAAGCGCCTACAGCAGGTTCTGTAGACTTGGCAGGGATCTTGATTAAAACTGCGGCATACGGCTTACTGCGTTTTGTGATTCCGTTCTTCCCAGCGGCTTCTGCACAATTTGCAGATGTGGCCATCATTTTGGGTCTCATCGGTATTTTCTACGGTGCGTGGTGTGCATTCCAACAAACAGACATGAAACGTCTTTTGGCGTATACCTCGATTTCGCACATGGGCTTCGTGCTCCTTGCGATCTATGCAGGTAATATCTTAACCTTCCAAGGGTTGATGATCATGATGTTGGCGCACGGCTTGTCATCTGCTGCATTGTTCATTATGTGTGGTCAAGTGTATGAACGTCTTCATACCCGTGATTTACGTTTGATGGGCGGGATTCGTGGTCAATTCCAATACTTATCTTTCTTCTTAATGTTCTTCGTTGCAGCACTTGTGGGTATTCCAGGTCTGGGTAACTTTATTGGTGAATTCCTGATCCTCATGGGTTCATTTGCGAAGTTCCCAACCTTCACCATTTTGGCTGCAATCAGCTTAGTCTTTGCAGGTCTGTACGGTTTAATTCTGATTCATAAAGCTTTATTTGGTACGCCAAACGAAGAACAGAAACAGCACTATACAAGCCCACTTAAAGATTTAAATGCGCGTGAACTGGTGATTTTACTGTTATGTGCGTTTGGTCTTTTATGGCTCGGTCTATATCCACAAACCTTCCTTGATATGTCAAATTCAAGTATGGCGTGGATTGCAAACAGCTATATTCCAGTACAAGAGGTTGTAGATGTGACAGAACAAGTCGTATTACAACAAACTGTGGAGATGCAATAAGTCATGAACTTCACACTTTCTTTTTCTGAGCTAATGCCTTTAGCTCCCGTGATGATTGTTGCTTTGACAGCAATCGTCGTGATGATCCTGACTGCGATTAAACGTCATCATAATTTGATTGCAACCGTTTCAGTAGTGGGTCTAAACCTTGCTTTACTGAATATCTTGTTCACTTTGTTTGGCGGGACTCAAGCTTCGCCAAACGTGATGAACTTGTTTATGGTTGACGCATTTTCACTGTACTACCAAATCATCATTTTATTGGCTGCTTTGGCTTGCTGTACTTTGTCTCATGCTTATATCGAAAGCTATAAAGACAACCGCGAAGAACTTTATCTATTAATGTTGATCTCTGTTTCAGGGGCAATGTTAATGGTGTCAAGTTCACACTTTGCATCACTCTTCATCAGTTTAGAATTGATGTCGATTCCTGTGTATGGCTTGATTGCATATACGCATCAACGTGCTAAGTCTTTAGAAGCTGGCGTAAAGTATTTGGTACTTTCAGCTACCGCTTCTGCGACGTTGTTGATGGGTATGGCTTATGTTTACTCAGTGCTCGGTTCATTGTCATTTGCAGGTCAAGTCGATGAAATGTTCTGGGAATTGGCAAAGACTCAAGATCCACAATTGGCAATGGCGCTTCAAGCGTATATTCCACAGTTCGCTGACAAGCTCACAACTGTATTTGGTATTTTAGGTTTAGGCTTAATCATTGCAGCTATTGCATTTAAATTGTCACTTGCGCCATTTCATAAATGGACACCTGACGTTTATGCCGGTGCACCAGCGCCAATCGCAACATTTCTTGCGACGGTGGCTAAAGTTGCCATGATTGGCGTATTCGTACGTTACTTGTTGTCTTCTGGCGTCATTGGAGTTGAGTCAATTAAAACGATCTTGATCGTGATTGCCGTGATGTCTATTTTGGTGGGTAACTTACTTGCGGTGAAGCAAGTCAATGTTAAACGTATTTTGGCATACTCATCTATTGCACATTTTGGTTACTTGATTTTGGCTGTGGTGACCACGTCATTCTTAAGCTTAACCTCGGTAAATCTTTACATACTGACGTATGTATTGACGACCATCGGTGCGTTTGGTGCTGTAGCATTGATGTCGAGTCCATACAACAACACAGATGAAGCTGAAACACTGGCGGATTACCGTGGTTTATTCTGGCGTCGTCCAGTATTGACTGCGACTTTAACCGTGATGATGTTGTCATTGGCAGGTATTCCTTTAACTGCCGGTTTCATTGGTAAGTTCATGCTGGTGATGACCGTTGTCTCTGAAGCACACTGGTTCTTTGCAGCAATGATCATTGTTGGTTCGGGTATTGGTCTGTACTACTACTTGCGTGTAATGATTGTGATGTATATGACACCACCTGAAACACCACGTATCGATGCTGACAAGCATTGGGGCCAAAAAGTGGGTGGGATCATGGTGTTACTTGCAGCGCTTGCAGTCTTAGTGATTGGTATTTATCCAGATCCTGTGATCGCAATCGCCAATCAAGCACAAATGATTGCACCTTTACACATTGTGTTGCAGTAATCTAAAAAATCTATAGTGATTAACAAAAAAAGCCCTCATTGATTGAGGGCTTTTCTTATTTCTTATATAAAAAACATTTATAATAATGAAAATTTACTTTTATGTTTTAGGTGTTCTCCCGTGCCCATTCAAGAAATCCGTCATCCGCTCATTCGTCATAAATTAGGTTTATTGCGCCGTGCAGATATCAGCACCAAGAATTTCCGTGAACTTGCACAAGAAGTGACCATGCTTCTGACTTATGAGGCAACCAAAGACTTGCAAATTGTTGACCATGAAATTAATGGTTGGAATGGTAAAGTGACTGTTGACCGCATTGCGGGCAAAAAAATAACGGTTGTCCCGATTTTACGTGCAGGTATTGGCATGTTGGATGGTTTCTTGAATCTCATTCCAAGCGCAAAAGTGTCTGTCTTAGGTCTTGAACGTGATGAAGAAACACTAGAAGCACGTACTTACTATAAAAAATTAGTCCCCGATGTTCAAAACCGTTTGGCCATGATCATTGATCCAATGCTTGCAACAGGTTCATCGCTAGTTGCAGCCATTGATGTGCTTAAAGCAAGTGGCTGTAAAGATATTCGTGTCATGGTTTTGGTTGCTGCACCAGAAGGCATTAAACGTGTTGAAGCCGCGCATCCAGATGTCATCATGTTTACTGCGTCGATTGACCAAGGTTTAAATGAACAAGGCTACATTATTCCAGGATTGGGCGATGCAGGCGATAAAATTTTTGGTTCAGTGCAAAAAGATTAAGATTAGATTTTGAGCAAAAAAGGAGGCATCGAGCCTCTTTTTTCATATAATGTTATTGAAGTGCTTAAAGAATAGGGCAAAGATCATGAAGTTTGAATATCAATTCGGTAAAGTGGTTAAATATAACCCAGAGAAAGGTTTCGGGTTTATTTCTATGGCTGGAGAGGATGTATTTTTCCATATTTCTGATTTTACAGAAGGCGCTGAAGAAGAGCCGAAAAGAAATGATAAAGTGAAATTCGTACTTGAAGAAAATGGTGAAAAACTCAAAGCTACACGCATTGAGAAACTTGATCCAAATCCTGCGAAAACCAAACAAAGAAAAATTTTGCAGCACAATGAAGCCATTACCACGGATTTATTATCGAAGTTTTTAAAATAAAAGCTTAACTTTCTAAAAAATTAAAACGACTGGACCTGGCTTTTGATGATGGATATTCTTATCACCCGTTAAGATTTTGTTATCAGATTGTGATGGAGTCGATATTTCTGATTTTATCTGTACAAAATCACTGAAAAGTGATTAAAATAAAAAGGAGACTTTAAGTCTCCTTTTTATTTTAATATTTTCAATATGTTGTCATGAGGAATTGGTCATAAATATAAATCAAAAAATTTAAAATGGGGGATCAATATGTTTTACAAAGGCATACTTAAAACCTATGATGCCAAAACCAAGCGTGGCAGCATTTTTTTAACAGATACTGAAATTGATGTTCAGTTTGATGCCGATGATTTGTCTAGTTTGGCGCTAGAGCCTGTCATAGGAGAGCGTGTTAAATGTAGGTTCTGTCGCATAGGACTAACTTAGCTACTATAGGATTTTATAGGAGCGAAATATGTTGATTGCCGGTGCGTTTAAACGCTTACATTATCCAATTGATGTGATCGCCCAATGTGTTCGATGGTATTTGGCTTATTCTCTCAGCTTACGAAATTTAGAAGAAATGATGTCAGAACGAGGAATTGACGTTGATCACTCGACTTTGCACCGTTGGATCCTCAGAGTCACCCCTGTCTTCAATAAAATCGCTGCCAAATATAAAAAACCAGTTACTCAATTTTGGCATATAGATGAAACCTACATTAAAATTAAAGGGAAATGGCATTATCTGTATCGAGCCATCGATACAAACAGTAAAACGATAGACTTCTTACTGACAAAACGTCGTGATCTGCAGGCTGCTCGTAGATTCTTTAAAAGTGCGATCAGCAAACATGCTTGCCCAATTAAAGTGACGATAGATAGAAGTGTAGCAAATAAAAAGGCTGTCGAAAGCTTCAATACCGGGTTTACTCGATTTAAGCCAATTACGATCAGACAAAACAAATACTTAAATAATCGAATAGAACAAGATCACCGGTTTATTAAAAAAAGAGTCAGAGCAATGCTAGGTTTCAAGTCGTTTAGAACTGCAAAGATTATTTTATCAGGGATAGAATTGATGCATATGATCAGGAAAGAACAATTCAACTTATCAAAAGAATTTCAAAATACTCTAGGATTCTTTTGTCTAAAATTTAGATAACAGAAGTGTTCAACTCATGATTGCGACTAGTATTTCTTAATGCGACAGAACCTTAAAAAAAGCCCCTTTTCTAAGGGGCTTTATGATTATGCATCACAGAATTTCATAAAAGCTTTTAAGCCAGGACCTTGGTATTTTTGACGATGCACCAACATGTACAATGGACGGGTCAATTGCCAGAACGGTGTATTGATAATCACCAATTGCTTTTTTTCAAGTAAAGGATCAATTGCGAGTTTAGAAATGCACGACAGACCTAATCCCCCTGCGACAATTTTTAAAATCGCTTCGTTATGACCCAAGGTTAAACGAATATTGGCATCTGGCACATCTTTTAAAATGGCATTGTCAAACACTTCGCGTGTGCCCGAACCCTCTTCACGTAAGACCCATTCAGCATCAATAAAATCGTCTATCGTAATTGGGCGATTGATTTTTGCCAAAGGATGGTTTGGCGAACAGCACACAGCCAATTCATCATCACGCCAATGAATCGATTGTAATTGAGGTAAATGGCATGAACCTTCAATTAAGGCTAAATCAAGTTGAAACTGATTGACTGCTTCAATCATCTGGCGAGTATTGCCCACCTGAAGCTGTAAATGCGCCTGAGGCTGTGCTTGTAAAAACTCTGCCATTAAGTCAGGCATCAGATAATCACTAATGGTGAGTGTCGCCCCAATACGCAAGTCAATGCTTTGTAATTCACCTTTAGCGGCTTGCTCAAAAGATTCACAGCGACCCAAAATTTCGAGTGCTTGCGGAAGCAAAAAACGTCCAAGATCATTTAACTGTAAGCGTTTGCCTAAACGATCGAATAGCGGTGCGCCTAAGCCATCTTCAAGATCTGCCAATGCCATACTTGCAGCACTTTGAGTCAGTCGAACAGCGTCGCTCGCCTTCGTAACTGTGCCTTCTTGAGCTACGGCCACGAAAACAGCCAGTTGGCGTAATGTCATGCGCATGGATGAAGCCTTAATGTGAAAAAATATTAATAAATTACCCGGTCATGCTACCATGAGCGCAGTCAGTCGTGCCACGTAGAAATTATGTCAATTGAGAAATTTAGCCTAGAAAAAGTGTTGTCTGTACATCGCTGGACTCATACATTATTTAGTTTTACCTTAACGCGTCCTGCTCATTTTAAGTTCACAGCAGGTCAGTTTGCGCGGATTGGATTAAAAGTAGGGGATGAGTTAGTGGTACGCGCTTATTCTGTGGTGTCTTCTCCCTTTGACGAAACCTTAGAGTTTTTCTCGATTGTAGTGCCAGACGGCGCATTCACTTCTAATTTACAACACCTGCAAGTGGATGATGAACTTTATTTAGAAAAAGCCCCTTATGGCTTTTTGACTTTGGCACGTTATCAACAGCCTTTGCCACAAGATCTCTGGTTACTTGCAACGGGCACTGGTTTAGCACCCTTTCTTTCGATGTTACAAGACTTTGAAACTTGGCAGAAATATAGCCATATTCATTTGGTCTATAGCGTACGCACAGCTTCAGAACTGGCTTATGCAGATCGGATTCAAGAGATTGCAGAAAGCTTTGGCGAAGAGCATACCGGCTTTAAGTTTATTCCGATTATTACCCGCGACCCCAATGCAGGCTTACACGATCGTCTGCCTATACTCATTGAAAATGGCGAACTCGAAAAAGCCGCAAACTTAAACTTTAATGCTGAAACCACCCATATCATGTTATGTGGTAACCCAGAAATGGTAGAAGACACCAAAGAAGCCTTAAAAGCGCGCGGACTCACCATGAACCGCCGCGGCGAAGGAAACATTGCCGTTGAAAATTACTGGTAAGTACTTTGGTATTTGCTCTCTTTGAAAGTAGGTGAGCATCGGTTTTAAGTGCATTTTCCTGAGAGTTTTTGCACCAATCCTCTTTCGAATCGTCACTTACATAACCTAAGTTACTTCTTGTAAAAGAAGAGATCTAGTTGTAAAAGAAGAGATCTAGATAGGTGTGGTATGCAAAGATGTCCTCTTGCTTTTTCGAAATCATTTGCTTAGCCCTAAGAAAGAAGGAGCTTTCAATACTCATTTAAATAGTAATCAATGATCGTCATTTGACCGATGAAAGAGATATATTGAATCCCTCTAAATCGCAGCTTAAAAAGCAGGATTTAGACCTCTCGAATTCATCTAGAACAAGAATCATAAAAAAACCTCCAAATAGGAGGTTTTGCTGTATTGGAGTGTTTAAAGGTTAATGCACAAACATATCCACAAATTGACGGATTTCTTGGATCGCGGTTTCAACATCACTGGTCAGCCAAGTCGGCTCAAAGAGACCTGCATAATGCTCTAAACGATCATGCGGAACCACCAAGCGAATAGGGCAATCCTCTTCCAGTAAACGCCATGGAATAATGGGCACTTCATTGTCTAAAAATGCCGCGATATTACGAATGTCAATAATCATCGCACCCACGCATTCAGGAAAGGGCATCACAGAAAATTCTTCAGTTTTTCTGCGGAAGTATTCTAAATCACCCCATTTCAAAATATAGCTTGGTTTATTGAATTCAATAATTCCAATCAAATGCTCATCGCGAGTGCTATGTAAATAACATTGATGAGTGACATCTGTGTCTAAATCTAAAGAGACACTTTGCCGAGGATAGGTCATAAAGTTCAACAGCGAAAAGATCGGGGAGCATATTATAGCCCATTTTTTGAGTGAACCTAGCAAATTTGCAATGCTACGAATGGATAATGATTATTCACACAAAACAACATAAGTGCTTGTTATTATAAAAAGGGTAAACATCATAATATCAACGCGGGGGAAAGAAATATGACACATGATTTTAATAAGCCACCCCATGTGAATAGTCCTGAAGACACCAATAGAAAAAAACGAATCCCAGTATTTATCTTAATTATCGTGGGTATTTTTCTAGCTTCATTGATTTTTTACATGATTGCAGATCGAGATACGCCACCAGTCGATCAATCTATTCCAGCGACCTCATCTAATAGTCCAAATACAGCAACAGCGACTGCAAACGATGATTCATCTGTTGCCAATACCACTGAAGCAGTCGCACAAGATACTGCAACCGCTGTCGCTAAAGATGAATAAAGGTGATTCGAAGCACCTGTTTTTAGAAAAGCCTTAGAGTTTCTAAGGCTTTTTTTATGCTTAAAACCTTGATGTAGATGAAATGTAGTTATTATGCTATTAAAGGTTGAATGGAAATTATACTAAAACTATGGTGTATAAATACATCAAAAACGAGTTCAGTCATAACAATACCAAGATCACACCATCAGTACAGTACCAAGGCAATTCTAACGAATCAAATATCATAAGAAGAGGGTTGAGAATATGAATGACTTTATCAATGACCATCCATCTCGTGGAGGTTTTGATGCCATGTATTATTGGGAGCAATTCCATCCTATTTTAGCCGCTGTGGCTATTTTAATTGTCGGTTGGATCCTTGCTTTAATTATTGCAGCAGGCGTTAAAAAAGTATTGGCTAAACTCAATACAAACAATAAATTATCTAATGCAACAGGTCATCGCTCAAATATTGAAAATATCCTGTCCCGAGTGGTTTTTTGGGTGGTGATGATCATTGCTGTGATTGGCGCACTCAACATACTCAATTTGACCAGTATCAGTGGTCCATTTAGTAACATGATCCAACAGTTCTTGTTGTTTATTCCACAACTATTGGCTGCACTTGCTGTGGCTTTTATTGGTTGGATCGTGGCCAATTTGGTCAAAGTCGGTCTAACCAAACTACTCAGCCGTACACAGTTGGATGAAAAACTGAGCCAAGATGTCGGTGTCAGTGCGGTAAGTCAAAATATAAGCGAAATAGTCTATTGGTTGATTCTACTTTTATTCTTACCGATAGTACTGTCGATTTTAGGACTCAATGGTCTGTTGTATCCTGTACAGAATATGGTGAATGAAGCAGTGGGGTATTTACCGAATATCTTCATGGCGGGCATCATTATTTTCGTCGGTTATATTTTGGCGAAAATTGTACGCGGCATTGTAGAGGGTTTGTTGGGTAGTTTAAATGTACAACAGCAAGCTGAAAAAATTGGTCTGTTCAAAAGCTCAAATTTGCCCAAAGTCTTGGGTTCTTTTGTCTTTGCCATTGTCATTATTACGTCATTGATTATCGCATTTGAAGCTTTGGGTGTAGACGCGATTTCTCAACCCGCAACTGCCATGCTGTATGAAATTATGAATGCGATTCCGCATATTATTGCGGCGGGTTTAATCTTAGTTTTATCTTATGTCGTGGCACGTTTTGTGGCCAATTTAGTGGTAGAAGTGGTTTCGGGTACAGGCGTGGATGAGATTCCTGCCAAATTAGATCTACAACGTTTCTTGGGTACAACAAAAGTATCCTGCATTGTCGGTTATCTGATTGTATTCTTTACCATGCTGTTTGCTGTATCTGAAGCTGCAAATCGTTTAGGTTTCCAACAAATCAGTGAACTGATTGCAATGTTCATCTATTTCGGTGCCAATATTTTGCTGGGCGCTGTGATTTTAGTGATCGGTTTTTGGTTGGCAAATATTGTGGCGAATGTGGTTCAGCGTGGTGAAAACAACAGTTCGCGTTGGTTAGGTAACTTGGTTCGTGTCTTGATTATGGGCCTAGTGGTTGCGATGGGTTTACGTGCCATGGGCATCGCAGATTCAATCGTCAACTTGGCTTTCGGTCTCACCTTAGGTGCAGTCGCGATTGCATTCGCTTTGGCATTTGGTCTCGGTGGTCGTCAGCCAGCAGAGCGTTTACTCAGTGATTTGATTGATAAAGCTAAAAAAGAAGCAGACCAGCCAAATCCACTGGCGCAACAAGTAACGAAAACTGCTACAACGGCGTCAAATCCAGCAGCGACTTCGACAACAGCTTCAACCGCAGCACCTGCGGCTGCACCGATTCAGGAGCAGATGGACGCTGTGCCAGTCTCAGAAGAATATTCTCACACAGATGTTCCTCCGACTCAGTTGGATATAGATCCTGAGCATAAACCTTTAAACAATCCGTTTGGATCGACGGGTGAGACAGAGCCTGAAATTGACTCACATTCACCGAAGGATGACCCAAAATAACTTGAATCTTTAACCCAGAATCATCCACTATACGGTGGATGATTCTTTTTCAACTGGAGCATAAAAATGAATAAACCATCCAACTCATCATCAAATACTCAATCAAACGCTCAATCAAATAATGTATTTCACGAGACATCTCAAAATCAGGTCAGGAAAACACCAAATAAATTTTTAGCCCCTGTAGTCATTGCTGGGGTAACCATTGGCTTCTTGGCCAGTGCCTACAAATTCGTTTTTACAAAGCCTAAGCCTGTTAAAAGCTTGCAGGACAAACCACGCATAGATCAAAAAACAACTGCAAACCATTAAGATGGATTGCATATATCCCTATCTCCTGAGGCATTTTCTAAGCTATACCTTTTTATAAGTTGTATCTTTTTCGAGTAGATAAATGGGTTTAAAAGGGATTTTAATCAAATTTTGAAAGAAAAATGCAACACTGCAAACTTTAATAATATCTAAATCTAAGATGAAAAGAGCGTGTTGATTAGGTATACAGTTTTAAGGACATTAAGAGCAACACTAAAATCAGTTCAATTGAAGTCACTGAATGACTTAATTAAAACTACGTGTGTGCAGCTTATGCGAATCAACGTGACGACAATAAACAGTACGAAACATATCGCTTTATTTCGTACTGATTATTGAGACTAAGCTTCATTGAGATATAACACGACGCTTTCTTAAAACGTTTTAGATTATCGTCTTAAACATATTGCGATGCGGCATGCGCAGATGACCATGCCCATTGGAAGTTAAAGCCGCCTAAATGCCCAGAGACATCAAGCACTTCACCGACAAAGTACAGACCTTTTTGCTTTTTACTTTCCATGGTTTTAGAAGAGACTTCAGTGGTATCTACACCACCCAAGGTCACTTCCGCGGTGCGATAGCCTTCAGTGCCTGAAGGTTTCACTTCAAAAGCCTGTAAACGTGCGGCAATCTGTTCTAGTTTTTCATCGCTGATATTACCGAGTGAAATTTCTGCGCTCTCTAACCAAATCAGGTTTTGTAGCTCTAGCACCACACTTTTCGGCAAATGCTCAACCATTAAAGTCCGCAATAAAATTTTCGGTTGACTGGCTTTTTTAGATTTAAAAATTTCCAATACATCGACATAAGGCAGGAAGTTAATTTTAAAGCTCTGTCCTGCTTGCCAGTAGTTCGACAATTGTAGTGAGCTTGGGCCACTCAAACCACGATGAGTAAACAGCAGTGCTTCTGTAAAACTATTGAGTTCATTTGACAGCGTTGCATCCACAGCATTGCCACTTAAGCGCGTAGTGACTTCTTTAAAACCATCCGAGAAGGTAAAGGGCACTAGTCCTGCACGTGTCGCATACAGATGATGGCCAAACTTTTTTGCAATCTCATAGCCTATGCCTGAACCGCCGAGTGTGGGAATAGACAAGCCACCTGTCGCTACCACCACAGATTCACATTCAAAGTAACCGATCGACGTGGCTACTTGAAAACCTTGATCAGCAACCGCATTAACTGCTTTAACTTCAGCGCCCGTTTTGATCTCAACCAGACCTGTTTTTTCACACTCTGCCAACAGCATGGCTAAGATTTCTTTAGCGCCGTTTAGGGTAAACAGTTGACCGTGTTTGCGTTCTTCATAGGCAATCCCATGTTCACAGACCAAACCAAGGAAATCCCAGTGGGTATAACGGGTCAGGGCGGAAATCACAAAATGTGGATTATGGGAAATGAAATTTTCATGTTCAACATACAGGTTGGTAAAGTTACATTTACCGCCGCCCGACATGAGGATTTTTTTGCCGACTTTATTGGCTTTTTCTAAAACAACAACTTTACGTCCACGCTGAGCAGCCATATACGCAGTCATTAAACCAGATGCACCAGCACCCAAAACAACAACATCATACTGATTGGAAGACATGACACACTCACGGGTACTAAAAGCCAAGCATTATAGACAATAACATCCGTAAATAGATAACTTTAACTGCTTTTTAAATATCGACTACAGCGAAGCTAAACGTCCTTGTAAACCACCGGTATGCATCACTAAAATTTTGCTGTAAGCAGGAAAATGCTGCTGATCAATTAAATCAAAAAGACCAAAAAAGAGCTTTGCAGTATAAATATGCTCAAGCGGAATGGCATAAGTTTGCTCAAAGCCTTTAATAAATTGAATCAGTTGATGCGTGGTTTTGGCATAACCGCCCTGACAATAATCATCTATCACGCGCCAATTGCTTTTTGGCTTGATCAAAAGCTGCGCAACCTCCTGCTGCAAAAAGTCTCCCTTTAACGCTGAAAAACCCAGCACGTGTTGATGAGGCAGACTTGCTTCAATCATCCCCGCTATGGTTCCGCCTGTACCGACTGCACAGCAAATCACATCAAAGTTTTCCTGATCATACTCGCTTAAAATTTCTTTACAGCCTTGAATCGCAAGCGCATTGGTACCACCTTCTGGAATGACATAATGCTCAGGAAATTCTGTATGTAGTTCAGCTAAATACTCTACCTGTTGCTTTTGTCTATAGACCTCACGGCTCACAAATACCAAACGCATGCCAAACTGCTCTGCGGTACTCAATGTTGCATTTAAAGGCTGGTTTGCCAGTTCCTCACCGCGAATAATACCAACACTCTTAAAACCAAACAGATGAGCTGCATATGCCGTTGCTGCGATATGATTTGAATAGGCACCACCAAAGGTCAGTAAGCGAGTCCTTCCCATGTGCTGTGCTGCCAACAAGTTGTATTTCAATTTAAAAAACTTATTGCCTGAAATCTGCGGATGCACCCGATCTAAGCGTTTGACCGTTATAGTTATATTTTTATATTGGAGGTGTTGATAGGGGATGTGCTGTGCTATCTGGTCAAACATACAATCAAGTAATAAGAAAGAATCTACGAAGTGTATAGAATAGCGTAACAGATTCCAAAATAATTAAGACTTGAAGAGAAACATGACCAAAAATAATAAAAACAAAAGCTGTAAAATCCATCACTATAAAATCAATACTATACTGCTGTTTATGGCCTGCTCAAGTCTCATGGCCTGCCAACCCCAATCGACTACAGAATCATCAAGTGATACAGAAAATACTTCCAAGCAGGCGAGTCAGCCCTCCGACCAAAAATATTTAGAACAATTTGAGCAGTGGAAGAAAACGCAAGATCCAGAGAAATTACAGCAGTATCAGCGTTATTTTTCATCTCATTTGAAGCAAGCACCTACTTTATATGAGCTGACTTTTAACTCGCATCCATTAAACGCTGACTGTGCTCAGTTTCGATTTAGTTTGCCACCGCAAGACTATTGGAAAAATTTGCTGCCGACCTTAGAGTTGATTGAAAAATTACAGCTCAATGGGCTATTTGAACACTACAAAATCGTGTCAGTTTATCGAAGTCGCGAAGCCAATGATTGTGTACATGGCGCAAAAGGCAGTCAGCATTTAAAGAACTACGCAGTAGATTTTCAAACCCTAGATGCGCATAAACAGCCCTATGCAGATAATCAAATGATTGAGCAACAGCTCTGTCACTTTTGGCGTAAAGAAGGCAAGCGTCATGCACTCGGTTTAGGCATTTATGGCAAGCAAAGATTTCATATTGATACTCAAGGCTATCGAACATGGGGGATCGGCTATAAGTCAATTTCATCACCTTGTATCATTCAATCTAAATCATAAGATCACGCATGTTGATTAAATATGGTGAAAAAACAAACAAAGGTGCTATGCTGAAGATGTAAAAGAATAAAGAGGGTGGAATATGCAAAAGCGATCCCGAATACTCATACAAATATTCATGCTGATGTTTGTCGTGTTTATTACAGGCTGTGATGCAAAAGACAGCTTAAATAAACCCAAAACTGAGCTAAGAACCATGATTATTGGTGGAGTGCCAGTCCATGACCATGACTATATATTAGCAGATCCACATCAGGCCCTGAATGCGGTTCAGGTGAATTCAGTACCTTAAACTTTATATGATGATGGTTTAGCTGCCTTTAATTATTTGTGCACTAAGACGAGAAAAATAGGGTGGGCATATTGTCAGTACGTGGTCGTGAAAAGTACCTTGTAAAAGATAACAGATGCAGTGTGCGACGTCAGCGTTGTAAGCTTTTGAAGTAGACGTTTTACTTCTGCAATCGTTTGTTGAATTAAAGCCTTACAAACGAATAAAAGGCTGTGTACTCGCCCAATATGCCCGAACTGGTTACAGAGATAAGCTCTGAATTTGAGTGATCTATACTAATTCAACTTGCCAATTGGAGGCTTGAATTTCCAAGTTGTTTTTTCGGAGTTGCTGACTGATGGCATCGGCTTGCTTTTGTAAGTCCGCAACCGAAATGGTTTTCACCCAACGGATTTCACTGGAGCTATAACGACCATTTTCACGTCGAGAGCTATCAATCGCTTGCTGTAATACACGATGTTGCTGGGTGAGCAAATCTCGTTGATTCAGTACCGTCAGTAAATCATTTCCTTCAATCGATTTTGCCTGTGTATTTGTGAAATGAATCCGCTGAATCAGTTGATGCAATTGTTGATTGACTGCGAATGCTTCTTGAATCAATGCATTGGCATCTTCACTGGGTTGGTCACCCTCTTGAATTAACACATTGTTATTAATACGTTGTTGTAAGGATGCCAATTTGGTTTGAAGGTCACTACGGAGCAATAAAGCTTCGGCTAATTTCATCTTTGTTCTAATCTCAAAGTTCTAATCTAAAAATGCTGTAATTCATTGATCATGCATTGAATGAATAGGCGATTCAATCAATTTTTAGTGAAATACTCGGTAAAATTGTAAAAATGAATTGAAATATAGCGAGATATTCAATTTTTAAATCTATAGAATTGCCAGAATCAAATCGGGTTATGGTGTCGCGGTGGAATCATTTTGGATTTTAGGATCAATTGCATTTGCCCTCATGTTAGGTGCGATGAGTCCTGGGCCGACCTCTATTTATGTGGCTAAAAATTCAATTGCGATTTCGCGTAAGCATGGTTTATATACCGCATTTGGTACAGGTACTGGCGCTGCGATATTTGGACTACTTGCAGTACTGGGCTTACAGGCTTTATTGCTGGCTGTGCCTTCAGCGTATTTAGCGTTAAAGATATGCGGTGGTCTATACCTCTTATGGCTTGCCTATAAAATCATTAAACATGCTAAAGAGCCGATTGAAGTGGATCAAGCTGTATCATCGCAAATGTCTTTTCGTCGTGCATTCACCACGGGTTTAATCACGCAATTGGCAAATCCTAAAATTGCGATTGTCTTGGCTAGTATTTTTACTGCCTTGTTACCCAAAGACATTCCGACCTATTATTACTTCGTATTGCCATTGTTATGCTTCTTTATTGATGCTGGATGGTGCTCATTGGTTGCTGTGGCATTGTCTGCAGAAAAACCACGCCGTGTTTATCTCAAGTTTAAAGCGGTATTTGATCGTGGTGCAGGTGTAGTGATGACGGTGCTGGGTTTAAAGCTGATCTTTGGTATGAAATAAGTAATATGAAATGAACGTTATGAAATAAGCGTTACCAAGTCAGTGGCATGGAATACGCCTTATGCAATCATCGCTCTTCAAATTAAAAAAATGAAATAAAACCAGCTCGTTTCAAATGCTTGTGACTGGTTTCTTAGATCAGAAAAAGTGCATCCATTTAAAAATCTGTTCTGATTTAAATGTTCTAACTTAAAAAAATTGTCCTACAAAAACTAGAGTATGACCCCTAATCACATTCTCAAGTCCTGATTGGCTATGAACATCAAATCATCATATAAGTACTGTATAAGTATCTCATTCTCCCTGAGCAATACATGCATTCACTTTTAAGCAGTACACCGTCAAACAGAACTGCACAACAAAAAATAAAATACCGTCTTGGGCAATTGGGTACCAAGTTATTGGGCGCTGTGCCTGCACATCGGCAGGCCTCTCTGTCACGTGATTATAATTTTGATGCGCACGTGTTTCATGCTCAATTTGCCAGTACTCATTATGGAATTATGATTCCTGACTTGCCTGAGCCTTATCGTTATTTGTCCTATGCTTCCGTGATTGGCGATGTTGGCGCCAAGATCACCCAAGTTTCGCCAAAGCTGACGAGTTTAGCGCCTGAAAATACAGCAACTTTGGTGCATGGTACAGCGCTGTCTCAAACAAAAGATGCGTATAAAATTTATGACATTGAGCATCAATTAAAGTTCCAGCAGTCACCATTTCGGATCGATTTTGCTGAAGACTCTGCTTTATATGGGGAAGATGGCAATTATCGCCTTGTCTCTAACTTGGAAGATTTAAAAGTTGATCTGACCTTAACTCCAACTAAAGCGCTGACGTGGTTTGCGCATAGTTCGTTGTATCACCATTTTAGTGTATTGATGCAGTATGAAGGCACGCTGATGCAGCAAGGCAAAACCATTTCAATATCGGGTTTGTGTACGCTTGAGCATTGGAAGGCTTTCGCTGTGTCTATGCTACCCAAAGCATTTGTACCGGCTCAATTTCGCTTGCCTTTAAACTCATTTAGTTATCAGGTGATTAATTTGAATGCTGAAGAGCAGTTGGTTTTAGCATTTATTGGTTTTGCGGGTGAGCCTGCATATACCGCCGTGTCGTATCGTCATGTGGATGGTACGTCGACTCAGTATGAGCAAGCTGACTTTGAAGTGATCGCTTTAAAAGTACAGCCTTTGATGACGCCTGATGGTCATGCCATGGAAGTACCGCAGTCGTTTCGTTGGTTGGTGCATCATGAGGGGGAGATCGTCTTAGATATTCTTGCTGTGGTGGACACGCCGTATTGTTATGGTTTGGCTGCGGGTTATGTTTCTTCGTATCAATGGATTGGTGAGTTTAAAGGGCAGAAGGCTGAGGGTAGAGGGTATTTGGAGTTTATTGATCGGCGTTGATAATATTTGAGCGTTTAAAATTAATTCGAATAATTAATTTATTTTGCTGACGTGGATTGTTATTATTATGTTTAATTATAATGTAATTATGAAACTGAGTGAAAATGAAAAATCAATTACTAGCTGTCTTTTCTACAAGTTTAATATTATCAGCATGTACAACGACTGAGACATCAAGAACTATCCAAGCTCCTCAAGTGACAGCAGCAACCGCGACTGTTAAATATACAGGGGTCAAAACACCGGTATCGATTGGTAAATTCGACAATCGTTCAAGCTATATGCGTGGTATTTTCTCAGACAATGTTGATCGTTTAGGTGGTCAGGCAAAAACGATTCTAGAAACGCATCTTCAACAAACAGGTTATTTTTCGGTTTTAAACCGAGATAACCTATCGGAACTTCAACAAGAATCAGGTTTCAGCAAATCAGCGCAATCGATTAAGGGTGCTCGTTTTGTATTAACAGGTGATGTATCTGAGTTTGGTCGTAAAGAAGTCGGTGATCATCAACTGTTTGGTGTATTGGGTCGTGGAAAAACTCAAATTGCTTACGCTAAAGTCAACTTAAACATTGTTGATGTAAAAACTGCTGAGATTGTACATTCTGTGCAAGGTGCTGGAGAGTATGCGTTAAGCGAGCGTGAAGTATTGGGATTTGGTTCTACCGCTTCTTATGACTCAACGCTAAATGGTAAAGTTTTAGATTTAGCTGTACGTGAAGCAGTTAATAATCTTGTACTTGATTTACAAACTGGTAAATGGTCAAACAAGTAATAGGATTATTCTGTGAAATCTATTTTTCTAATAATTAGTGGACTTATTTCGCTAAGTTTAGTGGGTTGTGCAACTGCTCCAAAGCCTTTGTACAGTTGGGGGGCGTTTCCACAGCAAACTTATTTATCATTAAGTTTACCTGAGAAAGCGATGCCGCAAGATCAAGTGTTAAAACTTGAAAAAGATGTTGAAAAAGCAAAGGCTAAAAACTTGGCGGTTCCGCCGGGACTTTATGCACATTTGGGTCTGCAATACTTAAATATGAATGATGCTCCGCGTGCGATTCAATATTTTGAGCTTGAGCGTCAGGTCTATCCTGAATCGACCGTGTTGATGGATCGTTTATTGCACAAAATGACAGGTCAAACCTCAACAGGAGCGCAAAAATGAAGAATTTAAAAACTTTATTTGCAATGGTTACTGTTGTGGGTTTATTAACAGGTTGTGCTGCGACACCTAAAAATACACGTGACTTAAGTACCTATACTGCAAACATGCCAAAATCTATTTTGGTGATGCCACCTGTGAATGAGTCACCTGATACTCGTGCAACCAATAGTTGCTGGTCGACTGTGATAATGCCTGTTGCAGAAGCAGGTTACTACGTGTTTCCAATTACTGTTGTAGATACCATGTTCAAAGAAAATGGTGTTTATAATGGAGCAGATGCACAAACGGTTAGTCCAAAAAAACTGCAAGAGATTTTTGGTGCTGATGCTGCCTTGTATATAAAAGTGAAAGAATACGGTTCGAAGTATCAAGTTATTCAAACGGTTGCAACGGTTGCTGTCGAAGCGAAGTTAGTTGATTTAAAAACTGGTGAACTACTTTGGGAAGGTACTGAAAAACAAGTGCTTTCCAATGGCAATAACAATGCTGGTCTAGTCGGTATGTTAGTGGGTGCTTTGGTTGACCAAATCTCGAATCATTTAAGTGATAAAGCTTATGTGTTGTCGGGTACAGTCAGTCATTTATTGTATTCACCGCGTTTAAGTCAGCAAAAAGGTTTGCTGTATGGGCCTCGATCTCCAAACTTTGCACAGAATACATTAACTCCTCAGAGATAATAAAAAGCCCCTCACTTGAGGGGCTTTTTATTATCCTTAGATTCTCAAACGAAGTGCAACAGAGATTAATTTTAGGTAGGAAGTAAAATGAGATAGCATTCTGCTTCCAGACCGACCAAAGTCAAAGTTGCATCATGAACTATACTCATCTTACCCAAGAAGAAAGATATCAGATTTATACATTACTACGCGAAGGTTTTTCTACGCGTCATATTGCCCTCAGATTGGCTCGTGCTCCCTCTACAATTTGTAGAGAGATCAAACGTAATCGTAATAGAAATGGCTACTTTGCTAAACATGCTCATAAACTGGCTAAAAGACGCCATATCTCGAATCATAGAACTGTAAGTTCCTCCCTATTGCAACAGATCGAAAGCTATCTTGCTTTGCAATGGAGTCCCGAACAAATCGCTTCTCACGTAGCTATCAGTATGCATTCAATCTATCGATATATTCAGCAAGATAAACTCAAAGGAGGCAGTCTTTATCTTCATTTACGTTTTAGAAATCAACGAAAAAGAAAGTATGGACAACCAGAAACTCGTGGGATGCTCAGTAACCGTAAAAGCATTCACGATAGGCCACACATCATTGAGAAGCGATCACGTTTTGGTGATTTAGAAATAGATACGATTGTGGGCAAAAATCAGCAGCAGTCTTTAGTTTCAATTGTAGATAGGAAAACAGGCTATCTTTGGTTAAAGAAATGTAGCACTCGCAAGAGTCAGGCGGTTTGTGAAGCCACTGTTGACTTGCTGGCTCCAATCAAAGAGAAGTTAAAGACGATTACTGCTGATAATGGCAAGGAATTTAGCCTACATGAACAAATCGCGAATGAACTGGAAATAGAATTCTACTTTGCAGATCCTTACAGTGCATGGCAGAGAGGCACAAATGAGAATACGAATGGTCTGATCAGGCAATACATCAGAAAAGGAAGTGATCTAAATAACTACACGGATGAATATATTTCAGAGATTACTAAGCGTTTGAATCATCGCCCAAGAAAAAGACTCGGATTTAAAAGTCCGAGTCAGGTATTACTCCAAGAACATGGTGTTGCACTTCAAGTGCTAATCTAAGATCTAAAATCTAAATCTTAAGAAACTTTATCACCCGGTTTAGCACCAGATTCAGGTGAAATCACCCAAACGCCGTCACCATTACCCGCAGCTAAAACCATACCGTTAGAGATCCCAAAACGCATCTTACGTGGTGCAAGGTTTGCCACCATCACCACCAATTTACCTTTAAGGTCTTGAGGCTCATAGAACTCACGAATACCGCTAAATACGTTACGTGGTTCAGCTTCACCTACATTTAAAGTGAGTTGTAAAAGTTTATCAGAACCTTCAACCGTTGCAGCCTCAAGAACTTCAGCGACACGCAGGTCGATTTTCATAAAGTCTTCAATCGTGATGATCTCAGCTTCACCGACTTTAGGTTCAGGTTTCTTATCTTTAACTTTCTCTTTTTTCTTTTCCGCTTTTGGTGCTTCAGCAGGCGCAGCTAAAGAGTCTTTAGATGCATCCACCATCGCAGCCATAGCTTTCGGATCAACACGTTGCATGAGTGGTTGGAACAATGCAATTTCATGACCGATTAAGATTTGCTTACGAGATTCAAAGTTAAAGCTGTCTAACTGTAAGAAGTCTTGAACTTGCCCGGCAAGCGTTGGCAATACAGGCGCAAGGTAAATTGCCAATTGACGGAACAAGTTAATCCCAACAGAGCACACGTCATGCACTTGTTGTTCTTCGCCTTCAATTTTTGCTAAAGCCCAAGGCTTTTTCTCATCAATATATTGGTTGGCTTTATCCGCCAAAGACATTATTTCACGAATCGCAGCAGAGAATTCACGTGCTTCATATTGAGCGGCGATCGAGCTACCCGCATCAATAAAGCTTTGTACGAGTTCTGGTTCTGCACAAGTAGCACTTAACTTGTTATCAAACTTAGTGTTGATGAATTTTGCACAACGACTGGCAATGTTCACCACTTTACCCACCAAGTCCGAATTTACTTTCTGAACGAAATCATCAAGATTTAAGTCAGAATCTTCAACTTTGTCAGAAAGTTTAGATGCAAAATAGTAACGTAAATATTCTGGGTTTAAATGCTCTAAATACGTTTCTGCTTTGATGAATGTACCGCGAGACTTCGACATCTTCTGACCATTCACCGTCAAGAAACCATTGACGAATAAACCAGATGGCGTACGGTAGTTGGCACCTTCAAGCATTGCAGGCCAGAACAATGCATGGAAATACACGATGTCTTTCCCAATGAAGTGATAGACCTCGTTCTTCGAGTCTTTTTTCCAGAAATCATCAAAGCTCAGTTCTGGACGTTTGGTTTTAATATAGTTTTCAAAACTCGACATATAGCCTATAGGCGCATCGACCCAAACGTAGAAGTATTTGTTTGGTGCATCTGGAATTTCAAAACCGAAATAAGGCGCATCACGGGAGATGTCCCAATCATTTAAACCAGCTTCAAACCATTCATCTAACTTGTTCGCAATCGACACAGGCAGGCGACCTTCGTCACGGGTCCATTTTTGTAGATATTCACCAAAGTTAGGCAGTTTAAAGAAGTAGTGATCTGAAGATTTCTCTACAGGTGCAGCACCGCTTAAAGTCGATTTAGGATTCAACAATTCGGTGGCATTGTAAGTTGCACCACATACTTCGCATGAGTCGCCGTACTGATCTTCAGCTTTACATTTCGGGCAGGTGCCTTTAATAAAACGATCCGATAAGAACATGCTTTTTTCAGGATCAAATAACTGGGTAACAGGGCGAACTGCAATATTGCCTGCTTCACGGTTTTTGATATAAATCTCTTGTGAGCGATTTTTATTTTCTTCGCTATTGGTCGAGTCATAATGATCAAAATGAACACCAAAACCGTCAAAATCACGAATATGTTCTTTTTGTACATTAGCGATTTGCGCTTCTGGTGAAATACCGTTGGCTTCAGCACGCAGCATAATCGCCGTACCGTGAGCATCATCCGCGCAGACATAAGTCACGTCATGACCCATTGCACGCATGGCACGAACCCAAATATCTGCTTGGATATAACCGAGTAAGTGACCCATATGGATAGGACCATTGGCGTATGGAAGGGCGTTAGTGACTAAGATATTACGCACGGATATAACTCTCTCATTCGTCTTTTATGCAAGGTGAATGATTTTACATGACTTGCATGACAGATGCACAACGGAATAGCTGAATTCTGTTTAAAACTAAATTTTTATATATTCAACACGCATTAACAGCGATAATACTAAGCTAAAATGATGTAGATGAGTAAGCAGCCATGATCAATGACAATTTTGATGATTTTAAAGCAGATAAATTTGAGGAAGATGAATTTGATCGTGAAGTGACCCGTATTCCGCAGCATCAGCATGTTAAGCCACTGGGTAAAATGATCTTGGCGGAAGCCAATGACTATTTAAACAGCTTAAATGCCACCGAGCATGGTTATGTGATCAAAACTTTAAATGCATTTTCTCAGAATGAACCTTATTTTAAAGTGTTGATGGAGGAGCTGGATCAACCGACCGATGCCAAAGTTGCCAATGATGCATTAAATTTTATGCATTTTTGGAAGTTGATTGAGCAAAATGAAGCAGATTTAAACCGCTTTAACCTATTAGATTTGATCAATACAGATTACTTCCAAGCACAACTTTTGACGGCTTTTGATGCCTTAGAAATTGGTGAGCATAAAGCCCAGCGCCGTGTAGTCCTTCAAGAAGCATTTAAACTGTACGAGCACCATTATTTTGCAGGCTGTATTCCACTTTTATACGGTCAGTTAGAAGGTTTGCTGACCGACGTTTTAATTGCGCAAGAGTATTTAAAGCAAAACGACACCAAGTTTGTCGATGTTTATAAAATTGTACCGGGTTTGAAAGGCAATGAAATTAAAAGCTTGTGGCATAAAGCCAAAATTGCCTCTGAGCTGAATCGTTATTTTGCAGAAATTGCGGCTTACAAAATGGACAGTAGCTCAACGGTAACTATGACGCGCCATAATATTTTGCATGGTACAGATGTGAATCATTTCACTCAAGAACGAAGCTTTGTTTTGTTTATTTGGTTGTTCTCTGCGATCAGCTTTATGAGTACCTTAAGAAAGTAATGGTATGACGCAAGTCATAAAATAAGAGAAAAAATGAAGTGAGACCACTAAGTTCACTTCTTTTTTTTTGGAAAATAAAAATTTCGTTTCAGCTTTTATCCATAACGCTACGTTCTGTAGCTCAATTGTGTCTAATTGATAGTTTTGCACTTCATCTTTAAAAATCACTGTACTGTGTACATATTGTTAGACAATATAACTAGCGCTGAGGGCAAAATAATGACAAACGATAAACCATTAAATGACTTAAAGAACGACGTGAAGAACAAAGCATCAGAACTCGGTGACGACATTAAGCATAAAACACAAGAAGCAAAACTCGGTGGTGAAAAAGCGTTGAATGATTTAAAACATTCGGCTAAGGAAGCCAAGCTTGAAGGCGAGAAAAAGCTAGATGAGTTAAAACGAGACACTGAAGCTAAGCACGCGGAAAACAAAGCTGCAACAGAAGACAAAGTCGATCAAGCAAAGACCAAAGTCGATGAGGCAAAGATCAAGGCCGCTGACTTGAAAGACCAAGCACATGAGAAATTTGATCATTTAAAAACTGAAGCCAGTCAAAAATTGGATGAGGCAAAGCTTAAAGCCACTGAGCTTAAACATGATGCTTCGGTGAAACTCGATGAGCTTAAAGTTCAAGCCACAGAAAAATTTGATGATTTGAAGAAGAAGGCAACAGAAACATTAAACAAATTCAAAGGCAATGACAAAGCTTAATGCTTGAGCTGTTAGACTTTATTTTACCATTTAGACTTAAGTTGAATAATAAACAGGCTTAAGTTGAATGATAAAACTCAAAAGGAGTGATTGAAAAATCGCTCCTTTTTCACATTTCATACGGACACTTATTATCCACTTTATTTTTTATTTCATCGCCAGATGAATATCGCTGCGTGTCTTAACTGGCTTTTTGTTGCCCTTTAATGTTGCGCCTTGATCTTAAAACACTGTGGTGGAATAAAAAATTGAATAATATCATTGGCATAGGTCATAACATTGAGCTTTTGATATGCATACGTCCCAATGGTTGATTTCATCGCGCTAGAAGATTGCTGAGTTTTAATTCTGAAAAGACTCAACTAAACCAACCTTTTTGCTCGGATTAATGAATCCATTCGAGATTTAAGCTGCAAGTTGATTTAAACTGTGTCAAAGAGCCGTTAAACGAACGGTTTAAACTGTATGTTGGTTTTGGAGCAAAATTATGTCGTGGCTTTCTTCCCTAAAATCTGTGTTTTCACCTGCTCAAGAAGTGAATGAAGAAGAAGTCCAAAGCATTTTGCAAAGCTATTTATTGCCAAATTCCAACGACGCACTCAAAGATCGAATTACTCAAGTCAACGTTGAAGGTCGTGTATTACAAATTACGATCAACACATCGCCGTCAGAAGCAAACGATTTGCAAAAAATCCATGATGATTTAGCAGATGCTTTAGAGCCCTTTGGTATTCAAGAACTCAACATGCATGTCATACAGCAGAAAACGGGTCAAAAATCAAGCAAAAGTACGACAGGTGGTTGTGGTCATCAGCATGCTGCAGGGGAAAGTTGCGTAACGGAACCTCAAGCGCAAGTAGGATCAGAAAAACCACATTTACCTCCTGTAGTGGATGCATCTGCAACTACCGCACCTACTGCAGTGAAGGTAGAAGAGCCTGATCCAAATAATCCACCTATTCGAAAAGCCGCACCACAGCAGCGAGATGTGCCTAAACATCCTCGGATTAAACATGTGGTTTTGGTGTCTTCGGGTAAAGGTGGTGTAGGTAAATCGACCACTACTGTGAACCTTGCTCTTGCACTTCAAAAACAAGGTTTGAAAGTGGGAGTACTAGATGCAGACATTTATGGTCCAAGTATTCCGACCATGCTCGGCAATGCTGGGCGCACACCCATGATTGAGGCTGAACAGTTTGTCCCAATTGAAGCATATGGTATGGCGGTTCTCTCAATTGGACATTTAACAGGTGATAACAATACCCCTGTTGCATGGCGTGGACCAAAAGCAACGGGCGCACTGATGCAACTGTTCAATCAAACCTTATGGCCTGACCTTGATGTGTTAATGATTGATATGCCGCCGGGCACAGGGGATATTCAGCTGACGTTGGCACAACGTATTCCAGTGACGGGAGCTGTGATTGTAACCACGCCGCAAAACGTTGCATTACTTGATGCTGTTAAGGGTATTGAATTGTTTAATCGTGTGGGCATTCCCGTGATGGGCGTGATTGAAAACATGTCAACGCACATTTGTTCAAACTGCGGTCATGAGGAACAAATCTTTGGTACAGGGGGAGGAGACAAAATCTCTGAACAATATGATATTCCATTACTCGGTCGTCTACCGCTCAATGCACAAATTCGTGAGCATGCCGATGCTGGCAAACCTTCTGTCATTGCAGGTGATGATGCTGCTGAAAGTTATATGGCGATTGCGGAGAAAATTGCAGCACAATTACCGCAAGAGACTAAAGATCAAAATCGTATTTTCTAATGCGGCATACATAAAGACTTCATCGAGAATTGATTCAACGTTGATAACGTAATGGAATCTGCTACTTTTAAGCTCAATTTCGATTGGGCTTTTTTAAACTAAAATTTAAATCCAATTTATCTACTTTCTCTGATGAACGGTTGCAGATTTAATCATTTTAGGATTATTTACTCTAATTTTAATTCCTACAATACAGTACTCCCAGTGATCAATGTTTGAGAAATGATATGCGTATTCAAAAATATTTAGCAGTTGCGTTGTTTGCTTTAACATCAGTTTCTGTTCCAGCGACTGCTGCGATTATCAATCAAGTTGATTTCCCTGAAGCATTTACAGCGAATGATAAAGCTGTGGTGACAGAGCAAGAATCAATGACGGCTGCCGATACGCAAAAATAAGATTCTTAAAAGATCAAAAAAGAGAGCTTAACGTTCTCTTTTTTATATTCAATATATTCAATCATATCGGTTTAATCTGCTTTTAAGGCTCATAATGATCTTGCCTATACCCATAGATGACTGAGTCGTATAAAATAAATTAAAAGCTCAAGTGTTTGTAATATTTAAAAATTCAGGTTTTTTTAAACTCTTGAAAAATATGCTCACAAAGAATATTTTGCTAAGTGAAAACAACTGAATTAATCTGCATGGATTCTATAGTGAGGTCAGTTATGATTTCATGGCTATTTGTCGGCTTAGTGGTGACAATTTTACTCACCCCTGGCCCAACCAACACCCTTTTAGCTTCATCTGGTATACAGGTGGGCATGCGTAAATCTACCGCTTTAATTCCTGCAGAAGCAATTGGGTATCTGATTTCAATTACCTTTTGGGGCTTCTTAATTGGTAAAGTCAGTGGCCATTTACCGCTTCTTCCTACGATTTTAAAATTATTCAGTGCAGGCTATATTTTATATCTTGCGATTAAATTGTGGCGAACGGCCAATGTTGAACAGAGTTTTTTACAACCCAGTATTCGTGCACGCGAACTTTTCTTCGCTACACTGTTAAACCCCAAAGCCCTTTTATTCGCGTCAGCCATTTTCCCTACGATTGCATGGCGAAGTGCAGATTATTATGTATCGCATATGCTGACCTTTTTGCTTTTGATTGTGCCGATTGCCTTTTTTTGGACATTTATTGGTTCAATACTGGCCAACAATAAAATCAAATGGCTGAATCAATCCAATATGCAAAAAACTGCATCTTTGGTACTCATGAGTTTTTCAATTCCCTTAAGTTATTCGGCTATTTTAAGCCTGTAATTTGTGCAGAATAAAAGTAGGATACGGCCATATAGAATTAAGCGACATGCAGTTATAGACTTGCTTATTTCTATTCCTTAGAAATTCAGTTAAAGTACAGCGCAGTAATTGAAATCAGTATTTTGGGAATATAAACATGGCAATTAAGTCTGATCGTTGGATTCGCGAAATGAGCGAAAATCACGGCATGATTGAACCGTATGCAGAAAACCAAGTTCGTTTAGATGGAAATGGTCAAAAACTCATTTCCTATGGTGTTTCAAGCTATGGGTATGATGTTCGTTGTGCGCGTGAGTTCAAAGTGTTTACAAACGTTCATTCTGTGATTGTAGACCCTAAAAATTTCGATGAAAAAAGTTTTATCGATATTGAAGCAGACGTATGTATTATTCCACCGAATTCGTTTGCTTTGGCCCGTACAGTCGAGTACTTCCGTATTCCACGTAATGTATTGACAGTATGTTTAGGTAAATCGACCTATGCACGCTGCGGTATCATTGTGAATGTGACGCCACTTGAGCCTGAATGGGAGGGTCACGTGACTTTAGAGTTTTCAAATACCACCAATCTGCCTGCGCGTATTTATGCAGGAGAGGGTGTTGCACAAATGTTATTCTTTGAATCAGATGAAGTGTGTGAAACCTCGTATAAAGACCGTGGTGGTAAATATCAAGGTCAAACAGGTGTGACTTTACCAAAGACCTAATTCAACGGTTAATCGTGTGAATATTGCAACAAAAAGCAAACTTTCGAGTTTGCTTTTTTATTTTATTAATTTAAGCTTTTGAAATAAAGAGAGTTTTCATTTGTCGGAAAAATAGAGAACTAAGTGTCATTATTTTGCTTATCGAGTTTAAGTTCTATATTATTATAAAGTGTGATCTATTTTTAAAATTATTAGAGAAGCATGGATTTCTTCTCGCTCGAATCTACTTGAATTGTACTAAACTGAAATATCTAGAAATTAAAAAATATAAAATATGGTGCGGAGCATCGTATAAATAAGGAAGGTCAAGATGACTACACTCCATTATACGTTTAATGTAAAAAAGGCTTTATTTGCAGGGCTAATCAGTTGCTGTGCCTGTCAAAATGTACTGGCTTTACAGCCACTGTCTGATGAAACCTTAAGTTCGACCACTGGTGAAGGCATTGCTTTGGTACCGCAAGAGGCTTTTTTTGTATTTCAGGGTGAAAATTCATCTGCTTCAGACATTATGAATCGTAGTCAAGACACTGGTTATATCCATTTGGTTCCAGTAGGACCACTCACTACAGCTGCTCGAGACACCAATAAAAATGGGGTAGTGGATAGCGGAGATTACTCGGTTGGGAAAGCAGATATCTTTATCTATGGCTTGGCACTGTCTAAGTCCGATAATAACCATAATAACCGTCTAGCAGCATCTGACAGCAATGCAAAAATCGCTTCATGGGGTACAGCAACGAACCCTTGGCTCATTCGTGTGGGAACAGAAAACCAAGTCCCTAACTTTGATTTGACTAAAAACTGTGCCCAAGCTGATGTCAGTTGCCAAGTGCCTTACTTAGCGTTTGAAGCACCGCTTTATAACACCACATTACCGACCACAGTTGCAGATGGTGCAGATGCTTATCGTTTGAAACTTGCCATGTGGGCAGATGCTTTTGCACTTGATCCAAGTAAAAAAGAAGGTGCTACTGATCTATACCATTTGGGAGAGCGTGCTGGCGTGTCCGATGCTTCTCGTGCCAATCGGATACGCTTACAAGCCATTTGGAATGACTTTAGTATCAATGGCACGCGTCTACAGGTCTTTCAGACCCTTGCAGGCGCTCAAAACTCAGCAGGCATGAGTGAGTTTTATAACAATACTTTAGGGATCGCAGGCTTAGTTCGTCTCAATAGTGGTGATTCTGCAAATTTAAGAAGTTCAAGTCCTGGGACTAAAACCCTTCGCCTCAGTACTCGAGAAACCACCGATACTTCATTACTCAGTACACCGGCAATTAATAATTCATCTGCCGCTCCGATTTTTGATGCTAATGAAGGGTTATTTATTCATAACTTGAATACCAATTTGGTTTTAGGGTCACTGTATCAGCCCCTTATTTTAGGCTCCGATGGAACTAACTTTAGCTTAGAGCTGACGCGTATCCCAAATAAACCTGAAATTTATCAAAAGATTTATACCGACTATGACAATCCCAATTCGACAACCTATGCAGGATCAACCTGTAATGTCTACAAATGCGGCAATAACGGTTTAGCAGGCTATCAGGGAACCAATGCCACCCACAGTAGCATCACGATTGGTTCAACCATTTATGACCCACAAAAAAATAGCCTTCAAGCCTATAAAGGTTCTGATGCCATGGGTATTTCTTTTGGTGCAATGAATCCTGTAGCGCAAACTCCAAATGCTGCAGTACCAACAGCATCTTTTAAAAATTTAGGTTCAGCTGTGATTGATGGCGTGTTGATTCAACATATGAAAATCACCACCAAAGGACTGTAAGGAGCAATATGATGAAAAAGGCACTATTCCTTCTTCTTGCAAGTACTCTGCTTAGCCCTGCGTATGCCATGGATGCATTAAGTGATGAAGACTTGAAAATGGTTCAAGGGCAGTCAGGCGCTGATTTGTCGCTGAAATTGTCACTCAACCAAAAATATGATGAAACCAAAGGCAAATATGTTCTGGATGATGTCTTGTGCAAAGACGTTGAATACTGCCGATTGGCAGTGTCTGTCAATAATCGATATATAAAGAATGGACAAGCAAGCAGTTCCGATGGCAATAAACTTTGGCTGGTATTTAAAGGCATTCAAGGCACCATCAATATTGAAAAAATTGGTTTAGATGGTGTGGACTTAAGCTATAAAGCCAAAGGTGGGGCAGAAAAAATTAAAGCGGCCATGCAACTGAGTTTTGATGCCACCAAAGCCATTCAGATTCGTAATTTTGGTTTCGATGCACTTGCCTTTGGTCAAGACAAATTTAGCAGCAGTGCAGGTACAGAAGTGGGCAGTTCGGTGGCAGCAGATTATGGTTATTTGCAAGTTAAAAAATACGATGCTACCAATGCGCCAGGCTCAGTTTATGATCATGGTCGTGAAACAGGCTTTATGGGCGTACAAATGAATGGAAACCTTGCCTTACAAGGTAAGGTCATGGTCTTTGGGTGTGATGCTACGCATCCGCGCTGCTAATTGAGTCTGATTTACAAGGAGGCGTGATGAAAAATAAAAAAAACAGTCACAACAAAACACTTATGCTGAACACATTGGCTTTGAGTGTTTTTATGGCGAGTGGACATGTGTATGCACTGCAAGTCATAGCTGATGAAGACTTACGTTCGATCAATGGTCAGGATGGCGTACAAATATCGACCAGTCTTGCTGAGGCAAATATTGATCAATTGTACTGGGCAGATGAAGCAGGACGAGGTACCGCAGGCGCAACGAATTCAACGCTGAAAGCTACAGTAGATCAGGTCAAAATTCGCCAAAGTAATGCATCAGTTTTGCCCTTAGGCGCGGATATCAGTATCAATACTGGAAGTCAGGCCAATAATGCTGGGCTTGATCTTCTCATCAGTGCATCGCCTGCTTTAATTACTGCAGATTCCTTTCGTATTTGTAATAACGAAGCATCGAGTGCGTGTGGCCCAGCTATTGGGAATTTTGCGATTCAAACCAGCTCAAATATTGATTTAAGTTTAAAAACGATCAATGGGCTGTTTAGCAAAGAGAACTTGAGTGAAATGGCGATGGGCATTAAAAATGCCAACATTTACTTGGGTCAAACTGATGTTAAAAATGAAATCAATCAATTGGTTTTGAAAAACTTTAACTTCAATTTTGTGGGGCGTGGCGCGCTATTTGTAGATGCTGTTGAAGGTTTAAGGTTGCAGACCAACACACGCACAGGCAATGCAGACAATGTAGCAACGTTGAGTAGTAGTCCAAGTGACAGTTTGGGTTATGTAGATTTGAACCGTGTGGATGATTCTGCGTCAAAAAATACTGGATTCGTCAATACAGGAACCTATGGCAATACCAAATCAGGCGCTGAAGGTCAAACTACAACATCAGGTTTGAACCTTGAAATCATGCTAAATAAAAATGTCTCAGCCAGTAATCCTTATGCGATTAATGCCACTACGAATAGTCCAGAAGGTGCTAAAGGCTTAATCCGCGTGGGTGCAAGTGGACGTATGGTCAATTCATCTTTACAATTTCGCGGCTTGAAAGGCCAGGAAAGTGTTTTAGGAAATGCCAATAGTGCAGCAGGTGTAAGCTCCAATAGTAGTGTGATGGGCGACTCTGGTCTGGCATTTAGGATGAAAACAGAGTTCACCAAAGACAATGACGCCATGCTCGCAGGCGGTGGACAAGCCACCACTTTAGAAATTGGTGGGGCTGGTCTGAATGCTTATGGGTTTGAATTTGGCAATCTAACGGGCTTAATGCCCAGTACTAGAGCATCTTTTGACAGCGGTAATGTATATTTAAACTTAGCTGACACCAAGACACTCAGCCTACCTGTGAATAGCGTATTCCAAAGTAGCCGTTTTGGTAATGGTTTGTTCCTTACCTCTGCGTCAGATTACATCCAGAATATCCATAATCTCACTACGGGTGAAAACCCTTACAGCTTGATTGCAGCCATTCGCGGAGCAGAGTTCCAGTCAATTTCTAGACGTGGGCGTTTTACTACAAGTGCAGGCATCGCCAATAGTATCAACTTGTTTAGCCAAAGCGGGCTTGATAATCAGTGGGGGCTAGCACTGCCATTTTACAACCTGAATGCGAACCTTGCGATGTATGGCACCAAGGTGAAAGCGGATCAAGCCTTTTACTATACGCTTGCAGGTTCAAATGTGATTAAAAACATGATTGCAACCTCAGGTGAAACAGCACGTTTAGGGTTTTCTTTGGCCATGAGTACCGAAGGTATAGATAAGGTGAATGGCGTTGCTGCAGGGAACAAGACTACCTCGATTATGGTCATTGACGGCGGAAAAGTAGGAACGGGGGGCAATACAACTCCAACTGACTACTATATGGGCCTACGCAATATTGACATGCTACTCAAAGGTACAGGTAATTTGGGTGTGGAAAATGGCAGTTTGAACGTGAGCTTACGCGATATGCTCATTGTGATGTCTACAGAAGTTGCTGCGGGTTACTTACCAGGCACCATGTATAAAACCTGCAAAATGAACGCTGCTGCAGCAGGTTGTTCTACACAAAATTCAGCACCCTTGAATAACTTTGCACTGGCAGATGATGTACTTTTTGGCTTGAAGCTTAGGGTAGGTGGGGATATTGATTTCTCCTTACTTCCAACAAACTCAATTGATGAGGGTAGTCGCTTGACCGTCGTGGGTGATTTAGAGCTAAAAGGTGATGGCAACACCATTCAAATTAGTGATCCGCAAAATGGTTCAACCCTAGGTTTAGACCGTATTACGGGTAAAGTAGGTTTTAATAACGCCATTGTGGTCGCAAAAGATCAAACTTCAGGTCAAGGTAAAGTCGGATTCAATACCAGTTTATTTTTGAATCCACAAAAAACCACCACAGGTGTCTTTAGAGCGCGAGATATTAACTTTTATCCACCCAACGCAGGACCTGGAAAGCGCTTAGGTGAGCTTGCCATTACTGGTGGACGTCTATCAAGTGAACTTAGCATTATTCCTCGTAACTAGTTTTTAGAGCCTGCTTTTAGAGACTGATTTTGCGAGCTTTGAACTGTATGCTTTGAATTGTATACAAAATTTTTGATTAAATTTTACACAAAATCACAACCTGTTTTGGTGTTATTGTTTATAGTGTGATCGAGATAATACTTTGATAGTTTTCAGCCATATTGTCATAAGGATTATGCACAATGTATAAAAATATAAATGAAAAAAATAAAGCGCTCATGCTTTTGTTGGCATTGTGCCCAACAAGTTTGGCTTTGGCGATGCAGCCGCTTGATGATCAGAGCTTAGCGACGACCACGGGTCAAGACGGCATTCATATTGGTGTGGGTTTCAATAAAATTGATGTTGAACAAATCTCGCTGATTGACAAAGATGGGATTACAGCGCCGATAATGAATAAAGACTATAAAAGCCCTGCGGCTTTAGTGGTTGCTGGTGCTGTAAACAGCCCGATTAATGTGAGTTTTGTCGGTGCAGATGCTTCACCGACTTTGAATATAGTGATGGATACGGATGCTGGCAATGGTCAAGCGTTTGCCAATGTAGGCTTAAGTTTTGGCAATCAAATCTCTGCCCTTAAAGTCAGCCCATTTGCAGTTTATTTGGCCAGTACCAACTCGGTTTCAACAGCAAATGCATCTAAATCTATTTTTACTATCGCTGGTGCATTAAATACAGGTGTGAGTAAAATTTTTGAAGTAGGAAGTGCATCAAATAATTTTGAAATCACTTTTAGCAACACTAACCGTCCACAAATGAACGTGCAATTGGGTCATGTGCCACAAGGGCAAATGATCCAGTTTAGTGGTGCAATTCAAGCAATTTGTGGAACAGGTTCAGGTTGCCCAATCTCGATTATCTCAGGTGATACTGCTGCCAAATTTGATTTTCAAATGAAAGCGACAGATGCAGCCAATGGCTTTGCGCTGAATGGGTTCTATGCGGGTGTTGAGCCGACTGGTGCTGTGTTTGGTCATACAGGCAGTTCGAGTAAAATGAATGTCGCGCTAAATAATGTGATGCTGGGTCGTGAGGGCGCAAATGCAGCCAATACCTTTAATGGTCTAAGCAATGGCTCTATGGGAAGTTTTGGGGCAATTGGTACGTCCGTGAAAGATTTGAAAGTCAATATTCGAGGCTTGTGAAATTTAAATACAGGCTAAAAAATCCCGCACTTGGCGGGATTTTTTAAAGGAAGCTGATAATGAAGACGCCGTAAGAATTACTTGGCAATTTTAGCCAATTTAGCCAAAACCTCTTCTTTGCTGATATTGACAGATTCAGCATCACGGCGACCTTTGTATTCAAAGGTACCTGCATCCAAACCTTTTTCACCAATCACGATGCGATGTGGAATACCGGTAATTTCTAAATCCGAGAATTTGACACCTGGACGTTCATTACGGTCATCTAAAATCACATCATAACCAGCAGCTTGCAGTTCTGCATATAAGGCTTCAGCTGCTTCTAAAGTACGTGGTGATTTGTGTGCATTCATGGGAACAATCGCAACATCAAATGGCGCAATGGCTGCAGGCCAGATAATTCCCTTGTCATCAAAGTTTTGCTCAATCGCAGAGGCCACCACACGCGTTACACCAATACCGTAACAGCCCATGGTCACGGTAAATGGTTTACCGTCTGGACCCAATACTTTACAGCCCAAAGCTTCAGAATATTTTTGACCCAATTGGAAAATATGACCGACTTCAATCCCGCGTTTGATCAAGATCGTCCCATGACCATCTGGAGATGGATCGCCTTCAACCACATTACGTAAGTCATAAACTTCAGTGTACTTCGCATCACGTTCCCAGTTCACACCAGTCGCATGTTTATCTGCTTCGTTTGCGCCTGCCACAAAGTCAGATAACACAGATGCTGCACGGTCAACAATCACGCTCAAGCCTTTTTTAACCAGTCCTTGAGGACCAATGAAACCCACTGTTAAGCCCAGTGCTGAAATTTGTTCTTCAGTGGCAAAGGTCAGAGGAGAGGCAATTAAAGGATGTTTTTCAGCTTTAATTTCATTGAGCTCATGGTCGCCACGAAGGAACAGTGCCACCACAGGTGCCGCTTGACCTTCTTCAGTTGCTACACCTTGAACCAACAAAGCCTTAACAGAATCTCTCGCTTCGGTGTTTAAAAACTGTGAGACATCTGCAATCGTTTTTTGATTTGGCGTATAGACTAAAGTCAGTGCTTGAGTCGGAGCAGCGCGTTCGCCCACAAGCACTGCTTCAGCCATTTCGACGTTGGCAGCAAAATCAGATTCTGTTGAGAACGCGATATCGTCTTCACCGCTAGATGCGAGCACATGGAATTCGTGAGAACCTGAACCCCCAATCGAACCGGTATCTGCTTGCACTGGACGGAAATCCAAACCTAAACGGGTAAAGATGCGGCAGTAAGCGTCATACATCACATCATAAGTTTCTTGCAGAGATTCTTGATCTGCATGGAACGAATACGCGTCTTTCATGATGAATTCACGAGAACGCATGACACCAAAACGTGGACGAATTTCGTCACGGAATTTGGTTTGCACTTGATAGAAGTTTGCAGGCAATTGCTTGTAGCTTTTTAATTCGTTACGTGCAAGATCAGTAATCACTTCTTCATGCGTAGGTCCAAGCACAAAGTCGTTGTTATGACGGTCTTTAAAGCGTAGCAGCTCAGGACCGTATTGAACGTAACGACCTGATTCTTGCCATAAAGATGCAGGCTGAGTGACCGGCATCAACACTTGAAGTGAACCTGCACGGTCCATTTCTTCGCGTACAATCGCTTCCACTTTATTTAGCACACGAACGCCCATTGGCAGCCAAGAATAAAGTCCTGAAGCCAATTTACGAATCATACCCGCTCTTAACATCAGCTGATGAGAAATAACTTCAGCATCGTTTGGGGTTTCTCTTAACGTTGCAAATAAAAAGCGACTCGCGCGCATGGAAACTGTCCTAATAATAAGTGTTAAAGCATAAGATTATACGATAAAAAATGAGGTGCACATTTAAAATGTCACCTCATTATAAGCGCCAATATTATGACATGAATTTTCGTGTTTGACGCAGCATAAAATTCTTAAAGTCATCTAAGTAGGTAAAGATCACAGGAACCACCACCAAGGTCAGCAGGGTCGAGGTAATCACCCCCCCAATCACGGCATGGGCCATGGGTGCACTTTGTTCACCGCCTTCCCCTAATCCTAGTGCTAAAGGCACCATTCCCATCACCATAGCGCTGGTGGTCATCAAGATTGGACGCAGACGGGTTTTGCCTGCAGCAATGATGGCATCATAGCGCTCTTCACCGCGATCCATGGCTTTCTTAATAAAGTCGATGAGCAAGATAGCATTCTTGGTCACCAGTCCCATGAGCATGATAATCCCGATAATGGAAAATAAGTTCATGGTCGAATTAAATAAGAACAACGCCAAGAATACGCCGATCAGTGACAATGGCAGGGAAGCCATAATCGCAGCAGGGTGAATGAAGCTGTTGAACTGCGAACCCAGTACAATATAAATAAACACAATGGATAGGGTAATCGCAGTCATGGCATAGCCCGCAGATTCGGCCATATCCGCATTGGATCCTTGGGTATCAAAGCTATAACCCGTAGGCATTTCAAATTGATCTTGGAGTGCTGAAATATCTTTACCAATATCACCCGCGGGACGACCAGAAGTATTGGCTTCAACCAAAACTTCACGTGCCAGATCTCGGCGGTTAATTTGAGAAGCACCTAAACTTTCTTCAAATGTGGCAATGGTGGCCAGTGGAATCAAAATGGGTTGATTGTTGGCATCCATTTTCTGTGAACTTAAATACAGATTTTGAATATCGCTCGGTAAGCTTCGGTTATTTTCACTCAAGCGCAAATTCACATCGTAATTTTCACCCTTTTCATCTTTCCAAGTGGTGACATCATCACCTGCCAATAACGGTCGAATGACATTTGCTACTTGGTTAACTGAAAGGCCAACGTCGTTGGCAAGTAAACGATTCACATGAACTTCAAGGGTCGGTTTCGGCTCTTTCAGTGAACTTTCTAAATCGACAATGCCATCGACTTTAGCAATTTCAGCCATGAAGCGATCTGAGATTTTCTGTAATTCATCTAAGTCAGGGCCTTTGATCGAAATCATCACCGGTTTTTGACCGCCAGAAACGGTTTCATCCGCAGAAGCCACAGAGGTCACCGTAATTCCTGCCACGCTTTTTAAACGTTCACGGAATTCATTGTTTAACTCAGATAGGGTTTGAGTTCGTTCCTGACGGGGGGTCACGCTAACGCGAATACTCACATGGTTTTTACCGCGGTCGGTTACGCCGTTAATCACGGCATAGGTTGCACGAACATGCGGATGCTGACGAATAATTTGATCCACTTGCTTGAGTTTGGCTTGCGAATATTCAATCGAAGCATCAACAGGGGTTTCAAACTTGATCCGAATTTCGCCTTTATCAGGCACAGGGACAAACTCCGTCCCAATTAATTTGGAGAGTCCGAGCGCACCGACCAATGAGGCTATGGCAATTGCCAATGTAATCACTCTAAAACGCAGCGCCAATTTCAGCAACTTTTCATAGACCACTGTTAAGCGGTCAAGCTGATTGGAAATAGCGCTAAAGAAACGTTTTAACCGTCCTGGTTTTTTGTTGGGGTTTTTCTTCTCTGCCCAATGTGCAGAAAGCATCGGATCGAGAGTGAAACTGACAAACATTGAAATGAGGACTGCGGTACTGACCGTTACTCCGAACTGATAGAAGAAGCGCCCAATAATACCGCCCATAAACGCAACAGGCAGAAACACTGCCACAATGGTTAAGGTGGTGGCCAATACAGCTAACCCAATTTCTTTGGTACCGTCGAGTGCTGCGGTCACATGGTCCTTGCCCATATCTGCATGACGGACAATATTTTCTCGCACCACAATCGCATCATCAATGAGTAGACCAATACTGAGCGACAGTGCCAATAAGGTCATCATATTGATGGTGAAACCAAATATCCAAATAAAGGTCAATGTGCCAAGTAAGGCAATAGGAAGCGTCAGTCCTGTAATAGCCGTCGAACGGAATGAACCGAGAAAGAGCAGCACAATCAGTACCGCTAAGACACCGCCCTCAACAATGGTGCGCGCCACATCTTTAATGCTGGCACGAATCCCTTTAGACGTGTCGACCACCACTTTAAGTGTCGTGCCTTCTGGGAGTTGCTGCTTAACTTTATCGAGGGTTTTATACGTTGCATCCACCACATCAATAACATTGGAATCTGAACTACGCAGAATATCCAATGCGATCGCAGTCTTGCCATTTAAAAAAGCGCTGGATTCCAGTTCGGCTTGGCTATCCTCAATTTTTGCCACTTGCTTTAAATAAATCGGAGCACCATTTTTGGTTGCAACAATCAGGTCACCAAAGGCTTGTGGGTGAATCACGCGTGATTTAATTTCAACGACCAATTCTGAATTGGGCTGTTTAAGTGTGCCACCCGGCACTTCAATATTTTCACCCTTTAAGGTGTTCATGACTTGATCAATACCAAGACCAAAGCTTTGTAATTTTTGAGGATCGGCTTCAATACGAATCTGGCGCTGAGAGTCGCCCAAAAGGTTGACTGTTCCGACCCCAGTGACCGTTCTAAACTGCGGCACAATCCGCTGATCTAAATACGAGCTGAGTTCGCGTAAGCTCATGTTTTTCGACTCAAACACCACCGACATCACCGCACTGGCAGTCGGGTCATAGCGCTCTACAATCGGATCTTGAATATCGTCACGAAACTCAGCCGTAACGGGTGCGATTTTGTCACGCACATCTTGGGCTGCAAGGGTAGAAGGGACGTCTAAATTAAACTCGGCAATAATAGTCGACAAGCCTTCACTCGACTGTGAAATGACTTGTTTTAGACCCGAAATGGTATTGATCTGATCTTCCATTTTCTTGGTAATTTCTGATTCAACTGTCTCAGGAGATGCACCTGGATAATTGGTATAAATCACCACAAAAGGGAAGTCGACATCGGGAAACTCTTCAACACCCATACGCTGCCAAGAAGCAAGACCCAATACCATGAGACAAAACATCATCATAATAGTGAAAACAGGATATTTGACGCTAATTCGGGTGAGCCACATCGTAATAGTCCTGTTTATTCAGCTGAGATAACGACGGTTTTATTGATATCTTCAGGCACGAATTGAATGCGACTGACCCAATCCGTTGGATTTAAACCACTGACAATGGCAATGTTTGAATTCATTTGCTGATCGAGTACACGAATAAAGACTTGCTGAATTTTTTTTTCACGCACCACCCATACATAGGCTTTGTTTTGGCTATCTTGAATCGTATCCAGCGGAATTTGTTGCCCCTGAACCGTATTTGAACCGAGGATGAAACCCTCTACAAATGCCCCAATACTGAGCGAGTTGATGGTTTCATTCGGTCTTGCAAAAAATTCAATCTGACGACTCGTAGGGTCTGCAATTGGTGAAACTCGGGTCAAGGATGCACTTAACTTAGCTGGATTGCCTTGAATAGTATATTCAACTTTATTGCCCAGCTTTAAAGCGCTTTGCTGTTCAGCAGGTAGGCTGGCTTGAATCTCTAAACGTGATGGATCGACAATATCAAATAAGGTCTGTCCAGCCGCCACTGTTTGACCCGGCTCAACTTGACGCTTGGTAATGACGCCGGAAAGAGGACTTCGAATCAGTCCATCTCGATCCGCTTTCACTGCAATATCGACATTGGCTTGTTGTGCTTTAACCGTTTCTAACTGACCCGTGTAATCTACCTGACTTTGTTCATACTCTACTTTTGAAATAAAGCCTTGGTTGTATAAGCGCTTTTTGCGTTGCACCATATTGTTGGCTTGTTGTGCCTGCGCCTGTGCAGATGCTAAGTTGGCACGCGCTTGGGCTAAGCGTGAAGCATTATCTTGGTTATTCAGCTGAACCAAAATTTGTCCTTGACTGACATTCTGACCAACTTGTACATTGACTGCACTTGCTGTGGCCGTGACCTGTGCTTGAATGGTACTTTGGTTGACAGCACGTATAGTGCCCGAAAAAGCAGCTCGACTGACCGCCTCACCTTGTTTGACTTGAATAATATCTTGTTGGATCAGTTCAATGTTTTGATCAGATTTCGGTGCTTCAGTGACTTGTTTTTTTTGTTTTTGACATGCATTTAAACTTAAACTCAGGCACAGTACTGCCAAAGTTGGCATGATGATTTTAAACGGCGCCCTAGTGTTTTTGATCTGCATGTAAATATCCTTTGATCATAATAAAGCCCCATTATTCAAAGGCTTTTAGTCGTTTGATAATTGTGTCGTATTGTGCTTGCGTATTTCGATAGTTGCTTTGTAACGAATAAATATTTTTTTTGGTGTTGGTCAAGTTTTGCATGTTGTAATTTAAGCGATCTTTTAAGTCATTAGGCACAGGTTTGCCTTTACGGAAAAATTCCATTTCTTGGCGTTTAAAAAGAATTCGATCTTTTTGGATTTGTTGCAGTTGCTGCTTTTGTAGTGCAATCTGTTTGTTAATATTTTTTAAAGAATCTTCGCGTTTTTGTACCGCAGTTTGGCTTGAACCATAAGCTTTTTTAAGCTTTAAATCCGATGCTCTTTGACGGGATTGCTGTTCACGTTGCTTCGATTGACCAATGTCTTTTTCTATACTATAAGCGCGATTTCGGTTGATGACTTGCATGTTGCTATCCAGCGCTTCATAGCCATTTCGAATATGAGCAGGGGTCACCGAACTGCTGATATTCGCGACACCGCTCTTATCATAATAGCGATACCATGTCGCTTTCGGTGTTTGCGTCGATGCTATAACGTCTGTGGCTACAAAAATAGTCAAGATCACTGATAAAACGTACATTAACACCGTTTGAGAAGACACTTTGAATGCTTTAAAAAAATGAAAAAAAGTGCTCATTTATTCCCCATAACATCGAAAAGATATTTTTATTTTAGCTATAAACATTAGTATTTTAGGACGGGGGTCTAAATTTATAAATATATAACTTAAAAATATTACACAATTTGTATGATCAAGTTAACTTTTTTGATTTGCTTTATGACACACTAGCATTTGAAAAATAAATCAACATTGAAAAAGACAGTGTGTATATGTTAAATAATAAAGATTATTGTAAAAATAAATTAGTTCAGCGCTACTTAAAACTTACTGGGGAGAATCATTAAATGGACGATAAACTTCAAAATTTGAAAGTCATGGTTATTGATGATTCAAAAACTATTCGTCGTACTGCTGAAACACTCTTACAAAGAGAAGGTTTTAATGTCGTCACTGCAGTGGATGGCTTCGAAGCGTTATCTAAAATTGCAGAAGCAAATCCGGATATCGTATTTGTGGACATTATGATGCCGCGTCTAGACGGCTATCAAACCTGTGCGCTTATTAAAAATTCTCAAAATTATCAAAATATTCCAGTCATTATGTTGTCGAGTAAAGATGGATTGTTTGATCAAGCAAAAGGTCGGGTTGTAGGTTCGGATGAATATTTAACCAAGCCATTTAGCAAAGATGAGTTATTGAATGCGATTCGCAATCATGTAACCACTTAAAAACTGAACAAAAATAGTTGATTGGGGGAAAAAATGGCTCGTATTCTAGTGGTTGATGATTCGCCAACTGAAATGTTCCGCTTTAAAGAAATACTCACCAAGAATGGTTTCGTAGTGATTGAAGCTTCAAATGGTGCGGATGGGGTGACGCTGGCACAGGCAGAACTTCCTGATTTGGTGCTCATGGATGTGGTCATGCCTGGGGTGAATGGTTTTCAAGCCACCCGTCAAATTGCCCGTGGTGAATCCACAAAGCACATTCCTGTGGTGATTGTGAGTACCAAAGATCAGGACACTGACCGTGTTTGGGGTAAACGACAAGGTGCAGTTGATTATTTAACCAAACCAATTGATGAGTCTGAATTGATTAGTTTGATTAAGCAGTATCTCAGCGCGGGATAAGATATGGCAGCAAGTGGATTTATCGAATTACTTCGATTGTCGAAGCGGGGAAATAAAAACTACGCTGGCAACGATAAAGAAGTAAACCGATGGTCAGGCATTGCATTTGAAATGATGGGGCAATATTTCGTTGCCCCTCTTGGTGAGGTTTCAGAGGTTATTTATCCACCTGAATATACCACAGTCCCGAATGCAAAGGGCTGGGTGAAAGGATTGGCGAATATTCGTGGACGCTTATTGTCTTTATCGGATTTAACCCATTTTATTTCAGGTCAGAGCGTACCTTTTTTAACGACCCAAAAAGTTTTGTGCATTAGTCATAATGATCATTATGTGGGGTTGATCGTTGATCAAGTTTTGGGGATACAACATTTTAATAAAAAAAGCTTTTTTTCAGAAAATAAACAATTAGATGAAAAGCTTAAACCGTATTGTCAGGGATATTTTCAGCAGCATCATCAAGCATGGAATATTTTCTTGTTCAGTCGGTTGTTAAATGATCCACAATACATGAACGCATCAGAAAAATTTATAAACTAGTTTTGACGCCGACATTGATGTCGCGTATCGGGGGAGAGCTGAATGGGCTTTAAACTAAAAAAGAAGAAGGCAGAAGGGGCTACTCCACAGGGTAATTCATTTTCTGCAACAAATTTTAAGTCGAAAGTTGATCAATTTTCAAAGTTATTTGGTGATACAAATCAATCTAAATCTTACCTACAAATGGCTTTGATCAGTCTGGTGATCTCGGTTTTAATTTTACTGTATCTTTTTTACAGCATTCCTCGTACGAATGATTTAACAAGGAGTATGGGTGAGCTGCGCCTTTTGTCACAGACCATGTCGAATCAAGCCAATGAAGCTATGGCATCTGGATCTACAAAGGCTATTCAAGATTTAAATGCATCAAAACAAAAGTTTGAAGAAAACTTTGAAACCGTTCAAGACATTCATCCAAACAATGAAAACTTAGCCAAAGTTGAAGACATTTGGAAAAAAGTATCTACAGATGTGACTTTGGTTGCGTCGCAGCAAAAGTTGATCAATCAGCTCTATGATACCAATATCGCGATTTCGGAAACGATTCCTGAAATTCAAGCCGACTATAACCTTTTGGTAAATGATATGGCGAGTGCCAACATGCCAAGTAGTCAGGTGGTTATTGCGAAGAACCAAGTATTCTTGGCAGAACGTATTCTTCGTTCAATTGGTGCAGTACTCAGTGCTACAGCAAACACGCGTGAAACAGCGGGTGACTTTAACTTAGATACGGAAACCTTTGGTACGTATTTAAACGCACAGCTCAATGGTAGTGCGGATTTGGGTGTCGCGCGTTTGAATGATGAAGCGATGCGTGAATCACTGCTTCGAATCAAATCAGATTATGATGCCATTATTAAATCTGCTTCAAGTACCGTGCTGGCGAACTCTGAGCAAATTGCTAAAGTGGGGCAATCCGCAACAAATATTTCTGCGAACTCAGATCAACTGTTAAATGCCTTGAATAATCTATCTGCGCATTCAACCTTAAAAACCATTTTGCCAGGTTTATTATTATTATTTGCCTTAGTCGCATTTTTATACAGTGTATTTAAACTTCTGGTGTTACGTAGTCAGGCAGATCAAATTCGTGTAATACGTTTACAAGACGAGTATGACCGTAATCAGAATGCAATTTTACGTTTACTGGATGAAATTGCCGATTTGGCGGATGGTGATTTGAGTTCGTATGCAACGGTATCGGAAGACTTTACCGGTGCAATTGCTGACTCGATTAACTTTGCCATCGATCAATTACGTGATTTGGTATCGCGTATTAATGACACGTCGCAAGAAGTGGCACGTTATACCCAAAATACTCAAGAAATTACCCAACAGTTAGCAGAAGCTTCTGAACATCAAGCGCAAGAAATTGCGGGTGCATCAAACGCGATTAATGAAATTGCACAATCGATTGATGACGTATCTGCCAATGCGTCTGAGTCTGCCGAAGTAGCTCAGCGCTCAGTAAAAATTGCATCAAATGGTGCAGACGTGGTAAACCGTTCAATCCAAGGTATGGACACGATTCGTGAGCAGATTCAAGAAACCTCAAAACGTATTAAACGTTTGGGTGAGTCATCTCAAGAAATTGGTAACATTGTATCGCTGATTAATGACATTGCAGATCAAACTAACATCTTGGCATTAAATGCTGCAATTCAAGCATCGATGGCAGGTGAAGCGGGTCGTGGTTTCGCAGTGGTAGCCGATGAAGTCCAGCGTCTTGCAGAGCGTTCAGCGTCTGCAACCAAGCAAATTGAAACGCTGGTAAAAACCATTCAGACCGACACCAACGAAGCCGTGATTTCGATGGAACAAACGACGTCCGAAGTTGTGCGTGGTGCAAACCTTGCAAAAGATGCGGGTGTGGCACTGGACGAAATTCAGTTGGTATCAAATAACCTTGAAAAGTTAATTGCGAACATTTCTGAGTCGTCGAAATTGCAGTCAGCATCAGCAGGTCATATTGCAACCACGATGAATGTTGTACAGGAAATTACCTCTCAAACCACAACAGCCACTTTCGATACAGCACGTTCGGTGTCTGAATTGGCCAACATGGCAGACTCACTTCGTGATTCTGTAACTAACTTTAAATTGCCTGAGTAATAGTTCATTGCTCTTCGGGGAGTGGTATCTAGATGTGTGTAGATACCACTAAAGTTAAAAGAGAATCATTGGTTCGGTGGTTTTGATTACCGAAGTATAAGTTGATAGGTTCGAGTCCTGAATTGAGGACTAAGCATAGAAGCCTGAGCTATGAAAGAAATATTAAAATATTTAGTCGAAAAGACAGTTTTACCTGAAGACAGTTATCTTGATCAGGATGCAGAAATTTTAGAAATTTTTGTTGAAGAACTTGAAGAAATTTTTGAAAATTTACAGCCATTATTAAATCAATGGATGGATGAGCCAACACATGACGGAATTTTAGTCACGGTTCGTCGTAACTTTCATACCTTAAAAGGGTCTGGCCGTATGGTCGGTGCAAAATCATCTGCTGAATTGGCATGGATCGTAGAAGACACTTTAAATCGTGTAATTGCCAAAAATGTCGCGCTAACACCGGCAGTGCAAAAGTATGTTCGTGCGGTGTTTAATCTATACCAATTTAAATTATTTCAAGATTTTCAAAATAATAAGGCGCATACGCTAGATTTCAGACCTTTGGTCATATTGGGTCAGCAGTTACAACAGAATTTAAGCTTGGAACCCGCTTTAGACAGCTTACTCGATCTGGCTGACACCTTAACGCATACAGAGGCATGGACTGGGCTTGAACAAACTGCTGAGAGTCCAGCGCTTGTAGCATCTACAATGTCAGCGAACACTGCACCGCTTGATCAGGATATACTTATTCCTGAATTTAAGAAGAAAGTTGCTGCTAAGTCAGAGTCGAACTTGACACCTGTTGCGACTGAAGCTGAAGCCTTGTTGTCTGTCACGCTGTCTATTTTTGTGGAAGAAGCAGAAGAGCATTTGGTAGTGATTGATCATTTTGTTCAACATGAACAGCATACGCCAGAACAACATAATCGTCTGGTGCGAGCGCTGCACACCTTGCGTGGTAGTTCATCTATGGCGCATGTGAATGATATTTGTGAAGTCAGCACGAGAGTTGAGACGTTGTTTAAACAACTCTTAATACAAGACATTGAAACCAGTATCAATGAAAATTCGCTTTTGGTCAGTTATGCAGAATATGTACGTGATTACTTATATATTTTAAAATTAGGTACTCAAGATCAAGCTAAATTTGACTTCTTCCTGCAACGCTTTAACCATGCATTTGAACGTTGTGATCTGCATGTCAGCACCTTGGGGAGTGACGAAAATATTCAGAATATCGTCAGTCAACTGGTCAATTTGAGTATTGATCACTTATTGGATACCGAATTTGAATTTGATCAACGCGCACAGTCTGAGTACCCGGATTATTTTGAGAAATTAAGCCAAGAAGCTGAAATTTTGGTTGAAAATACCAATACTTTGGCTGCGCAAGGAATTCATGAATACAGCTTATTCTTGAAAACCAGCTACGATGCGATATTAAATAATAGAGACCTCCTCAATACTGATTATGTATTTGAGTTATTCGGTCGTGTGCACCAAGAATTTACTCATTTATTCGATCATTTGGCATCAGGCCAACGTGTAGTGGTGGGAGGTTCTGCACAGCGCGCGATGGAAGATTTAAAAGCGTATCTCTTACAAGATATTGATCAAGTGGTCGGGTACTCTGATCCGAAAGACAGGATTGATACTCCAGATACATTTGAGTTCAATATTCCTTCGGTTTTAGGAGACCTTCATTCAAATCTTCAATCAAATAATGAAGCTGAACAAACATCGCAAGTTTCAACTGAACATGTAGGTCTGAGTCTGGCATATGTGTCGAACCAAATTGCAGCGGATCGGAAACTGATTGACTCTGACACTTCAATTCGCGAGTTCGATCTGGAGGTACTCGACATCTTCATCGAAGAAGCGGAAGAGTTATTGGTTGAGATCGACCGTGATTTAAATACTTGGTCGGAAGACATACGAGATACACGTGCACTGAATAATCTGATGCGTCATTTGCATACCTTAAAGGGTGGGGCAAATATGGTGCAGGCGGAGCATATTGGTCTCATCGCACATGAACTTGAAAGCATTTATGAGCGTGTGATTAATGCGCAAATGTCAGTAAGTCATGAATTGGTCAAATACATTCGTCTAATGCAAGATGACGTTTCTGACCGTGTACAACTGATCCGTGACGAGCGTGTAGATTATCCTGCAACGCACATTGTGGCGGTGTTACATCAAATCAGTGATCCGAGTACTCAGTTACAGGATATTGAGGTCACTGAAGATCAGACAGTCACTGATCACACTGATATTGAAGTATCTGAAAATCTACACGCTGGCGTTGAAGACCGACCATCTCTTCAGCCTCAAGCGCGTTTCGATTCTTCAGGTAATCTGTATGATCTCTTGGCGCCAACCAGTTTCGGTTTAACATCTCAATCTGAGTCTGAGCAAGGATTAGCGTTTAAATCTGAATTAGAGCCAGAATCAGAATTAGCATCAGAAACAGCGCCAGAATCTGCTGAAGCCATCGCACGAGAAACTTTTGTTGAAGAAGCAGAAGAACTGATTGCTGAAGCAGAAAACATCCTGCCAAAATGGTTTGAACAGCGCAGTAGTCGCAGTTTACTGTTGCAATTACAACGTATTGCCCACAGCTTAAAAGGCGGGGCAAAAATGGTGGGCTGGGAACAGGTTGCAGAAATCGCCTACGAATTAGAAACTGCATTCGAAGAATTTGCGGTCAATAACTTCAACTCCAATGCCTATGATGCGTTATTGGAATCGGCATTTACATGGTTGAAAACCGCAGTTCTTGAACAGAATTATCAGCATTTCAATACGCTTAAATCAAGCCTGAGCAATATCCATTATTTGGATGTTTCAACACAGTTAACCGAAAAGCTTACACGTTCAGATCTATTGAGCGAACAGTATGTGATTGAGTCGATTGAAGGTGATGGAACAGAACCACCATCAATGCTCGGTGAATGGGATCAGTCGACTCAAGTTGAACAAAGCGATGAGATGATTCGTATTTCTGCTGATTTGATCGAGAAAATGATCGATCTTTCCGGTGAAAATGCGATTAACCGTTCGCGCATTGAAATGGATTTGAGCCAGTTGGGGCATACTTTGACCGATATGGAACTTGCCATTCAGCGTCTGGCTGATCAGCTGCGCCGAATGGAGGGCGAGTTAGAGTCACAAATTCTTGCCAAACATGATGATTTGGGTTCACGTTATGAAGACTTTGACCCTCTCGAGATGGATCAATATTCATCCCTCAACCAATTGTCAAAATCACTTGCAGAATCTGCATCAGATTTGGTCGACTTTAAATCGACTTTGGCTGAAAAAATTAAAGATACGGAAGGCGTGTTATTACAACAGTCTCGTATTCAAGCTGAAATTCAAGAAGGCTTAATGCGTGCCAGATTGGTTCCTTTCTCACGTCTGCTGCCGCGTTTACAGCGTTTAGTGCGTCAAGTCTCCACCACACTCAATAAGCCAACTGAGCTGTTTGTCAACAATACCGAAGGCGAGCTGGATCGCACCATTCTTGAAAAATTGGTGTCCCCTTTAGAACATATGCTGCGTAATGCGCTGGATCACGGCATTGAATCTACAGCCGAGCGTTTGAAAAACCATAAGCCTGTCAGTGGCAAAATTGAACTGGACATTAGACGTCAAGGTTCAGATATTTTGGTGTCCTTTACCGATGACGGTCAAGGTATTGATGCTGAAAAAATCAAAGCCAAAGCGATTGCCATAGGCTTAATGCAAGACAATCAAGCCATCACCAATGAAGAAATTTTGCAGTTTATTTTCCACCCAGGCTTCTCTACGGCAGAAAAAGTGACCCAAATTTCAGGTCGTGGGGTGGGGCTGGATGTGGTGCAAAGTGGTATTAAGTCACTCGGTGGTCAGGTCTCTGTGGCTTCACAACTCGGCAAAGGTTCAACCTTCACCATACGTGTGCCAACCACAGTAGCTGTCAGCGATGCCTTAATGGTAAAAGTCGGCGATCAACAGTTTGCGGTGCCGTTATCGCAAATTGATCGTATTGTCCGGATTGCGCCGTCTGCGCTAGAACAATATTTCAGCAGTAATGCAGATTACTTTGACATAGATCATCAGCGCTATAAATTACGTTATTTGGGTGAATTTGTGGCAGATCAACCTGTGCCAAAACTCAGTGGTGTCGGGCACTCATTACCCGTGTTGCTGATTAAAGGCAACATGGGGCAAACCACAGCCTTGCTGATTGACCAATTGATTGGTTCACGTTCGCAAATTGTGATGAAACCGATTGGCGGTCAGTTTGCTTCAGTTGGCGTGGTCGCAGGCGCAACTATTTTGGGTGATGGTCAAGTGTGCCTGATTTTAGATGGTCAAAACATTGCCCGTCAGATTCAGGCCACTCAGCGTGATGATCAGAAAATTGAGCGTCGTGATCCTTTACGTAAACGTGATCATCGTCATTTGGTGATGATTGTGGATGACTCAGTAACCGTACGTAAAGTCACTTCACGTCTGCTTGAGCGTCAAGGTTTTGATGTGATTACCGCAAAAGATGGTATTGATGCGATTGAGCAGTTAGAAAATGTTAAACCGGACTTGATGTTACTCGATATTGAAATGCCACGCATGGACGGATTTGAAGTGACCAGTTTGGTTCGACATCATGAAATTCATCGTGATTTACCGATTATCATGATTACGTCGCGTACAGGTGAAAAGCATCGTGAACGTGCCTTTAGTTTAGGTGTGACCAACTATATGGGTAAACCTTTCCAAGAGTCGATGTTGCTGGAAAATATTGAAGCTGCCTTGGAAACCAAATAGAGAACGATTATGACGAATACTCAAAGCAGGGGTGTGTTGGATCAGATCCAAACCGAAGAATTACAGCATCTCATCACGGTGTCCACTGGATTTATTGACGCCTATATTATTGAGTGTCACCAGACAGTGCCGATGCTGTTGCCACAAAATATTGTCCTGTCCGCCCTGAACAGTCCAAGCCATGTCCAGTCCATTGAGTGGCATGAGCATAATTTGCCTGTATTTCATGTGAATAATCCTGTACAGCGTGCAGGCGTGGCTTTGGTCATCGAAGGTGAAGCGGTGGATCAGCGTTTTGCTTTAATGTGCGATAGCATGCCCAGCAGTATTCGGATTCGAATTTCTGAGGTGGTCGATGAAGATCATCCACTTGAAGATCCCAGCATACTGCAATATGTGCGCTTGAATGATGCTCTCTACTATGTGCCGGCTATTGAATATATACAAAAAAGTATCGGCTTAAACGTCGAGGCATAAGCGATTTTAAAATCAACTGTCATAAAAAAGGGATGCTGATGCATCCCTTTTTTAGTTTTTCACAGTGCTTTACGTGAGTAGTTCCACCAAAATCTGTTCATAAATTTCAGCCAATGGCTCAAGCTCATCGATATTCACATGTTCATTGACCTGATGAATGGTGGCGTTTAATACGCCCAGTTCAAGCACTTGTGCACCTGTCGGCGCAATGAAACGACCGTCAGATGTACCACCTGAGGTAGACAGTTTAGTTTCGGTACCAGTGACCATGCGAATCGCATTTTTAGCAGCATTCACCAATTCACCCACGGGTGTCAAGAACGGTAGGCCTGAAAGTGTCCACTGAATGTCATACTCAACTTGATGACGATCTAAAATCTTTAAAGTGCGCGCTTTTAGCTCGTCTGCGGTCACTTCAGTTGAATAGCGGAAGTTAAATAACATATTCAGTGTGCCCGGCACCACATTGGTTGCCCCTGTACCTGCATTGATATTGGAGACTTGGAATGTGGTTGCAGGAAAATATTCATTGCCTTGATCCCAAACCGTCTCACACAGCTCTGCCAATGCCGCTGAAGCAGTATGAATGGGGTTGACCGCAAGGTGAGGGTAGGCAACATGACCTTGTTTTCCTTTCACGGTCAAATTGGCATTTAACGAGCCACGACGACCATTTTTCACGATATCACCTAAGGTATGTGTACTTGACGGTTCGCCGACCAAACACCAAGTTATTTTTTCTTGACGTGCTTCGAGTGTTTCAACTACTTTCACCGTCCCGTTGATGGAAGGACCTTCTTCATCCGAGGTAATCAAAAAAGCAATAGAACCTTTATGATTCGGGTGCTTTGCAACGAAACGCTCAGATGCAATCACCATGGCTGCTAAGGCAGTTTTCATGTCTGCGCTACCACGACCGTAGAGCTTACCATCACGAATTTCAGGCGCAAATGGGTCTGAGTTCCAAGCCTCTAAACTGCCTGTAGGCACGACATCGGTATGACCTGCAAAACAGAATACAGGTGCTTCAGTACCACGACGCGCCCATAAATTATCAACATCTTCAAAACGCATATTTTCTATATGGAACCCAATGTTTGACAAACGCTCCGACATAATCGTTTGGCAGTGATGATCGACTGGGGTGACAGAAGGTTGGCGTAACAGTTGTAAGCTTAAATCTAAGGTGGCTGATTGCGTCATTGGAGAGAGATCATGTATTCAAAGTCATCCTATCATAAAGCAAGACAAAACTGATTGAAAATGCAAATAAATGAAGGTGTTTATTCATAGAATCAATTTATCACACCAAAAAAAACCCCGATTAAAAAATCGGGGTTTTTTATTTCAACTTTTAACTTAATTTTGACGAATTTCGTTAGAAGTTTTTTCAGCAGTATTGGTTACAGTTTCCCCAGCTTTAGACACGTCTTTGCCTACGCCTTTAAACGTATTACAACCAGTTAATACAAACGCAACAACCAAAGAAGCAGCAAGTATTTTTTTCATCATCATCTCCAATTTGTAATTTATTTTGATGCATCAACAGCATAGAAATTAATCAGATAGATAAATATGAGAGTTTTATTATTTCTATGTTATGAAATGTATGTAAGTACTGCAAAAATTACATGACTCTTACACAGCTATGTGAAATCTCTGCTTGACGAAACATATAATCCGCTTGTGTGTTGAAATTACGATACAAACCATTCTGCCAGTAGGTTGCTTCTCTTGAGCTCTGCTGCAAATTCGGACAGATCCATTCTTGTCTTTGTACACGGTAATACTGCTTTAAACTCGAGTTTCCCCAGTGTCCAATACGTCGAGATGGGTTAATCCAGTCGGGTAGTGTACCCAAATGATTGAGTACGCCATCAATCTGCTCAGGTACATATAATTGCCCTTTCATTACAGCAAAACGCTTTTGAATTTCGTGCTGTTGAACCTGCTGAAACTGAAATTGCTTTTGGGTGAAGTGACTCAGTTTTCTCAGCAACGTATCACTGCGATTAAGCCCATACCAATTCGGGAGTAAGAGATCCGTTTCAGCCAGATAAAACTTCAGTGCCACTTCCCAGTGTTCAATGCAGTTCGTGTCTAAATTTAGAATTAAAAAATCCAGCTCACCAATGGTGTTTTTGCCTTCAATGATTTGAATGCTATGACCCAGCAGCTGAAAATGATGATATTCAGCGTCTTGTAGCCAAAACCAGATCAGGTGTTCAAAACGTAGACCCAAACGCGTGCTTTTGAGTGGTTTTAAAAAATCAATCAGCTCAGTTGGGTTTTGATCCAGTTGAATCAGGCGATCCACATATTTTGAAAAATGAGCTTGCCAAAATTGATCCTGATGAAGCGAAAAATGATGCTGAAGCTCTAGCGTATGAGGGAGACTTTTTAAAATATTCGGACTGGCAATACTAAAGGCAAGTTGTCTTACGATTGGATGTTTAAATTGCAACCAAGGCTCATAAAACAGGGTCATGTTATGCACTCTAAAAAGAACGTTAATATTTGAGAATATAAATAATCAAACAGAAACCGCTATAAAAACATATATACTAATGAAATTCATCCGAATGAGTTGCTGTATGAGAATATTGTTTTGGCGGAGCCTAGTGATCATCTTTGTGGTGCTGGGTTTTATTGGGGCAGTCTTGCCTGGCATGCCAACGACGGTTTTTCTCATATTGGCCGCATGGGCCGCATCTAAAGGTTGGCCACAAATGGATGCATGGTTACTGAATCATCCCCAATATGGCAGTACACTGCGAAACTGGCGTGAAAATGGCACAGTGCCACGCAAGGCCAAATGGTTTGCCACCATCATGATGTCGATCAGTGGGATGGTCATGCTACTCACGACTGCACCCTTTATGGTCAAGGTCTTTACCGACCTTACCATGTTGATCGTTGCAATTTGGTTATGGATGCGTCCTGAAACAGCGTCAAGCCAAATACAAAAAAACTCTATTGAATAAATGTAAAACTTATGCGCATCTCTACCCATCCATTAATGCGTATTGACCGAGATATCTGTAAGGACAAATCGCCCATGTATTCTATTGATCAAGCTGATGTTGTGATTGACTTGGTGTCGCAAACCTTATCTTTGCCTAAACACCATAAATTCTATTTAATTTCCAGCGGTGAAAATGGCATCGGCGAGCAAGAGAATTCAGGCAAGACCCCCCGTGGTTGGCATAAGATTGAGCAGAAAATTGGTGGCGAGATGCCACTGAATGCTGTTTTTAAAGCCAGACAGTGGACGGGGGAGGTCTTCGATACAGCGCTGGGCGAATCGAATCCACAGCGAGATTGGATTTTGTCGCGTATTTTATGGTTAAAAGGTTTGGAGCCTGATTTTAACTTAGGTGATGGCTGCGATACATTCAACCGTTATATCTATATCCATGGCACACCAGATTCTGAACCGATGGGTATCCCAAAATCACATGGCTGCATTCGCATGCATAGTCATCAAATTCAAGAAATTTATGATTTATTGCATGAGGGGGATCTGGTTTATGTGTCGGAATATAAAATAGAAGCTTAATTTGTGTCATTGAGTTGGCTCTTCTGGGGCAAAATTTTAACAAAAGCAAAAAAATAATTTAAAAATGAATGAGATAAATAGGCAAAAAACGTCCAAAAAATAGGTTTTTTCATCAAAATGATCTATTTTTTAATCAGTCAAACTGAAAAATAGAGATTCACATAGAAAAGCGTTTGACAGTGTCTGAGGATTCTCTATAATGCACCACACAAACGATGAAGTCGTAAAGGGCGCTTAGCTCAGTTGGTAGAGCGTCTGCCTTACAAGCAGAATGTCGGCGGTTCGATCCCGTCAGCGCCCACCAAGTCTTTACGTTAAATGTTTTAAGTGCAGCGGTAGTTCAGTTGGTTAGAATATCGGCCTGTCACGCCGAGGGTCGCGGGTTCGAGTCCCGTCCGCTGCGCCACTTAATTCAGATAACACATTGTTTGTACTTTAATAGCGATATTATGTAAGTGCAGCGGTAGTTCAGTTGGTTAGAATATCGGCCTGTCACGCCGAGGGTCGCGGGTTCGAGTCCCGTCCGCTGCGCCATTTACATGATAGACCTTTAAGGGCGCTTAGCTCAGTTGGTAGAGCGCCTGCCTTACAAGCAGGATGTCGGCGGTTCGACCCCGTCAGCGCCCACCAGATTTTTTGTGATGCAGCGGTAGTTCAGTTGGTTAGAATATCGGCCTGTCACGCCGAGGGTCGCGGGTTCGAGTCCCGTCCGCTGCGCCATCCCTAAAATCGAAATGTTTCACCCTTTAAGGGCGCTTAGCTCAGTTGGTAGAGCGTCTGCCTTACAAGCAGAATGTCGGCGGTTCGATCCCGTCAGCGCCCACCATATCTTCAGATTTAAAAATCTGAGATATAAAACTTATTGATAAGTTTGCCGTGCAGCGGTAGTTCAGTTGGTTAGAATATCGGCCTGTCACGCCGAGGGTCGCGGGTTCGAGTCCCGTCCGCTGCGCCATTTTCATTCCCTGAAATGAAATTGGTTATAATTTGCATAGACTGCGCACTGCGTTTGTCTTGCCTCAAAAATTCAATGCTTGAATTTTTTCCTCAGGGCGCTTAGCTCAGTTGGTAGAGCGTCTGCCTTACAAGCAGAATGTCGGCGGTTCGATCCCGTCAGCGCCCACCATTATTTCTTATTCTCAGAAATATATGATTAGAACATATTTTAAATCTCATCATTTATAATCTTTTTCAAATCCTGATTTATATCCCGCTACTTTAAATCTATAGATATCATTCTTCCCTTTTAGACTTGATTAAATCCTGACCTAAATTTTTATTTCAATTTTTTGTATTTACTATAATATGTGATATATGTCGCATTTATACTTACTATAAAAATTATGAGAAATCCTTATCAGCGTAAATCTGCAAGCTCTATTGCCAGTACGATCATTCCACCGCAACAGCAGTATAAAAATTTTATCGAAACCGTTGTGGCTCAAGCCAAAGTTTATGCCCTGTACCATGACGGTTGGGCGCTGTGTGCCACCCCTTCAGGACAGCAAACTCTTGCAGTGTGGCAAGCCAAAAGTATGGCACAGCTTTTAATCCGCGATAAATGGGCAGAGTATGAAGTGGAAGAAGTGGGGCTGATTCCGTTCGTTGAAAAAGTGATTCCCTTTTTACGTGAGCAAAACACGCATTTATCGCTGAATTTGATACCAGAAGGACAAAATGTTTTGGTCTCAGGACGGCAATTTTTGATTGATTTAAAATCTTATCTGTATCAGCTCTATCTGCAAGACCCCAGTATTTTCCAAAAACAAGCGTTGCCTTTACCTCGAAAAATCAGATTACATGATCACTAATCCAAAAATCTAAGCCGATCAGGAGGTATTGAGTTAAATGTACTTAATATTCGCCTAAAACCCAGCCACTGATATAAGCGAAATATTCTCTTAGCCATGCGTTATAGCGTGTTTCAAGCGGTGTCTCGGCGCCATAACAGAGGGTATCAAGATAGCCTAATTGCGCTGCGATGAGTTTTGCACGTGGACAATGAAAATCGCTGGTGACTATTGCAATCGGATCGTTTAAGTCAATCTGATGTTGTTTAAGGATCGCTTGGCTATTTTTTAAATTAAGTTCAGTGCTGGTGCTTTGGTCTTCAAGTAGGATTTTGGAGGCACTGATTTGATGGTTATCTTTTAAATATCGAGCCATAACGGTTGCTTCACTCAAATGCTGACCCAAGCCGAGTCCACCCGTCACAATGAGCATGGACTGAGGTGAATTATGATATAGCTCGGCTGCTTGATCTAAACGCGCTTGTAGCGTAGGTGAAGGTTTGCCTTGAATGAGTCCACTGCCCAAGACGATAATAGCTGGGTAGTCGTGCGTCTCTAAACTATTATTTTTATTGAGTTGGATATAACCGAAGAACAAGACCAATGTACATAGCCAAATGCTAAAGATTGCCCAACATGACTGCCATAGTTTTTTCAAAAATGCAGAATGGGTGAGTAGGCGCGCTAAAACTTGCCAAAATAAAGCATGGATGAGGAAGATAGCGCCAATGACTAGCGGTAAAATTATTCCAAGATGAATCTTACCTTGTAACAGCAGATACAGACCATCTGCCAAAAGAATGAAGCCTAATAGACCCAGTGTGATTCTTATTGTAAATTGCATAAAATAAACGATCATTTTCAATGAATGATCATCATACTTAAATTTACTGAAATGAAAAGCCGAGCAATCTTGCTCGGCTTTTCATGTTTAGCATATTGTTTTAACGTATCAATTTTAGTGACCTTATCCACCTAGTGAATATCAACATCATCAATTAATACACATCTCGGCGGTAGCGACCCGTTTGACGTAAGTCATCCACACAGGCTTCGCCTAAAATATCAATCAAGGCTTGATCAACATCGCTTGCCATACCTTCAATGCTTCCGCAGACATAGATCACCGCATCATTGGCAACCCATGTTTTTAATGCTTCTGCCTGATCTCGAAGTTTATGGTGGACATAGACTTTCTCGCTTTGATCACGGGAGAATGCAAGGTCAATGCGTTTGAGCATCGCGGTATTTTGCCAAGCCTGAATCGTGTCTTTATAGAAGAAATCATGGGCTTGTTCACGTTCACCAAAGATCAGCCAGTTTTCAGTGTAGTCTGAGCGAATACGAGCTGAAATGAGGCTCATCAGTCCTGCAATTCCTGTTCCATTACCAATACAAATAATCGGACGATTATCACCGATGAGATGGAAAGACTCGTTGGTGCGGATACGTAAAGAGACTTGATCGCGAATGGCTAAATGCTGGGTGAGCCAGCCTGAACCCAGTCCAAGTTCGCCTTGTGCATTGCTTTGTTGGCGGACCACCAAGCGTAAAACCTGTTGCTGTGGAATACTGGCAATTGAATATTCACGGGTCGGAAGATCGACCAGCTGCTCTAGCAGATGCTCCATATTGGCAAAGGGTTCAACATCAGCGTTTAAGTTCTTACTCCACAAGGCTTGCGCAATTGTGGTATTGAGTGAATCTACATGCGTATCTACTGAAATCTGATGCTGAGTCAGGAAGGCTTCGATTCTCTCATGACTATTGCCCGGTTGAATTTCTGCAATATCACCCGCTTGCCATTCGGCTTGATGTTCTGCTTGCAGTTCAATATTAAATGCAGGCGCACCTTGGCTGTTTGGATTGAGCAAATCACGCTTAAGTAATTTCCACTGATCAAATACTTTATCAATTGACATAGCTTGTAATTCAAGCTTTGAGGCTTGAGCCAGTGCGCTATTCCATTTTTCAATATCTTGATTGTCTGCGTTATTTACCTCAATGGTATTAAATAATGCTTTGGCCTGATTGTGTTTTAACCATGCCGAAATTTTATGTCCGAAGCTGCAATAGGAGTTAGGATATTCTTGTGAACCCAGTGCCAAAACAGCATATTGAAGATGACTCAGATCTAAGTTTTGATTCAAGATTTTCTTTTCAAAAGCAGACGCAAGATCTGGGGCTTCACCTGTTCCATAGGTACTTGCTACAAACAAAATTTGCTGGTTTTGTTTCAGGTCATCTAAAGTTAGCTGTTGTACAGATTTGACCGTCACTGGTTGACGAGCTTCTTGTAAGCTGGTTGCAGTGCGCCAAGCCAATTGCTCAGAGACACCTGTTTGGGTTGCGTAGGCAATCAGCCACGGCGTTGCATTTGGATCGATTTCTGTATGCAGTCCACCTCGTTTTGCTGCCAAAGTGAGTTTCTTTTGCTTGCGGCGTTTGAGATACAACATCCAACCAGTCACAAAGAATAATGGCATTGATAGTGCTGCAAACATCGCAATGAATTGATATACAGGCCCAAAGAAGCTACCACGGTGCACAGGTAGCATGCTGCCCATGATTTTTTCATTCAGTTTTTGATCTGCATATAATTCAAGTGATTCGATTTTTGAAGTCTGATAGTTAAATGTGGCCTTATTACGGGCACGTTCATGTTGTGGATTGACATCCACAAAGCTGAGTTCAAGTTTGCCATCATCTTTTTTCGGTAGAGTGAAGGTGAGGCTTGAGTACTCACGGTCCAATTGCGGGTTGAAACCCGACCATGTTTGGTTTAAAGCGCGATGAATCTGGACAGGTTCTAAGCCTTTTCCACGTTCACGTCGCTCTGAACGCGCGTCAGTCGAACGTGAAGTGTTGCTTGAAGCTGCTGTACTGTCAGGAGGGGCTGAGTTTGCACGTTCACCCCGATTTTCCATACCAGCCATATTGCGCTGCGGTGAATTGGGTTGTTGACCCTGACGGCCTCCTGCATTTGGGCTGGCTTGCATGGTAGCTTGTGGGCGTTCAACACCGAGCACTTTAAACATGCCATTACGCCACCAATCATAAGACCAATACAGACCCGTCATGGCAAAAATAAGATAGAAAATAATCACCCATGTGCCTACAACCGCATGCAAATCCCAAATAAAATTACGACCTCTTAATTTTGGCTTCACTGCAAACCATTGACGCCAAGTGTGTTTCTTTGGCCATCTTAAATACAGACCACTGAGCACAAAGAAAATGAGCATGAGGGTACAGGCCCCTGTAATTTGCTTGCCGACAGGGCCGACGGTCAAATTACGATGCAGCTGTTGTATAAAAGCAAAGAATTCACGACCTTTGATTTCAGGTAGCATTTCAGCACTATAAGGGTTGATCATCATGGTGAGACCACGACGTGCACCTTCTTTAGCCACATTGATGCTTGATGATTCAGACGCTGCTGAAGCTACAGTTATGCTGTTAATTTTCAGCTCAGGCGCTGTATTATGAAAATGCTGATAGATTTCAGCAGGGTTGAGCTTCGCACGGGTTTCGACCTGAACTGTATAGCTGTCCTGATTTATCCATTTAAGTATTTGTTGTTCATAAGAATAAATTGCGCCTGTAACACCCATCAGAGACAGGATTAATCCGGCGGTGATTCCTAGAAACCAATGTATTTGAAAAAAGGTTTTCTTTAGCATGTGGGTACAATCGGAATATGATTATTTTGGATGGCGCAATTATATCTGAAGATTGAGCCGAGAGCGTGATTTTTGAGGATAATATTTATTCTCATTATCAATCGCATTCGGGCAGGGGGTGAGCATTAAAAAACCTCCACAGCGGGAGGTTTGGGTACAGCTTAAAATCAGTTTAAAACTTATAGCGTCTTTGCAGGACCCACTGTTTCATTTAAATGCTTACGTACGGTTTGGAATGAAAAGTTTTTGGTATTCATACGCTTTGGCAGGATATATGCCCCTTGCTGACCTTTAACTTTAAAGTTCACCAAAATAAATTCTGGAGTGTTATACCACTCGTAAATGTCACTCCAACCAATTGACCCCACACCTTCTTGTAGACCCATTTTTTGACGCATCACAATCCCATGTGGTTGAACGCCAAGCTTAATGCCTGAAATCTGTTGCACTGGGAATTCGTTCATTTTGCGTTTGACATACCATTCTAGGCCGAATTTACGAACCAAGAAGTAGATCGCAACAGCGGCAAGTGCCACCCAAAAAATGATGGTGGAATAGTTTTTGATAAAAACTAAACCTAAAATAGACATTGCAACAACTGCAGCCATGATCGCCCAAGCTTTGGTTCCAATTTTATTGGTACTACGCCAAATCGCTAATTGAGCATTCCGTTGTTCAGCTTCTGTTACTTCATAAGGAACAGGTTGTAGGGTGTAGGCGTAAACGTTTTTCGCAGTCATAGTGTCATTAACAAGAAGTGTAAATCTCGGTAGAGTTTAGCATTAAATGAATACAATCAGGGAGTATATTGTACTAATTTACTGTGCAGATGCATTGCCTATTGAATCGCCTTTTGAATCGTCCTTTTATAATGACGCCAATTCTGTTGCTTGCTCATCGCGATCATGACTTAAACTTTGTTTAAGTGTGCTCAGCTGTTTTAAAATACTAAACATCAGTGAAAGTTGCTGCAAAATAATCAAGACTTGAGTGGATTCTTCATCACTAAAATTTTGACGTTCGCGCAAGGTCTGTTGCATGTTATGTAGGCTCAGTTCAGGCACTTCGTCATAAAGTAGTGCACCACGAATATCGGTCATTGCTTGTTTGAGTAAGTCTAAAGTGGCTTGGTCATGTAATTGTTCACGATGTGCGCCCAAAGCGGCAATATAACTAATAAAAGTATGGTTGAGACACAGAAATTCAAAGGCTTGAGTTTTTTGTATGGCATCGAAATCAGGTTCGGTTGCAAGGGTCGAAATAAGCGAAGCTAAATCTGCATCACGATTATGCGCAGTTCGACGCACGATACGATAATTTAAACTGTTATTTCGACCATGTTGGTATTGATCGACCACTTCTGCTAAATAATGACACTGCGCATCGAGTGCACGTGAAATAGTATGTGAAAGACGTCTAAATTTCCAATCTGGAAAAATAAAGGTCACACCCAACCACGCTAAGGCACAGCCGATGATGGTATCAAGCAGGCGAGGAAAGGCTGCTTCGAAACCTAAGCCATCTAAGTTAAAGTTTATTAAAGCCAAAGTGGTAATAAATGCGGTGGCCTGCGCATATTGCTTACTGCGCAATTCAAAAAATAACACACCACAGAAAATTAAGAGCAACAGTTGACCTTCGATAGAGGGCACAAAGTACAAGATTGCAAAACCTAAAATAATCCCCCCAATCGTGCCAAATATGCGTAAACGCAAACGACGTTTGGTGGCGTTAAAGTTGGGCTGGCTCACAAACAGTGCCGTCAGAAGCACCCAATACCCATATTCAATGTTCGTGAGTTGCACAAAGATATAACCAATCAGAAGCACGATCGACACACGAATCGCATGACGAAAGAGTACGGATTCGGGGGTTAAATTTTGCTTGATTCGGCTAACAATATCTTCCCAACCTTTTAAATCGTCGTCCTTAAGCTGGTTTTCAATATGTTTATTTTTATCAAGCTTGATATAACGTTCTGTTTCCACATTACGCAGCTGCGCATCAATGGCTTTTAAGTTTTGCATGAGGGCAAACAAGGCATTAATCCAAAGCAAATCATGTTGCTGATCATGACGCATTTTCTGCAATGATTTGGCTAAATTATTAAAGGCGTGCTCAAAACGCGGATTATGGGTATAGGTGCTGCGGTGTAAAATACTGTCACTTAAATCCTGACAGGCTTTGGCTTGTAAAGATAATACCCGCTGGAATCTGAACAAAATATCACTGTGTTCAAAGATCTTGGCCAATTTTTGATAATCAATATGTGCCGAATCTGCTCGTTCATGGATATCTTGCGCGACAAAATAATACTGCAAACTTCGACGCGTATCGCTTTGACCACGATCGCCTTTTAACCGAGTCAAAAGAGTGGAACGCATGGTGTTAAAAATTGCAATTAATTTGCCATTTTCCAGCGATAGACTAATCATACTTTGCTGATAGCTGTCTGAGGTCATATCGACATCAAACAAATTTGATTTGGCGAAGAGGAAGTCCCCCAGTGATGAATAACTATTTGCCAACTGATCCTGCACTTGGCGGGCAGGAAAAATGAGGAAACTTAAGGTCGAAATGAGTCCATACCACGCTGCACCGACCACCAAAAGTGCAGGCTGGGTATACCAGTCTTCGAATAAATCCACACCTAGCATGGCGTAGACCGAAATAACCAAACAGCCATAAGAAATGGTGGCATAACGCCGACCGAGTGATCCCAATAAGATGAGTGCAATACAGGATAAGATGAGTCCAGTTGCGAACAAAAAAGGATAAGGGAATAAAAGTTGAACCGATGCTGCCGCAATAAAGAAACCCATGTAGGTATAAATTAGGTTCATGATACGAACTGAAAAACGATCGTCAATATCACTTAAACCTGCTGCCACTACGCCCAAAGTTAAGGGAATAGTCATCAGCTGATAATCCAGCAGATAGGGAATAAAGGCGGTACCTGCAAATGCAATGACCATTCGCACATTGTACATAATCGATGTTTTATAGGTTGTTTTACGGAGTTTAATCAGCCAGCTATTCAAAATGCATCCTTATCCTACGATCAGGTGAAACACGATTCGATAACAATTAATTCAATAACCATCGATTTAATAACAATCAGAACAGTTAGATTGATGTGATTTCGATTATACAATTGCACTATTCTTGCTTATTTAATTGTCTATTGGAAAGGGCTTTTTAAGTTAAATACTTTTTTCACCGCTAAGCTGTTCTTTTAAACAATGCAATTGTTGTAGCGTACTTAACATGAGCGTGAGCTGCTGAATAATGACAGAAAATTTCGATGCTTCATTCTGATCATTATTTTCAATCAAGTTAAACCTCTGCTGCACGGAAATTAAAACTTCATCTGTAGCTAAATCATGCATTTTATTGAACAGTAGTGTCGCGCGAATATCATCGAGCACATGGTCGAGTAAATCGAGCATTTCAATATCGTGAATTTGCTCACGATGTGCACCTAAGGCCGCGATATAACTCAAAAATGTATGGCTTAAACATAAAAATTCAAAAGCCATTTCTTTTTGAACAGGGTCATAATCCGGCTCAGTTTCTAAAGTCGAAATGAGTGAGGCAATTTCTGCATCAATATTGTTGGCAGCACGTCTCACCAAACGATAATTTAAACTGTTATTGCGTCCGTGGTGATACTGCGTAACCACTTCGGCCAAATAGTTGACCTGTGCTTCAAGAGAGCGTTGAATGGTTCGCGGTAAATTTCGGAATTTCCAATCTGGGAAAATGAAGGTAATCCCAAGCCATGCCAAAAAACAACCAATAATCGTATCGATCAGTCTTGGAATAGCGGCCTCATAACCCACGCCATCAAAGTTGAAATTAATCAACGCTAAGATCGTAATGAAAGCGGTCGCTTGTGCATATTGTTTGCTGCGTAGAACCAAAAATAACGCACCGCAGACAGTCAGTATGAGGAGTTGACCTATAAGAGACGGCACAAAGTAAAGCACCAAGTAGCCGACAATAATCCCAATAAAGGTACCTAATATACGCAAATACATACGACGCTTAGTGGCATTAAAATTGGGTAAGCAGACAAAGACCGAAGTCAGCAAAATCCAAAATCCAGAGGGAATATCTGTAATTTCGACCAAAATATAACCGACAAATAAAACAGTCGATAAGCGAATGGCATGACGGAATAAAATGGATTCGGGTGTGAGGTTTTGTCTCACTCGAACTACAATATCTGACCAACCTTTGAGGTCATCGTCATTTAATTGATGGTAAATCGGGAGCTGTTGTTCATGTTGAATATGTCGTTCAGTATCAATATTGCTGAGCTGCGCATCTATCGCTTTTAAGTTGTGATAGAGGGAAAATAAAGCATTGATCCAGCTGTAGTGATAATCTGGATAATCATGTAATTTTTCTAAAGAAATTCTCAGATTTTGAAATTTTTGTTCGAAATTCTGCGAGTGCTCATAACCACGACCTTCTAAAATACTTTCACTTAGGTCCTTACAGGCTTTGGCTTGTAAAGAAATCACTCGTTGGAAGCGAAACATAATGTCGCTATGTTCAAATATTTTGGTAAGTTTTAAGTGGTCAAAATGAGAAGAATTGGCACGTTCATGAATATCCTGAGCCACAAAATAGTATTGTAAGCTCCGCCGTGTTTCCCGTCTCCCGCGATCGCCCTTTAAACGCGTGAGTAACATTGAGCGCATTTCATTGAACATGCCAACCAAATGGCTATTTTCCATAGAGAGCGCAATCATACTGCGCTGGTAGCTTTGAGTGGTCATTTCTACATCGAACAGATTTGATTTTGCAAATAACACATCTGCAAGTGACGAATAACAATGTGAAAGTTGGTCTTGAACCCGGCGAATAGGAAAAAGTAAAAAGAAAATCGTAGAGATCAGTCCGTACCATGCAGCGCCACAGACGAGTAACACAGGTTGCACATACCATGGTTCAAACAGGTGGACGCCCAACATTGCATAGACGGTTACCACCAAACACCCATAGGAAATAGAGGCGTAACGTCGTCCGAGCGATCCCAGTAAAATCCAGCCAATGCAGGCAACGATCAGACCACCAGCGAAAACAATCGGATAGGGAGAGAGTAGCTGTACGGCAGTTGCGGTAATGAAAAAGCCAATGTAGGTATAAATCATGTTCATGATTCTGACCGAAAAGCGATCATCGATATCGCCAAGACCTGCTGCCACCACAGCCAAAGAAAGCGGAATGGTTAAGATCTGATGACCCATCAGATAGGGGACAAATGCTGTACCCCCAAAGATAATGATCATACGTATGGTGTACAGAAATGTGGTGTTGTAGGTTGCTTTCTTAAGCTTCATCCACCAAGTATTCAAAACAGATCCTTAACCACGTTTTCTTTTGTGGCGAATTATAGTCTTATTAATTCGTGAATATTCACTTGTTATATGATTAATTTATCTGATCCTCGGTATAAACTGATCATAACTCAGCCTTTTGAATTAGAACCTGTATGTCTGAACCGCAATCTCGACAGCAATATGCCAATAGTTGGATTATTTTACTGGCGTTATTGACCTCGCTCGGTCCTTTATCCATTGACATGTATTTGCCTGCTTTGCCACAAATGGCAGATGATTTTGCAGTGAGCACACAGCAAATAGCCAATACCTTACCTGCCTACTTTCTCGGTTTAGCACTGGGACAACTGTTCTATGGACCTTTAAGTGATCGGATTGGTCGCAAAAAACCATTGTACTGGGGTTTAGGTCTATATGCCTTTGCCAGTTTACTCTGTGTGGTCGCACCCAATGATTGGGCTTTAATTGCAGCACGTGTATTACAAGCACTCGGTGGTTGTGTCGGTGTGGTGATTGCAAGAGCGGCTATACGAGATCGCTTAGATTTGCAAGGTTCAGCGCAGGCATTTTCAAGCATGATGATTGTGATGGGACTCGCGCCGATTTTGGCGCCTATATTTGGCGCGGTCATTCTGCAATTTTTTCCTTGGCAGGCGGTATTTATCACTTTAATGACAATTGGACTGTTTTGTTTGATCTGTGTGCATTTCTTTTTTGATGAAACACTGAGTGTTGATCGCCGTCTAAAACTGAGCTTTAAGCAAGTCTTATTGCTTTATGGGTCAATTATTCAAGACCGTAGTTTTCGCATACCCATGCTCGCAGGTTGTCTGACGGGTGCAGCTTTATTTTGTTATATCAGTTCAGCTTCTGCGGTATTTATGGGCGAATATGGCATGAGCCAGCAAGCATTTGCCTATGCCTTTGGATTTAATGCGTTTGGCATTATGGTCATGTCCTCTTTAAATAAATATTTAGCGAAAAAAGTCAGTGTGCTGCAGCGTCTTAAAATGGGTGGAATGCTTCAACTGACAGGCGCAGTGATTATTGTGAGCGCGGGGTTAATCAGTTATGCGCCACTGTGGTTCCTCATGCTAGGACTGTTTATGACCATATCAGGCATTGGTTTGACGGGACCGAATGCGATGGCACTTGCCATGTCCAAACAAGGCGCAAGAGCGGGTACTGCAAGTGCCATTATGGGCAGTGCTCAATTTAGCTGTGGTTTGTTGGGCGGGGTCGCTTTAAATTTCCTCTGGGGGAATGCAGTCATGAATATGGGCATACTCATGCTATTTTTTATCTGCTTAGGTTTTATGGCGATTTTAAACTTGGCTCGTGAGCAGAAGCCCCAAAGCAGTTAACCAGGCGTCAAAAAGCGAATCAACAAATACATCAGACTGGTTTGTTGATTCGCTTTTTGACTAGAACGTAATTTCATGACTCATTTCAAAATACTGAAAATTTTTCAACAGCTTCGCGTTGAGTTTTAAAACGATTTCCAATGTGATTTGGCTCTGCATAAATTTAAGCCATGCCACAAATCAGTTCTTCATAATTGTTTGCTTCCAATACAATAAGCAAAATCGAATGGAAATGACTCTATACCGCTTGCGGGCAGATATATAAACCCCGAGCTTTGGTGGCAATCATGATATTTTGCATGCGTATAGTGGTATCTATTTTCGATCCACTGCTCAGGGCTTTATCTACACTGAAAAATCGACCAACAGGCACGCCACATCCAACCATTGATCACTTCTGCGATGCTGTGCTGCCATTTTCTCTTTTTCGCCTGTTTGAATCCCCAATCAACCATAAAGCTCGCCACTATGTTCATGGCGACGCTCAATACAAAGAGAAAGACCTTATACTTAGGATTATAGGCAAAGGTTTCGATGTACTGTGCTATGCATTTAGGGTCTTTTACGGATTTTATTCGAGCGGTGCGGACTTGGGAGATTCATTCTTGTTGTTTTTGACCCGTGATCACATAGATTTTCCAGAGCGAGGTGATGGTACCAGAAGGCGCACGCGCGGATATGCTTAAAATATTGTTAATGATCTGAGTTGCCATAGGTTTATCTAAAAGTGCATGAATAGATTGGCGAGATATCTATAGCTTGATCAAGTCAATGAACTTGCTTTAAATGCATAATCCTTCCTATAAAATGAGATTTTTGTAAACTTTAACTATATACGATAGTCGTATATCACTCGCATTTTTTAAGAAAAGTAATTTGTAAGCTTAAGATATATAAGATTTTTTGAAATAGTAATCAAAAATTGTGTTCGAGGAATTGGTATTTAAGAATAAAATATATTTTCTTATTGTGAAGAAATTGTTAGATTAAGTAATGTGGTTTTACACATTATGTTACTTGTTGAGTGTTTTTAACAGAATATTTTCTATATGCAGTTGAGTGCGTTGTTTTATTAGAATTTTTCAATTTTTTAATTAAACAAAGGTTAAGGTTGAGATCAAAATTGATAATACCTAAATGCACGGATGCAGCTTAATTACAATTTTGGAGTTCTTTATGAATCAGTTTATTCGTCGTCAAGCTATTTTGAAGAAAAGCTTAGCCGTTGCCGTTACCGCAGTGATGATGAGCTCAGTGCATGCTGCAACAGAGAAAGAAGAAATTCAGCAACTTCGCCAAGAAGTTGAAGCATTAAAGTCGTTGATTCAACAGCAACAACAGGTACAACAACAGCAACAAGTTCAATTGGCTCAAGTGAATGCTGTAGCTGCACCAGCGGCTGCCCCGGCGCTTAAAACAAAAGCAGGCGCAAGTGTAAACCTATATGGTTTCGCTCGTGGTGATGCCAACTATATCATTGAAGGTGCGGATAACGACTTCAACAATGTGCATACCAGTACAGGAGCTGCGCAAGACAAACTACGTGCGACTGCGAAAACAACGCGTATTGGTTTAGATTTTAAAACTACGATTGAAGGTGCAGATGTCGGCGGTAAGGTTGAAGCGGACTTCGCTGGCGGGGATGCAGAGCAATTTCGTTTACGTCACGCTTACTTAACCTTAAATAACTGGCTATTTGGTCAAACCACATCAAACTTCTTGTCTAACCATGCACCAGAAATGATCGACTTCGGTACCAACGTTGGCGGTGGTACGGCACGTATTCCACAAGTACGTTATTCATATAAACTTGCACCTGATACGCAGTTATTGGTTTCTGCTGAAGAAGGTAATAGCACGGGTGCGGGACTTAAATACAGCCTTCCAAATTTAACCGCTAAAGTGACCCAAGGTTTTGCTGAAGGTAAGGGTAGTGCATCTGCTCGTGCTTTGGTTGAAAACTATAAATCAGAGACAGCGAATGATAAACAAACGGGCTGGGGCGTCGCAGCTGGTGCAAACTATCAAGTATCTGATCCACTTAAAGTCTCTGCAGATGTATCTTACGTGAAAGGTAACAGTAACTATCTGTATGGTGCCAATTCTGCATACAGCGTAACTGATGGCGAAATTGAACAAAATGAGTTTATGGGGCTGCAAGTTGGGGCGACCTATAAAATCCTACCGAACTTACGTTCGACTTTAGCGTATGGTGCATTATTTGCTGATGATGGTACGGATTATGCGAGTTTAAACACTTCGGCAAATGAAAAAGTGCAACAAGCGTGGATTAACTTGATTTACTCTCCAGTTAAACCTATTGATCTGGGTGTGGAATATGTAAACGGTAAGCGCGAAACTTTTAGCGGTGCAAGCTTTAAAGACAACCGTGTTGGTTTAATGGCGAAATACAACTTCTAATCAGTTGTAGACATGATTTAAAAAAGAGCCTTTAAGGCTCTTTTTTATACATCGTTTATGTTGAGATTTTTTATTGGAAAACCATGTTAGATCAAAGTTTGAACCATATTGATAATAAAAATACAAAATCAGGAGATTTTTTGTCAAAAATCTGCATAATTACGCTCTTGAGAATGGCGTCTCCCAAACTTCTGAACGTGATCAGTTGTAATTTCAAGCTGGATTTGAGCGTAAATGGAATTGAACGAGTGCTTGGTCAAAGCAAAGAAAATTTTATGTTGCCATAACTTTATGCGTAAAATTTGTAGGTTAGATAATCAAATATGCTAACTGGTTTTTTATCAATTCATTTTGCATGGATGTGATGTAGGTTTTTTATTAACAAGATTGAATGTTGATCGTTTTCACAATTAGTATGTATTTAAGCTAACGCATGCTTTGATGGTATGGCGAATGGAATACCATCAGATATTACGTTGAAGTTTGAAGTTCATATTAGAAAATCAATCTTTTTAATTAAAATAAGCAGAACATTAAATTAGGAAGTTTAATTATGGATTATGTATTAAATCCGACCTATACGTTATTGCTCGCAGTGGTCGTCCTTTATGTAGGGCGTATCCTGAATAAGCATATACCGTTTTTAAATAAATATAATATTCCTGAACCAGTTGCTGGTGGTTTAGTTGGCGCAATTATCTTTTATTTTGCACATCAATTCTTGAGCATGACCATCACGGTGAATAAGCCGATGCAAGATGTGTTTATGTTAATGTTTTTTGCCTCAATCGGTTTAAGTGCAAACTTCGCTAAGCTTAAAGAAGGTGGTCGACCGCTGGTGATCTTTTTACTTGCGATTTCAGTATTTGTATTGATTCAAAATGGCGTGGGTATGGCTGTTGCTTCAATGGTTGGGCTAGATCCATTGATGGGGGTGATTGCAGGTTCTATCGCTTTAGTGGGTGGTTTAGGTACTGCAGGTGCTTGGGGTCCAATTTTCGAAGCAAAATATGGCGTAGAAGGTGCGTTACCGATGGGTATCGCCAGTGCAACCTTTGGTATGGTTGTGGGGGGGCTGATGGGTGGGCCATTAGCGCGCTACCTCATTCGCAAACATAAATTGGCTTCACCTTTAAACCCTGAAGCACGTTTAGAAAGCGATGCAACACCATTAACAGATAAAGAATATGCATTTGAAGCACCGCAAAAGGTCCGTTTAATTACAGCGGATAATGCGATTACCACATTAGGGATGTTTGCTTTTGCACTTGGTTTTGCAGAAGTGATGAAAAACCTTACGATAGGTACAGCATTTGAATTGCCTACATTTGTATGGGCATTGGCCGGTGGTATTTTACTGCGTAATATTTTAGAAACAGGTTTCAAACTCGAAATTTTCGATCGTTCAATTGATGTATTTGGTAATACTGCATTAGCATTATTTTTAGCGATGGCTTTGGTTTCTTTAAAATTATGGCAGTTGGCTGACCTTGCAATTCCAATGATTATTTTGTTGTTGGCACAGTCAATCGCAATGTGGATTTTCGCAGTTTATATTTCATTCCGCGTCATGGGTAAAAACTATGATTCTGCGGTATTGGCATCAGGTTTATGTGGTTTCGGTATGGGGGCAACGCCAAACGCAATTGCAAACATGCAAGCGATTACCAATATGTACGGTCCATCTCACAAAGCGTTCTTGATCGTACCTTTGGTTGGTGCATTCTTTATCGATCTGGTAAACGTGGTCGTGATTCAAGGTATCTTGAAAATCTTTGGTTAATTTAAATTAATCCGAAAAGCCCCAGTTGATCTGGGGCTTTTTTATTGGGTTGATTATCAAAATTATTGACGGGGTATTGAAATGCGCGTGTATTCATAATTCATTCACAAGCCTGCATTTGCCGTAAATATTTCATACAGTATTTCAAGTTCAAGTGTGATTTGATAGTCATCACTTCAACACCATATACATTCAATTTATGAATCTTTTAAAGACGTTCAGCTTATGCTTAAGTTTTACACTGGTTGCCTGTCAACAGATGCCTTTAAAAGCAGAGCAAAGCTTGGTTCACACCCTCAGCGATGCTCGTTCTCAAATTGATTACACCGCTTTTAAAAAGCAGCAGCATAATAAACCTGTGCTGGCTTTGGTTCTAGGCAGTGGTGGTGCGCGTGGATATGCGCATATTGGAGTAATTCAAGTTCTGGAACAAAGAGGGATTAAACCCGACTTTATCGTGGGAACCAGTGCAGGCAGTATTGTAGGTTCGATCTATGCCAGTGGTAAGTCGGCAGCCCAATTAAAGCAAATCGCTTTAGATATGCAAGTGAATGATGTTCGTGAGTTTAACATTGGTTTACAAGGTTTCTTTGACGGTAGCAAGGTTGAAAATTATGTCAATCAACAGGTGAATCAATTGCCCTTAGAGAAAATGAAAATCCCGATGTTTGTGGTCGCCACAGAGCTCAAACAAGGTAACAAGGTCGTATTTAATCAAGGCAGTACAGGTCAGGCGGTACGTGCCTCTATTTCCATTCCGAGTATGTTTATTCCGGTCACGATTGCAGGCACGGAATATGTAGATGGTGGCTTGGTCAGTCCAGTCCCTGTGAATGTTGCACGTGAATTGGGTGCAGATATTGTGATTGCAGTAGATATTTTGGCGCAGCCCGTACACACTGAAACCAGCAATGTATGGGGTATGTTTAACCAGAATATTAATATTATGCAAAACAAATTGGCGGCTGAAGAATTAAAAAATGCAGATATCGTGATTCAACCAGATTTGCGTGAAAAAGCTCATATTTTTGAAGTGAAAGGTCGTCAAATGACGATTGATGCAGGGGCACAGGCAACGATGGAGCAAATAGACAAGATTCAAAATTTAGTGAAGACCAACCCAGTGTATAAACAGATACATTTTTCCGTACAGAATGATGAGATACAGAACAAGGGAATGAAATAGATCAAATCTGTTTGTTGATTCAGTCGCCGTGGTAAAGGCATGAGTCAGTATGTTAAATTTGTCTAGCTATTTGACGATTCAAGCTAAAACCATTTCTTAATTGTAAAATACTTAAAAAGATATTTCTTATAGTTATAAAATATATTATATCATTGGTTTGTGTTTATCATTTGGTATATTTTGAATCCACATAAAAGTATACGTATCCTGAAGATGCGTATAGTAATGCTGATAATCAAAATAATAGTAGGATTTAGAAAATATCTTTATTTCGTGTCGGGCAACAGGTGTATTTGACATCAAATTCAGGAATTACCTTTGAAATTATACATATTAATCTTGATCGAACTTTTGAGATTCAAGTAAAGGGTTCAGATTCAAATATGTTGAAATTTGATCATGTCTCCGCAGAAATGTTGCAGTTGGTGGAGTTAGCTGAGGCTGTGAGTTGTGATTAACTGATCATCATTTTTGGACTTAAGCATTGCAACTTAGATCTGTGATTTAAAAGTAATTAAGATTGCTTAATTCAACATTTTCTATGCAAAATGAAGTTATAATATGCATATAAAATCTCCTGTCTTAATCATATTTGAGTCTACAGCTTTATGTCTTCATTTGATCAAGTGCCACCACTTGCTGACGATCAGTCAGAATTAACGATGTCTGTATTAATGACGCCTGATATGGCCAATTTCTCAGGAAATGTCCATGGTGGAACAATTTTAAAATTGCTCGATCAAGTGGCTTATGCGTGTGCGAGTCGTTATTCGGGATCCTATGTGGTGACGTTGTCTGTAGATAAAGTGAATTTTAAAGAGCCGATTCATGTCGGCGAATTGGTGACTTTTCTTGCCAGTGTGAACCATGTGGGGCGCACTTCAATGGAAATTGGTATTCGCGTTGAAGCGCAAAATATTCAAAAGCGTACAGTGCGCCATACCAACAGCTGTTATTTCACCATGGTGGCCGTAGATGAAAATGGCAAACCTAAACAAATTCCAGCTTTAAACTTAGACAATGATTGGAAACGTTGCCGCTTTGAAGCAGCCGAGCATCGTAAAATTGCCCGTTTAAATGAAAATCATCATCCTTCATGCAGCATTTATAAAAAGTCGGTTTAGACTATTTTTTAGAAGATGATAAAAAGATCGCAATAGCGGTCTTTTTTAATGTCTAAAGATTAGACCTCTTTCATAAGTTAAAAATGATCATGAATGGGTATTTGAATGACCCATGAAAGTTCCTTCTCCCTCTAAAATCAACAAATTCTCTATAAGAAGCCTCTACCTAGGCCTCTTCTTATAGAGCAACTAACTTGCCTTTTGAATTTTATATGTGAGTTATCATTCACTTATATAAAATACTGTTTTTTGTCCATATTATTATGTCGCTATTTTTAATGGAAAAGCAAAAGAGGTCAAAAAGACTCTCGTTTAGCTGCGATGTATTTCATTTGAAAATTTAAAAGACACGCATAAAAAAATAGAGCCATAGCAGGGCTCTATTTTTAGACATTAAAAGTGACATGAAAAATGAGATGTTAGATCGCTTTCAATGACTTAATTTGAATGTTCATATAACAGCATTATTGTGCTGGTTGAACCGTCGTTGGTGTGCTTGAAGAAGATTCATCCGCCGCAGCTTCAGTCGCTGGTTGTGTGGTAGTGGGTTGTCCTACTGCAGAAGTTTCAGCATTAACAGGTTGCTCTTGAGAAGACGTGATCACCTGATGATCTTTTTTCTCTTCTTTGCTTGTTGCAGCAAATGTTGAAAAAGCACTGAGCGCAAGAGTTGTTGCAAGTAATGTTTTAACTAAATTCATGAGATGGCATCCTTTTTCATTAAATGATGGGTTGATCATTTTCTTTAGAATATTTTCAGTAGCAATTGAACATATTTTAAAAATCGTTAAACAACCCTGAACTAAAAATTGAATTAAACATAAAATCTGAATGCATGTAGCAAATAAGCAAACAGAGACAACGAAAATCATGCTAAAGCCAGATGGTTGTGGGAGCAACCTTATCAACAAAGCGAAACAGTCTGAGTTACGTAATCTGAACAAAGCATAACTTTATGTTTAAATTATGTGAAAAAAGTATAGGTTTTAGACCTTTGAAGTGTATGCAAATATGTCGATTTGACTGAAATTCAATCGATAAAGTTACCAAGTGAAAACAATACAGGTGTAAGGAGTCATAAATTACGATTGGAGTTGTGAATCTTTATAGATAAGTTCATTGAGATACTAGATAAGTAAATCTGTACCTTCATGAGAGCTGAACTAAGAATACTCTGCTTGGAATAATGTTATTGATATAGATATAAATGACTTAGAATTTTTGATGCAGCCAATAGGTTAAAGCATTGCTTAAAATATCTATTGATCTTGTTTTTAAGCGCTGAACATTTAACAATAGGCTAGAACGCGTTTAGTTCTACTCAATTCGGTCGATCAATTGCATCCATTGCTGCTTCGAGAGCCATTATTTTGAAATTAGTTGCTTCACAACCTGTCAAAACTCACATTATTTCTGGCTTTTTAGGGGCGGGGAAAACCACTTTACTTAAAGCATTATTGAGTCAAAAACCAGAGCATGAGGTTTGGGCTGTGCTGATGAATGAGTTTGGGCAAATAGGCATTGATCAGCAGCTCTTGCCAAGCTCAAGTGGTTATGAAGTCAAAGAGTTGCTCGGGGGCTGTTTATGTTGTAGCAGTCAGTTGCCCATGCAAATTGCTTTGTCACGTTTATTGGCTGAGGTAGAGCCTGATCGATTATTCATTGAACCTACAGGTTTGGGGCATCCTGCGCAGTTGCTCGAACAATTGACTGAACCGCATTGGCAGATGAGTATTGCTATGCGCAGTTTAGTGACCGTGGTCGATGGTTCTAGATTGAGCGATCAAGGTTGGACCAGTCAGCATTTATATGCAGATCAATTAAAAGCGGCACAGACTGTAGTAATCTCGCATGTGGACTTGATGACTGAGGCGGATGAGCTTGCATTAAAACATTTAAAGCAAGAGTACCAAGCCTATGCGCAAAACTGGTTATTTGCAGTACAAGGTCAAATCGAGATGTCACAGCTTGATCAGGCTTATAGCGGTACAACACGTAAAATTCAGCCGCTGTTGAAAATTCAAAAAACATTGCTTGATCATGAATCAGTTCAGATTAAACAGTTGCCATATCACTATATAGAAACAGCACAATGTTATAGCGTTGCGGGTTGGAAATTTCCCAAACGTTGGCAGTTTCATTTTTTAGATTTGCTCGATTTACTCTGTGAACAGCAAAACTGGCTTCGTATCAAAGCAATTTTTAATACCAACCAAGGTTGGCAAACCTTTAACTTCAATCCCGAACAATTTAATTATATCGGTGTTGAAGAAAATATCGATAACCGTATAGAAATCATTTATCAGTCGGAACGTGATTGGCAAAATTTCGAAAGCCAGTTGCTGGCTTGTCGTATGGATACTGAAGCTTAAATTTTTTATTTTGAAATCAAGATCATTTATATTTCCCACAAGTTTTCAATTCAAGAACATCATCGTGTTCAATGGAAACCAGATATTGATATTAAGCGAAATAGGGTGGGGTCAAATTTATAGATTTTGTCTTTAGAGCATTGCTTGAAAATCGAGTATGCTAGGCAGCAAATTTGAGGACACTTTCTATGGCGTTAAAAGCGACAATTTACAAGGCAGATTTAAACATTGCCAATATGGATGTACACCAATATGGTGACTACCAATTTACGATGGCACTTCATCCATCTGAGACCATTGAGCGGTTAATGGTTCGCGTCCTTGCCTATGCTCGCTTTGCCGATGAACGTTTAGAATTTACCAAAGATCTTTTTGAAACGGATGAGCCTGCACTTTGGCAAAAAGACTTAACCGGTCAGCTGGAAAAGTGGATTGAAGTGGGAAGTCCAGATGAGGACAAAGTTAAAAAAGCCAGTGCTCGCTGTAAACAAGTAGTAGTCATCACTTATGGCTCAAGCGTAGATGAGTGGTACAAGCGCAACAGTAAGTTGAAAACCTTGAAAAATGTTCAAGTGTTGCAACTGACTGAAAAAAGCACAGCTGAAATTCAAGGCTTGTGTGAACGCACCATGCAGTTGCAGTTGAATATTATGGATGGCGAATGGACTTTGATTTCAGATCAAGGACAAGCAGAGATTGAGTGGATTCAGTTACAATAAGTTCGGCAGTTGAACCTGATTGTAGATAAACGTTGAAGTCGCGGAGTTGAATATGAGCGCAGAATTAGAAATTATTGATTTAAAATTGGGTGAGGGTAAGGAAGCCGTGAAAGGTGCTTTGATTACCACGCATTACACGGGGTGGCTTGAAGATGGGACGAAGTTCGATTCTTCAATCGATCGTGGCAGCTACTTTGAAACCGTCATTGGTACTGGCCGTGTGATTAAGGGTTGGGATCAGGGCATTATGGGAATGAAAGTCGGTGGTAAGCGCAAACTGATGGTGCCTTCTCATTTGGCGTATGGCGAGCGTAAAATGGGTAAAGTGATTCCAGCACACTCAAATTTAGTGTTTGAAATTGAGTTATTTGATGTGAAGACGCGTGATTAAGCGGTCATCATTTTGATGATATGATTCTGAATGTAAAATTGTGATCTAAAAAAGCGCTCATGATGAGTGCTTTTTTATGGCCAAAAAATAAATAGATCTATAAATTCTGTGCAGATTGAGTGGATCATCGTTGATTTAGGTGTGATAGATCATAATATGTCTACCTATACACAGGAAATGACGATTCAGCGATAAAGTCGCCAAAAAACCTTATGAATATGAAGATTGTACCGTGTTAATGTCACAATTCTTCACAGAATATATGTTTGAATAGTGTTCTAATATTCCACTTGTTTATTCTACTTTGAATAACGTTTTTATCTCCTTTATCATCATTTCGTTATATTGCCATTTCTAGCCTTTTGATACTGTTCATTATTTTTAATATTGAGTTGTGTTTTTTGACCACAATTTAAATAGAACGGCAGGTCGTTACACCTGTGTAAATGGCGATAGGATTTATATTATGACATCTCATTTTTTAAAGCTCAGCGTCATGATCGCAATGACATGCGTGGGAGCTGGCTTAAATTCGGTCGCGATGGCACAAGATAAATCTCAATTGCAATTGACTCAAACCAACAGCGAAAATTTGACGGTTCTGTCCTACCATGAAGTAGTTGATACAAAAAATACGCTTATTCCTAAATATGCAGTTACAACGAATCAGTTTGAAACGCATTTGGATTGGCTGCAAAAAAATGGCTACCACTTTGTCAGTGTAGATCAGGTTTTAGCAGCACAAAAAGGCAAGAAAGCGCTGTCTGAGAAGTCTGTATTACTCACTTTTGATGATGGCTATCAATCGTTTTACCATACGGTATATCCGATTCTTCAGCAGCGTAAAATTCCAGTTTTACTTTCAATTGTCGGTGCATGGTTAGCGCCTAAGCCTGAGCAAAAGATTCAATTTGGTGACGCTGAAATTTCTCGCGAGCAGATGCTCAGTTGGCAACAGCTGAAAGAAATGCAAAAGAGCAGCTTAGTGGAGGTGGGCAGTCATAGTTATGATTTACATCATGGCATTGTGGGGAATCCGCAAGGCAATACCCAACCCGCAGCAACCACACGTTTGTATCAAGCATCGACCCAAAAATATGAATCAGACCGTGATTATACACAGCGTATTCAACAGGATTTGATTAAAAATAAACAACTGTTTAAGAAAAATGGTATTCAAGCCCCACGTGTGATGGTGTGGCCTTATGGTCGTTATAACCAGCAAACGGTGAAACTGGCACAGCAAGCCGGTATGCCAATCAGTTTAAGTCTAGATGATATTGCTACTCAAAAAAATAGCCCAGCTGGACAGATAAATCGAATTTTGATTCAAAGTGATACAGATACTGTACAGCTCAAAAAAGAGATCGAATCTCGGCAAAAGCAGTGGTCAGATCAGCATCGTCCACAAAAAATCATGCATGTGGATTTGGACTATATTTATGATCCAAATCCAGTTCAGCAAGAGCGTAACTTAAGTATATTGTTAGACCGTATTGAAGCGATGAATGTAAATACTGTGTATTTGCAGGCATTCTCCGACCCAGATGGCAATGGCTCAGCAGATTTGGTGTATTTCCCTAACCGTTATATTCCAATGCGTACAGATTTATTTAACCGCGTCAGTTGGCAAATTCAAACCCGCACCCAAGTGAGCCGTGTTTACGCTTGGATGCCTGTTTATGCATGGGAATTGCCAAAAAACAACCCCGTCTCAAAAGATATCGTGGTAACGCAGCAAGCAGTTAAAGCTAAGCATTTAAATATGGGGTATCACCGTTTAAGTCCCTATTCAAAACCTGCACAAAATGTAATTAAAGGCATTTATCAAGATCTTGCCAAATCATCTTCATTTAATGGCATTATTTTCCATGATGATGCGACCCTGTCGGACTATGAGGATGCCAGTGTCGATGCTTTGCAGGCTTATCGAAAACAGGGGCTGTCAACCTCATTGGCGGAAATTCGTGCCGATGAGAAAAAGTTACAGCGCTGGACAGCCTTTAAGACTCAAACGATTGATGACTTTGCATTAGAGCTGGCAGATGAGGTTCGTCATTATCAGCCATTTCTAATGACAGCACGTAATTTATATGCACAAGTGGCGTTGTCTGCCTATGCGGAAAATTGGTATGCGCAGTCTTTAGAGCGTTCTTTAGAAAACTATGACTTTACTGCGATTATGGCCATGCCTTACATGGAGCAGGTCGAAAATCCAGAGCAGTTTTTTAAAGACTTAGTATCGCGTGTTGAAAAATACCCCAATGGTTTAAAGAAAACCGTATTTGAGATTCAGGCAATCGATTGGCGCAAAAATGAAAAAGTGTCTTCTGAAGAAATGGCAGAGACTTTTAAATCCTTATATGCACAAGGTGCGTTCCATGTCGGTTACTACCCAGACAATCCGATTGAAGACCATCCAAACCCCAAAACACTAAAAGCTGTTTTTGATACGCAATCTTCTGATTTGGTTCCTTGAGGCATATGATCGCATAATGGAAACTTTTCAAGAATTTTGGCAATCTATTTTAAATTTTATCTTTTATTATCCGCTGTTTATGTCGTATTTGTGGATGATCGGGGCATTGATTTTTTGCATACGTGAACGTAAAGAACCTGCCTATGATAGACCACCGAGTTTAAGCGAATATCCATGGGTGGCGGTGCTGATTCCCTGCTTCAATGAAGGGGACAATGCCGAAGAGACAGTCGGTCAGGCCTTGGCGCTACACTATCCGAACTTTGAAGTGATCGCAATTAACGACGGCAGTTCCGACCATACCGCTGATGTATTGAACCGTATGGCAGCCCAGTATCCAAAATTACGGGTGGTGCATTTGGCAGAGAACCAAGGCAAAGCAGTGGCACTGCAAGCGGGCAGTTTAATGACTGAAGCTGAATATTTGCTGGGGATTGATGGTGACGCGCTGTTAGATCCCCATGCTGCACAGTGGATGATTCGACATTTTCAAAAACACCCGACGGTGGCTGCGGTCACCGGGAACCCACGTATACGCAATCGTTCAACTTTGTTGGGACGAGTGCAAGTCGGTGAGTTTTCATCGATTATTGGCATGATTAAACGTGCACAGCGTACGTTTGGGCGTTTGTTTACCGTCTCTGGCGCGGTGACTGCTTTTCGTAAAAGTGCTGTGCATGAGGTGGGGTATTGGTCACCCAACATGCTGACTGAAGATATCGATATCTCTTGGAAGTTACAGCGTGCAGGTTGGGACATTGAATTTGAACCGAATGCAATTGTTTGGGTGTTGATGCCTGAAACGCTTCATGGACTGTGGAAACAGCGTTTGCGCTGGGCGATGGGTGGGGCGCAGGTACTGACCAAAAATATAGATGTATTGTTTAAACCCAAATTGAATTTTTTGTGGCCATTGTTGTTAGAGATGAGCCTGACCTTGCTGTGGTCATATTTAATGTTATTTATCGTGATTCTTTGGGTGGTCAGCTGGTTGCTTCCAGTCATGGGCTTGCCTGAAGTCAGTTCACCTTTTTTGCCCTATGGCACGGGTATTTTTATCGGGGCGACTTGTCTGTTTCAGTTTGCAATTAGCATGTGGATGGACAGTCGGTATGAAAAAGGGCTAGCAAAAAACTATTTTTGGATGATTTGGTATCCGTTCCTGTTTTGGATCATTACTGTCTCAGCCACGATCGTTGCCATGCCAAAAGTATTGTCCAGACAGTCAGAAAAACGCGCGCGCTGGGTTAGCCCAGATCGTGGTATTCGTGAAGACGTCTAGGGCGTAGAGAAAATATTGTGAACATTCAATCTATCATTATTGATATTCGACATCAATTGCCGTGGCAAAAACGCTATTTAACCAATACCAGTACCTTTATGTTATGGGGCGCATGGTTGTTGTTGTGGGAACCACTCATGATGTGCTTAGGCATATTGGATCAGCATCATGACCATGATTTAGTCGATCAAATTTTGCGGGTGTTTTTTAGGGTACTGGAAAATGGTTTTATTGCCATCTTGGCCTGTGCTCTAATGCTGTGGTTATGGAGTAATTTTATTCCCGCCACATCTGTGAAATATGCGCAAGTCAAAGGTATTCAAGACTATGCTAGCCATTTTAACTTGCCCGCTGAACAGATCCATGGCTCCCGCGTGAAAAAGGTAGTGACAGTACACCACAATGCATCGGGTCAAATTGTGAAAATAGAATGATGCACCACTCTCAAAATCAAGAATTTTTTTTCTTGGTGCAATACAAGTGCTTACTAAATCTATCCAAGAGATTCGTTAAGCAGACAGGGAAACATAGGCGTAATGGTTAAATTAAATTCTGCTGAAAGTATTCGGGGTTTAGCATGTTTGGCGGTGGTGTTCTCTCATTTAAGCTTAAGTTTCTTTCCTTATTTGCATCATTTTGATGCCACTGAAAGCACAGACTCAGCGCTCCTATATTTTATTCACCATTCGCCGTTTGCCTTTTGGTATTCAGGCACGGCTGCGGTGTTCTTATTTTTTGTACTGAGCGGTTTTGTGCTCTCTTATGCAATTTTAAGAAAGCCCGATCAGATTAAGCCCAAAATCAAAAGTATGCTGATCAAGCGTTATCCACGTTTGGCGATACCTGCTGTGGTCTCGTGTTTGCTCATTTGGCTGATCTTTCAAGTGGTTTATGTGGATAGCAGTCAAGCCAATGGGTGGTTACAAGCCTATGTGACTCAAGAGATAAGTTTGCAACATGCACTTTATGAAGGCTTGATTGGTTCATTTTTCTTTGCTGAGAGTGATACTAACTGGGTACTCTGGACCATGCATATTGAGCTGTTTGGCTCGTTGGTGCTGTTTTTACTGTTGTATCTGTATCGAGTGAAGCGCATGTTGTTTTTTATTGGCTCTTTAGTGTTGCCTGCGCTGGCTTTTTATCTCAAAGGCGAAGGGTTTTTTCTGGGTATTTCTAGTTTTGTGATTGGGGTTTATGTTTATCTGTATGCCAAAACACTGCCGTATGCTGCCGCTATCTTACTATTTTTATTCGGTTTATATTTGGCAGGCGCACACAATAGCAGTTGGTCGTACCAATGGATTTATGCTCTTTTAGGTGAACGCACCTATGAATATGGCAACTTCTTTGGCGGCGTTTTCATTGTCTATAGTATTTTAATGAGTCCAAAACTTTCAAAGCAATTTGATCATCAAGTACTGGTTTGGTTGGGTAAATTATCCTTCTCCATTTATTTATTACATTTGATTGTGCTGTATGTGATTGGCTTGCCTATTTTTAATTATTTATTAAGTGTAGGTGTAGATTATGCATATGCTGTCATAGTTGCCTCTATTGGATTTATTGGCTTTACTTTATGGGTATCTGAATATTTCAGTCGTTGGGTCGATCAATTTTCAATTCGTGTCAGTCAGCGACTGGCTTCAAAAATTTTGGATTAAGCTGTTCTCACGATAAGAGTTAACTTGAGCTTGGGTCTTGTAAGAGCAGCTTAAATCTTCATCATCGGTTGATTGTTTTGAGCTATAGGATTTGATTCGTTTTAAATTTAAGTAGTCAAAGGATGCGCTCCATTCATCCGATTTAGTATGGATGGTGATATGGAAAATGGAGCTTTAAAAAAGCATCTGTGGCATAAACAAACGTAGTATTGAAATAACAAATATTTTCTAAAAAATAAAGATCAGTGATCTATTTAAGATTAATATGCAGAAAATCTCATTCAAATCATTTTAGTAAAACCTATTCGGGATAAACCTAAGCGATGTTTAAGTCATTTTTCCCCAATCCCAAGTGGTTTTTTTCCTCCTTGGTGCTTTGGTTTGTATTCAATGTATTGTTGTGGAACTTTGCCGGTGGAAAAGAGTGGGGCACGCTATTGGGCTTCGCTCAAGGCTATGCCGATGCTGAACTTCCAATTGGTGTCAGTCGATTTTGGGCGCCATCCTTCTTGTGGTTTTATGTTTGGTTCTTTGTTGCCACCATCATTTTTGCTTTGTTTTGGAAATGGCGTTCAAATAACCCATGGCAAGCATGGTCGGTTTGGGGCTCGGCGTTTATTCTGTTTAATATCTGGTTTGCCGTACAGGTTAACGTCGTGGTCAACGCATGGTACAGCCCGTTTTATGACTTAATTCAGAAAATGCTCAGTAATGGTGGTGGTGACGTGGGCTTGCTGTATAGCGGTTCAATGACCTTTTTATATGTGGCCATGGTCTATGTCACTATTGCAGTATTTAATCTGTTCTTTGTGAGCCATTATGTGTTCCGCTGGCGCACCGCAATGAATGATTATTACACCGCACATTGGGAGCAATTACGTCATATTGAAGGTGCGTCACAACGTATTCAAGAAGACACCATGCGCTTTGCCAAAACCACAGAAACTTTGGGTGTGAGTTTTATTCAAGCCTTGATGACGCTGATGGCATTTTTACCCGTACTGTTTCAGTTGTCTGTGCATGTCAAATCTTTGCCTATAGTGGGGGAGATTCCGCATGCCCTGATGTGGGCGGCGATCAGTTGGGCGGTACTGGGTACAGTCGTGCTGATGCTGGTAGGCTATAAATTGCCGGGGCTTGAGTTTAATAATCAGCGTGTCGAAGCGGCTTATCGTAAAGAGCTGGTCTATGGCGAAGATCACCATGAACGAGCAGATCCACTCACCTTAAAAGACTTGTTTAGCAAAGTACGTTTAAATTATTTCCGTTTATATTTCCATTATGCTTATTTCAATATGGTGCGGATTTGGTATATGCAACTTGATAATCTCTATGGTTTATTTGTGCTGTTTCCAAGCATTGCGGCAGGTACGATTACCTTGGGTCTCATGATGCAGATTGGCAACGTGTTCAGCAAAGTCCGTGAGTCTTTTCAATATTTAATTGAGTCTTGGCCGACCATTATTGAATTGCTTTCTATTTATAAACGTCTTAAAGCCTTTGAATCGGTTTTAGACGACAAATAAATTATTGAATAAATCGTTATAAAAAACCCGTAATTTACGGGTTTTTTAGGATGAATTTTATAAATAAAGTGCAGCAGAAATTGCGCCAAAAGCCATCACCCAAAGAGGATGTATCTTATTACTTAAACTGAGTAAAGTCGCAATAATCACAATACCAACAAGAAATCCATTATGCGCTGAAGCATCTGCAATGATAAAAGCACTCACGAGGACTAAGCCGACTGTAATCGGTTTTAAAGCCTTTTCAAAACGACTGCGTAACGGATGATTTTCAAACTGATTCCAAAACTTTAGTACAAATATGGTAATGATGGAAGATGGTCCAAACTTAGCGAAAGAGGTGGTGAGTAAGCCCATAGGGCCCGCAACATGCCAACCCACTAATGGGACAATCATCATGTTTGGACCCGGTGCAGCCTGAGCCATGGCAAACATAGCACTAAATTCTGTTGCAGTTAACCAATGGTGAACCTCTACAACTTGGCGTTGCATTTCGGGCAATATGGCATTTCCTCCACCAAAAGCAAGTAAAGAAAGTTGAGTAAAAACAATTGCAAGTGTAAGTAAAATCATGAACTTTTAGCCCCTTTGTTTACCGAAATAACCAACATGTTGATTGTCATGAGAATGATTAGTGTCAGTGCCAAAGGTATTTTTATGACCAGCATGAATATAAAGATCATAAAAATGGTGAATGCTGTTAAATAACTTTTCATAATAGGTTTGAGCATTTTTAAACCCATCGCAAACAGTAAACCTGCAGCTGCTGCAGCCAAACCTTCAATCATATGTTTAATGGTTGGAATGTTTTGAAATTGTGCATACAGTTCATACAGTAAAATAACAATTACAGTAGGGGCAAAAATCAGCCCTAAAACTGAACTTATGGATCCTTTTAAACCATGAAATTTGTATCCTATAGCGACAGCCATATTAATAATATTACCGCCAGGTAAAATTTGGCATACACCTAACAAATCAGTGAAATCCTCATTGGTCAGCCATTTTCGATCTTCAACAACCATTTGATGAGCGAGGGGCAGAACCCCGCCAAAACCTATTAGTCCAAGCTTCATAAATCCTGTAAATAATTCCTTATTATTTGGATGAATCTCTTGTACGAAAGGAATCACTTCAGTATTCATGTCTTGCCCCTTTATATTTGATGAGGCAATTATGCGCTTGTAGAATTATGATGAAAAATGCTATTTTTGCTCCTAGGTATACTTAAAAAGTATAGGTGTGGATTGAAGTCGAGTAGATTTTATAATGGACATTCATAAGCTAAAAGCATTTGTTGCTGTAATTGAAGAAAGTAATATTTCAAGGGCGGCGATACGCTTAAATATGCAACAACCGCCACTTACACGTATGATTAAAAGCTTAGAAGTGGAATTAAATGCGGAGTTATTAACACGGTTACCACGAGGTGTGGAAGCAACAGAAGCGGGGAAAGCATTGTATCAAGAAGCTTTGACCATTTTGGCGCATGCTCAAGCAATTCCGAAACGCGTACAAAATATCGCACAAGGAATGGAGGGTCAGATTAATTTTGGCTTTACCAACTCAGTGGGTTTGCATTCATTTTTACCTACATTATTGAGGCGCTTTCGAGAGCAATTTCCCGCTGTATCTATTCATTTGGAAGAAGATGGGAGCAGTTCTTTAATAGATTCAATTCTTAATGAAAAAAATGACATTGTATTTTTACGAAAACCTGCACCCATAAGCTTGGGCTTAACAAGTCTACATGTACTAGATGAACCATTAATTGTCGCCTTGCCAAATAACCATCCTTTAGCAACAAAAAAGGATAAGATTCATTTATTAGACTTGGAATCCTTTGATTTCGTGTTGTATAGGCGTTTAGCAGGGCAAGATTTATTTGATAATATTTTGGCAAATTGTTATTCGGCAGGTTTTAGTCCAAATATTGTACAAAAAGCACCGCGTTTAACATCGAGCTTAAATTTAATTGCTGCGGGTATTGGTTTGTCTATAGTGCCTGAATCGATTAAAAATTTTTGGAATAACCAAATTGTATATAAAGCACTAAAAGCAGATACACCGTGCATTGCCCCTATTTATGCAGTCTATAAAAATGATCGTTCAAATATAAGGTTAACGCATGTTTTGTCTTTACTTAAGTCGTTGGAAATCTGCACATATTAAAACGAGATGTGCTTACATCGTCAGTCATAATAGATATTCAAATCAGCTTTGTGATACAAAGAATTTATAAATTTATTGGAATTAAAAGAATGTCATATCCATTTTTAAAAAAGATTCATGCAACAATTTCTCGTGTAGCTGTTCCTGCTTGTATGGCAGTTGTTTTATGCGGAACAGCACAAATGACCATGGCCAGTCCAACCGTAGATCAGCTGAGTGATTGTTTGGTGAAGTCGACCACTGCAACCGATAAAACCGCAGTACTGCAATGGACTTTTTCAGCACTGTCGACACATCCAGATTTGAAAGCGCTGAGCAATGTGACCGATGCACAAAGAACCCAGTTGGATCAGAAGTTTGCTCAGGTGCTTCAGCGCGTGATTGTAGAGCAATGTGCGGCGCAGACCAAAGCCGTGATTCAGACGGATGGCCTGCAAGCGGTCGGGGATAGTTTTCAAGCGCTCGGACGCACCACAGGTGAAGAAATTATTCAAAACCCTGAAGTGAAACAGCAATTGAAAGGTGTGATTCGTTATGTGGATTTGAATAAGTTGGTGACGACTTTTTTAACGCCTGATCTTTTTAATAAGTTAGGGATAGTGAGAGATAAGTAATCAATTTTAAATTCTTAAAGCATCTGGTGGTTGATGGTTATTTTGCTTTTTATGTTAAAAATATGATTGAAATCACATTAAAGAGCTCGACTTTTAAAGTCGAACTCTTATAATTTGCATGTTTATATTAATAAATATTTCACTCATAAAATATTAAAAAGGTTAATAATGAAAAAACGATTTCTGATTGGAGCCTTGATTACCGTCGTAGGATTTACAGGTTGTGCAAGTACTCAAGAAATTTCACAAACTACAGGCCAATCACTGAAACAATTAAATGCTAGCTCGATTGTTATTTCGAAGCGGAAAGCACCAGATTTTCTAGCAACTACAGCAATGAATGTGCAGTTTGGAATGATCGGTGTGGCTCAACAGGTGTCTGCAGGTAATAAAAAAATTAAAGAAAATAGTGTGGAAGATCCTGCAGGTTATATCGCGAATGTATTGGCGACTGAACTGGGGCAAGCCCTTGGTATTAATACGATAATGTCTACTTCATCTGTAACAGAATCGACTAAAGTAAATGAACTTTCTGAGCAATATAAAGATGCTGATTTGTTGGTTGATGTTCAGACCGTTGGATGGCAGTCCATATATTACAATACAGATTGGAATAATTATCGTGTCATCTATAACAGTGTTTTTAGGTTAATCGACACCAAGAAAAAAACGGTTCTATTACAAAGTAAATGTTCAAAAAATCAAGATGATAAAGAAAATGCACCTTCTTATGATCAGTTATTTGAAAATAATGCCGCGGTATTGAAATCAAGTTTAAAAGCACATGCGGACGCATGTATTTCTGATTTTAAAACCAAAATGTTAAACTCAGCCTCTTAGTAAAGCCTGCTAAGTACATTATTTTAAAAAATGTAAAGCGTAAACATACGATAAGAGAATTATGTAATTGAAGATGAGTGAAACTTTATTTTTCACTCGTCTTTATATTTCAGAGTTTACGAAATTCTGATATTAAATTCCGAAATAAGTTAAAACTTATTCAAAAACTAAAACACTTTTACCTTGAGTGTGTCCGTCTAAAATATCGCTATAGGCTTGTTGTGCTTGCTCAAATGGATATTCCCGACTCACTGACCATTTGATTTTACCTTCAGCTACGCCATCGACGACATGTTGCAAATTTGCAGGGTTGCGTTTGACCCAAACAGGTTTGATTTTGTCAGAGGATAGCTTACGACCCGCAATGGTTGCCATAAATCCGCCTGCTTTTATTGTTGCAAGTGACGCTTGAGTGGCATCTTCATGTCCACTCATATCAATAGAGACATCGAAAGGTTTTGGATGAATTTCTTTTAAGCGTTCCGTTAAGCCTTCGCCATACACGACTGGCGTTGCACCTAAGTCACGAATGTAATCTTGGTTTTTGGCTGATGCTGTAGCAACCACCTCAATCCCTTGATTCACTGCCAATTGAATCAAAACGGAACCGACACCACCTGAACCGCCGTGGATGAGGAGTGACTGTGCAGGACCCATTTCATCGAGTATGGTCATGGCTGTTTGTGCAACACCTGCGAGCGTTCCTGCCACGTTCCAGTCGATATTCTTTGGTTTTTTGATGAGGTTCTCTAAAGGCACATCAATGATTGTGGCATGGGTGAATGCACCACCTGAACCTAAAACTTCATCACCGACTTTCCATGTGCTGTTGTTAGATACTTCGACAATTACGCCTGCATACTCTGTACCAAAGGTTTGTGGAAGGGCAGCATGTTTGAATTCGCCTGTCATACGGCGTGCATCAATCGGGTTAATCCCTGCGGCTTTGACTTGGATGCGTGCCATGCCAGATGCAAGTTGTGGAAGTGCGTGAGCTTCAAGTTCGAGGACCTCTGATGGTCCGTATGCATGTGCAAGGAGTACTTTAGTATTCATGTCTTTTGCCTAGTTTTATGTATGAGCTGATTATAGGAAGGCAAAAAGAGGGACTACAGTGCTAAAAATGGGACAGTGTTTTCTGAAGGTTTTATATTTATTTTAAGGATGCCTCTCCCTTACCATCTCTTAGAAGGAGAGGAAGTGTTTATTACAAAATATGTTACAGCATCTATGTAATAAAGGCGTAGGGGGAAGGGAATGTGAATAAATCTAAAGTCATAAAATTTAGTCATTGCGATTTTTTGAAATTTATATTAACGATTTTCAATTTTACTCTTTAGATACTGGGACGTGTTGTCAATGTTAGGGTAGATAGTACGCTTATTAATATTAAGTAAATCAAGTTCTTTCAGAATATCTGCTTTATATTCTGGTTTTATTCTTATTCTGTTAATAATAAAGTTAGTATCACCATTTTCATTTATTTCAGCTTCTAAACCAAATAATAAAAATGATCCAGATTGAGCAATAATTCTCTCATGTATTTTTTTAGGTTTAACACAAATAACTTTTTTTAGATCAGAAGTATCAAAATTTTGTGAAAAATAGGGTTTTTCATGTTGAATACAGTGTAAATATTGAGTAGTGACAGGGTCTAAAGGATCTAATGTGGAACCTAACAACATTTGAAATTGTATATTATTTTTTTGATTAGTATTAAGTTTTACTAGGTTTGATAGGCAAGAAACAGTATCAGAATCAAAAAATTTTACTCTGTCATTGGATATACTCAGCATAATAACTTCAGAATCAGCTAATTTTTTTTCAAGATATTGGTTATGACCATTTATTTTTTGTGTTATATATTCATCTGTCATTGGTGTTTTAGTTGATGTAATTATGTCATGCTCTTTAATATTTTCACATGCAAAATATAAAGCCGTAAGAGGGTTACTAGTTACATCTAATAATCTAGTTGGCATACCATAATGTTGCATTCGAGTTAATACATCTATACTGGTAATATCTTTATCGAATGAATGTGGTTCGGCGGCAATTAACTCTCTATAAAGAAGATTTTCTGCTTCAAGATAAATTTTACCTTTTGTATTAAGCTCACGAAATAATGATGGTTGAAGTTTAAACTTTGCTGCATTTCCGTGGCCACGATAAAATGTTTCACCGTTGAAATTTTTTGGTAGTTTTGTTTCATTTATTAAAATAACTTGTTCGATAAATTCAGATACATTCTTAATGTATATGATATTGTTATCTTTTTCTTCTAAGATTTCATCTAGCCATTTTAGCTCATTAATTTTATGAATATTACTGACTTTTGGGGACTGTATGCTTTGAGGTTTAATTTCTTGTGTTGCAGGTTTGAATGCGAAAACAACTGATTCATTATCTGGAAATTTTTCTGATTGCTCCAAAATATTTTCACTAAATTTTATTTGGTGTAAATTGTAAAAAATATTTCCTGTTTTTATTGCCCAATGTGTTCTACCACTTTCCCAACCATTAAAATTTAAAGCCTTAAAAAGATCATTGTAATTAATTTCAGGATCACAATTTTGGAAATATACTTTTTCGGTTACTAATTCAATGTCTGCAATGATAAATTGACCTAAATTATCGTAAAATATTTTCTCTATTTGACCTAAAGCCACATAATCTTTGAAATCTTCAAAACAAATTACGCATGGTAATTTTTTGACTAACTGTAATTTTTCATTATTTATGATTTTAAATGCTGTTCTAATATCTTCATCAGAGTATTCAGTAAACCTACTGGAATGAAGTTTTATTTGTATTTTATTATGGGATTTGTAGGTTATGCTTCCTTCACTATAATTCTGAATAACATTAAAATAATTCATAAAAACCCCACATTTAGTGAGGTTTTTATAACATAAAATCAATTCATTGGCGAATTAATCAACCAATCAATTTCTTCATCAATTCATTTACTTGCGCAGGGTTGGCTTTACCCTTAGACGCTTTCATCACTTGACCTACAAGACCGTTGAACGCTTTCTCTTTACCAGATTTGTATTCTTCAACCATCTTTTCGTTAGCAGCAAGCACATCTTTAATAATCGCTTCAATCGCGCCTGTATCAGTTTCCTGCTTCAAGCCTTTTTCCGCAATAATTTCGTCCGCCGTTTTGCCTTCTTCCCACATAAAGCCAAATACTTGCTTCGCGATTTTACCACTGATGGTATTGTCCACAATACGCGCGATCATACCGCCAAGTTTCTCAGCAGACACAGGGGAGTCTTGTAGTTCTAGGCTCGCTTTATTCAAAGCGCCAGAAAACTCACCCATGACCCAGTTTGCAGCCACTTTACCTTGAGCTGCACCGCCCGCAGAAGTCACCACAACTTCATAGAAGTCCGCCATTTCACGCGAAAGGGTGAGGACGTGCGCATCATATTCAGTCACGCCAAAGTCCGCGATGAAACGTGCACGACGGGCTTTAGGCAACTCAGGTAACTGAGCACGTGCAAATTCAATTTGATCATCAGAGATGATCACAGGCAACAAATCAGGATCTGGGAAGTAGCGATAGTCGTTCGCTTCTTCCTTAGAACGCATTGAACGGGTTTCCATTTTCACTGGATCAAACAAACGCGTTTCTTGGTCGATTTTACCGCCATCTTCCAAAATATCCATTTGACGTTCAATTTCAACATTGATCGCTTGTTCAATGAAACGGAATGAGTTTAAGTTTTTAAGCTCACAACGGGTACCAAATTCATTGCCCGGACGACGAAGTGATACGTTGCAGTCACAGCGGAACGAACCTTCCGCCATGTTGCCGTCAGAAATACCCAACCAACGCACCAAGGTGTGAATCGATTTGATGTAAGCCACCGCTTCTTCAACCGAACGCATATCTGGTTCAGATACGATTTCAAGCAGTGGTGTACCTGCACGGTTTAAGTCAATACCTGACATACCTTCAAACTGATCATGGATTGATTTACCTGCATCTTCTTCTAAATGCGCACGTGTCACGCCAATGCGCTTCACTGTGCCATCTTCAAGTTGAATGTCGATATGACCCAAGCCCACGATGGGATTGTCCATCTGGCTGATCTGGTAGCCTTTAGGCGAGTCAGGATAGAAATAGTTTTTACGTGCAAATACGGACGCTTGGTCAATATACGCATCAATACCCAAACCAAAGCGAATCGCAAGATCAACCACTTCTTTGTTTAATACTGGCAATACACCCGGCATTGCTAAATCGACAAGGCTGGCTTGTGTATTTGGATCTTGACCAAACGTCGTTGAAGAACCAGAGAAGATTTTAGTGTTGGTGTTGAGCTGGGTGTGAATCTCGATCCCAATGACCACTTCCCAACCATCAATCAGCAACGACTTTTGCGCAGGTTTTTGAGTGTTTGACATTATGCATTCTCCTCAGCAATTGCAGCGCGTTTGGTGTGCCAATAGGTTGCTTGTTGATACTGATGTACTACAGACAACAATTGTGATTCAGACCAGTAGTTACCAATCAACTGTAAGCCCACAGGTAGGTTGTTTTGATCAAAACCAACAGGCGCATTAATTGCAGGTAGACCTGCCAAGTTCACCGCGATGGTATAAATGTCGCCCAAGTACATCTCTACAGGGCTTAAATCCGCACCAATTTTATAAGCTGTGGTTGGCGCAGAAGGCGCAGCAATCACATCTACAGACTCAAAAGCTTTTAAGAAATCTTGTTGAATGAGACGACGTACTTTTTGTGCTTTCACATAATAAGCATCGTAATATCCAGCAGATAGCGCATAGGTACCAATCAAGATACGACGCTGAACTTCTGCACCAAAACCTTCTGAACGTGAACGCTTATAAAGATCCATCAAATCCACTGGATTTTCACAGCGATAGCCATAACGCACACCGTCAAAACGTTGCAAGTTCGACGATGCTTCAGCAGGTGCGATCAAATAATAGGTCGGCACATAGGCATCAGTCATGTTGAGGTCAATCTCAACCAAGATTGCGCCCATCTCTTCTAGTTTTTTCAGAGATTCTTCAACGCGCGCTTTAACCTCAGCATCTAAACCTTCAACATTAAAATACTGCTTTGGAATACCGATGCGTAAACCTTTGACCGATGTGCCGTTGAGGTTGGCAACGTAATCGTCCGCTTCTTTTTCAATTGAAGTCGAATCTTTTTCGTCATGCCCTGCAATCACATTCATCAGGTAAGCACAGTCTTCTGCAGAGCGTGCAATCGGGCCACCCTGATCAAGAGACGATGCATAGGCAATCATACCGAAACGAGACACACGACCATAGGTCGGTTTAAGACCAGTCAAACCACAAAAAGATGCAGGTTGACGAATTGAGCCACCCGTATCTGTACCGGTTGCAATCGGTGCAAGATCAGCCGCGACAGCCGCAGCAGCCCCCCCAGAAGAACCCCCAGGGACATGACCCAAATTCCATGGGTTTGCGGTTGCACCGTAATATGAGTTTTCAGAGGTTGAGCCCATGGCAAATTCGTCCATGTTGACTTTACCCAAGGTCACAATGCCCGCAGCTTTGGCTTTTGCCACCACCGTTGCATCATAAGGTGAGATAAAGTTATCCAACATTTTTGAACCGGCAGAGGTTTTAATGCCTTGGGTACAGAAAATATCTTTATGTGCCAGTGGAATGCCGGTCATGAGACCTGCCATACCTGACTTAAGTAAGCCATCTGCCGCAGTTGCTTCTGCAAGTGCCAACTCAGCGGTCACCGTCACATAAGATTTAACCTGTGGGTCAATTTTGGCGATACGGTTTAAATAATGTTGCGTCAATTCGTGAGAAGAAAACTGTGTAGTTTTTAAACCTTCAGCCATTTCACGAATCGATAAGCGATGTAAATCAGTCATAAGTTCAATTCTTTACGTTCAATGTTTAAATAGGTTTGCTGACTTGAAATTATTCAATCACGCGAGGCACAAGGTACAAGCCATCTTGGGTTGCAGGTGCAACAGCTTGGTACTGCTCACGGTGATTTTCTTCAGAAACCGAGTCTGCACGTAAGGGCTGCGGATGATCAAATGGGCTCTTTAATGGCTCAACACCATCGGTATTGATGCCTTTTAAGCTGTCCATCATTCCTAAAATTTTATTTAAACTCTGAGCATATTCAGCAGATTGAGTGTCATCCAAAGACAAGCGAGCCAAATGAGCAATGCTTGAAACGGTTTGTGCATTTAAATCTGCAGAATGCTGAGCATCTGAAGCTGACATGATGTCTCACCTAATCCGTATAAAAAAATATTCAAAATAACATGCGTTATAATAAGCGATTGACTTGTTCAAAGCATCACATTTAGTTAAAGTTGCCATCTTACGTCTATATAACGTTTAATCGAGAACGACCCGTGATTCTAAAACGACTAATTGGCTTGTTTTCGCCAGATCTTGCCATAGATTTAGGCACAGCTAATACACTAATTTATGCGCCAGGACGGGGCATTATATTAAACGAGCCGACAGTTGTGGCCATCCGTCATAGTGGTTCACAAAAAATTGTTGCTGCTGTAGGTTTAGACGCTAAGCGTATGCTTGGGCGTACACCTGCAAACATTTCTGCGATTCGCCCAATGAAAGATGGCGTGATTGCAGACTTTGAAGTGACCGAAACCATGTTAAACCAATTTATTGGCAAAGTGCATGAAAAGCGTCTGTTTCCACCTGCGCCGCGTGTGGTCGTGTGCGTGCCCTGTAAGTCAACGCTGGTTGAACGCCGTGCCATTCGTGAAGCGGTATTTAACGCTGGTGCACGTGATGTCCGTCTGATTGAAGAGCCTATGGCGGCTGCAATTGGTGCGGGCATGCCTGTTGAACAAGCCTGTGGTTCAATGGTGGTGGATATTGGTGGTGGTACCACTGAAATTGCCATTATCTCCTTACAAGGCTGTGTCTATTCAGACTCGCTACGTATTGGTGGCGATGTATTTGATGAGCAAATTATTCATTATGTACGTAAAGCCCACGGTTGTATGATTGGTGAAACCACTGCCGAAACCATTAAAAAAGAAGTCGGCATGGCAATCTCAGACGGCACAACTTTAGAAATTGAAGTACGTGGTCGTAACTTGGCAGAAGGTGTGCCTCGTGCCATTACCGTGACTTCTGATGAAATTACGCAAGCGATTTCAGAGCCATTACGTAGCATTGTGGCTGCGGTGAAATCTGCACTTGAACAAACACCGCCTGAATTGTCATCTGATATTGCAGAGCGCGGTATTGTGTTGACCGGTGGTGGAGCATTACTTCGTAATATTGACAAACTGCTTTCACAAGAAACAGGTTTGCCTGTGGTGGTTGCAGAAGATCCACTGTCTTGTGTCACCCGTGGTGGTGGTAAAGTGCTCGAGTTTTTCGACAACCCGAACCATGACATGTTGTTTGTAGGATAATTTCTGTAGGTTAAGTTAAGGAATAGGCGGTGCAACCGAATCTTTTTTCAAGGCAACCGCCATCTTTTCGCTCTTTCATCATTGCAGTTATAAGCTGTGTGGTCGTGCTGATGTTCAACTGGCGCATGCCACAAGTGGTTCAACCTGCAAGAGATGTCTTGTATGCGGCTTATAATCCGATATATGCCCTTGCAAGCTATCCGGTTTTATCGAAAGAATGGCTCAGTCAACAAACCAAATCTGAAGCTCAGCTGCGCCGTGAAAATACCGCGATGCAGGCCGAATTGCTTCAGGCTCAAGTGCGTCTGCAAAAACTCTCAGAACTTTCTGCCGAAAATACCCGTTTAAGAGGTCTACTCGATACGCCGTTAATCATTGATGGACGTATGGAAATTTCAGAAGTGATTGGAACCGATGCAGATCCACTGCGTCATATTATTATTATCAACCGCGGTGCAACCAATCAACTGAAAGTCGGTCAAACGGTACTCGACGACAAAGGTATTATGGGGCAAATCATCAATGTCTATCCGCATAGTAGCCGGGTGATGTTGTTGTCTGACAAAGAACATTCGCTGTCTGTTCGTTTAGAAAACTCAGGTATGCGCGCCATTGTCAGTGGGACAGGGGATTTGGGACATTTAAAAATGGAATATGTCCCGACCAGTTCAAATATTAAAGTCGGTGACAAAGTCTATAGCTCAGGTTTAGGGCAGCATTTTCCTGCGGGATATTTAGTGGGAACTGTGGTCAAAGTGAAACGTGAAAATGCAGGCGAGTTTGCCCAAATTGATGTGAAACCTGCTGCTCAATTGGCTGGTGGTCATCACGTTGTGGTTTTATTTTCAGACTCTCTGGCTATGGAGCAACCCAATGCTCAGCGCTAAAAAATTATCTTCAGATCAGCAAGGTAAAGACCCATTATTTATTATGGTCATCTCAGTGGTGATCTGTTCAGTGTTGGTGGTTTATCCCTTGTCGTACGACGTGGCAGGCTGGCGCCCGCTCATTATGCTGATGGTGACGCTGTTTTGGGTACTGTGTCAGCCCACCTGGTGCGGCGTATGGTTTGCTTTTAGCATTGGACTGTTCACCGATTTGTTATTAGATGCTCCACTGGGTCTAAATGCCTTAAGTTATGTGTTACTGACCTTTTCGATTCGTTATTTCGTTCGTGAAAGACGGGTCATGACCTTTAGCAATACTTGGATTATTGTGGGCTTAGCGCTGCTTGCGCATTTATTATTTATCTTGTTTGCTCAAGTGGTGTCAGGCATGCAGTTTTCAATTACACGACATTGGTTACCGCTGCTCAGTAGTATGATGCTCTGGCCCGTTTTGTATTATTGTTTAAGAAAATGGCGAATTTAATCCTCGCATCGAGTTCGGCTCGACGAAAAGAATTATTAGAACAAGTCGGGCTGAGTTTTGACATTTTTAGTCCAGATGTTGATGAATCCGTGAGGGCAGATGAATCGATTGACGCTTATGTTAAACGGTTAGCAGAAGCCAAAGCACAAGCCGTGTTGACTCAATGTCCAAACGCCACGGTCATTGCAGCGGACACCAGTTTAAGCTTAGATGGGCAGATCATTGGAAAACCCGAATCTAAGCAGCATGCCTTTGAAATTTGGACGGCACTGTCAGGTCGTCAGCATCATGTATTCAGTGGCGTGTGTGTGGCAAACGCAAAACAAGTCAAAAGTCGCGTGGTCACAACCGTTGTATATTTGCAACATTTAAGTCATGCAGATATGGAAAAGTATTGGGCAACAGGCGAGCCAGTGGGTAAGGCAGGTGGCTACGCCATTCAGGGATATGCTGCGCAATTTATTCCTGCTATAACAGGAAGTTATAGTAATGTGGTGGGATTACCCTTATATGAAACGCTACAACTTTTGGCAGAATTTCAGAACTGAGGTTAAGGCACAAAATTAACCCATTCAAAAAACAATTTTTATAATGTATTGAGTGTTATTTATGTCTGACGAACTGTTAATAAACGTCACACCGATGGAATGTCGTGTGGCCTTGGTTGAAAATGGGACGGTCAATGAATTATTCGTTGAGCGTTTAGCCAAGCGTGGTCTGGTCGGCAATATTTACAAAGCCAAAGTGGTTCGCGTTTTACCAGGTATGCAAGCAGCATTTGTCGATATTGGCCTATCGCGTACCGCTTTTTTACATATTAACGATATGATTTGGCCGCGTAATCAACCAACCCCGAATGTCTTTGAGCTGTTACAACCGGGACAGATTCTCACCGTTCAAGTCATGAAAGATATGCTCGGAACCAAAGGTGCACGTCTCTCGACTGATCTTTCCATTCCATCGCGCTATTTGGTGTTGATGCCTTATGGTCATCATACGGGTGTGTCACAGCGGATTGAATCTGAAGCAGAGCGAGATCGCTTACGCTCGATTATTGAACGCAATCAAGCAGAGCATAAGCTACCGGGTTCAGTGATTGTACGTACGGCAGCTGATGGCATTGAAGAAGAAGCCATTGCTCAAGATATGGCGTATTTAGCCAAGCTTTGGGAATTTATTCAGCGTAAACAAAAAAGCATGATCGTGCCCTCACTGGTTTTTGAAGAACTACCTTTGCCGCAACGTGTGATCCGTGATCTTGCGAACCATGAAACCGCTAAAATTCAAGTCGATTCACGTGAAGTCTATGCCAAACTGCAAGAGTTCGTAGAAGAGTTTGTCCCGATGATGAGCACTCGCTTGCATCATTATCCAGGTGAATGTCCCATTTTTGATCTATACAATGTCGAAACGGATATTCAAAAAGCGCTTCAGACACGCGTAGCGCTGAAGTCTGGTGGCTACCTGATGATTGATCAGACTGAAGCCATGACCACCATAGATGTCAATACAGGCTCATATGTGGGTGGACGCACGCTTGAGGACACGGTCTTTAAAACCAATATGGAAGCGACTCAAGTCATTGTACGCCAACTTAGACTACGTAATTTGGGTGGCATTATCATTATTGACTTTATTGATATGCAAGAAGCATCACATCGTGATGAAGTGTTACAGCAATTTGAAAAAGTGCTCGAAAAGGATCACGCCAAGACTAAAATCACCCAAGTCTCCGAGCTGGGTTTGGTAGAGATGACCCGGAAACGTACACGTGAGTCTTTGGAACATCTGCTGTGTGAGGCTTGTCCCACTTGTCAAGGACGAGGTTATGTCAAATCCCCCGAGACAGTGTGTTACGAAATATTTCGAGAAATTTTAAGATATTCACGAGACTTCCAATCTCAGACTGGCTTTACTGTTGTGGCACATCCTGCGGTAGTTGACCGACTTTTAACAGTAGAAGCAGCAGCCGTCTCGGATCTAGAGCATTTTGTGAAACGCATCATAAAGTTTCAAGTCGAAAATTTATACACGCAAGAGCAATACGATATCATTCTGAATTAAAATTGTAACAGGATATCGTTAAACAGTTGTTACATCTGAAATTTTACATTCCTGCTTGATTTTACAATACTAACCACATGCAATAAATCAGTAGCCAAAGACGATTTCAAGCTCAGTCTTAGCAAAGTGAGGTCAAGTATGAATGTTAGTGAACAAACCATGAATCGTGGAATAAAAAACGTTGTAGAAAGCCAGAAAAAAAATGCATGTGTGATGCTCAATGATCAAGGTCAAGAAGTGCATATCACAAAAGCAATGGTGGTTTCAGCATGTCAGCAGTTGCTGCGCCAATGTCGTAGCATTAAAAATTAAGGGGCAATATTCAGCCCCTTAATTGATTTTCCTGTTAAGCAGGTTTCTTGATTTTATCTTCTTCTGCTTCATCATCAATGATCAACGCCAATTCAATCGATGCTCCAGCATCTTTAGCAGGCTGGGTATTTGAACGTTGTTCCTGCATTTTTTCATGCATTAAGCTTTCAAAACGTTGGATTTCATCCTCTAAATGCGTCAGTAAAGTTTGCATTTTCGGTAACGCATTACGACATCCCAATAAACCCACTTCAAGCTTATCCAAATAACTGGTCATGGTAATATTCAGGGCTTGTCCATCGAGCACAATCGATGCAGGGTAAAGTGCTTCTAAGCGTGCACCATTCCAATACAACGGTTCACTGGGTCCAGGTACATTCGAAATTACAATATTAAAGGCCTGTCGCTTTGGCATAATACCTGACAAGATATTCAACCCTGCTGCACCATAGACAAATGCACTGTAATTCAAAATCTGATTCGGCGTCATCCGACGAAAGCGCTGTTTGGCGTTTTTGACGCTGCGAATAATAATATCTAAACGTTCAAGTGGCGATGCTTTGTGTGTGCCCAAATTGGCTAAAATCATGGTGATGCGATTACTCATATCCGATTGATCATCACGGACAGAAGCAGGAACCATCGCAATTAAAGGCTTCTTTGGTAAAGCATTTTGAGAAATCAAATACTCTCTTAAAGCACCTGAACACACTGCTAAAATCACATCATTGATGGTCACATCGAGTGCTTTGGAAATCTGTCTAAATCTACTGAATTCAAAGGATTGGGCTGCAAAACGGCGTGATGAACTTACCCGCTGATTGAGTAGGCTCGATGGTGCTTGGAAGCTTGACACATAGTCTGGGTTTTTACCCATTTCTTTAAAGACAGTTTGAAACAGCTCTTGGGTAACACGCGGCGTTGCTGCCACTTGATCTTTAATGGTATTTAATATGTTCTTAATTTTGCTGACTTTAGGTTCGGTCATACGTTTATGGCGGTTACCTTCAACACACCATAGCGGCACAATACTTTTGGTATTTGGATCTTTTGACAGTGATTTTTCAACCAAACGCATGCCTGCTACGCCATCCACCATTGCATGATGGATCTTGAAGTACATCGCAAAACGATTGCCTTCAATCCCTTCAATAATATGACAGCTCCACAGCGGTTTTGCTCGATCAATCAAGGTGCTATGTTCTTGCGAGATATAGACCAGCAACTCACGAATACGACCCGGGTGAGGCAGCGCGATATGACGGAAATGATGGTCAATATCAAACTCTTCATCTTCATCCCAAAATAAACCGTTTAAACGGTTATTAAAGGGGGGGATGGGTATCGTCTTTGATTCGCGAATGTCTGCAACCAAATCTTGAATAAAGGTGCTCGGTGCATTATTAGGGATTTGAAATAAAAATAATCCGCCCACATGCATGGGTTGTTGGCGCTTTTCTAATGATAGAAAAATATAATCGATAGGGTGTAATGGGCGCATAGTTGGGGTTTGCCTCACTGCAAAAGCTCTAAAATCTTTTTAGAATTATAAGTCCATTCAAAGAGTATAGACCTTTTTAATTCAAAATTGCCAAGCATTTTGTCGAATACAAGGTACAAAAAAGCCACTTCAAATCAGTGGCTTTTTTTGAATGGCTATTTGAGATTACCTGCATGTAGTCCACATTCTTTGTGTGTGGCTTCCTCCCACCACCAACGACCTTCACGTTCATGCTGATTGGGTAAAACTGGACGGGTACATGGTTCGCAACCAATCGAAATAAAACCTGCTTCATGGAGTGGATTGAAAGGCACCTCCATCATGCGAATATAACTCCACACGTCACTACTCGACCAGTTTGCAAGCGGATTGTATTTGATGAGCTGTTTACCTGCACCTGAAAAGCCGACATCCGCTTGAACCACAGGAATATCATCTCGTGTACTTGGGCTTTGGTCTTTACGCTGACCTGTAATCCAACCATCCAAAGTCGCCAGCTTTTTTCGTAAGGGTTGTACCTTACGAATACCACAACATTCTTTATGATCATCTTGATAAAAGCTAAACAAACCTTTTTCATTGACCAGTTTTTCTACGGATTCACTCTCTGGGAAGCAAATTTCAATCTGAATATGATAATGTTTCCGCACCGCTTCAATAAATTGATAGGTCTGCGCATGCAGGCGACCGGTATCTAGGCTAAATACACGAAAAGGTTTGCCTAGATGTGAGGCCATGTCAATCAACACAACATCTTCCGCACCTGAAAATGAAATGGCAATTTCACCAGGTTGGTTGAATGCCAGTGCTAAAATTTCACTGGGTGATTTATCTGCATATTCGGATGCAAGCGCATCAACAAGATCAATGCTTGGAATTATAGTCATGGGTGTCCTGGCGATAGGCTGGGAAACAGCTTCAGCCTATATTAAATGAAATCAAAGACATTTTAATAGAAATGAAATAAGTGACTTATCACTAAAAAATAAATACTTATGAAAAAAATAGATTTAAAAAACAGCAGTGAAAAGTATAGATCTTGAGCTATGATAACAAAAAAATTTGATAATCAACTGAGGGCGTGTTTATGGAAATCGTATGTCTTGATCTAGAAGGAGTTTTGGTTCCTGAAATTTGGATTAATTTTGCAAAAAAAACAGGAATTAAAGAACTTGAAGCCACCACGCGTGATATTCCAGACTACGATGTTTTAATGACTCAGCGCCTAAGTATACTTAAACAGCATGGTTTGGGTTTAAATGATATCCAAGCGGTCATTGCCGACATGGGGCCTTTCCCTGGTGCTCAAGAATTTGTAGAGTGGGTCAGTACACATTTTCAATTGATCATTTTATCTGATACGTTTTATGAGTTTGCACACCCATTAATGAAGCAATTGGGTTGGCCAACCATTTTTTGTCATAAACTCGAAACGGATGAAAATGGTGTCATTACTGCGTATAAACTGCGCCAACCTGATCAAAAGCGTGAAGCGGTCAAAGCCCTCCATGGTTTGAATTTCCGCGTGATTGCAGCAGGGGATTCGTATAACGATACCACCATGTTGGGTGAAGCCGATGCGGGCTTTTTGTTTGATGCACCAGATAATGTAATCGCAGAATTCCCACAGTTCCCAGCCATTCATGGTTATGCGGCTTTAAAAGAAGTGATTCGTCAGGCTTCAGTACGAGATATTCCTGCTTAATTCGAATGGGTTTTAGCACAGCATAAAAAAGGCGCTTAGAGCGCCTTTTTTATGCTGAAACGAGAGCTTAGAATTTGTAGCCCATTTTCAAGCCATAACCCATAGCAGTGTTATCTTCAAATTCAGCCTTTGGCGCACCACCTGTTTGCGCTGTTGCATCTCCAAGCCAGAAGTATTTCACACCGGCTTGAATAAATGTTTGTTCAGTTGGACTATATTGACCGCCCAACCCTACACTCCAATAGCCTTCAGTTGGACCCAATGTTGTGACGGGGTTACCTGCACCTGAATCATAGCCAATCGTTGTTGTACCTGACCATTTTGGATTGAATTTATGTCCAATGCCTACAGTCGCGGAGTATTGGTCTTTTGAATAATCGATTAAATTTTGATTAATAAGAGGGTGTGATAACAGGGATGGACTCACGACAAAGTTGTCCCAATGCACCCAACGAATATTGGCGAAAGCTAGGGTATTTGTAGCAATACCACTTTGTAAATCTATATTGACAGATTGGGGGGTAATCGCATTTACAGGACTGTTTACTTCACGTAGATCGATCGGCAAAGCATTTCCTACATATCCTGTGGGAATGTAAAGATTTGAGCTTTCTTCTGCAAATGCTTTGTGTTTAATTTCAGAGCGATACGTCACAGAAGCTTTTAATGCAATCTCAGGAATTTGATAGGCGAAACCAGCAATCCAACCATAGGCCTCTTCTTGATCAACATTAATATGATAGCCACTTAGCGTTGCACCAATGGGTTTACTATAAGCTTTTCCTTTTAACGAAATATCAGCTTCAACCGTTTGCCATACAGGTCCTGCATAAATATTCCAATTTTCTGTCGGCTGGTAACCGATTAAAGCGGTTAAGTTATTGGTGCGAACTTTAACTTGAGTGCCTTCATTTGCCGTGGCAAAGTTTGATCCATCCACTTGATAGCTTGCATCTGCACCAAAGGGTTGATCATAGATGAGACCTAAAGAAATCTTATCGGTTGCTTGAACTTTAATGGCTGCTGAAGGGAAGTAGTAGTCATCTCCCATATCGCCAACAGGGTTACCATCGTAATCTTGACCTTTCACGGTTGGATCTAAAACTGAAATACCTGCTTCAGCATAATTTCCTGGTTGTAAAAAAGCAGAGATAGATTGACCTGAACGATCAAGTCCAGCAGCAAAAACTACAGATGATGGCAGAGTGGTGAGCAAAATTGCAGTACGAATCACATTGAATGTCATGAATTTTTCGTCCTTGAGGCCAAAATACGGCTAAAAAAGTGAATGAAAAATAACATAATAAAAAAAAGAGTAAATACTCAGTCTGATTTAAAATTGATCGAGAAAGAAGAATAAAGAGTATTGCTAGAGTATTTATACTAATTATATGGTTGTATATTAATGATTTTTAAAGTAAAAAATAAACGAAGAGAAAAGTAATTTATATTTATATTGGATGAAATGAATGGTTGATTTAGCAACACTCAGTATTTTGTAATCAATTTTAGTCATTTAGAGGATAAAAAAGGCCATTACGAGCAATGACCTTTTTTAAAATCGCGATAATTAGAATTTATAACCCATTTTTAGACCATATGCCCAAGCATCGTTGTCTTCAAAGCTTGCAACATATTGGTTGCCACCTGCTTGAGCACCCGTTTGTGCATCAGCATCGCCGAGCATGAAGTATTTCACACCACCTGCAATGAATGTCGCCGGTGTCGGGCTGTATTGTAAACCTAATCCAACATTCCAGAAGCCTTCAGTAGGTCCTAGTGTTGATATAGGATTACCTGCACCTGAGTCATAGCCAACAGATACATTGCCTGCCCATAAGTCGTTAAACTTACGACCTACACCAACGGTTGCTGAAATTTGGTCGTCAGAATATTCAACCAAGTTAAACCCGTTTGGACGACCTACGAGGTTACCAATCGCTTCAGAGACTTTGCCAAACTGATAAGGTTGGATAGAAAAATTCGACCAGTCTACCCAGCGTACGTTTGCAAATGCAACAGTGTTCGCCATGATTCCAGTTTGAAAATCTAAATTCACTGACTGTGGCGTCGTGATTTTAGTTTTTCCAGGTTGTGTAAGGGACTGTAATTGAGCAGGAGTCACACCAATGCCACCAAGAACAGCCGTCAGTCCAGGAAAGTTCATCACTGAAAGCGATTCAGTTGCATCTACATCATGGTCGATTTCTGAACGATAAGTTGCTGAAACTTTTAAAGCAATATCTGGGATTTGAAAGGCTGCACCTGCTAACCAGCCTGTACCACCCGTTTCTTCAATACCTGCATCATAACCGTTAAATAAGCTATAAGCTTGACCACGGAGGCTGACGTGACCTTTGACGGTTTGATAAACACCACCACCATAGATGTTAAAGTTTTCTGTTGGTTGATAACCAAAGATGAGAGATAAATTTTGAGTATCTACTTCAACATTGGTGTTGCCTTCACCTAAATATGTATTGGCTGCAGCTAAGCCTGCTTGTAATCCTTGGACTGCAGGTGATGCAACGATTGCTTGACTAATTTTTGATATCGCATCTGCCTGACTAAGACCGCTTCCTATAAGTCCTGCAAGCTGTTGCTTGCCAAGATCTGTGGCCAAATGGTCTTGAATTCTTTTTTGGACAAGATTATTTACACTAGATGCGGGTAAAACTGTGTCAGTCCCTGGATTAGAAACAAATACATTGTCTCCAGAGTATGCGGCACTTGCCCCAAAAGGTTGGTCATACAGCAGACCAAATGAAACTTTGTCATGAATTTGTAATTTTAGTGCGGCTGAAGGGAAATAATAATCATCAGCCATATCACTAATTGGACGTTTAGTTACACTGTTACCAGATTCCACACCTTCTACAGTAGGATCGAGGATTGAAATACCCGCTTCAAAATAATTATCAGGTTGTAAGAAAGCCGAGATCGATTGGCCTGAGCGGTCAAGCGCAGCGGCAAATGCACCTGCAGTTGGTAGTGACAATAGAACTGCTGTTGTTAATGTCTTTAACTTCATTTGAATCTTTCCCTAACATTCTAAACGATTTGATTTTTTAGTTTTTTAAACGTTGTAGAAGTACGTAGATACAAAACTAAAATCTAACTTTACTCCTGTACACAAAATAACACATTAAAAATAAGAGTAAATACTCTAGGAAATATAAAAATTTATTTAGAAGATGTAGTGTGAGGTTTTATTAAAACTCACTATTTGATAATGCTATTATTTTTGTTTGATTTTCGTATGATAGAAACATTATCTATTATTGATTTTTCTTAAGGCTGAATAAAATCAGTTGCGTGAATAGTGTTCAATTAGTGTTTTTTTGACCGATCAGGTCAAAAAAAGAGCACATGAAGTGCTCTTCCGATTTTTGGGATTTTAGAATTTATAACCCATTTTTAGACCGAACGCTAAAGCATCATTGTCTTCAAAGTCTGCAAGGTAATTTTCTGTACCAAATTGAGATGAGATCTGAGCCTTGGCATCACCAAGCATAAAGTATTTAACCCCACCTGCGATGAATGTTGCAGGTGTCGGGCTGAACTGTGCACCTAGACCCACATTCCAATAGCCTTCAGTTGGACCCAGAGAGCTGACCAGTTCGCCTGCACCAGAATCCCAACCTAACGCAAAAGTACCTGACCATTTTTCAGAAAATTTACGACCTACACCGATAGTAGCTGAAATTTGATCATCTGAATATTCAATGATATTAAATCCGTTGGGTTGACCGACTAAAGGCCCAACTAATTCAGATACTGCTCCAAATTTTTCTGGACGAATTTTAAAATCTTCCCAATTGACCCAGCGGACGTTTGCAAAAGCTACTGTATTTGCCATGACCCCAGTTTGAAAATCTAAATTCACGGATTGAGGTGTCTTAAGTGAGGTTTTGGTACTTCCTTGTGCTAAAACTTGCGCAGCACCTGAAACATCTAAGCCTGCATTCGCCAAAAGAGGGAGGGCTGCTTGTGTGGTCAATGTTTCATTGGTGGTCACATCATGGTCAATCTCTGAGCGGTAGGTCGCAGAGATTTTAAGTGCGATTTCTGGAATTTGAAATGCAGCACCTGCAAGCCAACCTACACCCCCTGTTTCATCGAAAGTGGCATCGTAACCGTTAAATACGCTGGCTGCCGCACCACGTAAATTTAAAGACCCTTTAACAGTTTGATAAACACCACCACCATAAATATTAAAATTCTCAGTGGGTTGGAAACCAAAAATCATGGAAAGGTTTTGAGTATTTACATCGACTTTAGTGCCGCCTTGACCCAGCATTTTTTTAGTGCTGTTTAGAGCAGTATCCACTTGCGCTGCGACACCTGCATCAACCACATCTTTCGCGTTTCCAACACCGGGTATGGGTGCATTCGCTGCATACCAGCCTTGAGCTGTTGCGAGTGGTACGCCTGCAAGTGTTGCAAGCTGTTGAATACCTGCAGGTGTATTACGAGCAATTGCAGCTTGCCTTAAACCTGCCATTTGGGCAGCAGGTAAGATCGTATCGAAGCCCGGATTTGAGACAAGAACATTATTTCCCGTATATTCAGCGGCAGCACCAAAAGGTTGATCGTAAAGCAAACCAAAAGAGAGCTTATCTGTCATTTGGAGTTTAATTACGGCACTTGGAAAATAATAATCATCTGCCATGTCTTCAAACTTGCCACTCCCATAATTCGCTGTAGCAGTACCCGACACAGATGGATCTAAAATAGAAATTCCCGCTTCAAAGTAATTGTTAGGTTGTAGGAATGCACTGACTGATTGTCCTGAACGATCCATTGCAGCGGCATAGACACCAGAGATAGGTAAAAGTGCAAGTAATACAGACGAGCTGATGGCTTTTAATTTCATGTTATCTATCCTTAGATAATAAAATATTATATTTTTTGAGCTATTTTTGTACTTGTAACAAAGAGTAAGGAAATAATCATTTTTTAGTTTTTGGTTATTTTTCACCCTTCATTCAACATAGCATAAACTTAAGCAGATGCAACAAAAAAATGTTGACTCAAATGACAAATTAAATGAGAAAAATGGTCAATAAAAGTATGATTGTGTGATTGATTTTTCAAAAAAAAGAAGGGGTATGCGCTCTGAGGGACTCGAACCCACGCCGGTCGCTTAGGAGGCAACTGCTCTATCCAGTTAAGCTAAGAGCGCAAGGCGAGGGCTAATTTACTCTAATTCGAGTTAAAAAAAAAGTTATTGTCGGAACAATAACTTTTTTTAAGTGTCACTGACTAGTTTTTGTCTACATCTATGTCACTCAAATCTTTAGGATTGAGGAAGTTGAAAAGAATCAGCATCCCTGTAATCCATATCGGAATCATGAGCACTGACTCTTTAAATCCTTGAGTCCACATGATGAACAGGACCAATGCAATAAAGATCAAAACAATATAATTACTGATTGGAGCCCAAAGCGCAGGGTAAGATGTTTTAAAATTCAAAATACGTTTTGCACGTCTGAATTGTAAATGGGTCATGGTAATCATTGCCCAATTGAGGACTAAAGCACCCACCACAATGTACATCAAATGACCAAGTGCATCTTCCGGTACGAAATAGTTTAAAAGGACACAACCAAAAATTAACAATGCTGAAAGTAATACAGCAGGGATAGGCACACCTTGCTTATTGGTTTTAGTGAATACTTTAGGGGCATTGCCTTGTTGTGCTAGGCTATACAACATACGGCTATTGGCGTACATTCCACTGTTATATACTGACAAGGCCGCAGTTAAAATAATAAAGTTAACTAAACCCGCTGCCCATTCGATACCAATCAAGCTGAACACTTTAACAAATGGGCTTGTTTCCAAACTACCACCTGTAAACTGATCCCATGGAACGAGGGATAATAAAATGATAATTGAACCAATATAGAAGATCAGAATACGAGGAATAATTTGGTTAATTGCTTTCGGAATGGTCTTTTCAGGGTTTTCCGCTTCAGCCGCCGCCATACCGATCAGTTCAATACCACCAAAGGCAAACATGAGGAAGGCAAGCATAAAGAACAGCCCTTCAAAGCCATTCGGGAAGAAGCCACCATGGGTCCATAAATTACTAAATGATGCAGTAGAGTTCACATCTGCTGTCACGAGTAAATAGATACCAAATAAAATCATTGCAACAATGGCGGTCACTTTTATGATTGAAAGCCAAAACTCTGACTCACCATAAAAACGAATATTACCAAGATTAATCAAGGTAATCAGTACAAAGAACACCAGCACTGAAGCCCATGCCGGAATGAACGGCCACCAGTAGTTGATGTATTTTGCTACCGCTGTAAGTTCAGCCATCGCGACTAGAATATAGAGAATCCAATAGTTCCAACCTGTTAAAAAACCAGGAAATTTACCCCAGTATTTATATGCAAAATGGCTGAAAGAACCCGCTACTGGCTCATGTACAATCATTTCACCCAGTTGACGCATAATGAGAAATGCGATTAGACCACCAATGGCATAACCTAAAATAATAGAAGGGCCGGCAGATTGAATAACATGCGCAGAGCCTAAGAATAAGCCTGTCCCAATTGCACCACCCATGGCAATCAATTGAATATGACGATTCTTTAAGCCACGCTTGAGTTCGGAGGAATTGGTCGTCAAGTTACTCTTCCCTAGAATGGTTTAATTTTGTTAATTGTAATGTAAAGATTTTTTTAATCCTAGTAAATCTACGACTTGTGCGATCGAAGGACTGTATTGAAGATCTTTTTTTTTATAAAAATATTATTTAACAAACATTTAACTTTATAAAACCACGCATTTATTTTTTGTTTTGCTGATCAAGCCGCAAAAATCATTTTTATACTTAAGTCATCTGGTCAATGTATTGAATGCGAGGCACTATAAAATACGGCCTGATAACAAGCTTGAATTGAACAAAAAGCTTGAATTGAATAACAACGTGTAAGGATAGACAGAATAATGAGCTTTGCAGCACAAATCAAAATCCCGGCAACTTATATGCGCGGTGGTACCAGTAAAGGTGTTTTTTTTAAATTAGATGATTTACCAGAACGTGCACAAGTGGCTGGTGAAGCTAGAGATCGTTTGTTGCTGCGTGTGATTGGGAGTCCAGACCCTTATGCAAAGCAAATTGATGGGATGGGCGGTGCAAGCTCAAGCACGAGTAAAACCGTGATTTTAGCCAAAAGTACACAAGCCAACCATGATGTCGATTATCTCTTTGGACAGGTGTCTATCGATAAAGCATTTGTAGATTGGAGTGGTAACTGTGGGAATTTGACCGCAGCAGTTGGCTCTTTTGCCATTTCAAATGGTTTGGTCGCAGCAGATCGAATTCCAGAGCAGGGCATCTGTACGGTACATATTTGGCAAGCCAATATTAAAAAAACCATTATTGCACATGTTCCCATCACCGATGGTCAAGTTCAGGAAACGGGTGATTTTGAACTTGATGGGGTGACCTTTCCAGCGGCTGAAGTGCAAATTGAATTTTTAGATCCTGCCGATGATGGTGAAGACGGTGCTTCAATGTTTCCAACAGGAAATGTCGTGGACTCACTGGATGTGCCTGAGATTGGGACATTTCAAGCGACTTTAATCAATGCGGGTATTCCGACCATTTTTTTAAATGCAGCTGATATTGGCTATACGGGCACTGAACTGCAAGAGGACATCAATAGTGATGTAGCAGCACTGGCTAAATTTGAAAAAATCCGTGCGTATGGTGCAGTCAAAATGGGGATTATTCAGCATGTAGATGACGCGATTTCTCGTCAGCACACACCCAAAGTAGCATTTGTTGCCGCACCTAAATCTTATGTTTCCTCAAGTGGTAAAGCTGTTGATGCCTCTGAGATTGATTTATTGGTACGTGCGCTTTCTATGGGTAAACTGCATCATGCCATGATGGGTACGGCTGCGGTGGCTATTGGGACTGCAGCGGCTATTCCAGGAACGCTGGTGAACCGTGCAGCAGGAGGAGTAGAACGTGAAGCGGTACGCTTCGGTCATCCTTCAGGCACCTTACGAGTTGGCGCACAAGCAAACTTTGAACATGAGCAGTGGGTGGTTAAAAAAGCCATCATGAGTCGCAGCGCTCGTGTATTGATGGAAGGCTGGGTGCGTGTTCCCGCAGATAGTTTTTAAAGATTTATTGAGCTGAATCGAATGCCTCTTAAAATATAGAGGCATTTTAGGTTTTAATGGCTTAAATGTAATGAGAAAAGTGGATAGTCATGTGATTTTTGAGCATGTTGATACGGCATGAAGCGCCTTTTTTTTGTACATTTAAGCATGTTATATTCACAATATGAGTTATAGGTCAAGATGAAAGATCGGGATATTCAATGCGGCTCATAATGATGCCCTAATTGAGATCACTACATAACTATAGATAACTATAATGAAGAGAATGAGGTGTGTATGGAGTCATCAGAACAACATGAATCATCCTCTAAATTAGAGCGGTTTTTAGACATTTTAAAAAATACCGAGAAGCTGGATTTGGTTTCCGCGATTTCAAAATTTCCTGTACCGATCGCCATTTTTTCAGATAGTGCAATTTTTCTTGCTGTCAATCAATGCTTTGCTGATATTTATGAAAGTGATGCGATGTATTTGTTGGGTAAAAAATTCAATGAATTATCCACCGTGGTATATGCCCATTTCACTGCTGCCACTGCACATTTTAATCAAGATCCGTATTTAGATGATATTGAAAATGAATTTTATTCTAAAGGGCATTTTTATATCGTCTATTTTAGGGCACTAAGAACTTACGACAAGCAAATTAGCTCGATTATTGTAGTATGTGCCGACATTACTCGTTTAAAAAGACGGGAACGCGTGCTGATTCAAAACAATAAAAAACTGCACGATCAATTGTATATTGACCAAATTACCGGGTTAAAAAGTAAATTGGCTTTAGAGCAATTTATTGCTGAAAAATGTGTGGGGAGCATGCGTGACCAATATTCATTTATTAAAATTGATTTGGATGATTTTAAGAAATTTAATCAAATGAACAGCTATACCTATGGGGACGAAATTCTGTGCAAAATTGGTCGTTTCTTCAATGAAGAAATTTTAAACGATGTCGCAGAAATCTATCGAATGAATTCTGCCAGTTTTGTGGTGGTGGTCGAAGACTCCACGCCTTGGAAAGTGCTGACTTTGGCAGAGCGCTTACGTCAAAAAATGGTTAAATCGCATATCGCTTTCCAAGCGCAGCAAGATGAAATGCTCACGGCGAGCTTTGGCATTATTCACCCTACTGTGAGTGATCAATTTGCTGAACTTGATATTATGGAACAGCTCAATGTTGCGATCAAACAAGCTAAATTTCAAGGTAAGAACTCTATTTTTGTTTTGGAATAATGGCTTTATGCAATAAATCTTTTCAATCTGTTCAAGTCAGCTGCTAAGTGAACCAATGAATGATGTCGAATAGCGAAGGCTTCAGGTAGAATTGATCCTAGTCGATGCAAAACTTAAGATTTAGAGGCAAACGTGACATTAGCAGCAGATGTGAACACTGAAATTTTAAAAAACGCTCAGCAACAGATTCAACAAGATTTAAGCACCGCCTTAGCTGCTTTTTCGCTCCCTGAACCGTTAAAAAGTGCAGTACATCATACGGTGATGTTGGGTGGAAAACGTGTGCGTCCAGCTTTATGTTATGCCACAGCTGAGCTCAAGCCGAATCATCCGAATTTTGCTGCCGTGCGCCGTGCTGCAGTTGCCGTTGAATTGATTCATTGCTATTCACTCGCGCATGATGATTTGCCTTGCATGGACAATGATCTTTTGCGCCGTGGGCAACCGACCTGTCATGTGAAATATGGTGAAGACACTGCATTGCTGGCGGGTGATATCTTGCAGTCTATGGCTTTTGAGGTTTTAGGAAGCCGACTCTTCGATACACAGCAGAGTGTCGATGCTGGTATTGTACTGCGCCAAATGCAAATTTTAGCCACCTCAAGCTCGAAAATGGTCTGTGGTCAGGTATTGGACTTACAAGCTGAAGGCAAGTCGATTGATCAGACTCAACTGGAAAGTATTCACCGTAATAAAACGGGGGCATTGATCCAAGCTGCGATCATGATGTCAGCGGTGACTATTTTTGAAGGGAGAGATCCTGCCATTCCACAATTACGCCAATATGGTCAAGCGATTGGTTTAGCCTTTCAGGTGCAAGATGATATTTTGGATGTGGTGTCAGATACGCAAACTTTAGGCAAAACAGCAGGTAAAGATGAGCAAGTGGAGAAGTCGACATACCCTGCGCTGATGGGGCTAGACAATGCTAAGAGCTATGCGCAGCAGCTACACGATCAAGCATTTGCAGCGCTTGAATATTTTGAAAATGCACACGAGCTTCATCAAATTTCTCAGTTTTTATTGGCACGTAAAAGTTAAGCCAACAAATTAAAAAAAGGAGGACATTAAAATCCTCCTTTTTATTTCTTCTAGAAATTCTATTTTTTTTTACATTGAGATTCATGATTTAAGAAAAATGAACCTCAATGCTTCAAACCTTTAAAAATTATAAATTTAATTATTTGGTCGCTTGATAAAGACGATCTGCCTCATCAAAACGTTGGGTAATTGCTTTATTGGGTGCTTTACCACATAAGCTCACAATCACAATGGTCAGGAATGAACAGATGAATCCAGGAATGATTTCGTAAATGCCCGTATCCCCCCAGACATTTTTCCATAAAATCACCATCACTGCACCGACAATCATACCGCTCAGAGCGCCATTGAAGGTCATACGTTTCCAGAACAATGACAGTAAAATCAGCGGGCCAAATGCCGCGCCAAAACCTGCCCATGCATAAGCCACTAAACCCAGTACTTTAGATTCAGGATTTGATGCTAAGCCAATTGCCAACAGTGCAATCGCAAGCACCATAAAACGACCCACCCATACCAATTCTTTCTGTGAGGCATTTTTACGCAGTAAGGATTTGTAAAAATCCTCAGTCAACGTACTTGAGCAGACCAAAAGTTGGCAACTCAAGGTACTCATGACCGCTGCTAGAATTGCAGCCAATACAATCCCTGCAATCCATGGATTAAACAAAATTTTGGTTAATTCCATAAATACGGTTTCAGGGTTGTTGTTCACCACAGTCGCCAATTCAGGATTTTGTTGGAAGAAGGCAATCCCAAAGAAACCTGCTGCTACGGCACCACCCAAGCATAAAATCATCCAGGTCATACCAATACGACGTGCATTGGGAATGGATTTCACTGAATCAGCCGCCATAAAGCGCACCAAGATATGCGGTTGACCAAAATAGCCTAAGCCCCATGCCAACAATGAAATAATCGCAATGGTGCTTAGATCACCGATTAAGTCAGTTGCCTGAGGACGTGCTGCTTCAAGTGCTAGCGTGACTTGGGTCATATCAGAAAAGCTCATTAAAGCCACAACAGGTGTAAGCAATAATGCAAAAATCATGAGACCCGCTTGAATGGTGTCTGTCCAAGAGACCGCCAAAAAACCGCCAATAAATACATAGCTAATGGTCGCAATCGCACTGATCCATAGGGCAGTGCTATATGACATCTCAAACATACTTTCAAATAAACGTGCGCCTGCAACCATGCCTGAAGCACAGTAAATGGCAAAGAAAATCAAAATCACGAATGCAGAGGCAATACGTAAAATTTTCTTTTGATCATCAAACCGATTAGAGAAATAATCCGGTAAGGTCAAGGCATTGAGCTGCACTTCGGTATGTACACGTAAACGTCCTGCCACCAACAGCCAATTCAGCCACGCACCTATAATTAAACCAACGGCAATCCACATTTCAGATAAGCCAGACAAGTAAATCGCGCCGGGTAGACCCATGAGCAGCCAACCGCTCATATCAGAGGCGCCTGCAGATAATGCAGTCACGAAACTACCTAAACGACGGCCACCTAAAATATAGTCTGAAAAATTGTTGGTCGCACGATAAGCCATTAAGCCAATGACAACCATCGCGACTATATAGAATAGAAAAGTAATTAGGGTGGGGTTTAGGGAGCTCATACGATATCCATAATGATGTAGGCGTGTAGATTACAAAAAAACAAATCTAAATTTAGGGCAAATTTAAACATAATTTAGAAAAAAATGCTGAAGCTTTCAGAAGCTTGTACAGTCAAAATAAATAAAGGCAGCCAAAAGGCTGCCTTTATAAAAGGAATAATCAGGACTCATTCAGATTCGTTTAAGATGGATTACGACCCATCACACCACGAATCGTGTTCATAATGTCCGCAGGAAGAACCACAGTTTTCGCATTATTCGACTTGGCCATTTCTTGCATCGCTTTCACGTATTGCTCACCCAAAAGATAAGCAACAGGTACTTCTTTGTCGCCCACTGCATTGGTGACCATGTTGATGGCTTTTTCAGACGCTTCAGCTAAGACCACTTGTGCTTCAGCATCACGACGAGAGGCTTCTAAACGACCTTCTGCTTCCAAAATGGCTGCTTGTTTCTCACCATCTGCACGGGTTACTGTTGCACGGCGTTGACGTTCAGCGGCTGCTTGTGCTTCCATTGCAGATTGCATGGTGCTTGATGGTTGAATATCTTGAATTTCAACTGTTTTTAAGGTAATGCCCCAATCTGAAATGTCATCTGAAATGGCGGCTTTAAGTTTGGCTTTAATGTGATCACGTGAAGACAACGCATCATCTAGATCCATTTCACCCACGATCGAGCGCAGTGAGGTTTGTACTAAATTTTGAATCGCCCAAATATAATTTTCAATACCATAAACCGCTTTTACAGGCATGGTGATATTAATGTATGCCACCGCATTCATCAGCAAAACAGCGTTATCACGTGTAATTACTTCTTGAGATGGGATATCTAAAACAATGTCTTTGGTCGTTACTTTATAAGCCACTTCATCGACATAGGGAATCACAAAGTTTAAACCCGGACTTAAAGTGCTTTCGTATTTACCCAAACGTTGCACAATCCAGTTATAGCCTTGCGGAACAATACGAACACCTTTGAAAATGGTGATACCGACAAAGATTAAAATAGCGAACGCAATAATTGAACCAGACATGTCTGTTCCTCTTTTTGATATTTATGATTTTAAAATAATGATGAAGTGTATGCTTCAGATCGCTTTAGAAGAGACCAAGCCGACTTAAAGTGGTGAAGGTGCATTATTATGCGGCTGTACCAACAGCTCATTCCCCAGAATATCCACCACACGAACACGGTCTCCAACACTCACAGGGGATGAAGAACGACAGTTCCATTCATCTGAACCCAATACAGGCAGTGAAAAACGCACCCGAATCAGTTCGGCATCTAGTCCGACCTGGATCACCATACCGGTTTGCCCGATGGTGGCCTCACGAGGAAGACCTGCTTTAGTTTTATCAATGGACAAGGGTTTAATAAACTTAAACCAAAGTAATGTGCATGAGATAGACAAGGCAATCCAGCACAGCAGTTGCAAAGCTAAACCCATCTCTGGGAAAACCCACAACAGAATACTCACCACCACGGCTGCTACACCAAACCACAGTGCAGCAAACGCAGGCAAGATCAATTCGGACAAAATAAGCAATATGCCGAGTACAAACCAATGCCATGGCTCAAATATAAAATTCATACATCTACTCTATCGTTATCATGGATATAGATGAGGGATCATCTATACCAAGATAGCAGACTTCCTAGATTCTGAACATGTTTTGCGCAGATCAATCCATTTGGAAGAGGTGTTAGAAGCGTGGACGCGGAGCAGGCTTAAAGGCCGCAGGCGATTTTTTAAAATTGGCAATGGCAGCGTCAATAGACTTAATTTTTAGTTGAGCCGCTTTTTCACCTTCTAAAATCGATTGATTGCTGGCTTTTAAGTCTAGTGTACCGAGGTGTCCAACTTTGGGCTGAATCACCACATTGGCGCGGTTCAATTCATTGTTTATGCTTTGTTGACCCATAATATTAATGGTCTGATCGAGCAAACCAAACATGCTTAAGGATTTGCCTTCAACAGGACGTGCGGAAATATCCACCGCAATCACAATATCTGCACCCATATCTTGAGCAGTTTGTACTGGAATAGGACTGACCAAGCCACCATCCACATATTTCGTCCCCCCAATCGTGGTTGGAACAAAGACATTGGGAATACTGCAAGAAGCACGAACCGCTTGTCCTGCATTACCTTTAATAAAGTCAGCGCGTTTACCATTATCTAAACGTGTAGCAACGGCTGCAAAACGAATCGGGAATTGCTCAATCGGTTTATTGGCAATTTGACGGTTGACATAATCTTGTAGTTTTTGCCCAAGGACCACACCTTGGCGGTTTAAGGTTAAATCCCGAATATCGGACTCTTTAAGCTGTAGTGCAATTTGCTGTAATTGAAAGGGCGTTTTACCACTGGCATAGATACTGCCGACAAAACTGCCAGCGCTGGTGCCTGTGACAATTTTCGGTTTAATCCCATGCGATTCAAGGACTTTAAGAACGCCAATGTGTGCAAAACCTTTGGCACCACCACCCCCTAAGGCAATAGCAATCACAGGTTCACGCGCTTTGAGCGTGGTGGTTTGAGTCGGCGTTTTGCTGGCTTTGTCACAACCCGCAAGACTTAATGCGAGCAAGCTGACAAAACCCATTTTTTGAACAGTAGAACGAATGTGCATAACGGGAGATCTATAAATATACGGTTATTTTTAAAGCGTATCTGAACAGATTGTGGCTGAATTTTCTAGCTGTTTTTTAGCAAAGTTACAAAAGATTTTTCAGTGGTTTAGCCAGTCGATCTAAGTTTTTCGGTGAAAAATGACCTTTATAAAGCGCTAAAATTTTATTTAAATCCTGTTCATAGTCTCCCGTTGGATGCATGACACCCAAGCAACGTATGATTTTATGGTCATAATCAAAGGCGAACATCACAATTGGAATATGGGCACCGATTGCAATGTGATAAAACCCCGTACGAATATGCTCAGCGTTTTTACGTGTACCTTCAGGCGCCATGGCAATCCAAATTTTCTCATGGTTTTTGACCACTTCAATAATTTGTTGTGTCAGGCCATGCGGCGAATCACGTTTCACTGGAATCACACCACACCAAGATAAAAATTTGTCAAAAGGCGGTTTAAATAAACTGTCTTTTCCAAAAATAGTCACACGAATGCCTAAACCTAACATCGCCATAAAAGCATATAAACCATCGTAGTTAGAGGTATGAGGTGAAATGATCGCAACTGCTTTGGGCAGATTAGGAAATTCACCTTCGAAGCGCCAGCCTTGTGCCAAATATAGGCGTTTGAAAAATTGACGACTCAATAAAGAGCCACGATGCGGTGCCTGATCAGGTAAAATGGGAAAATTATTATTCATTTTTAAATTTTTTCTCACACATATATAAATATTTTATCTAGGCACAGAGTTTGATACATTGGCAAAATAATAAAAATGTCGCTGAACTTATTGCTTCAGTTCGGTCTATTTCTCTGCACGGTTTGCTATACACAGTGGTCGAAGCCTTATGTTTAAAGTCCCGCACACCTACGTGTTGTTATTTTCTTTGTACTGGGCACAAGGGCTACCTGTCGGCTTTATGAGCCATGCATTGCCTGTGATTTTACGGGCGCAGGGTGTATCTCTGACGCATATTGGTGGCTTTGGATTGCTTATGGCGCCGTGGGCGATCAAAGTACTTTGGGCACCGTGGGTCGATCGATATGGTAGTCAGGCTTTTGGGCATTACCGTACATGGATAATTCCGACACAAATATTGACTGTGACGATTCTGATCGTCTTGTCTTTTTTACCCATTCAATCTTTAAATCATCCTCAATATTTATTGGCATTTTTTATTGCCTTGCTGTGTATGAATAGCGTGGGAGCAACGCAAGATATTGCCACTGACGGACTTGCGGTCAATATTCTTAAAGGTAATCAGCAGCATGTGGGCAATATGTTTCAAGTGATCGGTTCTCGCTTGGGTTTCATTGTCGGTGGCGGTGCAATACTTTGGGCTTTGGATTTTTTAAACTGGCAAAGTACATTTTTGATTTTGGCTATCATTGTAATTCTCAATACTCTACCGATTTTGTTTTATCGTGAGCCTATACATCAAAACATGGCAGATTTAAAATTGTTGGATCAAACAAGTCTAAATCAAAATAAAATAAGCCGTTCAATACGCCAATATTTACAGTATTTTTTTCAATCCAAACGCATGTGGGCTTGGCTTTTGGTGCTGTGTAGTATCAAAGTGACAGATGGGCTGTCAGGTCCGATTTTAAAACCCTTGTTGGTTGATTTAGGTTTAAGTCTTTCACAAATCGGGGTGTATATCACCATGCTCGGTGCGTTTGCAGCCTTAGTGGGTGCTGGACTTGCTGGAATTGTTTTGAAATACATGCAGCGAAGTTTAGCGCTTATTTTATTTTCAATCTTAAAATTGGGGAGCCTAGTCGGTTTCATGTGGCTAGCAAGTTTATATACCCGACAACAGCCCATCGCACTTGGGCTGATTTATCTGATCAATGCCTTAGAAGATATGTTTTCTGCCATGTTATTGGTGGTGATTCTAACGTTGGTGATGCAATACAGTCGTAAGCAACATGCAGGCACGGATTTTACTTTTCAAGTCTCTTTGATGGCGATGGTGAGCGGGGTTTTATATACGCTCAGCGGAATTGTGGGGGATGCTTTGGGTTATCAGTACTATTTAATGGCAATTGTGATCATCGGCGCAGTGTTACTGTTACCTTTAATCTTTTGGCAGCAACAAGAAAAAAGGGTATCACACTCCGAATAGATTGAAGGTGGTTAAATATTGAAATATTGAAGTTCCGAATGTTGAGCTGCTGTGATGATCTGAACCTTTGGCTCAAATAGATAAGCTCATCCAATTGATGATTTGGTCAGCATGAATTTGAATATGTAAAAGCAGCAGGGCTTGTTAGACTTGAAGCATGCATTTTTACGGACACTTTGAATAAGCCATCGCTTTGATCCGTGCGACAGCATATTTTGATATTCACTGCCGATGCTTGGAGAAAATGATGACCATACAAGCGGTGCTTTTTGACTTGGACAATACCTTGACGCATCGCGACCAGAGTGTACAAGCATTTAGCCGTCATTTACTGAAATCATTTACGTCACAGCTCAATCATCAAAATGATGCAGAGGATGCGTTAAAAACCATAGACATCATTCGAAGAATCGATAATGGCGGTTATCCTAAAAAAGAATATTTGACGCATCCGAGTATCGCAGCATCCGTGGCTCATGCCCTAATTCAGGAACTCAAGTGGGATGTGCCGCCATCTCTAGCAACTTTAACGGAGTTTTGGTTTGAGCAATTCGGTTTGTCTGCCGTGGCTATGCCAGGTGCGGGCAGTTTGCTTAAACAGTTAAAACAGCGTGACTATAAGTTGGCGGTGATTTCAAATGGTGGACATGCCACGCGCTTAAAAATTCTTGAAGGGCTTGGTTTTAGACATTATTTTGATGACGTTTTTAGCTCGGAGTCCGTCGGTATTGCGAAACCGAAAGCCGAAATTTTTCTGCATAGCTGTGCTCAAATTAAAACTGTGCCACAGCAGAGTTTGTATGTAGGCGATCATCCGATCAATGATTATCAAGGTGCGACACAAGCGGGCTTACAGGCATTACTGTTAAATGGATTTCACCCAATGAATCAGACACAGGCTGAGAATTTAAAGGTCATTCAGCATTTAGACGAAGTCATGCATTATTTAGACTGAGACCCTCAATGCGCCCCTAATCAATGTCTTAACCTCCATGTCTTAAAGGGCTTTTAGGACATGGAGACTCATGGTGAATATTAAGATTCAGTTAATGGGTTCTATATTTTCTGGGTTAAAACATCGCATCTTCTGAGTTGGCAGAGACTTTATGAATCGATAAGTCTGCCCCTCGATATTCTTCTTCTTGAGTTAGACGAATGCCCATGGTCATTTTGAGTAGACCATACACCAAGAAGCCTCCTGCCAATGCCACCGCAATCGCTAAAAATGTACCAATAAGCTGGGATATCATTGAGACACCGCCTAAGCCTCCTAATCCTTGTTGACCAAATATTCCCACTGCAATCCCGCCAAATGCGCCACAAACGCCGTGCAGAGGCCAAACGCCCAGAACGTCATCGACTTTGAGTTTATTTTGTGTATAGGTAAAAAGTTTCACAAAAATAAAACCTGCAATTGCACCAATGACCATTGCCCCAAGCGGATGCACAATATCGGAGCCTGCGCAGATCGCGACCAAGCCTGCGAGAGGACCATTGTGTAAAAAACCTGGGTCTTCTTGACCAAAGAAATTGGCTGCCAACGTTCCACCCACCATGGCCATCAGTGAATTCATAGCCACCAAACCGGAAATAGCATCTAGGCGCTGTGCGCTCATGACATTAAAGCCAAACCAACCGACAATTAAAATCCAAGAACCTAAAGCCAAAAACGGAATCGAAGAAGGCGGATGTGCGCTGACACGTCCATCTTTTTTGTAACGTCCATGGCGTGCACCCAGCAAGATGACTGCAGCAAATGCAATCCATCCACCCATAGTATGCACCACGACAGAACCTGCAAAGTCATGAAAGCTTGCACCAAAGCTTTCACTTAACCATTTTTGTAGCCCTAGGTTTCCATTCCATGCTATGCCTTCAAAAAAAGGATAAATCAAAGCGACCAAAAATAAAGTGGCAATCGCTTGAGAGCGCATTTTGGCACGCTCAGCAATACCGCCAGAAATAATAGCGGGAATAGCTGCAGCAAAAGTCAGCAAGAAGAAACAGCGCATCAAGTTGTAACCGTGTTCTTCTGCCAAAATACTACTGCTATGAAAGAAATGTTCACCGTAAGCGATGTAATAGCCAATAAAAAAGTAAGCGATGGCCGAAATGGAAAAATCCGTTAAAATTTTACTTAAAGCATTTACTTGATTCTTATGACGAACCGTGCCGAGTTCAAGAAATGCAAAACCTGCATGCATGGCAAGAACCAAAATGGCACCTAAAAGAAGGAACAACAGATCTACGTTTTGCATAGTGACTCTTTAGTGTGCGTTATGTTGCAAATTTGTCCAGTATAGCGATACATTTTGTGGCGAGAAGGGGAAATTAATGTGGAAATAATGATCGACTTTTGTCAAAAAACATCAAGACTCGATATAAAGCACCGCAGTGCACCAAAATGGATAAAGTGCACTTAAATCAGGCGCTTAAAAAGATCCAGATTTACTGAGTATGTTGATTTCACTCAATATATTTTTTAATGATTGAATATGATTTTAGTTTTCTCTTAACGCCTAGCATCAGAGTGAGCCCAGTTTAAACTTAACCATAATCAAATTTATCTAATCCAGATTGAGCCTATTGCATCGTTTTTGAAAGCCGCATGGAACGCGTTGGGGCGAAGCATATTGCCTAAATTGAAAGTGAACTGCATGAATTCAGAATGAACTGCATTAAGGTGTACCGCACAATTTTCCTTTAAATTCCTGTCGATTTTTCACGAATCGACTTCCATCCCAACGGTAAACAGTATGACATTGACTGGGTGTTACAATGGCCAGATCAGGCCAACCATGTCGACCTATGCTTTTTAAGAAATTTGCTTCTCCAGGACTATTGAATATCCGTGTCCATTTATGATTGGCTTGTTTGGTCAACAGGTGAAATCCAACGCCTGTACTGGCATAACATTCTGTACCGCCGTCACGAATAATCGCATCTGGTCGACCATCACCATTGATGTCTTTAAAAACGGCAATATGTCCGAAACTACATTTCCCACGCCAAGTACCGTTAACAGGTTTAAAGCCTGCAGCATTAAAAATAGCCTCTTTTTCAGCATTAGACACGGTTGCTGCATGGCTATAGGAATGGACTGAAATACCGAACAACGAAATACCAAACAACATTGTAGAAATCATCATTTTTTTAAATTGTGAACTATCCATAGTTTTTAGTTGTTGATTGATTTAATTTATTGATGTAAGTCTCATTTTATTGAAAAAAACAGGATGATCAAGCAAAACAAGCACAAGTTGTATTTAGAAGCGCTGTAAAAGATCTCACCCATTCATCTAAGTCTATTATCTGACTTTACCTCACACGCTTTGAGGCCATAAAAAGATCAATAAAATGTGTAAAATAGGCACATCGTCGTCCAGCTTTTTTCAATTTATTTACATCTTTTGATGGTCATGCATTAAGCCTAAGCTGAGATCGCTAAGACAAAATTTATATATCAAATATTACAATTCATCAGCGTGTTGAATAATGCAAATATCAAAACAGCGAGAGGTTTAAATAAGCCAATTATGCACAGTATTCTGTTGTCACTTTTTCCGCTGATTGCGCTTATTTTTACGGGCTATATCTTAAAAAATCGACAGTTTTTCTCAGAGGGATTTTGGGCGGGTGCTGAGAAGTTAAATTATTATTTTTTATTTCCCGCGATGCTGTTTGGAAATTTAGCTTCGGCACGCATTGATTTAGACATGGTCAATACGATTTTGCTGATACTTACCGTCATGCTGAGCCTTGCTTGTACAGTGCTTTATATCATTCGAAAAATATACCGCATTCCTGCTGCACGTTTTGGGGTCTATACCCAAAGTAATGTCCGTTTTAACACCTATATTGGCTTAGCAATTGTCGCGTCATTATTTCATCAGCAAGGCATGACGCTGTTCGCCATTATTTTGGCCATCAGTATTCCGATGGTGAATATTTTATCTATTTTGGCATTGACCGAAAAAGAGGGGATGGATTTACGTAGCGTGAGCTTATCTTTGCTTAAAAATCCATTGATTATGGGCTGTGTAGTCGGGGTATTGTTTAATTTTTCCGGCTTACAGCTTTGGGGCGGTTTGCAGACTTTTATTCAACAGCTTGCCGGGTGCAGCTTACCGCTAGGCTTGATGTGTGTCGGCGCAGCACTACAATTTATGGCATTGAAAAATGATCTCTTACCACTCTTGATCAACACTTTTTCTCGTTTACTGATCATGCCAGCCTTAGCCTATGGCATATGCAAATGGCTGAATTTCTCAAGCCTAGAGACGCAGATTTTTGTCTTGTATTTTGCTCTGCCCACGACATCAGCTTCGTATATTTTAACCAAAGTGCTTAAAGGGGACAGTCAATTAATGGCAGGGATTATTAGCTTACAAACCTTATGCTCCGCATTGACCTTGCCCATTGTTTTGGCATTTGTTATCTAAAGATTTCCGCTGTATAAATCTCAAACCCTCGGGCAATTAATCGCTATAAACCATTGATTGCATTCGCAGCGCGGGCAGCATTCATTATGCTGTGTCAACATTTTGACATGCCCGCAATTGGTACACGCATAAAAGGTTTGCGGGGTGACAGATTGTTGAACCTCACAGGCATTTGGGTAAATAGGCAGTCCATAACGCACCTCCTCAGCCTTATAAAACAAAATACTAAATTGACCATCGCTTTCTAACAGTGCAGAACGAATCTGCCCCAGATGTTCAGTGCCTTGCTGACGCATTTCAGCAAAAAATTCGTCATGTGAATATTTGCCTTTTTTAATATCTTCAATCAGCAGTTCACCATCCTTTAAGATATACAACGCTTTACCTTCGAGTAAGTCTTCAAAAGGTTGATATTTCATCATCAGCCATGTGGTGACGCGGTACAGTAAAATGATGGTCGACATAATAATAAAGGCTTGAATCAAGGGCAGATCCTGAGTGAACATCGGATCGCCTGCAATCGAGCCCAACGATAAAATAATGGTGAGTTCAAAAATGGACAGCTGACGAACACCGCGTTTTCCAGTTAATCGCAGAAAAAGAATAATCATGCTGAACATGAAAAAGCAGCGAATTAGTATCTCAGCGATGAAGGCCCAACTGGTATCGTGAATAAAAATATGGGCAAAGTCCATATGCAGCTCCGTTATTCTTAATGCTCTGAATGTAGCATTGCTTTAAGCTGTATTTGACTGTTTTATATAAAGAGTTTTGCAAGATCTTGTATCGTAAATACCTGCTTCATGCTGATTTGTTTTGAGCATTTTTTCAGATTTAATCATGTCATTAGGTATGGGGTATTCTTCAGTAATTTTTGCAAGCCTAGATTTCAAGCGCTGATGTATTTTAATTCTGAATTTCATGGCAAATTATGCGAAAATACGCTTTTATATTTTGTCTAAGGACTCCCATGACTGATCATTCTCCTGAATCTTTAAGCGATATCGAAATTTTAGACGTTTTACAGTCAATGAAAGGCGATGAACTTGATGTTGAAGCGAAAGAGATCATTCGTAATGGTGGGAAAGCAGGTCGTCAAGAAGCGCATAAGCAAGCATTGGTGGCTTTAAACGCGTCTTTTGAAGATAAGTTCGTTGAAGCAGTCACTTTAGCGCTGCATCTTAACGAAGGTCAAGCAAAGAAAATCCGCTATAAGAAAGACCGTATTCGTATTTTAAAAGTACGTGGAATTGATTATATGGCACTTGACGGCGCTGAAACTGCACATGCGCTCTCTCAAATTTCTCAAGCCATTGTGCGTGAAGATGCCATTGTTAATGAAGGTCTGCACAATCTTTTCCCATTCTGGAAAGAAGGCTGGCCAATGGTTCAGTTTGACAATGCGTACACGATTCTAGTTGAAGATATTACCATTCATTATCAAGCGACTTTAGACAAGTTACTTGCGATATATGGTCGTTAACCCTTAGCTAATACTAATGTACTAATGAGATAAAGAACGAGTTGAGCTTCAAGCTTAACTCGTTCTTTATGTACTAAAACTAATTCAAAAATAAGAAAAATTATTGGAAAAATTTCAGGAAATAAGAATTTTCTGTTATTGTTAAGAAATACTTAAATATAAAATAAGGAATAACGATAATGATGGGTTTATCTATGGGTCATATTGTTCTATTTGCCATTATTATTTTGGTGATTTTTGGTACAGCAAAATTGAAGAATTTTGGAAAAGATGTGGGGGAGCGGTTAAGGATTTTAAAGACGCGGTGAGTGACGACAAAAATGATAAAAAAAATTATTAACATCATGCTTAATTTTATTCAATATCATATATAAACCATGTTTGATGTCGGCTTCGGAGAGTTATTCTTCTTTTTCATTATCATCATTATCGTAGTCGGGCCAGACAAATTACCTGACACGATTCGCTTTACGATAAAATCATTAAATAAATTTAGTCAAATTAAATCTGATATTAAACAGAAATTTGAGCTTGAAATTGAGCTTCATCAACTACGTGATGAGCTTAAAGAAGAAATTCAAAACGTCAAACAGCTTGAAACCCAAATGCAAGACTACTTTATGAACTTAGACCAGCAGGTTCAAAAGGATATGAAAAAGTACTATCCAATTGAGTCTTTCTCAATATCAGCACCCTTCAAAACACAATTTGTGATCACCCACTTAATGCAATGGTCTTTGCTTTAGTTTGAAAGCTGCTCGGAATCAATATGACTGAATCAACCGTTTCCTCGGCACAGAAAAAATTAGGTCAGTTTGGATTTTATTTTGCTGAGTTACGTCGAAATTTAATTCATATTTTAATTTGCTTTGGAGTCATATTTGCAGCTTTAGTACCTTATGCCAATTCAATTTATAATGTGATTGCGATACCGCTAAAAGCTAAGCTTCCTGCAAATGCACATATGATAGCGACAGATATCACCAGTACATTTATCGCTCCAATTAAGCTAGTCTTCTTTATTACCTTAATACTATTATTTCCTTTCATTTTTTGGCTTTGTTGCATAAACCTAGCATAGAAGGCTTATTGGGCAATATAATTTCTGAATGAACAAGCCTACGCCTAAAATTTATCGTACAACCAATTGGTCTTCCTATAATCGGACCTTAATCAACCGAGGAAATATCTCCATTTGGTTTGATCCTAACACTCAGTGGTATGCTCAGCCAAAAGCTAAACACGGTCGAAATCACACCTATTCCGATACCGCTATCCAATGCTGTTTGATGATCAAATCTCTATTTCGCCTATCTTTACGTATGGTCACAGGCTTTGTTCAAAGTCTGATTAAACTCTGTGGATTAGATTGGGCAGCACCAGATTATTCGACCATATGCAGAAGACAAAAGCATATTGATATCGCAATTAGCTATCAGAAAAGTAGTGATGGACTACATCTACTCGTCGATTCTACTGGTCTGAAATTTTTAGGTGAGGGTGAATGGAAACGTAAGAAACATCAGCCTGAATACCGTCGTCAATGGCGCAAACTGCATATTGGTATAGACGCTAAAACCCTACAAATACGGGCTGTTCAGTTAACCACAAACAATGTCAGTGATTCACAAGTACTAGAAGGTTTACTTGCTCAAATCCCCTTGGATGAGAAAATTGATTCTGTCTATACGGATGGTGCTTATGACACAAAGCACTGCCGACAAGTCATTTTAGATCGAGATGCACATGCGGTAATACCACCAAGGAAAAATGCAAAGCCTTGGAAAGATCAAACGCCGAGGTCTATGCAGAGAAATGACTCATTAAATACGATTAATCTTGCGAAGCAGTGCTTCTCAGGAAGAGCCATTTGGAAAAAATGGTCTGGATATCATCAACGAAGCTTGGTAGAAACCAAGATGCATTGCATCAAATTATTAGGCGATAAATTAACAGCAAGGAGTTTCCCTAGTCAGGTGAATGAGATTCATGCACGCGTAGCAGTCTTGAATAAATTCACAGAATTTGGTCGCCCTCATACCCAAGTAGTCACTTAAATTTGATTGGCCTAGGATAGATTTATCTTTCACACCTTTATGCAACAAAGTCTTCTAAATGCACAAAATTTACTGACTGAAGCTAAGTTGAACTATTCTACTGTGTTGACAGAGTTCTTGGTTGTCCGTTATCAATTACTCTCTAATATGGGGAATCTGAATGTTTGGTCAGAAACCCAAGTAAAATAAAAATATGCAATGTGCGGAATTGCTAAGCAAAAAAAGACCTTCATTTGATGTAAATGAAGGTCTTTTAAAATTGTAAATATTAGGTAGCCACTGAATAGAAGGGGAACATACCAAATACCAGCGCGACGATTAACATCACGAAACAGGTAATAATGGCCCATTTAATGGTGAATTTTTGGTGTTGCCCGAACTCAATGCCTGCCAAACCACAAAGTAAGTATGTTGACGGAACCAGAGGTGAAAGCAAGTGTACAGGTTGACCGACAATTGCAGCACGCGCCATTTCAACAGGTTCAATACCATAGTGCCCAGCGGCTTCAGACAAAATAGGGAGCACGCCATAATAAAAAGCATCATTCGACATAAAGAAGGTTAGCGGCATACTTAGCACTGCTGTAATCGGTGCTAAAAAAGGTCCCATACTGTCTGGAATAACTGCCACCAACTCTTTAGACATCGAGTCCACCATGCCAGTTCCCGTCAGTAAACCGGTAAAAATACCCGCAGCAAAAATAATACCTACCACATTCAGCGCACTACCTGCATGATGTGCCACCAAGTCTTTTTGCATGTCGATATCACGATAATTCACAAATAGTGCAATACATAGAGCAATCATGAATAAAATCGGCATAGGTAAAACACCTTTGACCAAGCAGATCATCAGCACCACAGTGAGTAGTCCGTTGAACCATCTTAAATGTGCACGATTTGCTTCTGGGTTGTTTGAGATTTGAATATTGTCACCATGACTAATATCCAAATCCATAATCCCTAAGCGTTTACGTTCCATACGGCCATACATAAAGCCTAAGAAATACAGCCAGCCAATTGCAAACAGCATCGGTAAAATCATGGGCACAAAAACATCACTTGGATCAACTTGTAAAGCACTGGCTGCACGTGCCGTTGGGCCTCCCCAAGGCGTTAAATTCATAATGCCACTTGCCAACATCATTAGACATGCCATAATTAATGGACTCATGCCTAAGCGTTTATATAGTGGCAGCATTGCGGCAACGCAGATCATGTAGGTTGTAGAACCATCCCCATCTAAGGATACAATAATCGTTAATGTAATCGTTCCTAATATGACTTTTAATGGATCACCCTTAACCAATCGTAAAATGAACTTAACCGATGGGTCGAATAATCCAGTATCAATCATGATGGCAAAATACAAGATTGCAAAAAGGAGCATCACACCTGTGGGTGCAAGTTTCTTTACACCTTCAAGCATCATTTCGCCCAGATCATTAAGTTGAATATGACTCAAGCTATCAAAGTAAAATCCGAGACCGTAAGCAATTAAAGCAAAAAGAACAGGAATGAGGGTTAAAGCAACGAGGGGAGTCATACGTCTAGACATAATTAAGTACATAAAGCACAAAATCATGCCCAAACCTAAAATGGTCAGCATGGATCAATCCTTTGAGGTTCTAAAAATATTGTTCTTGGTGTTACAGAGGACTGATCTTAAAGCGTTTAATTGAAAAGCTAAACTATGATATAAAAATACAAAAATTGAATGCATTGATTAAAAAAATACTCTATAAAAAATATAATCTTAGTGGAAAAATATTGTAATCATTGGCGTGCTTTAATGGATTTCTTTGCAGAATAAATTTCAATATGCGCCAATATATTCTATTTATATGCTAAAGAACCGAGTAATGGTGGTTATTTAATCACATAAAAGCCAAAAAAATACCTCACTTGAAGGTCAAATATTTGATTGAATACTGAATATAAATTATTCAGGAGATATTATGGGTTCTTCTGGTCGTTCTAATAAACGCGTCACCAAAAGCTGATCAATTTTAAAATGATCGACATCGACTACTTCAAATTTATAACCACTGAAAATTACGGTATCCGCAGGACGTGGAATTTTGCGTAATTTATACATCATAAATCCAGCCAAGGTTTCGTAATTTCCATCGCCTGGCATTTCATCAATTTCCAGCGCATGGGTCATGTCTTCAATGGGGGTGCTGCCATCAATCAGCCATGAATTATTGTCACGTTTAATGATTTGAACATCTTCATCTGTTGGCGTGACCCAGTCACCCATCACGGTAATCATAATGTCGGATAAGGTAATCACGCCGACCACTAGCGCGTATTCGTTAAACACTACCGCAAATTTTTCTTTGCTTGAGCGGAAACGATCGAGGAGTTCAGACAGTGTTAAAGTATCTGGAATGGTCAATACATTACGAATCGTGCTTTCATTGAGTTGTAGCAGGGACTGATTTTTTAAAATACGCACCAAAATATCTTTGGCATCGACATAGCCAATCACATCATCAATATTTTCGCTACACACTAAAAATTTAGAATAGGGATATTGTGCCAATTTTTGACGAATACTTTCTTCTGATTCGTTTAAGGCAAAATAAACGACATTCTCACGTGTGGTCATACTCGATGGAACGTTACGTTCTTCAAGCTCAAATACATTTTCAATGAAATGATGTTCTTGCTTTTGTAAAACACCCGCTTGCGCACCTGCATCCATGACCGCAGAAATATCATCAAAGGTGATGTTATCATCTCGAATGGTATTCACTTTAAATAAGCGAAACAAGATGTTGGCAATTGAGTTAATAAACCATGCCAAGGGACGGCAAATCGCAATGAAGACTTGAATCGGGTTAATGACTGACACGGCAATTTTTTCTGGCGCAATCATCGCTAAGCGTTTAGGCATCAAGTCAGCAAAAAGAATAAATAATGATGTTACGATCGTAAAGGATAAAACAAAGCCGATACTTTCCGTCCACTGATTCGGATAAATGCGTTCGACAAAGGCGATAATATAAGGACGAAATGCAGCTTCACCCAAAATACCCCCTAAAATTGCTACAGCATTTAAGCCAATTTGCGAGGCTGCGAAAAAGTTTGCAGAATTTGCTTGAAGGTCTAAAACTTTTTGTGCGCGTTCATCTCCAGACTCAGCTAAAATTTTTAATTTAACTTTGCGTGATCCTGCGAGGGCAATTTCGCTTAAGGATAGAAATCCTGCCCCTGCAATCAAAATGATAATGATCACCAAATTCTGAAAGAGACTCACAAAACACCTTTAATTTGAAATTATTATGGAAGTTTTAACACAAAAAGACTGGAGGTAGTGAATAAATCCACTACCTCAATATTATATCAATACGTTTTAAATTGTAAAAAGCTAAATCAAATAAACTTAGTACTGGGTAAAATTAGTATTGTTATTCGATAAAAATTCTCGATTTTCTTCTTCAATCATTTGGCGAGCCACATACAGAATCAACTGACGTAACCAACGATGTGCAGGATGATGATGCAATAAAGGGCACCATGCCATCTTCAATTCGAATTCTGGAATATAAAACGGCGGATCTTTGAGCATCAAGTTTTGGCTTTTGGCTTGTAAGCGCGCAATGCGTGAAGGCAAAGTCGCAATCAGATCTACATTTGCTGCTAACAAACCTGGCATTTGATAATGTCTTGTAAATACTGAAATTTTACGCTTCTGACCAATACGCTCTAACGCTTGATCAATCCAACCGAGTCCCGCTTGTTTTTCAGGATTCACCCCAAAGCCCACGCCCATACCTGTTTTAGAGACCCAAATATGCTGCGCATCTAAATAACTTTTTAAGTTTAAGTTAGTGACAGCAGGGTGCTTATGATTGAGCAGACACGAGAAACTGTCACGCCAAACCAAAACTTGATGGAAGCTTTGCGGAATTTCATTAAAACGGTTAATGGCTAAATCGACTTTACCTTGCTCCATGTCACGATAAGACACATCACTTGGTGTTAGAAAGTCTAAAACAACGTTGGGTGCTTCTGAACGTAGCGCTTTAACTAAACGGGGTACCAAAGTGGCTTCCGCATAGTCAGAGGTCATAATGCGAAAAACACGGTTTGATGTATAAGGACGGAACTCTGTACGAGGTTCCAAAATCATGGATAAATCTGAAAGTGCATCACGAATACGTGGTTGCAATTCTAATGCCCGCTCTGTTGGTGTCATACCTTCAGAAGAACGGATAAGCAGAGGATCGTTAAATAAGTTACGTAGACGTCTGAGAATATTACTCATGGCTGGTTGGGTGACACCCAATTGTTCAGCAGCACGAGTCACGTTTTTTTCACGTAAGAGTACGTCAAGGTAAATTAAGAGATTGAGATCAACCCGCTCCAGATTCATAAAAAAAATACCGAAAATAAATTCTTGAAATCACCGAAGATTATGCCACAAGCAGAGGCTCTTGTGTGAGAGGCTGATGAAAATATCAACAAAATTAAGCCACATATTTGCATTTACTTCGCTTAAAAATACAATCACCTAAAAAATCAATAATTGATCGGCTCATAATGTGGTTTGTAAAAAATGAATGTGTTTAACTCAAAACTCAAATTAAAACGCATTTATTATTTAAACAGTCATTTCAGTGCTAAACTGGCGAGCAATGATATTCAAAACAATGAAATTCGTTCAGTTTTAATCAAAAAATACAAACGCCAATAGGCTGATACTTAAGTCTAATGATTTTTTTATGAACAATATGCGCTTTATTTGATCAGGTTGTATTTTTTTAAAACTTTATAATACAGCTACTTGAAAAGTACTATAAATATTATCATACGACTTTGATCTACATATTTTTTAAATAAATATCGAAGATTCTTGCAGACTATTGGATTAATTATAACAGTCAAACTAAGCTAGGTTCATAACAACGAAGTGCTCTAAATCTGTACAAATGTATTTAAAAATAGATTTAGTCCTTCGATTGATGAAATCCTAAAATTATATACAGGAAAATATCATGACTACATATCAAACAGCGGTAGATGCAATCCGTGAATTAAAAGCAAAATTCGGAAGCACATGGCGCGATATCAGCCCAGAAGATGCTGCGCGTATGCAAATGCAAAATCAATTCAAAACGGGTCTTGATATTGCTAAATATACTGCTGCTATTATGCGTCGTGATATGGCGGAATACGATGCTGACTCTAGCAAATACACTCAGTCTTTGGGTTGCTGGCACGGTTTCATCGCACAACAAAAAATGATTGCGAACAAAAAATACTTCGGCACAACGGACAAACGCTACATCTACTTGTCTGGTTGGATGGTTGCTGCACTTCGTTCAGAATTTGGTCCATTGCCTGACCAATCTATGCATGAAAAAACTTCTGTACCTGCATTGATCGAAGAAATCTACACATTCCTTCGTCAAGCTGACGCGAAAGAATTAAACGATTTGTTCCGTGCGCTTAAAAAAGCAAACGAAGCGGGTGATACAGCCAAAGCTGCTGAAATTACTGCTCAAATCGATGGTTTCCAAACTCATGTTGTACCAATTATTGCGGACATCGATGCTGGTTTTGGTAATGAAGAAGCAACTTACTTGTTAGCGAAGAAAATGATCGAAGCGGGTGCTTGTGCACTTCAAATCGAAAACCAAGTATCTGATGCGAAACAATGTGGTCACCAAGCAGGTAAAGTAACCGTTCCACATGAAGATTTCATTGCTAAAATCCACGCATTACGTTATGCATTCTTAGAAATGGGTCTTGATGACGGTATTATTGTTGCGCGTACTGACTCTGAAGGCGCTGACTTGACTCAAAAAATCCCAGTAGTTAAAGAGCCAGGCGACATCGCTTCTCAATATATCGGTTTCTTGGAAACATCTGAAATTGACATTGCTGATGCGCAAGAAGATGAAATTCTAATTAAACGTGATGGTAAATTACACCGTCCTAAGCGTTTACCGTCTGGTCTTTATCAGTTCCGTGCTGACACTCAAATTGAGCGTGTTGTACTTGACTGTGTATCTAGCCTTCAAAACGGTGCTGACTTACTTTGGATCGAAACTGCGACTCCAAACGTTGACGAAATCGCTCACATGGTGAATCTTGTACGTGAAACAGTGCCAAATGCGAAGCTTGTTTATAACAACAGCCCGTCATTCAACTGGACTTTAAACTTCCGTCAACAGACTTATGACCGTTATGTTGCTGAAGGTAAAGACGTATCTGCATATGATCGTGCTAAGTTAATGAGCGCTGAGTATGACGAAACTGAATTGGCTGCTGACGCCGATGAAAAAGTACGTACATTCCAAGCAGATGCTTCTCGTGAAGCGGGTGTGTTCCATCACTTGATCACACTACCGACTTACCATACAGCTGCGCTTTCTACACATGAGCTTGCTAAAGGTTACTTCGGTGAAGAAGGTATGCTTGCTTATGTTGCTGGCGTACAACGTAAAGAAATCCGTGGTTCAATCGCATGTGTTAAACACCAAGCAATGGCTGGTTCTGACATTGGTGATGATCACAAAGAAATCTTCGCTGGCGACAATGCATTAAAAGCGGGTGATGATTCTAAAAACACAATGAACCAATTTGGTGGTTAATCCGCTCCATTGATTCAAAAAAACCCTGCGAAAGCAGGGTTTTTTTATATCTAATTTTTATATGGACAGTATCCCTATTTTGAATGCTTATGTTTAAATTTTCCTCTTAACGTAAAATCAATGATCTGATTATAGGGTGGACATGCACCGATTTGGACTCAAATTTAGACCTTCTTAAAGAAGGTCTAATATGATCTGATAATAGTTAAAATGTATCAGCATAGACAAAATATACACGCCTATAAAATCTGATCGAATTCGTCAGTTAAAGATATTTAATCATGTTTAAAATTGATACAATCCGCGCAAATTTGGATATTTGGTACTGCTGTGTTTGAAAAATTAGCTGAACAAACTTTAGGTTTAATGGGTTGGAAAATTGATAATCATTGGCCGCTTGATTTAGATCAATGCGTGATGATTGCAGCGCCGCATACCAGCAACTGGGATGCCTTGTATGCACGTCTTGCTTTAAAAGCGCTGGGTGTAAATGTCAAACTCACCATTAAAGACAGCTATATGAAATTTCCGTTGGGACCGTTTGTACGTGCATTAGGCGGAATTGGCATTGATCGTGGGCCTAAAGCTGAAGGTCAAGAGCGCCCAAGCATGGTTCAGGTCATGAGTGATTTATTTAAAGAACACCCTCAACTGGTAATGCTCGTGACCCCAGAAGCAACACGTGCCAAGCGGGAACAATGGAAAACTGGGTTTTATCACGTGGCAGTGACTGCGGGAGTTCCGATTGCTTTGGCCTATATGGACTACGCGAAAAAGAAAACAGGTGTAGGTAAAATCGTTTATCCATCCGGTGATATGCAAAAAGACATGGCGGAAATTATGGCATTTTATGCGCAGATTGACGCCAAATTTCCTGAGCAATTCAGTGTGGATCCGCGCTATCAGAGCGACATATAAAAAAAAGACAGGCTAAATGCCTGTCTTTTTTATTTAATTTGAAATGATTGAATTTGAAATTAAGGAAATTACAACTCAAGTTTAGTTTTATTGTTTATGTATTTCAGTCGTGTTTTCAACAGCATTGGTCACACCACCTAAATAATAACATGCTGATTTATAGGTGATAAATTGCTGCTGAATCACTTGATCCAAAGGGATTTCAAATAAAGTATCACCCGCTTTATAGCTGGCAAGATATTCAAGCGCCTTGTCTTTACTGATAGCAAGCGAGCGTTGATGAAAACCTGTGACAGGATTATACCCAAGTTGATCACTGTCAATATTATGGCATTCAAATTGATGAATCAGTTTTTCTGCGACTTTGATTTCGTTCGATGTGCTAAACGCACAACCTGTTAAAAATAGGAAGCTGATTAAAAATGAGGTTTTCATCACACTAATGGTTGTTAAATGAGTGCTTGTATTGTACGTATTTATTTCTAATTGAACAGGTTAAACCCATTAAAGCCTTGAAATGGATTTTATTTGTTTAAAATATAAACAATACGGTTTAATCTGAAAATCAAGAGCCGTCCTTTTAGCTTTCTCCTATCATTTAGAAGCATTAAGTCAGAAATGTGCTTATAGCGGTCAAGGTCAGAATACAGCCTGAAGCAAAGAGAAGGTTGAGCACAATCTGTTTGAATTGTTGTTCTGAAATTTTGTAAAAAAGCTGCGCACCCAATACGGCTGGTATACTCACTGCTAAGACCAGCACCACAACATAAGGAATATGTGACTGATCAAGTGTCCCTTGCCACAGATACACCATTATCGTGAATAGCTGAATCGCGAAATTGAAATGCCTCAAGATATAGCGCTGCTGGTCTTTGGGTAAGTTTCTGAGCATGACCCATGCAGAGGGGAGTGCACCACAAAACCCGCCCAGTCCGCCAAGAACTCCCCCTATAAAACCAATCGATGCATCTGCTTTTTTGTGAGCAGAATCCAATACAGAAAACTTGGGTGCAAAATACATAACAGGGCACCAAATCATTAAAAATAGTCCTAAGATGAATTTAAACAGTTCTGCATTCACCATGTGTAATAAAAATGTCCCTAAAGGTACGCCTATTAAACCAGCGATAATATAAGGCAAAACTATATGGTAGCCAAAATGATGTTTTTTTTCTTTGCTGAGTGAAATTAAATGACACCACAGCGAGGCAAACACCACAAGAGGCGCTGATATTTGAGGCGGGAGTATCCATACCCAAAAAGACATGGCAATTAATGCAAAGGCAAAACCTGTTAAACCTTGAACGAATCCTGCAAGGGAGGCTCCCAAAATAAAAATAAGCCATACGCTCATTGGACACAATTAAATATCAATAAATTTATAAAAAGGATCATGAGAGGCATAGTTTAGATAATTCTAAAGATGATTTTAGCGAGTTAAGCACAAGATTAAAACCACTCAATTCTGCTGAGCATATCGGTATGAGGAAATAAGAGGAGCTGTGTTTGAGATGTAGAGTTAAGATTTTGCTTCAAAATAAATTATTTTCATAAGTGATAAAAAACCCCTGAATGATCAGGGCTTTTTATTTAAAACATTTTTAATTTTTCAAATTTCTATTTCAGTACTTGTTCTGATTTAGGCTTCAAAGTTTGGGTCAAACCGTTGATGTCACCGCCATTAATGCCCAATTCATTCATTAGGCTGTCAATTAAAGGCGCTTGTGAGCGATAACGTAGTGCACTATTCACCACTTGATCGGATAATGCCACTTGACCTTGTTCACCATGGTCACCTACAGATGCTGAGCTTCCGCTTAAACCGCCCAAGCCATTCACTTGAAGAATTTTAATATCATCAATATTCTCCATGGGTTTAACACTTTCACGAATAATTTCAGGTAAGTACTTGAGCAAAGCTAAACGAATTTGCATTTCCACTTGTTCAGAAGACAAAATGTTATTGGCTTCGTTGACAGCGCGTGTACCTTCAGCATCGACTTGGTATTGTTTCTCTTGTGCTTCAGCCAGCAAGATTTTAGCATCTGCTTCACCTTTGGCTTTTAAACGCACTTTTTCAGCTTCCGCTTCAGCACCAATTCGAACCGCTTCTGCATCATCTGCCGCGGCTTGTTTTGATGCTTCTGCTGCAACCGTAATCGAAATTGCATCAGTTTCAGCGGCTTGTTTCGCAGCAACCAACTCAACCGCTTTCACACGTTCTGCACGTTGTGTTTCGCGTACTGTGATGACTTCTTCTTCCGCTTTTACGGCTTGAGCACGGGCTTGGTCAGCAAGTGCCTTCGCTTCTGATTCAGCACGAGACTTTTCAGCAATCGCAATGGCACGGTCTTGCTCAGCCAGTTCAATGGTTTTCTTTTGTTCAACTTGCGCTTGTTGAATAATTTGAGATTTTTGAATGTTTTGGTTTTCAACGTCACGTGCAGCAGTAATACGTTTTAAGTCAACCTCACGTTCAGCAGCAATTTGAGCTTCTTCAGCTTCACGTTTTTTAGCCGCTTCTTGTGTTGCTATTTCTGACATCTGCTCTGCTTTGCGAATCGAGATTTCACGCTCTTGTTGCATTTTCGCATATTCTTCTTCACGAAGAATTTGTAAGCGCGCTTGCTCAGCCTGTAGGTTCTTGGTACGAATGGCAAGGTCTGCATCTTGCTCAATATCGTTACGCTTTTTACGGCGGTCTTCAATGGTTTCAGTCAGTTTGGTTAGACCTTCAGCATCGAATGCGTTTTGTGGGTTAAAGAATTTAAAGCTGGTTTGATCCAGACCGGTTAAAGACACCGTTTCAAGCTCTAAACCATTTTTAAATAAATCTTCAGAGACCACTTGCTGAACTTTTTGCACAAAATCGACACGCTTTTCATGCAATTCTTCCATCGCCATTTCAGCAGCGACCGAACGAAGTGAATCGACAAATTTACCTTCAACCAAATCTTTGAGTTCTTGCGGCGACATGGTTTTTTGACCTAATGTTTGCGCGGCTGTCGCAATGGACTCTTCAGTCGGTTTTACACGTACATAGAACTCAGCCATGACATCGACACGCATACGGTCACGCGTAATCAGAGCTTGATCTGCAGCACGTTTCACTTCTAAACGCAGTGTATTCATATTGACAGGAATGACTTCATGCAACACAGGTAACACGATTGCGCCGCCACCTAAAATGACTTTTTCACCGCCAAAACCGGTACGTACAAATGAAACTTCTTTACTTGAACGTTTATAAAGACGGGCAACAATAGTTCCCATCACAATCAGTGCGGCTAAAATAATGCCGGCAATAATTAAAATTTGATAAAAAGTAGAATTCATCATTGAATGATCTCGAAGTGTTTATATTAAGTTGGAATGGCTTGAAAACCAATTTTCGTTTTATGAGTCAAAATTACACTTTGACCCTGTAAAAGCGTAATTTCTGTTGCAGGTTCAACCATCACATAGTGGGTTAAACCATGTTGATCTTTCACTTTGGCTTGCGCTGGATAATTGGGTTTGGCATTCCCTAAAATAATTTCAGCGGTCAGCCCAATCAACTCATCGCTATGGATGGCTGTGGTTTCATCTTGAGGTAAAATTTTGACGAAAATACTTGCGATCACCCGTACAATCGGCATGCACAAAAACAAAGTCGCGGGCGCAATAATCCATAAAGGAAAATAGCTCTCGGTGAAATGAAAGAATATTCCCTGAGTAATAAAACCAAAAAGGGCATAGGTGGTTAAGAATATAATTAACCAAATTAGAACGGGAATTCGACCCAAACAAAGCCAGTCTAAAAATTGAATCCACAGACCATGATCAGCATCGACATTAAAATCAGGATGATGGGTATCAAACAATGAGTCAGGAATAAATTGATCCAAGAAACCTTGAGAACTTGCCCCTACAATCAGTAAAATGCATTCGACAAGGCCTAAAAGTAGCATCAAACACAGACTAACGCTGAAAAATAAATTAGATGGATGAACAAACAAATCCCACATTGATGAATACTCTACTTTTTTCTTGTACGTGGTTCTAACGATTAAAAATGCTATTCTTATACGACCTACAGGTTTGAATTGAAAGACAAATTCTTCCAATTGAGCCAGTTTATAGATTCAATCAGATTTTGGCAAATGCTTATTATTTAATGTAAATTAACAATAGTTTAAACTTATTAATGCTGTTTAATAGATTAAATTAAATATCGGAATACTTTAAAAGATTCAGTGATTTTTAATCACTCAGATGGTTTTTTTCTATGAGCATATGAGTCTGGAACATGACGTTTGTGATAGACAAAAAAATACGCAATGATTGGGGTGATCATTGCGTATAACAACGACTCTGTTTTCACAGTTTCGGTTAAGGAGAAATGTTATGAACATTGGGGATGCTCATAACTGTTTAAAAATAATAATCAATCTCAATTAGATCGTCATATGTAATTACGTAAAGTAGTGTAAGTTCTCGTTAATATTGCTTAATGAAGGGTCTTGCTGATGATTAAAATTAAAAAACCTCTCGCAAGGAGAGGTTTTAACGATATCAATCAATGATGAGCACTTTAAATCGTCACAGTTTAAAAGTGGAAAACACCCAAACCAGATTTCACTTCATCTAAAGTTTGCTGGGTAATATCACGACATTTTGTAGTGCCAGTTTTTAAAATATCCATGATGTAATCCGGATCTTTAGCCAGTTCCATACGACGTTCACGAATTGGGGTGATCAATTCTTTTAATACGCTTTCTAAACGTTTCTTGACCGTGCCATCGCCCAACCCGCCACGACGATAATGCGCTTTTAATTCAGCTACTTCATCTGTATTTGGATCAAATGCATCAAGATAAGTAAACACCACATTGCCTTCGACTTGACCTGGATCTTCCACACGTAAATGGTTCGGATCTGTGTACATCGCATTCACGGCCTTCTTAATGTCTTTGTCCGATGCATCTAAGACAATGGTATTGCCTAAAGATTTTGACATTTTCGCTTTGCCATCAAAACCAGGTAGGCGACCGACATTTGAAAGGAGTGCTTTGCATTCTGGAAGCAGCTCACGACCAATTTGACGGTTGAGACGGCGCACGATTTCGTTAGTCTGTTCGATCATGGGAATTTGATCTTCGCCGACAGGGACAATCGAAGCTTTAAAAGCAGTAATATCAGCAGCTTGTGCTACTGGGTAGCATAAGAAACCTGCGGGAATATCACGTTCAAAACCACGCATCTGAATTTCAGACTTAATGGTCGGGTTACGCTCTAAACGAGATACCGTTACAAAGTTAAGATATAACATGGTCAATTCATTTAAAGCCGGTAAGCTCGATTGAACACAAATGGTGGTCTTGGTCGGATCAATGCCTACAGCTAAATAATCTGTAGCCACTTCAATAATATTACGACGTACTTTTTCGAAATTATCGGCATTGTCTGTAAATGCTTGTGCATCAGCGAGAAGTAAATGCTGATGATGTGAATCCTGTAAACCCACACGTGAACGTAAAGAGCCGACAAAGTGACCCAAATGAAGTTGTCCGGTCGGACGGTCACCCGTCAAAATAACTGGGCGATTGTCTGAATGACTCATAGCGCTTACCGAAAGAAAATAAATTTTGGTTATTGTAAGAAGAACTGTTCTGAATGCCTAGCTTTAGTTGTACTGATATAGAAATTAAAAAACTTAAGCTCTCACTTAACTCGAGAGGATGAGAATGTCATTATAAATTAATAGTAAATGATTCGGTTAAATTGCACTGTGATTTAAAAAAAACCTGAAAATTTACTGAATTACATCATTTAAGTGAATAAAATCTGTAAAATTAAGCCATGATTTTAAAAATTGGATAATAACAAATGGCAGGTAGTTTACTGATTTTACTAGATGATATTGCAGCGATTTTGGATGACGTTGCAGTAATGAGTAAAATGGCAGCCAAAAAAACGGCAGGTGTACTTGGGGATGATCTGGCTTTAAATGCACAGCAAGTCAGCGGTGTGTCTGCAGAGCGTGAACTCCCAGTCGTTTGGGCTGTAGCGAAAGGCTCTTTCCTAAATAAATGTATATTGGTGCCTTTGGCGCTTGCGATTAGCTTTTTTGCACCTTGGCTCATTACACCTTTATTGATGATAGGTGGTTTATTCCTGTGTTATGAAGGTGTTGAGAAGGTTTTACATACCATACAGCATAAGAAAGCAGCCACAGTTGAAGAAGCGAAAATTGAAAAAGAGTTACTCGAGAAAGATTTAGCTTCGCTTGAGAAAGAAAAAATCAAAGGTGCAATTCGAACTGACTTTATTCTTTCTGCCGAAATTATTGTGATTTCACTTGGGACAGTTGCTGCTGCTACCTTTGGGATTAAAGTTGCCACTTTATGTGTGATTGCAATCTTGATGACTGTTGGGGTGTATGGTTTTGTCGCAATGATCGTCAAAATTGATGACTTAGGTTTGTATCTGGTCGATCAAGCTTCAAGTTTCAAAAAGACTATCGGTCGTGGTTTGTTAGCATTTGCTCCTAAGCTTATGAAGACTTTAACGATTGTTGGAACTATTGCAATGTTCTTGGTCGGTGGCGGTATTATTAGTCATGGCGTACCTTGGTTTCATCATTTAACTGAGGAATCAGTGGACTATGCGGAGCATATTCCAACTTTTGGTCATATTTTTGGGGCATTAACGCCAACGTTGATCAATTTTGTGATCGGTTTTATTGCAGGTCTGATCGTGGTTTTAATTGTGACAGCAGGCAAGAAGATTTTCTCGAAAACCAAATCGGCATAATGAATTAAATAACGATAAAATATACATGAGACTAAAATAAGGATAAGACTATGCGTTGGAAAGGGCGTCGTGTTAGTAGTAATTTAGAAGATCGTCGTGGCGGTGGTGGGGCTAAAGCGGGTGGCTTTAGTATCTTGGGTTTAATTGTGGCTTTTATTGCATGGAAGTTTTTTGGTGTCGATCCTCAGCAGGCATATCAAGCCACCAAACAAGTGACTTCACAAGGTTCACAACAAGCTTCAGAAATTGCCAATCCTACGCCAGAGCAACAAGAAGCCTCTGCTTTTGTGGGGACGGTTCTCGCGGATACGGAAGATGCCTGGGTGCCTATTTTCAAACAAAATGGCATGCAATATATACCTCCTAAACTGGTGATGTTCAGTGGCGTGGTTAATTCAGGTTGTGGCGCGGCTGAGTCTGCAATGGGACCCTTTTATTGCCCAGCGGATCAAAAGGTATATATCGATACGCAATTTTTTAAAGATATGCGTACACAAATGGGAATTTCGGGTGAGCAAAATCAGTCAGAACTTGCCAATAACCAAGCCGCAGGAGACTTTGCACAAGCGTATGTGATTGCACATGAGGTCGGTCATCATGTGCAAAACTTATTGGGTATTTCAGATCAAGTTCAAAAGGCTCGTCAGCAATCTAATGAAGCCCAAGGCAATGCACTTTCGGTACGCTTAGAATTACAAGCAGATTGTTTAGCTGGGGTTTGGGCGAAAGATACCAATCAGCGCACACAGTTCTTAGAGCAAGGTGATGTTGAAGAGGCGATGGATGCAGCTCATAAAATTGGTGACGATTATTTACAGAAAAAAGCGCGTGGACACGTTGTTCCAGACAGTTTTACGCATGGAACCAGTGCACAGCGTATGCAGTGGTTTAATCAAGGTATGCAAACGGGCGACATTAATCAGTGTGATACCTTTAAAGCCACTATTTAATTTTATATAAGACGTAGCATTATGATAAGTCCAGTTCAAGATATCTATTTGACTGGGCTTTAAATATCTTTCCACAAAACAATAATTCATTGTTCTTCATATGAATGCGCAAAAAATAATAAACATGCCTTTTTACTGGATTTAAATCATTTTAAAATGTTTTCACTCAATTTATTTATTTATTTACTAAATATCTGTATTTATCAAAGCTATAAAAAATCTATAGGCGCAATATGGGCAATTATTTTTTTCTCCAAGTGTTTACAGTTGTTTTTGCGCTCTCCATTGCAACAACGATTTTCAATAAAAGAATTTTGGGTTTTCCGCAAGCGATTGGTGTGCCTATTGTTTCAGCTATTTTTGTCTTTATTTTACAATGGGCTGCAAATTTGTTGGGTGGTAATCAGTTCATTACTATTAATCTGGATAATATTGAGTCTGCGGTCAGACACATCGACTTCTATGATTTTTTGGTGAATGGTGTGATTTGCTTCATCCTAACGTCGTCAGCTCTAAAGTTTAAAGTTTCAGATTTAAAAGTATATTGGAAACCGATTAGTATTTTGGCCACCATTGCCTTGGTGATTTGCGCGGCTTTGTTTGGGGGGCTAATTTTTGGGTTCCAGTATTTGATTGGCAATCCTGTTCCGTTTCTAGTGTTATTGTTGCTCGGTTCTGCATTAGGCGCGACCGATCCTATCGGAATTAAAGGGGTGCTAAGTTCAGTTCGTGCGCCACATCATTTGATGGTGAAGTTAGAAGGTGAATCCTTATTTAATGACGCCATGTGTATCGCCGTTTTCATGACCTTACTCAACGTGCTAGAAGGTGAGCATTTTAGTCTGTTGGCAACACTACAAACTTTGTTGTATGAGATTGTGGTGGCTGTGATCATAGGTTGGATCTTTGGCTGGGCAATTCTGCGGATATTACGTGGCAAGCACGAGATGGAATCACTGATTCTCACCACAGCATTATTGGCGTGTGGTTCTTATTTGGTGGCATTGTTTGCCCATGCATCTGCTCCCATTGCCTGTGTCATTGGTGGTTTGATTGTGGGTAATCGCTGGAAAGAAATTTTAGAAACACGTGAAATTAGTGAAGTGAATCATTTCTGGCATACGGTTGAAGGGATTATCAATTCATTCTTGTTCACCTTAATTGGTCTAGAATTATTTATTCTCGATTTAAATGCCAGTATGATTTTGGGCGGTATCGTGGCCTTTATTATTTTGCACCTTTCGCGTTTTGCAGCCAACTATTTATCATTTGCATTTTTCCCTTCTTTTCGTAAAAAAAGCTACAACGGTAGTTTAGCGATTTTATCGTGGGGTGGAGTAAGGGGCGGTATTTCACTTGCACTTATTTTGGCTGTGGCGAATGTGCCTCAATTAAGTGAATACAGCAGTATTTTGATTGGTTATACCTTTATTGTGGTGTTGTTGTCTGGCTTGGTTTGCGGTTTGGGATTGCCTTCGGTTATGAATGCTTTTTATTACAATCCGAATGAAGAAACAGAAGGGTTCAAAGGATGGTATCAGCGCATGTGCCACAAAATGAACAGAAGCGGCGTGAAATACATCATTGTTGAAGACGCAAAAGGCAATGAAATTATTACGATTTATAATCCTGAAGCCATTTCTGATATTAAGACTGGAGATGGTGTTACGGCGGTGCATCACCCAAATAAAGTGCAGGAACTTAAACGGTTGGAAAATCCCGATAATTTCTAAATGAAATTGGAGTATCTGTGTAAAAAGGAGCGTGTAAAGATGGATTTACATTGCCCCTTTTATACAAAAATCGATGAGCTAATTTAGCTTGATTTAAACGATGATTTTTAAATTTTTGTCATGTTGGACATTTTACCCTGTCAAAAGTGATGTATCTGTGGGTTGGCAAAGCATGTAAAAATAACAAATAAATTATAAAAAATAGTCATTATTTTGGACTAAAGAAAGACTGAATAGAAAAATTGATGAGCATAATTGAACTAGATTTTTTCCATTCGATAGACGCTAATAAACTGCATTTCACCTCAAATCAGTCGAATTTTGAGATTTTTAATTACCAATTTTTTTTTAAATATACACAATAATAATTATGTATTATATAGAAATTCTGAAATGTAATTATAGCTAAATAATTGATTTTATATATTTTATTTTAATAATACATAGGTTTTATTTTTTGTTATAAGTTTTCAAATCACTGGATTTTATAAACATATCCTCCCAAAAAAATACTATTTACAAAAATGCACGCAAGCCTTCGGGAGCTTTTCACAAAAAATACATAAAGTGTGATATAAGTCTCAATTATACACAATAGTGTCAATCTTTTTTATCTTTAGTGATTTATAAAAGATCGATAAAAATAAAATTTATAAGAGAGAAATTTACCATGCCTAACATCTCCGTTATTTCGAAAGAGAGTCATCAGGTATTAGAGAATGTAAGTTCTAATAAGGTTGGACTGAACGAAAATTCTGTTGTTGTTGTTCAAGTTTCTAAAGATGACGTAGCTTCAATCACTCGCGAAAATAATAACGCTTTAATAAATTTAAGAAACGGTGAAGTAATTGTTGTTGAAAATTATTTCAATGCGGAATTTGCAGACAATAGTCTGGTTTTTCAAGATGAGAGCGGTCAGCTTTATTGGGTGAAATTTACCAATACAGATGGCACCATCGCTGAAACTATTTTGTATTACCCAATTGAAGAAATTGAACCGCTCCTTTACTCAGACAATTTCATCGGTGGAATTTTACCTTGGTTGGCGGGTGCGGGTGTTGCAGGTATTGCAGCAGCGGCAGGTGGTGGCAGTGATGGCGGAGATTCGACCCCTCCTGCGCCAACTGTTAATGCATTGCCAGCACCTACGGTGCTCGATGATCTTGAGCCTAAAATAGGCGTTGTAGCAAATGGTGAATCTACCAATGATACCGCTCCGACCATTGCAGGTTCTGGAGCGCAGCCAGGTGCAACAATCAAGGTCTATGATGGTGATCAATTACTGGGTGAAACTGTAGCGAAAGAAGATGGAACTTGGGAGTTTGTTCCAACGACTCCATTGGCTGAAGGTCCACATAGCTTGACAGTTACACAAACTGTAAACGGCCAAGAAAGCCCTAAATCACCTGTTAGTGATTTCACAGTGGATACTCAACCACCTGTGGTTTCTATTGATCCACCAGCGGATACCAATGACACGACGCCAGAACTTACAGGTAAAACTGAACTAGGTTCGACCGTGACGGTAGTGGTTAAAGATGCAACTGGGAATGTGGTTGCAACAGGTCCAGCAACTGTAAACCCAGATGGCACGTGGTCATTCACTCCAACGACAGAATTGCCTGAAGGTGAATATACAGTTGATGCAACTGCAAAAGATCCAGCTGGCAATGAACAAGCAGCTTTACCAGAACAATTAGTGGTTGATACAACTCCACCAGACATCTCAATTGATCCACCTGTTGATACCAATGACACGACACCTGAGATTTCAGGTCAGGCTGAACCAGGTTCAACGGTTGATGTTGTTGTTAAAGACAAAGATGGCAATCCAGTAGCGGAAGGTCCTGCAACTGTAAACCCAGATGGCACGTGGTCATTTACTCCAACGACAGAATTGCCTGAAGGTGAATACACAGTTGATGCAACTGCAACAGATCCAAATGGAAATACGGATATTGCAGCTCCAGAAGCGTTGGTGATTGACACTACTCCTCCAGTAATTACGATTGATCCTCCAGTATCAACAAATGACACGACGCCAGAACTTACAGGTAAAACTGAACCAGGTTCAACGGTTGACGTTGTTGTTAAAGACAAAGATGGCAATCCAGTCGCACAAGGTCCAGCAACTGTAAACCCAGATGGTACGTGGTCATTCACTCCAACGACAGAATTGCCTGAAGGTGAATACACAGTTGAAGTCACTGCAAAAGATCCAGCGGGTAACGAAGTAACAAAAGAGGTTGATGGGTTAGAAATTGATACGACCCCTCCAATCATAACAATTGATCCACCTGTTAATGGTGATGATGATGATTGGGATAACACCGAGTCTTCAACATTCACTGCAAAATTTTCAGCTTTATCTATTCAGTCTGATGCTGTTCAAGAAAAGCTTTTAAAAACGGAGACGAATGTGATTTTCCATATAAAAAACCCAGCGTATGTGTTTACTGGAACAACAAATCAAGATGTTGTAAAAGTCGATTTAGAAATCAAAGATAAAGATGGCAATACAATTGCTAAAGGTCCAGCAACAACCTTTGATCTAACAACAGATAAATGGACCTATAATAGTGGTGTTAAGCTTGCGGATGGTGATTACACACTGATCGCATACGGTGTGGACAGTGCTAAAAACCAAACCACAGATGTTATTCAATTTATCGTTGATACTGTAGCTCCACCTGTGGAGGTACAAGATTTTGGTTTAACCAATGATTCAACACCTACATTTACGGGTACCACTGAAGCAGGTATTCAGATGGTTCGTATTACTGTGAAAAATGAGGCTGGGGTAGTTGTAGAGAATGCAACGATTAAACCAAATGCGGATGGTACTTGGTCATTTACACCAAAAAATCTAGCAGATGGTAAATATACAGTTGAAGCAATCGCTCGTGATCTGGCTGGTAACGTAACGCCTGTACCAGATATTGCAGGTGTAATTGTAGATACGACTCCTCCTCCAGTTGCGATTGATCCAGTTGATCCTACCAATGACACCACACCTGAAATCAAAGGTACAACTGAGCCAGGTGCGACAGTTGATGTTGTGATCAAAGATGCAAATGGCAATCCAGTTGCCGAAGGTCCAGCGACTGTAAATCCAGATGGTACGTGGTCATTCACGCCAACAACAGAATTACCAGAAGGTAACTACACCGTTGAAGCGACTGCGAAAGACCGTGCAGGTAATCAAGCAACTGTAGATGCACCAGTAGATTTGGTGATTGATACTTCAATTCCAACAGACGTTACGATCAATGCAATTGATCTAACGAATGATGCAACACCTGAAATCACAGGTACAACTGAGCCAGGTACAACTGTTGTCGTGACTGTAATAGATGCAAATGGTAAAGAAGTTTCAGGCCCAGCAACTGTAAATTCAGATGGTACATGGTCATTCACACCATCAGAAAACTTAGCTGAAGGTCCGCAACAAGTTGTTGCAGTAGCGACAGATGAAGTAGGCAATACAGCACAAGCAACAGAAGACTTTGTTGTAGATACCGTTGCACCAGTAGTGACCATTGATCCAGTTGATCCTACCAATGACACCACACCTGAAATCAAAGGTACAACTGAGCTAGGTGCGACCGTTGATGTTGTGATCAAAGATGCAAATGGCAATCCAGTTGCCCAAGGTCCAGCGACTGTAAATCCAGATGGTACGTGGTCATTCACGCCAACAACAGAATTACCAGAAGGTAACTACACCGTTGAAGCGACTGCGAAAGACCGTGCAAGTAATCAAGCAACTGTAGATGCACCAGTAGATTTGGTGATTGATACTTCAATTCCAACAGACGTTACGATCAATGCAATTGATCTAACCAATGATGCAACACCTGAAATCACAGGTACAACTGAGCCAGGTACAACTGTTGTCGTGACTGTAACAGATGCAAATGGTAAAGAAGTTTCAGGCCCAGCAACTGTAAATCCAGATGGTACATGGTCATTCACACCATCAGAAAACTTAGCTGAAGGTCCGCAACAAGTTGTTGCAGTAGCGACAGATGAAGTAGGCAATACAGCACAAGCAACAGAAGACTTTGTTGTAGATACCGTTGCACCAGTAGTGACCATTGATCCAGTTGATCCTACCAATGACACCACACCTGAAATCAAAGGTACAACTGAGCCAGGTGCGACCGTTGATGTTGTGATCAAAGATGCAAATGGTAATCCAGTTGCCCAAGGTCCAGCGACTGTAAATCCAGATGGTACGTGGTCATTCACACCAACAACAGAATTACCAGAAGGTAACTACACCGTTGAAGCGACTGCGAAAGACCCTGCAGGTAACCAAGCAACTGTAGATGCACCAATTGACTTTGTCGTTGATACCACTGGTCCTGAAGTTACAATCGATCCGCTTGATATCACAAGCGATGCAACACCTGAAATCAAAGGTAAAACTGAGCCAGATGCGACAGTTGATGTTGTGATCAAAGATGCAAATGGCAATCCAGTTGCCCAAGGTCCAGCGACTGTAAATCCAGATGGTACGTGGTCATTCACACCAACTGCAGATTTACCAGAAGGCGAATATACAGTTGAAGCAACTGCGAAAGATCCTGCTGGTAACACAGGTTCAGCGAATGAAGACTTCACTGTCGATGTTGATGGTCCAGTTGTTACGATTGATCCGATTGATTCAACCAAAGATACAACACCTGAAATTACCGGTACAACTGAGCCAGGTGCGACAGTTGATGTTGTGATCAAAGATGCAAATGGTAATCCAGTTGCCCAAGGTCCAGCGACTGTAAATCCAGATGGTACGTGGTCATTCACGCCAACGACAGAATTACCAGAAGGTGATTATATCGTTGAGGCTGTAGGTAAAGATCCACTTGGTAACAAAGGTGAACCTGTTACAGAAGATTTTGATGTTGATACAACTGCACCAGTTGGTGTGTCAATTAATCCTTTAAATGACACCAATGATAATACGCCTACTATTACAGGTAAGACTGAACCAGGTACATCTGTTGTTGTAACTGTGACGGATGTCAATGGTAAGGTGGTATCAGGTGCAGCAACTGTTAATTCCGATGGTACTTGGACATATACACCTGAAAGCTTGGCTGATGGTAAACAAGATGTCGTTGCAGTAGCGACTGATGCTGCAGGTAACACAGCTCAAGCAACTGAAGATTTCATTGTAGATACAATTGGTCCAGTGATTGATGTATATCCAGTTTCATTAACGGATGAAATCAATGACAAAACACCAGAATTTACAGGTAAAACTGAACCAGGCGCGAAAGTAGATTTAACGATTACTCACGTTCCAAGTGGTTCTGTAATGACAGCAACTGTATATGCAGATGCTGATGGCAACTTTAAGTATGTTCCATTCTTCGAAGCACCCGAAGGTGACTACAATGTAACTGGTGTAGCAACTGACAAGCTTGGGAATAAAGGTGCACCAGATTCTGAAGAATTTAGAGTTGATATTACACCACCAACAAATGTATCGATTAATCCAACTAATGATACAAATGATGTAACGCCAGAAATCACAGGTACAACTGAGATTGGCTCTAGCGTAGAAGTAACCGTTACTGACTCTCAAGGTAAAGTTGTTAAAGGTCCAGCCACTGTCAATCCAGATGGTACTTGGACATTTACACCGTCTGAAGATTTAGCAGAAGGTAAGCAAAGTGTCGTTGCTGTAGCTAAAGACAAAGCAGGTAACACTGCCAATGCGACAGACGAATTCATTGTAGACTTTGGTGGTCCAGATATTACGATCGATCCAATTGACGAAACCAATGACACGACGCCAACTATCTCTGGTAAAACCGAGCCAGGTACTACTGTAGATGTTGTCATTAAAGACAAAGACGGTAATACAGTAGCGCAAGGTCCAGCGACAGTGAGTCCAGATGGTACTTGGGCATTTACACCAGCAACACCTTTACCAGAAGGTGAGTATGCGGTTGAAGCTGTAGCAAAAGACAAATTGGGTAATACATCTGAAGCTATTGAGGCATTTGAAGTAGATACAACTGCACCAGTCGTAACGATTGATCCAATTGATGCGACAAATGACACAACACCACAAGTAACCGGTAAATCTGAACCAGATGCAACCGTAGATGTTGTGATTAAAGACAAAGATGGTAATCCTGTAGCTCAAGGTCCAGCGACAGTGAATCCAGATGGTACGTGGTCATTCACTCCAACTACCCCATTACCAGAAGGTGATTACACAGTTGAAGCAACTGCGAAAGACCCTGCAGGGAATGCAGCTCCTGCTGCACCTGAAGCGTTGGTGATTGATACAACTCCACCAGTTGTTACCATTGATCCACCTGTAGATACCAATGACACTACACCTGAAATTAAAGGTACAACTGAGCCAGGCGCGACAGTTGATGTAGTGGTTAAAGACAAAGATGGCAACCCTGTAGCACAAGGTCCAGCGACAGTGAATCCAGATGGTACGTGGTCATTTACGCCAACGACAGAATTACCAGAAGGTGAATACACAGTTGAAGCGACTGCGAAAGATCCTGTAGGGAATGAAGTAACTGTAGAAGCACCAGTTGAGTTCGTCATTGATACGACAGATCCAACAAATGTAACGATTGATCCAATTGATCTTACAAATGATGCGACACCTGAAATCACAGGTACGACTGAACCGGGTACAGCTGTTGTTGTTAGCGTTACGGATGCTAATGGTAAAGTGGTTTCTGGCCCAGCAACTGTAAATCCAGACGATACTTGGACATTCACACCATCTGAAAACTTAGCTGAAGGTGAGCAAAAAGTTGTTGCAGTAGCAACAGATAAAGCGGGTAATACAGCAGATGCAACCGAAGATTTCTTAGTTGATTTCAGTGGTCCAGCAATTTCTATCGATCCAATCGATGCAACGAATGACACAACACCGGAATTAACAGGTACAACTGAGCCAGGTTCTAGTGTAGATGTAGTGATTAAAGATAAAGATGGTAAGCCAGTCGCACAAGGTCCAGCGACAGTGAATCCAGATGGTTCTTGGACATTCACACCGACTACTCCATTACCTGAAGGTGAATATGCGGTTGAAGCTGTAGCGAAAGATAAGCAAGGTAATGCATCCAATCCTGCTGTTGAAGCATTTGAAGTCGATACAACTCCACCTGTTATCACGATTGATCCACCTGCTGATACCAATGACACTACTCCTGAGTTATCAGGAAAGGCTGAGCCAGACTCAACTGTAGATGTTGTGGTTAAAGACAAAGATGGCAACCCTGTAGCACAAGGTCCAGCGACAGTAAATCCAGATGGTTCTTGGACATTCACACCGACTACTCCATTACCTGAAGGTGAATATGCGGTTGAAGCTGTAGCGAAAGATAAGCAAGGTAATGCATCCAATCCTGCTGTTGAAGCATTTGAAGTCGATACAACTCCACCTGTTATCACGATTGATCCACCTGCTGATACCAATGACACTACTCCTGAGTTATCAGGAAAGGCTGAGCCAGACTCAACTGTAGATGTTGTGGTTAAAGACAAAGATGGCAACCCTGTAGCACAAGGTCCAGCGACAGTAAATCCAGATGGTACGTGGTCATTCACACCAACTACGCCATTACCAGAAGGTGAATACACAGTTGAAGCAACTGCAAAAGATCCTGCAGGGAATGAAACTGCTGCTACGCCTGAAGCGTTAGTGGTTGATACAACTCCACCTGTCATCACCATTGATCCACCAGTAGATACCAATGACACAACGCCTGAACTAACAGGTCAAGTTGAACCAGGTTCAACTGTAGATGTTGTGGTTAAAGACAAAGACGGCAACCCAGTAGCGACAGGTCCAGCGACAGTGAATCCAGATGGTTCTTGGACATTCACACCAACTACGCCATTACCAGAAGGTGAATACACAGTTGAAGCAACTGCAAAAGATCCTGCAGGGAATGAAACTGCTGCTACGCCTGAAGCGTTAGTGGTTGATACAACTCCACCTGTCATCACCATTGATCCACCAGTAGATACCAATGACACAACGCCTGAATTAACAGGTCAAGCTGAGCCAGGTTCAACGGTTGATGTTGTCATTAAAGACAAAGATGGCGACCCAGTAGCGACAGGCCCAGCGACAGTAAATCCAGATGGTTCTTGGACATACACACCTGTAACGCCATTACCAGAAGGTGAATACACAGTTGAAGCAACTGCAAAAGATCCTGCAGGGAATGAAACTGCTGCTACGCCTGAAGCGTTAGTGGTTGATACAACTCCACCTGTCATCACCATTGATCCACCAGTAGATACCAATGACACAACGCCTGAACTAACAGGTCAAGTTGAGCCAGGTTCAACTGTAGAAGTTGTGGTTAAAGACAAAGATGGCAACCCAGTAGTGACAGGTCCAGCGGCAGTGAATCCAGATGGTACGTGGTCATTCACGCCAACTACGCCATTACCAGAAGGTGAATACACAGTTGAAGCAACTGCAAAAGATCCTGCAGGGAATGAAACTGTTGCTGCGCCTGAAGCGTTAGTGGTTGATACAACTCCACCGATCATTACCATTGATCCACCAGTGGATACCAATGACACAACGCCTGAATTAACAGGTCAAGCTGAGCCAGGTTCAACGGTTGATGTTGTCATTAAAGACAAAGATGGCAACCCAGTAGCGACAGGCCCAGCGACAGTAAATCCAGATGGTTCTTGGACATACACACCTGTAACGCCATTACCAGAAGGTGAATACACAGTTGATGCAACTGGAAAAGATCCTGCAGGTAATGAACAACCATCTCAACCTGTTGAGTTAGTTGTTGATACGACTCCTCCTCAAATCACTATTGATCCAATTGGTGATTCACAAACTAACGCGACTAATAATCAGCAACAGCCGATTACGGGTACAGGTGAACCAGGAACAACAGTTACTCTTTCAATTGTTGGTACTAAAGTTGGTTACAAAGAAGAAGGTGTGAATGTCACTGTTGATACAGATGGTAAGTGGAGCTATGTTCCTGCTCAGAAATTACCTGAAGATATCTATGTTATTACAGGTGTTCCTTCGGATGTTGCAGGTAATGTCGGCACAACGAAAACTGAGAACTTTGAAGTAGACACTACTCCACCAATAATCACAATCGACCCACCAGTTGATGGTGATGTTGATGATTGGTGGAATACTTTCAGCGATCAACCTTCAGCAGTAGCTTCTGATGAGCCTGCTGTAGCATTTGCAGCTCCAATGATGTCACGTATGGCCTTCTCAGCACCACTTGTAGAAGAGAAGACTACCGCTCAAATTGATTCAGTGTTGTTAAATGCACTATCTCCAGTAACTGCAGTTGTAAGCGAAGTGGTTACGGCAGTGGCTTCAGAAGTGAATTACTTCCTGAACACTAAACAGCCAACATTTAGCGGACAATTAATTGGTGAAGCTGTATCAATAGACGTGGTGATTGTTCGTGACGCGAACGGTAATCTTATAGAAACAGGCTCTGCTCTAATCGAAGGTAAGCGTTGGACATATAAGACTCAAAACGTCCTTGAAGATGCTATCTACAAGATTGAAGTTGTTGGTAAAGATGCAAGTGGCAATGATAGTAACCGTGTAGGACTTGTATTTGAAATTGATACAGTAATTCCTACAGTCGAAATTTTTGATACAGCAGCTACGGATGATGTTACACCGACCATCCTTGGCACAACTTCAGAACCGAATGCGACGGTCACTTTGGTGATTAGCAAAGATGGTGTACTTGTAGATAAGGGCACTGCGATTGTTGACTCAACAACAGGTAACTGGAGCTACACGACAAATGTTGATTTAACTGATGGGTCATACAAAGTTGATGCTTTAGCTAAAGATAAAGCTGGAAATTCAGCGAAAGACACCAATACAGTAACTGTAGATATTATCGCGCCAGATGCACCGATTGGGTCATTCAATGACGATGGTTCTGTACTTGACGGTATTGCTCAAGCGGGCTCATTGGTGACGTATACAGGTCCTAATGGCGAAATTTTGACGACGCAAGCAGACCAAGCGACGGGTGCATTCAAGTTTGAGTTCAGTCCAGCGATTGATCAAGGTCAAACTGTCACATTAACAGCAACTGATGTTGGTGGTACTTCAGCACCTACAACTGTATATGCACCTTATGTATCGCGTAATGATGCAGTGGATGATGTAGCTCAAGCATTTATTGATTATGATCACCCTGTCACAGAGCGTTTCATTGATAATGCAATTAGTTACAGCTGGAAGTTTGGTGTTTTAGGTATTGTTCTTGGACGTGATAGTGGCAGCACAACATTCAATGTCGGCGCAGGTAAACATGCAGATATTGAATTACAAATCAAAACTGGCTCATTAAAAGCAATCTTTGACCAAGTCAATATTGTATTGTCAAAATACAATACAACGACAGGCGGTTGGGACAAAGTAGCGTCTAACACTGATTCAGGTATTTTTGACTTCCTTGGCTTCTTTGGTGAAAAAGCGACAGTGAAAGTCAATGATCTTGCTGAGGGTCAATATCGCGTTGATATGGAAAGCTGGAGTGCGATCACGAAGTTTGGCTATGTTGAAACTGATATCGTTATTCGTGAAGTAAGTTCAGACTTTAAAGTTGAAGTTTCTGACATTCATGAAGCGAACGGTAATGTTCTAGCGAATGACACCATTGTAAGTGGTACCAAGTTAACAGGTGTTGATGGCGTAGCAGTAAATGCTGCTGGTGTTACGGTTAAGGGTGATTATGGAACATTGATCATTAAAGCTGATGGTTCGTATGTGTATAAACCAAATGCTGACTTAAACAACATCGGCAAAACAGAACTGTTTGAATACACCCTAACTGATGTAAATGGTAAGTCGACAGCTGCTGATTTAATTGTTCAGATTGGTACAAATTCTGGTATCGATTTAACATGGGATCCAACAGATCCTGCTAAACCAGCTGTGACGAACCTATCAGTTTCTGATGATGTGAATTCAGCTCAAACGACTGTTAAGAAAGCTGCGGATGTCACTCAATCACTCGTATGTGGTTCTGCGAAATCAGTTGCTTACTATGGTGGTCAGAAGCTGGATGGCGTAAGTAAACTTGCGATCCAATCATTGGCTGAAGGAAGTACAGCGAAGATTGCGATTAAATCTACGCTAGCTTTGAGCCAGACCATTACTGGCGACAAGTTCGGCTACCAAGTACAGTATAAAGACAGTGCTGGTAACTGGGTAAATGCATCGGGTGCTGGTTCATCTGGTACGGTTGTAGGTTCGGGTTATCATTCTGCGGGCACTGCCTTGTTTAATACGTCGTATCAAGCAAACGCAGCATTGTCTAAACAATGGCAAGTTGTGTTCACCACTTCAGAAGCGAACTACAACTTATGGGGTACGAACTCAACACTTATTAACACTTTGGTTCAATCCGTTATTTCAACTGATAAACTTGTAAGCGATGGCGTGAACAAAGCAGTCGGTAACGTCATTACTGATGACACAGGCTTCGGTGCAGATAAATTGGCAAGTAAAGATGACCAATTGTTTGTGAAGAATCCGAACACTGGTAATTTCGAGCTTGCTAAGGGTGACGTCATCACAGTTGCATCAGGTAAACTTGTATTGAATCAAAACGGTAGCTACGAGTTCACTCCAGCGGCGAATTCTACAAGTGCTGAAGTTAAGTTTGAGTACAAGCTAGTTGCGCCAAATGGTGTTGAGGAATCAGCGACGTTGACCATTGACCTAGGCAAAGCGTTTGTATCTACAAGTGCGAATGACACAGTCGCATTGGGTAATGCTGCAGATAAGCTGATCTTCAATGTACTGAACGCAACTGATAAAACTGGCGGTAACGGTCACGATATATGGACTGACTTTAAAGTTGAGAACAATGACAAGATCGATATTTCTAAATTGTTACAGGGCAGCGTAACTGAACAAAATATTGATCAATATGTTTCTGTGAAGAAAGTCGGTAACGATACTGTGATCAGTATTGATCGTGATGGTTCTGGTTCAACTTTCGCTAAAGCTGATCTTGTAACATTCAAAAATACAGATACGACACTTCAAGATTTATTGAACAACAATAACTTGTTGTACTAATAATCAAGTAGTGTGAAAAAAAGAGGATCTTCGGATCCTCTTTTTTTTTGTTCAAAATTTATTGAAAATACATATTTGCAGTATTGATTTCTAGATAAATTGATCTAATTGAAATGGCAATGCGAAAATCCAGTGCTCATCTAAGCTTATAAATATCATGCGAGCAAAAGGTATAACGAAAACTTAAAGTGATAAAAAGCGATCAAAATTTAAAAGATATTTGATGCGCTTTAGATGTTGAAATTTATTTTAATGGAGTCAGAAATTTTAAGTAATGCTGCACCAGAATTTGCTCTTGCTCAAGTAAAGGCATATGACCTACGCCTTTTAAAATAATCGGATCTTGAGCATTCTTGAGCAGTCCTTTTAACTCGGCTGCGGCTTCAACATTGATAATTTGATCTTTTTCACCCCAAATAATTAATGTGGGTAAATCAATAGATCTGGCTGCCAGTGCAAAGGTTTCAGGGGTATAACTTTTTGACATCAGGATTAATTGTTCAACCAGTTTTGTGGTATTGGCCACATTTGAAATCATCAATTTTTCTTGTTCGACTTTAAGCTCATTAGGAATGAATGGTGGAATTTGCGCCGCAATTTTAAATAATCGATCAAAATCTCCTGGTTTGGATACGATGAAATTTCTCAGCAGATTTGGATCTTTTAAATAGGGCGTATTGCCAGATTTAAATACCCCAGCGCTGTCTATAAGCAGTAAGGATTTAGTGTCTAACGGATACTGTGCCGCGTACAGTAAAGAGACAGCACCACCCATGGAATGACCTGCCACATGTAAACTTTTATCGATCTGTATTGCTTCAGCAAAGCGGCGTAATTTTTCAGTTAAATTGGGAATAGAATAGTCAAAGTCACTCGGAACACGGCTGTCACCTTGTCCTGGCAAGTCTGGAATAATCACATGGTAATGGAGTGTTAAATAACGTGCGACGCGATTCCAGTTATCTCGACTACCCGCAAGACCATGTACCAGTAGCAGTACAGGTTTGCCTTTGGTACCGCCTTCACTATAAGCCCAATCAATCTCTGCGACTTTCACGCGCTTACTGCTAAGTCCCGCCCAAGCACGTTCTTGTTGCAAAACACTTTGAATATTAATACTGGATGCGGCAAAGCTTTCGATAGGGGATACAGTCATTACCGTACCTAAGCTCAGTGATGCCGCGAATAAAAGATGCTGTAAATTCCGTTTCATTTTTATACTCTTGGATTGTTATATTATTAGAATATTGAGATTAGGCTAAGCATGCTCAAAATACATTTGCCAAGCGGCGTCACCCTTTTCGTTTCAGGTCAACTCTCATATGACAACACACAACTCTTCAGATGAATTGGCACAGATCATTTTAAGCACAGTTGCGCTAATTCCATATGGCAAAGTCGCAAGTTATGGTCAGATTGCTGCGCTGGCAGGATTACCTAGACATGCGCGATTAGTCGGGCGTGTCTTGAGTCAGATGGATGCTTCGAGTGAATTGCCATGGCATCGGGTGATTAATGCACAAGGAAAAATTAGCCTAAGTCGACTGGATGATTTTGGCTATAACGAGCAGCAAGCCAGATTGATTGCGGAAGGGGTAGGGATTGTAAACGGCAAGATTAGTTTTACAAAGTTTGGCTGGCATACAGAGTAAGGTAAAATTTTTAGATGCGTTTGATCTGGAATATAAAACATCCATCATTTTAAATGCATGTTGCATAATAAAAATCCCCAACCACGTATGGCTGAGAATTTTGGGTTTTGATTGATGTGATTTTTCTGGAAAGTTAAGATTGTTGCTTGACCACAAAGACAGGAACATTGACTTGTGTAATTAAGCTTTGTGCCACACTGCCCATCAGTAACTTTTGGAAGCCGCTACGACCGTGAGAGCTAATGACCACTAGATCGATATTTAGCTCTTCCACTGCTTTTATGATGGTACGGTGAATACTTTCGCCTTCAAGCATTTTTGTTTCGACCTGTACGCCTGCTGCTTCAAACTGTGCTTTGGCAGCATCGATATTGCCTTGAATAAATTCGCGAGCACGTTCAATCATAACATTGGACTGACCTTGAGATAGATATTCCGCTGCAATATATGGGTCTAAGGTCATAACCTGTACCACAGTGATTTTACTGTTGAATGCTTTTGCGAGTTCAGCAGCGTGTTTTACAACGTTAAGGGCAATTTCCGAACCGTCTACTGGTACGAGTATATTTTGGTAAGCCATGTCAATCTCCTTATCACCGTTATTAAAATCATTCACAAAAACTAAAATTAAAAATTATTCTTTCACCTTGATCATATACTTAATTTTTAGAAAATAAAACCAAGTAAAAACATAGGGATAATTGGTCTAAAGTTATTCATTTTATTAAATTTATGTTGAATATTTAATTTTTTTTTCACAATTTAATACATAGTAAATTATTAGAGTTAACATAAAAATTTACTATGGAAAATAATCAATTAAGCTGGGGAAAAGATGAGCTCTAATCCGCGTGAGAAGTTAGTACGAGAATGGAGAAATGGCGGAGTTGAAAATATTGAAGAGTCTATATGGAGTTCTTCGATTCAACAGTCTGATTTATTTAGAATTCGAGATTTTCTAAGAGTTAATAGTTTTAGATATTGTGATGTCAGTATTGTAAGACCACCAGATGAAAAGATCGAGCGAATTAAATTTAAAACTCATTATGATGTAAGTGGTCAATGTGATCCTAGACAGTATCGTGGACAATCGATCCCTCTAAACTCTTAAAATATTTCTGTTCAAAGGCTTCTGGGCTTAACCATCCGTTTGCAGAATGCCTTCTGACCCGATTGTAATAAATCTCCATATAGTCAAACAAGACAGCATTCACCTCTTTTCGAGTGGCAAATACACTGCCATGTATCACATGGCCTTTCAATGTATGAAAGAAGCTTTCGGTCACTGCATTATCCCATGAGCAGTATACTGCGCAAGGCCTCGTCTAGACATACTTTGAATACAATCATTTGTCAGTAATAGTGTTCTAAAATCACGACTACAGTACTGACTGCCTTGATCCGAATGAACCATAACACTTGTTGGATAACCCTGACGAGCAAGTGCATAATTAAACGTATCACATACCAATTGGCGGTCGATTCGATGGCTAGTTTGCCACCCTACAATACGACGACTAAATAAATCTAGCATTACACATAAGTACAACCAACCCTCTTTGGTTCGGATATAAGTAATGTCTGTTGTCCAAACTTTATTAGGTTGAGTCACTGTAAATTGGCGATCCAATAGATTAGGTGCTGTAGGCAAACGATGATTTGAATCAGTCGTATGCTTGTATTTACGTGTGATCTTGCTCCGTAAACCAAGCTTTTTAAGCATTCTTCCAACGGTTCGTTCACTCATGCGATAACCTAAATCATGCATGTCATGTACCAATGACGGTGCACCCAAGCGCGCATGGTGCTGCCAATATACGACTTTTAAATCATTGTATTTCTGCGCTGTATTCGCTTGGCGTTTCCGCCATGCATAATAGCCTGAAGTACTGACACCTAGGCATTTACAGGCAGAAGCAACAGAGATTTCCTTCGCATCCAAATCTTGAATTACCGTGTACTTTTCTTGGCATGATCTGTCAGAAAGTACACATGCGCTTTTTTTAAGATGTCATTGGCTTCCCTGAGTTGTTTGATTTCTTTTTCTAATTCCAATATCCGCTGTTGTTCAGGAGAAAGTTGACGTTTGCTTGAACCGACTGGATTGGTTTTACGAATCCATTTGTCTAATGTTGAATAACCCACACCTAATTTCTGGGCGATTGCAGCTACAGATTCATGTGAGTTTGAAAGTGCATAATCAATTGCTTGTTGTTTGAATTCTGGACTAAAGCGTTTAGCCATTTTTATGTCTCCAAAGTTAACATTACATTATCTTTAGAGGGATTTATTGTCCATTATTTTGGCTAGGATCAATGTTTCAATACAAATTATCAGATCTCAATTCCAGCAAATAGTAATAATTTAAAACTCACCATTGGGCTTGAGAGTGAATTAAAAAATCAACAGTGTCAGGATAAGACCCTTTATATAATTAACAGTTTAAGAATTTTATTTGGAGTACCTTTAGCTAGGGAATTAATGTTTACGACATTAAGTGATATAGATAAATTTATTACAGCAGGGTTTAGTTCGGAATTGGGTTATGCTTCAAATTTTGATACTCAGCATTTAAATTTTTTCAATGGTATTGAACATAGTCAATTAAGAAAATTGCCAATTGATGCTTTGATTCTATTGGATAAAGCCTTCTAGCAAAAATTCCCTAATGAACGTTTTATTCTAATGTGGGTTGCTTTTGAAGCAATAATTAACTCAATTTATGTATCGGATCAGAATGGAAGTAAAAGAGTTAAATACTTTAAGGAAGAATTAAAGTCTACTGTTGTTAATGATGAGGTGTATCGTTTATTCAAAATTAGATGTGATGTTTTTAAAGAGGGTAAATTTAAACATACTAAATTTGATGAAGAAAATTGGTCTTTATATAAAGCGATACAATTAGCGATTTTAAAAGATTGTCCACAAAGATTAGCCTTTCTGAAAGGCTATGAGAGTGAGATTATCGCTAGATTATAGTCTTTCCAAATATTGCACTAACTTGCTAACATCATCCGTCTGTAACTGCTCACGCATTCTTAAAAACTGCTTTTCATCTAAATCATACAGTTTTAGCGAAAGCAGTTTTTCTATATCTGCTTCAGGAAAACGATATTTAATGATTTGAGCAGGAACACCACCCACCACAGCATAAGGTGGTACATCTTTAGTCACCACAGCACCTGTTGCCACGACAGCACCTTCACCCAGTGTGACACCTTGCATAATCATGGCACGCGAACCAATCCAACACCCATCACCAATAATCGTATCGCCAGCAGGCACAAAACTACGGGTATCAAATGGAAAAGCAGAGATCCAATCCGTTTGATGCAACTGATTACCACCCATCATAATTACGCATTCCGCACCAAAACAAACGAAGTTGCCGATATAAAGCTGATCAATAGGTTTCTCAATTGTTGACTGCTTGTCATGTAAATAACGCACCACACAACGTTCAAATCCCTGATCCCAATACGCTGAATAATAAGAATAATTTCCTTGAATATGAATATTCGGATTTTTCACAGTTTTGGAAATAAATTCGAATTCGCACCAGTGTTTGACTGGGGAGTTGATCAGTTGTTGAGACATGGGATAAAGACGTTGGGAGGGTTGAGGGATTATAGCGTAGTTAAGCTCCTCTTTTCCAAAGAGGGATTTAGGAAGATTACTATACGCATTTCTACCCGACTCTCTGTTCAAAGCAGAGGAAATATCCATCCGAATCATGATTTATTTTTGAAATCCATCTACTGGCAACTGGATTTTAAGAAAATCATTTATATAGGTAATGAAAGCTCCCTCTACTTATGGGAAAGGGTTAGGGTGAAATATAAAAATAAAAAACCCCTCAAAAGAGGGGCTTAAAGTTAATAGCTATCTAAAAATTAAAGATATTCAACTTTTATGATTTCGTATTCAACTTCACCATTTGGTGTTTGAATTTTAGCATCGTCGCCTTCGCTTTTGCCCAAAAGACCACGCGCAATAGGTGAGTTCACAGAGATCTTGTTGATCTTAAAATCTGCTTCATCATCACCCACGATTTTGTAGGTCTTTTTCTCTTCCGTGTCTAAGTTTTCTATTGTGACTGTGACACCAAAAACAACGCGACCATTCTTCTCAAGAGAATGAACATCAATCTCCTGAACTGCGCCCAATTTACCTTCGATGTCTTGGATACGACCTTCACAGAAGCCTTGTTGCTCGCGAGCCGCATGGTATTCTGCATTTTCTTTTAAGTCCCCATGTTCACGTGCTTCAGCAATCGCTGCAATAATACGTGGACGGTCAACTGACTTAAGTTGCTGTAATTCTTTCTCTAAGGCAATTTTGCCTTCAGGTGTCATAGGATAACGTATCATTGTTGTCCCTCAAGTTATGTATTTAAAAAAATACGATGTCTATAAATGAAAAAAAGCCCGCCACCGATAAGGTGGCGGGTCTTATCGGAAGCGTATTAACCTACAGTTTGCAAGTCTTGCAAGCGGTATACATCCATTGGTAATTGAATTGCTAAAGCTTGGCACACAGCATCAGCGCCATTCAAGGTCGTTGTGTAATACACTTTGCCTTGAAGAGCAGAGCGACGAATCGAGAACGAATCTTCCTGCGCTTGTTTGCCTTCTGTGGTATTGATAATGAGGTGAATCTCGCCATTTTTCAAGCGGTCGACGATATTAGGACGACCTTCTGTGACTTTATTCACACGTTCACATTCAATACCCGCATCTTTAATCACATCATAAGTACCGCCGGTTGCGATCACTTTGAAGCCTAAATCTACCAGTTTCTGAGCAATACCGACCGCACGTGGCTTATCTGAATGACGCACAGAAATAAAGACGTGCTTCACTTCGCCAGCTGTTGGTTTACCTGGTAAACGGTCATTTGAGCCTAACACAGCTTTATAAAACGCTTCACCAAATGTTTTACCAACGCCCATCACTTCACCCGTAGACTTCATCTCAGGTCCGAGAATTGGGTCAACACCAGGGAATTTATTGAATGGGAACACCGCCTCTTTTACAGAGAAGTAAGTCGGGATAATTTCTTTGGTGAATCCTTGAGATTCTAAAGATTGACCCGCCATACAACGTGCAGCCACTTTCGCTAAAGATTCGCCAATACATTTAGAAACGAACGGTACGGTTCGTGATGCACGTGGGTTCACTTCTAGAATATAAACGTCTTCGCCTTTTACTGCAAACTGAACATTCATCAAACCAATCACGCCCAGCTCTTTTGCCATTGAGACTGTTTGACGGCGCATTTCATCCTGAACGTCTTTAGATAAAGAGTAAGGCGGAATTGAACATGCTGAGTCACCTGAGTGAATGCCAGCTTGTTCGATGTGCTGCATAATGCCGCCGATCACCACGTCTTTACCGTCAGACACACAGTCCACGTCCACTTCAATCGCGTCATCTAAGAAACGGTCAAGCAGGACAGGGGCTTCGTTTGATGCTTGAACTGCATCGCGTAAGTAGCGTTTTAGTTCTTCGTCGTTATAAACGATTTCCATCGCACGACCACCGAGTACATAAGATGGACGCACAACCAGTGGATAACCCACTTTAGATGCTTCAGCCATGCCTTCTTCAGCAGATTTAACAATGCTGTTGTTCGGTTGACGAAGTTGCAGACGTTGAATCATTTGTTGGAAACGTTCACGGTCTTCAGCACGGTCAATCGCGTCAGGCGACGTACCAATGATCGGAGCGCCAGCTTCTTCCAAAGCACGAGCCAATTTCAAAGGTGTTTGACCGCCGTACTGCACGATAATGCCTTTAGGCTTCTCAATACGTACGATTTCTAAAACATCTTCAAGGGTAATCGGTTCGAAGTACAAACGATCTGAAGTATCATAGTCAGTAGACACCGTTTCAGGGTTACAGTTAACCATAATGGTTTCATAACCATCTTCACGCATAGCAAGCGCTGCGTGTACACAGCAGTAATCGAACTCGATGCCTTGACCAATACGGTTCGGTCCACCACCAATGACCATGATCTTGTCACGGTTCGATGGTTTCGCTTCACATTCGTCATCGTAAGTTGAGTACATGTACGCCGTATCAGATTCAAATTCTGCTGCACAGGTATCTACACGTTTGTAAACAGGGTATACGCCCAAGTTCCAACGATGTTTACGGAATTGCTTTTGAGAAATGCCCATCAAGTCCGCAATACGAAGATCTGACAAACCTTTGCGTTTGAATGCGCGGATGTTGTCTGCGTTTAAGTCGCCAAAACCTAGCGTTTTAATTTGCTCTTCGGTTTTGATGATGTCTTCGATTTGAATCAAGAACCATTTATCAATATTGGTTGCTGCAAAGACTTCGTCTAGGGTGAAACCATGACGGAATGCATCACCAATGAACCAAATACGCTCAGGACCTGGTACTTTGAGTTCTTGAAGAATCTTGTCGTGCGCGCCTTCAGTACCCACTTCAAGTTTTTCGTCAAAACCACACACGCCGACTTCTAAACCACGAAGGGCTTTATGCATGGATTCTTGGAAGTTACGACCAATCGCCATCACTTCGCCCACAGATTTCATCTGCGTGGTGAGCGTTGCATCAGCTTGTGGGAATTTCTCGAAGTTAAAACGAGGAATTTTGGTTACGACATAGTCAATTGATGGCTCAAATGATGCAGGCGTTGTACCGCCAGTAATATCATTTTTTAATTCATCAAGGGTGTAGCCGACTGCCAGTTTCGCCGCAATTCGAGCGATCGGGAAGCCTGTTGCTTTTGATGCCAATGCAGATGAGCGTGATACACGCGGGTTCATCTCAATGATCACCATACGGCCATCTTTCGGGTTAATACCGAACTGAACGTTCGAACCGCCAGTTTCAACACCAATTTCACGAAGCACCGCTAAAGATGCATTACGCATTAATTGATATTCTTTATCCGTCAATGTTTGCGCAGGCGCAACCGTGATGGAGTCACCCGTGTGCACGCCCATTGGGTCGAAGTTTTCAATCGCACAGACAATGATGCAGTTGTCATTTTTGTCACGAACAACTTCCATCTCATATTCTTTCCAACCAATTAAAGATTCATCGATCAATAATTGTTTGGTTGGAGAAAGATCGAAACCACGTTCACAGATTTCAATGAATTCTTCGCGATTGTAGGCAATACCACCGCCTGAACCACCCATCGTAAAGGATGGACGAATGATCACAGGGAAGCCAAAACGTGCCTGAATCTCAAGCGCTTGTTCCATTGATTCTGCAATGTCGGCTTTTGGACATTCGAGACCAATTTTACGCATCGCGATATCGAACAGTTTGCGGTCTTCGGCTTTTTCAATCGCTTCTTTACTCGCACCTATCAATTCAACATTGTATTTTGCAAGAATGCCATGCTCATCAAGGGCAAGGGCACAGTTCAGCGCCGTTTGACCACCCATCGTTGGGAGGACAGCGTCTGGACGTTCTTTTTCAATAATTGCTGCAACAGTTTGCCAAGTGATTGGCTCGATGTATGTTGCGTCTGCCATTGAAGGATCAGTCATAATTGTGGCTGGGTTAGAGTTCACAAGAATAACGCGGTAACCTTCTTCACGAAGCGCTTTACATGCTTGAGCACCCGAATAATCAAATTCACATGCTTGGCCGATGACAATCGGACCTGCACCAATAATTAAGATGCTTTTTATGTCTGTACGTTTAGCCATGATCGCTTCCTTAATTACTTCTGAGATGCTTCGATAAGTTCGATGAAATGATCGAACAATGGTGCGCAGTCATGAGGACCAGGGCTTGCTTCAGGATGACCTTGGAAACTAAACGCTGGCTTATCTGTACGATGAATCCCTTGTAGGGTTTGATCGAACAAAGATTTATGCGTTGCTTTCAAGTTTGCAGGTAAAGAGTCTGCATCGACTGCGAAGCCATGGTTCTGAGAAGTAATCATCACGATACCCGTCTCTGTATTTTGTACAGGATGGTTGGCACCATGGTGGCCGTGAGGCATTTTCACAGTTTTTGCACCTGAAGCAAGTGCAAGAATTTGGTGACCCAAGCAAATACCAAATACAGGAATATTACGAGCGTCTTCTACAATTGTTTTTACAGCTTCAATCGCATAATCACACGCCGCTGGATCGCCAGGACCATTTGACAAGAATACGCCATCTGGATTCAAAGCAAGCACATCAGCTGCAGGAGTTTGCGCAGGCACGACAGTCAATTTACAACCGCGGTCTGCGAGCATACGTAAGATGTTGGTTTTGACACCGTAATCGTATGCAACGACGTGAAATTTAAGTTCTGGTTTCGAGAAACCTTTGCCCAGTGTCCAAGAGCCTTCCGTCCATTCGAAGCCGGTCGGATCACAACATTCTTTTGCCAAATCTAAACCGTTAAGACCACCAAAAGCGCGCGCTTTTTCTAACGCCTCTGCTTCTGTGATGTTCTCACCAGCCAAGATACAACCGTTTTGTGCGCCCTTGTCACGTAAAATACGAGTCAATTTACGCGTGTCTATATCTGCAATAGCAACAACATTGTGTTGCTCTAGGTATTCACCTAAGGATTGCGTTGAACGGAAGTTGCTATGCAATAAAGGAAGGTCACGGATAATTAAACCGTTGGCCCATACTTTATGAATTCGACCGGATTCCGCGTCTTCATCATTACAACCTGTATTACCAATATGCGGGTAAGTCAGTGTAACAAGTTGCTGTGCATAACTTGGGTCAGTCAAAATTTCTTGATAGCCAGTCATGGCAGTGTTGAAAACGACTTCGCCAGTCGTACTACCCGATGCGCCAATAGAAGTACCTTTAAAGATAGTTCCGTCGGCAAGGGCTAAAATTGCTGGGGTGCTCAAACCAAAGCTCCTGAAATTTAGGCTGTAAAAAAGCGAGAAGACGAAAAAAAGGAAGGCTATTTTTAAAACCCACCCTCCTATGTCTGCTCGCTTGAACTTAACACGGCATTATACGGAGTATGCAGGCTAAAGTCCATGCCAAATGCGAATGTCTGTTGATTTAAATCGCTTGTATTTTGATGAAAACTCTGTTTTTTATTAGATTGCTAAAATTTAAGAAATAGATAATCACTTTACAATTCAAAAGTTAAATTTTATCACTTCACGCTAAGCTGAAATTTTTAGCTTTAAAAACATCAAGATCATGAATGCTAAAGATAAAAAATCTGCTTTAAAAAGAAACGCAATAAACCGATATAGAAAACTCATGCTTAAAAGCCAGAAGCATTGGGTCAATACTTTGAAAATGCTTTAAAACACATCGATCACGTATATTGCATGAGGCTCAGAACAATTTGATCCATTTAACTAAGCAGTGGTTAGAAAATGGATAAAATTAAACGCAAACTTTAAAAAAATTTATTCGATAAACTCAAACGGATGAAAGAGTAGGTTGGTTTTTCGCAAAAAGATTCAATTGAGTTGAAACTTGGGTAAAAGACGAATTAAGTGTGGTTTTGGATGAGCTGAGTCAGTTGGTCAAAGCGTTTCAAGTAGACCTCATTCAAATTTCATATAAACGTAAAGTCCGTATTGCTGACGGTTGACACATTGAAGCGCTCAAAAGCACATATAGTGGATGCATGGCAAAAGGTTTCTACAAAAGACCAGAAGGGGGGTATCTACGCAGTGGCGCTGAGTCATCTTAAAATTCAGGCAAAAAAAAGTGAGGTAAAGCCTCACTTTTTGATCAATATCTACATTTAATTAAAAATGCCTGACATTAGAACACATGTAACCAGTCACGCTTATTATGAAAGTCCGCACTTGGACTGCTATGTTGCATCGCATAATAACGATCAGCATTTTCTGTTTTAAACACAGCTGATAAACCCAAAAACATATCTGACCATTTCAGCTTATGGTTCATCATAAAAGCAGATAAATCTACACTAACATTTAAACCATAATGGGTTTTTTTCAATTGATTGATGCCGATATCAAAAGCTGCCTGTGGTGGCATATCTTCAGGATAGCGATATTCTTCAAATTGATAGGCTTGCCACGCTTCTGAGGGAGAAAGATTAATCTCACGATAAAAATCTTCACCCCGAACACCGATGAAGATTTCAAAGCACGTGTCTTGCCAGAGGAAATCTTGACGTGGATTGTGAGCAATCAAATCAGGATAGATAATCATCTGATTCGGGTCGCGTACCCAAAAACCCACATTTAAGCTGGTTAAACCTTGTTGTTCAACCGCACCAACAACAGAAATCGATTGAAATCGGCGATCAAAATCGCTTAATTCGTAACTTGCCATAAAGCTAAATTAGTTCGCAGCGTTAGCGAAACGAACAAGATTCGAAAGCTTAGGATTTTGTTTCACTGCCTTTTTGTAAAGCAGCACAATTTTACCAATCGTTTGTACAGTTTCAGCTTCTGTTTTTACAGCAATGTCAGCAATGATCGCTTGACGAGCTTCGCGATCTTCACCTGCAACTTTCACTTTAATCAACTCATGGTCGTTTAAAGCACGGTTGATTTCTTCAATGACATTTTCACTCAAACCTTGACCGCCAAGCATAACCACTGGGCTAAGTGCATGTCCGATTTGACGCAAACGTTTGCGTTCTTGAATAGATAAAGCTGCCATAAAGATAAAACCTGATTTTGAAAACGACTCAGTATAGCAAATCCTAGATTCAAACGCTGTAGATTCTGTAGAAATATTCGATGGTGTTAATTTTAAAAATCATTCATTCAGATCTGCATTTAGATACAGATGGATACTGCATCATCACGTTTTTTCACGTACAATTAACGACTAATTGTTGTTAAGTAAATAGAGAGTTATGGCTACACGCATTACCAACCAAAAGTTATCTAAAAGTAGTCGTGATTGGATGAGAGAGCACTTAGACGATCCTTATGTGAAAAAAGCACAGAAGGAAGGCTACCGTGCGCGTGCAGCTTATAAACTCCTCGAGATGCAAGAAAAGTACAAAATTATTAAGCCTGGTATGACGGTGGTTGATTTGGGTGCAGCACCAGGAAGCTGGTCACAAATTGCTGGTAAATTGGTGGGTAGCAAGGGTTTATTGATTGCATCAGATATTTTAGAAATGGATGCATTGACCGATGTAACCTTCCTACAAGGTGACTTTCGTGAAGAGGAAGTTTTCGAAAAATTGTTAAATCTTTTAGATGGACGTGTCGTAGACGTTGTAATTTCAGATATGGCCCCCAATACATCAGGTAACAAAGCAGTAGATCAGCCTCGTCAAATTTACTTGTGTGAACTGGCGCTTGATTTTGCCAATAAGGTTCTAGGGCCAAAAGGGCAATTCGTGGTAAAAGTTTTCCAAGGAACTGGTTTTGATGAGTTTCGTAAGCAAGTCGTCGATAGCTTCGATGTGTTAAAAACATCTAAACCGTTGGCTTCACGTGCCCGTTCAAAAGAAGTGTTCTTAATTGGACAGGGACGTAAAAAAGCTTTACGTTAAAGTTTACTTGCCAAGCGCTTCGAAATTGTGCATTTTGTACAATTTTAAAATATTACAAGCTGTTTACTAGCTTTTGGTTAGGGTCATCCGCTTTTAGGCATGATCAAATTAGATTGATATGGGAATAAAGCTTTGAGCGATCTCTTCAAAAATGCCATTTTGTGGCTTGTTATTCTTGGTGTGCTGATTTTAATCTTCAGTAACATCAGTGACCGTGATAAGCCTGCTGCACTAAATTATTCAGAATTTATTGTGGCGGTCAATGCCGGTCAAATTAAGCAAGTCATCATTGACGGCGAAAGAATAAGTGGCGAAAAAACAAACGGCTCTCCTTTTGAAAGCATTCGCCCAGCAGTTCAAGACCCAGAATTGATGCCTAATCTCATCAAAAACAATGTCGTTGTTGAGGGTACTGCACCACAACGTCAAGGTTTACTGATGCAACTTCTGATTGCAAGTTTCCCTGTTCTTTTGATCATTTTGTTATTCATGTTCTTTATGCGCAACATGGGTGGCGGTGCTGGTGGTAAAAACGGCCCAATGAGCTTTGGTAAATCTAAAGCCAAAATGTTATCTGAAGACCAAATCAAGATCACTTTTGGCGATGTTGCTGGATGTGATGAAGCAAAACAAGAAGTTGTTGAAATTGTTGATTTCTTAAAAGATCCAACCAAATTTAAACGTCTCGGCGCAAGTATTCCCCGTGGTGTTTTGATGGTGGGTCCTCCAGGTACGGGTAAAACTTTACTTGCTAAAGCCATTGCAGGCGAAGCCAAGGTTCCATTTTTCAGTATTTCTGGTTCTGACTTTGTTGAAATGTTTGTGGGTGTGGGTGCGTCCCGTGTTCGTGATATGTTTGAACAAGCCAAACGCCATGCACCATGTATCATCTTTATTGATGAAATCGATGCAGTAGGTCGTCACCGTGGTTCAGGTACAGGTGGTGGTAATGATGAGCGTGAGCAAACATTAAACCAGATGCTCGTAGAGATGGATGGTTTTGAAGGCAATGAAGGTATTATTGTCATTGCTGCGACGAACCGTGCCGATGTACTGGATAAAGCCTTACTTCGTCCGGGTCGTTTTGACCGTCAAGTGATGGTTGGTTTGCCTGACATTAAAGGTCGTGAGCAGATTCTGAATGTGCATTTGAAAAAATTACCTTCAGTAACGGGTGTGGATGTACAAGTGCTTGCACGTGGTACACCAGGCTTCTCAGGCGCGCAATTGGCAAACTTAATTAACGAAGCGGCACTGTTTGCAGCACGTCGTAATAAGAACACTGTCGATATGCATGACTTTGAAGATGCAAAAGACAAGTTGTACATGGGTCCTGAGCGTAAATCGATGGTGATTCGTGAAGATGAGCGCCGTGCGACTGCGTATCACGAAGCAGGTCATGCCATTGTTGCTGAAATGCTTCCAGGTACAGATCCTGTGCATAAAGTCACGATTATGCCGCGTGGTTGGGCATTGGGTGTGACTTGGCAGCTGCCTGAACATGACGTGACCAGTCACTATAAAGACAAAATGCTGAATGAACTTTCTATCCTTTTTGGTGGTCGTATTGCCGAAGAAGTGTTCATTAATCAAATGTCGACAGGTGCATCAAATGACTTTGAACGTGCAACCAAAATGGCACGTGCAATGGTCACTAAGTATGGTATGTCTGACAAAATGGGCGTGATGGTCTATGAAGATGATTCACAGCAATCATTTATGGGCAGTATCGGTAGCCGTACTATTTCGGAAACCACACAGCTTGAAATTGACCGTGAAATCCGTCGTATCTTAGATGAGCAGTACAAAGTTGCGCGTGATATCTTGGAAAATAACAAAGATATCGCACATGCAATGGTGAAAGCGTTGATGGAATGGGAAACCATTGATCGTGATCAAATCCGTGACATCATTGAAGGTCGTGAGCCTCAACCGCCGAAAGTCTATATTTCGGATAATCCTGTCGTGGATCTGATTAAAGTAGATGAAGGTTTGACCACACCGCCACCATTGCCATCTTTACCTAAAATTTAAGAGCTGATTGAAAAAAACCACCTTCGGGTGGTTTTTTTATGCGTTCAGTTCTTCAATTTTAAATATCAAAAATACGAATCCAAACGATTGCTGTGGCTCAGCTCTAGCTTTTAATGAAAAACTATTTTGAAATTTGAATTAATCGTTAGAATAAGCTGTGTTTATTTTAAAAAGTCTGGCGTATGCAATTGGTACCTTTACCGCAAAAAAAGCTTCAATGTGGATCAAAACAACTTGATCTCTCACAGCCACAGATTATGGGAATCTTAAATGTCACCCCAGATTCGTTTAGTGATGGTGGACAACATAATGGTAAAGCGCAAGCAGTCGCACATGCAAAACAGATGATTGCAGATGGTGCGACCGTGATCGATGTTGGCGGAGAGTCGACGCGCCCAGGAGCGAGTGGCGTCGATGTAGCTGAAGAAATTAGGCGTGTTGTACCTGTGGTTGAAGCTTTAGCGAAATTAGATGTGATCATTTCAGTGGATACCTCACAACCAGACGTGATTCGAGCGGCAGTGAAGGCGGGTGCGCATATATGGAATGATGTGCGTGCTTTAACACGTCCACACGCACTCCAAACAGCGGTTGAGCTTGAGATACCTGTGATTATTATGCACATGCGTGGTGAGCCCACCACGATGAATGGCTTGGATCAATATGACGATGTCACGATTGATGTGATGCATGAATTACAACAACGTGTAGATGATGCACTTGCTGCTGGAGTGAAGTCAGAAAATATCATGGTTGATCCAGGCTTTGGCTTTGCCAAAAATGCCCAACAAAATCTAAAACTACTCCGCGAGTTATATCAGTTAAATCAGCTGGGCTACCCAATACTCTCCGCACTGTCACGCAAGCGCTTTATCGGTGAGGCTCTTGACGGTGCTGATGCGAAAGATCGAGCAATTGGTTCTGTTGCAGCGCATTTAATCAGCGTGCAGCAAGGTGCAAGTATGGTCCGAGTACATGACGTGAAAGCGATGTCGGATGCGCTGAAGGTCTGGATGGCAACCATGCGTGCCTAGTCTATTATTGAACAGCGTGTGAAGTATCAGGCATTGAATTTTGGTGTAGCCGCTTTGATTTTTTAAATAGGTCTAATTCATATAACAGCAATAGTGAAATATGGGCTTTTGTTGTTATATTTCATTAGCTACTAAACGTCTGCTAATCTCATGACACATAAGAGTGATACCAGTGATAAGAGCCATGTATGCAAATCATATTGCGCGTACTCAAGCTGTATTATAAAAATAGCCAAATAACATAAAAACCAAAGCATAATCCCATCAGAATCCAGTCAGAATCAAATAAAAAAGGATAACAAATGAATCAGTATCATCTTCTCCCTTTAACACTGCGTATGTTGAGCTTAAGTACTGCAGTACTTGCAATTTCAGCGTGCTCAACGCAGCTAAAAAATACTCAAACTGCACAAGAATCTGTTGCGATGATTGAAGTCGCTGATGCTTCAAGTGCTGCGACAGCACCGATGGTTCAGCCAATGGTGAGAGCGGCGCCAAGCCCAGTTTCGGCTAGAAGAGTGGGGATGGGTCGTCCTGATAGTGGTCAAGGTGTGGGTCGTGGTGGTTTGGCAAGCGTGGATGGGTATATCGTTCCGAGTGAGCGTGGGCATGTCCCGCAAATAGATAGCGAAAAGTACCAAAGCAATGCAGTTAATCCAGTGAAAAGTGTTACACACGATCCGGTTTCAACCTTTAGCATAGATGTAGATACAGGGAGCTATTCGAACATCAGACGTATGCTGCTCGATGAGGGGCGTTTACCTCCAGTCGATGCAGTGCGAATTGAAGAACTGATTAATTACTTCAATTATCAGTACCCGCAGGTCAAATCTGTACATCCTTTTACTCTAAACACCGAAACAGTGGATTCGCCTTGGCAACCCAATGCAAAGTTGATCCGCATTGGAATCAAAGCTACTGACGTAGAGTATAAGAAACTGCCGCCTGCAAATTTGGTCTTTTTGGTTGATGTATCAGGCAGTATGGATGAACCCAATAAGCTACCTTTGGTTAAAAAAACCTTAAGGATTTTGACGGAGCAACTCAGACCTCAGGACAAAGTGACCATTGTTAGTTATTCAAGTGGTGAGCAATTGGTGTTGGCGCCCACATCAGGAAGTGAAAAGGATCAAATTTTAAAAGCGATTAATCAATTGACTGCGGGTGGTGCGACCTCGGGTCAGCGCGCAATTCAAATGGCGTATGATCAAGCCAAGAAATCATTTTTTAAAGAAGGCATTAATCGCATCTTAATCGCAACCGATGGTGATTTTAATGTCGGAATTACCAACTTTGAGGCCTTAAAAGGTATGGTCGCTGAAAAGCGCAAGTCTGGAATTTCTTTTACCACATTGGGATATGGTACTGGAAACTATAATGAGCAATTGATGGAGCAGTTGGCAGATGCAGGTGATGGTAATTACAGTTATATCGACAATGAAAAAGAAGCGAAAAAAGTGGTACAGCGTCAACTAAACTCAACACTCGCTACCGTTGCACAAGATGTCAAAATTCAAATGGAGTTTAATCCAGCTACGGTCAAGGAGTACCGCTTGGTGGGTTATGAAAACCGCATACTGAAACAGGAAGATTTTAACAATGATCAAGTGGATGCAGGAGATATTGGCGCAGGGCATACAGTGACGGCATTGTATGAAATTATTCCTGTAGGTCAAGTTGGTTGGTTAAACGATTCACGCTATCAAAAAACTCAAAATGTTGACACAAAGTCTGGTGAATTTGGCTTTTTAAACTTGCGTTATAAGTTACCGGGTCAAAGTAAAAGTATTTTGTTCAATCAAGCGATTTCTAAAGTCAGTAAACCTCTGAGTCAAGCGACGCAAGATACACAGTTTGCAGTGGCGGTTGCAGCCTATGGTCAGCAGCTGAAAGGCGGTCAGTACAATGCAAAAATGGATTGGAATGAAATTCAACATTTAGCCAGTAAGAATGCCAAATCTGACGACTTCGGTTTAAAGGCGGAGTTGTTAGATCTGATTAAAGTGACAAAAAGTCTCAGTCAGGGAAAATGAGTATTTTAAGATTATGATTATGATAAGAATGACTTAGTTATACTGATTTTTTTTAATACGCGCTAAATCTTGTTTTGGGTTGGTTAATTGTTCACATTATGTTATACAAGCTCGGTTTTTGTTATTGCTACGTGTGAGCTTTAATATGTTTAATGATTTACTCCTCCCGATGTTTGATGATGAATATTATCCCGATATTCTTGTTGCTGAAGTTAAACAACTGATTGTGCAGTTTGCTAAAAAAATCGCGAAAGTGAATTCAGATTTTGATATTTACAAACTTGCCAGAGAAACAGTCTCTGAAATTAATGAAATGAAGCCTCAGTTTGAGGATTTAGATTCATCACTCGATGATACTGCTGCAGATTATATTGCTGAAGCTTTGATGATGGTGGTGCAAGATGAAGGTTATCTTGAAATAGAGCTTGAAGAATTGGTATCAAATAGAGAGTGGTAAGTCACTCTCTATTTTTTTTGTCTCTTAAAATTTTATAACTTTCGTTAATTGAATCAATATAAGATTGTTCCGTGTATATGTGTTGATTAAGTATGCTTTGAATTGAATATAAGTAGACCCTGATAGAGATAATACTATCATCTAGAGTGGGGAGTCGACTTAGGGGGTATTTAAAGTCATTAGCCTTCGAGTCAGTACGAGGGTTGAAGCTTAAGGTAAATTGTACAAAGCTATCATGTTGATATTTTTGGGGAATATCGATATTTTCAAAATCTCTAGTGTCAATTGTTCGCATTTTAGATCTTCTTTTTTTTATGAATTGTAAATAGAAAAAAACCAGCCTAAGCTGGAAATTTTATTGCACCATTTTTCTGTAGTAGAAAAATGGTGCCCGAGGCCAGACTCGAACTGGCACGCTTTGTGGGCGGGGGATTTTAAATCCCCTGTGTCTACCGATTTCACCACTCGGGCATGTGCGCAATCATAGAGGACGAAATAAAGCTTGGCAAGTCAAAATGTAGTTAAATGCTTTGTTTTTATTCAATTTGCGTATTTAGGGTTGAAATTTAATTCATTTAAAAGCAGTCTGAGCTGAATTGTCATCATATATTCATTAATTTGATATCAATCTTAAATAAATTTGCCCTAGTTTAAATGAAAATTAGGGGATAATTTTGATGACCATTAAACTTTCACGTCGAGCACTTATTCAAAAAACATTGGCCAGCTTTGGTGCTTTGTCTATACCTGTGGGTCTTACGGCATGTGGTGATTCAGAAAATGAAAATTCAATATCAAAGTTGAATATCCAGTTTTTACATGGTGTTGCTAGTGGTGATCCGCTTAAAGATCGAGTGATCTTATGGACTCGAATTACTGTGGACGATCAAACTGTCAGACCTGAAGTGATTTGGGATATTTCTTTAGATCAGAATTTTACCCAAATCATCAATACAGGGAAGGTGCAAACATCACTTGCTCAAGATTTTACAGTTAAGGTGGATGCCAATAAGCTAAGATCAAACCAAAAATATTTCTATCGTTTTCGTTTTGGTAATGTCATTTCAGCGATTGGTCAAACTAAAACACTCCCAGAAACAACCTCCTCGGTAAAATTTGCGGTGTGTTCGTGCTCCAATTATCCAGCGGGTTATTTTCATGTTTATCGCGAAATGGCGAAACAAGAGGTGGATGTGGTTATTCATCTTGGGGATTACATTTATGAATACGGTCAAGATGGTTATGCCACAGAAGATGCAAAAAAATTAGGGCGTTTATTGGCTTCCGATAACAATAAAGAAATAATTAAGTTGGATGATTATCGTAAACGTTATGCACTGTATCGAAGGGATGTTGATTTACAAGCACTACATCAACGCCATCCCTTTATTGTGATTTGGGATGATCACGAATTAACCAATGATACTTGGAAAGAGGGCGCTGAAAATCATCAAGCCGATGAGGGGAGTTTTGTTGATCGTAAGTTGGAGGCATTACAGGCGTATTTTGAATGGATGCCGATTAGACCGATTGCCCAAAATGATCATTTGAATATTTATCGCCAATTTGATTTTGGTTCGCTGGTACAACTGAGTATGCTCGATACTCGAATTATTGCTCGAGATAAGCAGTTGGAATATTCCAATTACATGACTGCAGCAGGTTTAGATGTGCATAGATTTCAGACGGATTTAACCCTCCCAACACGGACTTTAATGGGCTATGCGCAACGTGAATGGTTACAGAAAAAATTAGAACAGTCTACCGCGATGTGGAATGTACTGGGACAGCAAGTATTGATGAGTAAAATGTTGGTTCCTGCTGAATTATTGATGTCTTTGGCAGCCATTACCTCAGGGAATGCAAGCGCTGAAGCTTTGTCTAAAATGAGTGCTCAAATTGCGGAACTGGTCAATCTAAAAGTTAGGTTGTTGAAAGGAGACCCAACATTAAGTGTGGGGGAAAAAGCACGTATCACCACAGTTGCTCCTTATAATCTGGATGCTTGGGATGGTTATTACGCTGAGCGCGAAATAATTTACGCAACTTTAAAAAAATTGAATAAAAAAGTCGTGGTTTTATCTGGGGATACGCATAATGCATGGTCTTCAGATTTACATACGCAGTCTGGTGATAAAGTGGGTGTAGAGCTGGCGACGAGTTCGGTTTCTTCGCCGGGAATGGAGAAATATCTCAATATTCCTTTAGCGCAATTACAACAATTCGAAATGGCATTTACCACCTTAATTGATGAGCTGAATTATACCAATTTGAATCAAAGAGGTTATTTAAAAGTGAGTTTCACAGAGCAAAGAATGCTGTCTGAGTGGATCTTTGTAAATACGATTAAAGATCAACAATTTCAGGTGGACACCAGTCGGAATTATATTCTGATTACTGACCCAAATTTAGTACAGATTCAAGATGTACGGAAAATCGCATAAATACCCTATTTATCAGGTGACTCTGCACATAAGCTTGGGGTTAAAACCAAGTTTAAACCCTTGGTTTTTTGTATGGGTCACATGATGTGATCGAGATATTGATCAATATCTAAATGCTTATGCGCAATACACAGGTTGTTTTCATAATTCATTAGTTCAACATGGAGGTCTACCAGTTGATTGCGCTCGTTGATGAGTGTCGTGTATTTTTCAGTGTCTTTTGGGGTGATCAAAAGTCGAGTATTGAGCTTGATGGATTGTTTGTAGGTCCAATAACAAATTCGGCGAATCTCTTGTAAATAATGATATTGCTCGGACGTGGTTTTCTCCTTAAACATATTTTCTTTATAGAATTTAATAAAGCCAAAACTCATTGCAAAGAAAAATAAAATCCCTTGCATGATCCAGCTTTCAATCCAGGCGATATTAACTGCTTGAAGTAAAATCAGGGCAGTGATTTTAATCGGGGTGTTTTTCAGTTGCGCATAAAAAGAAACACTGCTGTGTTTAATCTGTTTGAGCACCAAGGGGCAGACCAGCATCAAAAACAACATCACTATTAAACTGGCAATTGCACTGGCTTGAAAGGAGTCAAATTTTGGAAATAAACCGCCAATCCATTCAGACAGAACATAAGAGATGGGCACGAAAATCATTAAAGCCAAACCAAAAGGAATCAGCTCTTTGAGTTCATCGAGCAAACCCTTGGTTTTGATTTGCCCATAAAGAATAAAATTTCTTTTAAAAGCAGAAGGGTGGCGTTGTTGAAGCTGTTCAAGATAAAGCGCGGTCTGTTTATTGCTGATCATTCAGGGAGGAATATTTAAAAAGTAACTGTAATATATATGAATTATTAAATTTTAGGCATAAAAAAACCAGCATAAGCTGGAAATTTTATTGCACCATTTTTCTGTAGTAGAAGAATGGTGCCCGAGGCCAGACTCGAACTGGCACGCTTTGTGGGCGGGGGATTTTAAATCCCCTGTGTCTACCGATTTCACCACTCGGGCATTTTAACAAGATGGAGGCGGAGGTCGGAATCGAACCGGCGTACACGGAGTTGCAGTCCGCTGCATGACCACTCTGCCACCCCGCCATGTCTTGTTGATGCGTATATTAGCAAGCTATGAAAAAAAAACAATACTAGTGGCCGTGTATATGCACATAAAAACGGCATATAGAAGAAAATTGTTCAAATAATCATGTATTATTTGCAAAATTGTTTCATATCTACTCTGGAGATGTGCCGTGGCATTAGTTTTAGATGGTCGTGCATTAGCAAAACAAATTGAAGCTGACTTATTAATTCGCGTTGAAGCGTTAAAAGCGAAAACAGGTCGTACCCCAATCCTTGCGACAATTTTGGTCGGTGATGATGGTGCATCTGCAACTTATGTCCGTATGAAAGGTAATGCTTGCCGCCGTGTGGGTATGGAGTCGATTAAAGTTGAACTTCCGACTGAAACCACCACTGAGCAATTACTGGCTGAAATTGAAAAACTCAATGCCAATCCAGATGTTCACGGGATTTTGTTGCAACATCCAGTGCCTGCGCAAATTGATGAGCGTGCATGTTTTGATGCAATCTCGCTTGCAAAAGACGTCGATGGTGTAACTTGTTTAGGTTACGGCCGTATGGCGATGGGCGAAGCTGCTTATGGTTCTGCAACGCCTGCAGGCATCATGACGATTTTAAAAGAAAATCAGATTGAAATTGCAGGTAAACATGCAGTGGTCGTGGGTCGTTCTGCGATTTTAGGTAAACCTATGGCAGCAATGCTGCTTGAAGCCAATGCAACGGTCACCATCTGTCATTCACGTACTCAAGATTTGGCAAGTTTTGTTAAACAAGCGGATATTATTGTCGGTGCAGTCGGTAAAGCTGAATTGATTCAAAAAGATTGGATTAAAGAAGGCGCTGTTGTTGTTGATGCAGGTTTCCATCCACGTGATGGCGGCGGCGTAGGTGATATCCAGCTTGCAGGTATTGAAGAAATTGCTTCTGCGTATACACCTGTTCCAGGTGGCGTGGGTCCAATGACCATTACGACTTTGATTCGTCAAACGGTAGAAGCTGCTGAGAAAGCACTGGTTTAATTAAATCCTCCCCCAACCCTCCTTTTTAAAGGAGGGAGCTTTAACTTCTAATTTAGATGCAAGTTCTTCTCTTTCATAAAGAGGGGCTAGGGGAGATTCTTTAAAGATCTATATCTGAATTAAAAGAAAACCAATGAGCTGTACTTTCCAATTTCCTAAAGCCCCTGATCATTTGCTGAAAGCTTTGCATGATGTGATCCCTCATTGTCAGCTTCAAGCGCAGCAACTGCCTGAAACCCCGATTTCTCTGTGGCTGATTCCGCCTGTATTTCCTTCAGAACGCCTTGATGATGAAGTGATTCGTCGTATTTGGAATGATACACCGTATTGGATCTTCTGCTGGGCATCGGGTCTTGCAATGGCGCAGTGGCTGCTTGCTGAGCCATTGCATGTCAAAGACAAGGTTGTACTCGACTTTGGTGCGGGTTCTGGCGTGGTGGCGATTGCCGCGAAATTGGCAGGGGCTAAGCGTGTGATTTGTTGTGACATAGACCAAGTGAGTTTGGATGCTTGTCGTGCCAATGCAGAACTCAATGAGGTTGAGCTGGAATATTTAGATGATTTATATCAATTGGAACATACCACAAAACAAGTCGATGTATTATTGGCGGCAGATGTACTCTATGACCAGTGCAATCGCTTTTTCTTGGATGAATTTTTAAAATTTGCGCCAGATGTGTGGGTGGCAGACAGTCGGGTGAAAAACTTTAGTCATCCAAAATATCAAAAGCTGGATGAACGCAGTGCCACCACATGGCCGGACTTGGATGAGTCTCAAGAGTTTCGAAATGTGAGTTTTTATAAGACGCTATAAATAGCGTCTTTTTTATTTAAGCGATTTTGATCGTTATTTAAAGTATTTAGCACTAAGTAAGCATTAAGAACTCTTTATTAAGAACAAGAATAGCGAACCACTTGCAATGAACTTGGTCGACTCTCTAAAGCTTGGCGCGTGGCAAAATCTTCACTGCTGTTTAAACTTTGTGTATTGGATAATCCAAATGAGGTACGAGATTGGCCCAATTGCACCGCCTGCTGATTTTTTTGACCTCGGGACGGGTTCATAATTTCATTGATGCTCAAAATACTGATTTTATAGTTTTGTGTACTGCTCAGTACCTTTTGACAGGCGCGCTGTAATTTACTTTCATCAATTTTTTGATCAGAACGCGCTGCTAAGGTATACGCAAGTGTTGCGCTATTGGCGCTTTTATTTTCAATTTGATATCCAGTCATTCCATTAAATTGGCGGGGTGTAGTTTGACATGCTGCAATTGCAAGGGTCATCACAGTTAATCCGATAAGGCGCTGTATTTTTTTCATGATTAAATCTTCCTGACTGGCTAAATTTAAGTATGCCATAGCTGTGGCTATTTTTCGGTGCTTAAAAATGAAAAAAAGCTTTCCATATGTAGAACATATGGAAAGCTGAGTAAGTTTTAAGTTAAAGAGAATGAGTCGGATGTTTAGTCGTCCGTGATCATGCTGTGTTTCTTGGTGTCTTTCATGAAGATATAAGTGAGCAGTGAGAGTCCAATCATAAAGGTAATGTAGTAGAAGAAGTAATTTTCATGACCTGCATTTTTAAAGCTTAAAGCCACAAGCTCTGCCGTACCACCGAACAGTGTATTGGCAATTGCATAAGGAAGTGCAACACCCAGTGCGCGAATGTGCGCAGGGAAGAGCTCGGCTTTGACTACGGCATTGATTGCGGTATAACCCGTCACAATCACCATGCCACTCATACACAGCATGAATGCAGTGGTAGGATTGGTTGTAGAGCCAAGACCATTGAAAATCGGAATGGTAAATAAAACACCCAATACACCAAAGGCGATCATAATCGGTTTGCGACCAATTTTATCGGACAATGCGCCAACAAGAGGTTGTAATAGCATGAAGATAAAAATTGCAGCAGTGGTGATTTCGGTAGCGGTGGTTTTTTCAAAACCAGAGGTATTCACCAAATATTTCTGCAAATAAGTGGTAAAGGTGTTAAATGCCAAAGTACCACCCGCAGTCAACATAATTACAGTGAATGCTTGTTTTGGGTATTTGGTAAACAGTGCCAGCGCCCCTGATTTAGGGCCGCCATTTTTTGCTTGTTCTTGGGCTTGTTTAGATGACTCTGTTTCGACTAAACCGCGGCGAATCCAGAACACCACAATTGCCAGTAAAGCACCAATTGCAAATGGAATACGCCAACCCCATTCAGTCAATTGACCTTCAGTGAGCGTGCGCTGTAAAACAATCAGTACACATAGCGCAAGCAATTGACCTGAAATTAAAGTCACATACTGAAAACTTGAGAAGAAACCACGATGGTTCTTACCCGCCATTTCAGTCAAATAGGTAGCACTTGAACCATATTCACCGCCCACACTTAAACCTTGTAATAAGCGTGCAAATAAAAGCAAGGCAGGAGCAAGCATACCTACAGATTCATAAGTAGGTGCACAAGCAATAATCAATGAGCCGATACACATCAAAGATACAGATATGGTAAGCCCTGCTTTACGTCCTCTACGATCCGCATAAATACCCATAATCCATGCGCCAATAGGACGCATCAGAAAGCCGAGTGCAAATACGGCAGCGGCTTGAAGTAGCTTTACGGTGTCGTCGCCTTCAGGGAAAAATTGCGATGCGAAATACAGGGTAAATGCCGCGTAAACATACCAGTCGTACCATTCGACTAAGTTTCCGGCAGACCCGCCGAGTATAGATTTGACACGAGTTTTTCTATCAAGCTGCGGTGCTGCATCTTGAGGCAATGAGTTTGACACAACCATTCTCCAAAAGAATGTTGTTAAAACACATCCTTTTAAATTCCTTAGAGATGACAAAATTTAAAAAAATATATTTTAAAAATGGGGAGATAAAATTTATCTGGCTGTTATACGCCGATGCTTTCATGATTTTTATACGACTTTAGTCGAGTAAAATTACGCTCGTAATTTAAAGTATTTTAAAAACAATAATTTATTATTATTTAATTGGAGTTTAATGAGGATTCTGAATCTATTTGGTTGAATTTTACCAACTAAATAGTTTTTAGCTTAGATGTATAAGATCTTAATGAAAAGTTTAAGTATTGATTTTGAGATATAAAAAAAGGTCACCGAGGTGACCTTTTTGAGTGAGTTAAAGCTTAAACCGCTTTAACTGCTTCAAGTAATTCATTTTGACGTGTTTTAAGTGCAGCAGGTAAACGCTCACCTAACTTGTCAAATAATTCAGTGTGGCTTTCAAGTTCTTTAATCCACTGGTCTTTGTCTTGTGCAGTCACCAGATCAAATTGCGCTTTAGTGAAGTCAGAACCTGTCCAGTTTAACTGCTCATACGTTGGAACCAAACCAATTGGGGTTTCAACTGCATCAGCACGACCTTCACAACGATCAATGATCCACTCAAGAACACGCATGTTTTGACCGAACCCAGGCCATACGAAGTTGCCTTCAGCATCACGGCGGAACCAGTTTACGTTGTAGATACCTGGAAGTTTGTTGCCAGCAGCTTCAGCTTTGGCAGCAAGTTCTTCACCCATATCTAACCAATGAGAGAAATAATCAGCCATGTTGTAGCCTGCAAAAGGAAGCATCGCGAACGGATCACGACGAACAATACCTTGTTGGCCTACAGCAGCCGCGGTCGTTTCAGAACCCATGGTGGCAGCTTTATAAACGCCATCTATCCAATCAAATGCTTCAGAAATCAATGGCACAGTGTCCGCACGACGGCCACCGAAAATGAAGGCAGAAATTGGAACGCCTGCTGGATTTTCCCAGTCAGCATCAATAGAAGGGCATTGACCAGCAGCAACAGTAAAGCGCGCATTTGGATGCGCAGCTTTTTCCTCACCCGTGTGCGGTTGACCTTTCCAGTTAGTAAGGTTAGCAGGCACTTCCTTGGTCAGACCTTCCCACCAAACTTCACCATTATCAGTCACGGCAACGTTGGTATAGATCACGTCTTTAGTTAATGTTGCCATACAGTTTGGATTGGTTTTGGTGTTTGTACCCGGTGCTACACCGAAGAAACCAGCTTCAGGGTTAATCGCATATAAGCGACCGTCTTCACCTGGTTTGATCCAAGCAATATCGTCACCTACAGTTTCAATTTTCCAACCTTCATAACCTGCTGGTGGAATCAACATTGCAAAGTTTGTTTTACCACATGCAGATGGGAAAGCAGCAGCGATGTAATGTTTTTCACCTTGAGGGTTGGTTACACCCAAGATCAGCATGTGTTCTGCTAACCAACCTTGTTGACGCCCCATAGAAGATGCAATACGTAATGCCAAGCACTTTTTACCCAATAATGCATTACCGCCGTAACCTGAACCGTAAGACCAGATTTCACGTGTTTCTGGATAATGAACGATATATTTTTCAGGGTTGCACGGCCAAGCAACGTCTTTTTCATCGGCAGCAAGTGGAGCACCTACTGTATGTACACAAGGTACATATTCACCATCAGTACCCAATACGTCATAAACAGCTTTACCCATGCGCGCCATTTTAGACATGCTCACTGCAACATAAGGAGAGTCAGTGAGTTCGATACCGATATGTGCAATATGAGAACCTAAAGGACCCATAGAAAATGGCACAACATATAAAGTACGACCGGCCATTGAACCGTCAAACAAACCATTTAAGCGAGCACGCATTTCAGCAGGTGCTTCCCAGTTGTTGGTTGCGCCTGCGTCTTCTTTATTTTCTGAACAGATATACGTACGACCTTCAACACGAGCAACGTCAGAAGGATCAGAATTCGCTAAATAAGAACCAGGATGTGTTTCTTGGTTCAGCGCTTGCATGGTGCCGTTGGCGATCATCAAGTTAATATAACGTTGATATTCTTCTTCGCTTCCGTCACACCATTCAATTTTCGCAGGTTTTGTCAATTTTGCAATGTCTTCAACCCATGCAATAAGCTTTGGGTGACGAACGAATTCTGGTGCGTTCACTTGGGTCATGGTGAGGCCTATATCAAATGTGTACAATGTGCGTACAAATAACAATCCCAATATTGGATGACAATACCGAGATTTAAGTATGAAAAAAGTGGCTGTATTAAAGCATATTTTGATAAAAAAAATAAGACTAAAGGCTAAATAGCCAAATAGCCACATTATTTGATTAAGTTTTTGTTTCTTATCAGGTTAAATGTGGTTTTTGTGGTAAATGTTTATTATTGATTATATTGATGTTTAGTATTCATTATTTAAATAGATAACTAAATGAATGATTTAATAGTCACTTTTCAATAAAAAATTACATTGGAGTATTGAATCGCTGTGATTCGAATTTTACATAAATCTGCTATTAATTGTCTAGATATTCGACGAAATTAGAGTGATTACTTTAACGTAATCAAAGATATGACCAGATTCTTAAAACCACTTTCAATGATTTACAATGAAAAATCTGGCTTTCATGCAACTCAGAATGACGATATTTATGAGCAGCTTATGACAATTTGGTCTGAGCATGGTTTTGAAATTCAGGTTTTTGATCTTGCCTCTGAACCCAATATTCAGACTCTCATGCAAAAAGTTCTAACGCGTCATCAACAATTTAATGATGTCGGGGTTATTGTTGCAGCGGGCGGTGATGGCACACTCAACGCAGTGGCTTCACAGTTGCTACATCAAGATATTCCCTTAGGGATTCTACCGCTCGGAACCTTTAATTATGTGGCACGTGTCCTCAATATTCCGCTTGATCTGTTGGCCGCAGCTAACGTCATTGCGACAGGAGAGCCACGCTTATCGCATGTGGCAAAGATCAATGATCAAATTTATTTGAATAATGCCAGTCTTGGTCTTTATCCCCTATTTATCAAAAAAAGAGAACTCTATAACCAAAAATTCGGACGCTTTCCTTTACATGCTTATACTTCAGGTTTGGATGTGCTAATTCGAGATCGTAAAGAATTGAAACTGGAAATAGACGTCGATCAGAAGCGTTATCCAGTGAAAACACCTTTACTCTTTTTTGGAAATAATCAATTGCAGCTAAAGGAGATGAATCTTAAGATTGCTCAATGTGCTGCGCTAGGTGAAGTGGCCGGCGTTATTTTAGCAAAAACCGATAAACTGAGTTTGTTTAAAACCTTGGTTCAACTGATTCGCGGCAAGCTAGAACAAGCTGCAGATGTATACAGCTTTAGTGGGAATCTGGTGAATGTATATTCAAAAAAAGCAACATTAACAGTGGCCATTGATGGTGAAATCAAAGAGATGAGCACGCCTTTGCATGTTCATGTTGAAAAAAACGCTTTAAAAATTATGGTGCCTTATGATTCTGCATCTGTCTGATTTACATTTTGGTACCGAAAAGCCCGAATGTATTCGAGCGATTCAAAAATTTTGTCTTGATCATCAGCCTGAAGCGGTTATTGTCAGTGGGGATTTGACTCAGCGCGCACGTTATCAACAGTTTTATCACTGTAAACAATTTTTAGACAGCTTGAAAATCCCGTATTTGGTCGTTCCAGGAAATCATGATATTCCGCTCTATCATGTATGGAATCGGATTTTTAGTCCGTTTGCACGTTACCGTTTGTTTTTTGGGCAGCTTGAAGATGTGCTAGAAACTGAACATTTTTATATTGTGGGTGTGAACAGTATTCGTCGTCGTTATCATACCAAAGGGCATATTTCTGTTGAGCAGATTCAGCAGGTGAATTTGGCTTTAGAACGGGCACCACCCAATAAAATTAGGGTAATTGTGGCGCATCAACCTTTCTATACTCCGCCTGATCAAAATCATGGGGTAAAGGACTGTCCAATTTTGGGAAAAATGGCGTTGGAAACGTGGTCTAAAAATGGCTTAAATGCACTTTTGCATGGGCATCTGCATCAATCAGCGGTGTATGATTTAAATCAAGTCTATCAGTTAGATTCGCCTCATCCTGTTTTAGAAATCCATGCAGGTACAGCGACTTCTTATCGTTTGCATCATGGTTTACCCAATGGCTTTAACGTCCTTTTAAATGATGTCGATGTACAACACTATTATTTTTCAGAACCAGACCAAGATTTCAAAATAGATGAACGATGCGCATAAGCGACTGAAAATGAGAATATTGATTTAAAAAGATACAAAAAAACCATTTTTTTTTGATTTTCCCCTTGAAGCGTTTTTTTCCATCCCCACAACAGTGTCATCGAAATTAATTTCTTGATGATGACCCATGGAACAATACGCATAGAACCAGAAGTCATCGTCAATTCACTATATAAAGACTTAGTCTGTTGGAGTTTTCAATGAGCAATATTCGTCCATTACATGATCGCGTAGTTATTCGTCGTGTTGAAGAAGAAACTAAAACTGCTGGCGGTATTTTACTCCCAGGTTCTGCTGCTGAAAAACCAGCGCAAGGGGAAATCATTGCAATCGGGAATGGTCTTGTAACTGAAACTGGCGTTCGTCCTTTAGATGTAAAAGTGGGCGACAAAGTTTTGTTTGGTACATATGCAGGCACAACTGTGAAAGTACAAGGCGAAGAGCTTCTCATCATGAAAGAATCTGACATTTTAGCGGTACTTGAAGCTTAAGCTTTTAGACCTGCATACAGAGCTGTGAATAAGTAACAGTCTAAATTGTTTATAAATTTAATAAAATTCGGAGTTGAGCATGTCAGCTAAAGAAGTAAAATTTGGTGATTCAGCGCGTTCAAAAATGATCGCGGGTGTAAACATTCTTGCAGATGCTGTAAAAGTCACTTTAGGTCCTAAAGGCCGTAACGTTGTTATTGACCGTTCTTTCGGTTCACCGCACATTACTAAAGATGGTGTAACGGTTGCGAAAGAAATTACCCTTAAAGACAAGTTTGAAAACATGGGCGCTCAATTGGTTCGTGAAGTTTCTTCAAAAACCAATGATATCGCGGGTGACGGTACAACGACTGCGACTGTGCTTGCACAAGCAATCTTAAACGAAGGCATCAAATCAGTGACTGCGGGTATGAACCCAATGGACTTGAAACGTGGTATTGATCTTGCAGTTAAAGCAGTTGTTGAAAACATTAAAGCAACAGCTAAACCTGCATCTGATACTAAAGCCATTGAACAAGTTGGTTCGATTTCTGCAAACTCTGACACCACTGTGGGTAAGCTGATTGCTGAAGCAATGGAGCGTGTGGGCAAAGAAGGCGTGATCACGGTTGAAGAAGGTTCAAGCTTCGAAGACTCACTTGATGTTGTTGAAGGTATGCAGTTTGACCGTGGTTATATCAGCCCGTATTTTGCCAACAAACAAGAGACTTTAACTGCCGAACTTGAAAATCCATTCATTCTTCTTGTTGATAAAAAAATCAGCAACATCCGTGAATTGATTTCTGTCCTTGAAGCTGTGGCTAAAACGGGTAAACCGCTTTTAATCATTGCTGAAGATGTTGAAGGCGAAGCACTTGCAACTTTGGTTGTGAACAATATGCGCGGCATTATCAAAGTATGTGCTGTTAAAGCACCTGGTTTTGGTGACCGTCGTAAAGCAATGCTTCAAGACATCGCGATCCTAACGGGTGCGACAGTGATTTCTGAAGAAGTGGGTATGTCTTTAGAAACAGCTTCTATTCAAGATTTGGGTACTGCGCACAAAATTACCGTATCTAAAGAAAATACCGTGATTGTTGATGGTGCAGGTGATGCAGCTCAAATTGCAGAGCGCGTTCAACAGATCCGTGCTCAAATCGAAGAATCTTCTTCTGAGTACGACAAAGAAAAACTTCAAGAACGTGTCGCTAAACTTGCGGGCGGTGTGGCTGTCATCAAAATTGGTGCAGCGACTGAAGTTGAAATGAAAGAGAAGAAAGACCGTGTTGACGATGCACTTCATGCAACACGCGCTGCGGTTGAAGAAGGTGTGGTTGCAGGTGGTGGTGTTGCACTTGTTCGTGCAGCTAAAGCACTTGATGGCTTGGTTGGTGCGAACGATGACCAAAACGTGGGGATTAACATTCTACGCCGTGCAATCGAAGCGCCACTTCGTCAAATCGTATCAAATGCGGGCGATGAGCCATCTGTTGTGATCAACGCGGTGAAGAACGGTGAAGGTAACTTCGGTTATAACGCTGCAACTGGCGAATATGGCGATATGCTTGAAATGGGTATTCTTGACCCTGCAAAAGTAACTCGTTCAGCGCTTGAACATGCTGCATCTGTTGCTGCACTTATGCTGACGACTGAATGTATGATTACCGACATTCCAGAAGATAAAGCTGCAATGCCAGATATGGGTGGCATGGGTGGCATGGGCGGTATGATGTAAGTCATACTGATCTTAGGATCATCATAAAAAACCCTCGCTTCAAGCGGGGGTTTTTTATGTAACTAAAATTTGATGTAATAGTGTTGTAATTTGATTTGTAGAGTAAGATACTCATCCAATAATTAAATAAATTTATAAAATACAATGACTTGTATTTAATCATTAATGCAATAAATAGTAAATTAAGGTTTTCTTATTAAGGTTGTGTAGAAGAATAGTTTCTAGTTGTATCAACTAGAAATTTAAATTGAAACATGCAAAATTTAATAAAAATTGATAATAATCTACAGGGCTCTAATGATCTAATTCTTATTTCAAAAAAGGAACTTAGATCACTCTACAGAAAAATAATCGAATGTGAGAAAATTATTGAAGAATATAAAAATAAAGAAAAAATGCAATCAGAACAACAAAAAACGTTATCTATTAACGAGTAAACTCATCAATGAGTGAATTTAATATCTGTTTTTGAATAGGACTGAGTTTCTTAAATTTTGATACGATTCCTAAATCTTGAGCAGATAATGAATTTGCATAATTGTGATTAGTCTTATCTGACTCTTCACCAAATCTAAGCCATTGACTCGATACATTCAGCCAAATCGATAAGATCAATAGTTTGTCTTGATTTGGAATTGCCTTGCCGAGCAACCAATTGTTTGCAGATTGAACACTAATCGCTTGACCGTCATAACGATTGTTAAATTCATTAGCTAGGTATGTAGGGCTGATAGGGTGTTGGTTATCCACGAGTACTTTTTTTAGTCTCTTGGCAAAACTCATCTTTTCGGACTGATTGGTCATGTGTATCGATAAAACATAAGGTTCCAATATTCTAAATCTTATTATAATGCTTAATATTAATTTTTTTTTTTTACGTGACTTAGGAGATTTGGTAGTGCATGAATACGACGTGATAAAAATAATAAGTTATTGATATTAAAATATATAAATGAATTATTACACGTTGGTATTTAGCACTACCGGAGATTTTATCTCTTTTTTATTGTTTAGTCATTATTATAAGTTTCTGTTGTTAATTTTGATTTAAGAAGATTAGTTTTTTTGAAAGTTATTACATGAATAGTTCCTGTTATATCAATTAATAATTGATAAATTTAAAACAAGAGTATTATTTAAATTGAACTCAAGTGTTGATAAAGTTGAAGAAACAGCTTACCGCGGTGTTGCAATTGCTTTGGCAGCTCAACAAAACGTGCCTAATCTAGGTGCAGGTCAAACTGCTGTATTTGGTGGTGTAGGTCACTACGAAAGCGAATCAGCATTTGCAATGGGTCTTGCAACTGTACTTAAAGACGGTCGTACTTCTATCAGCGGCGCATTAGGTGTTGCTGGTGGTAGCGAAATCGGCGGGCGTTTAGGCGTAGCTTACGTGTTCGGCGGTAAATAATTCCATTGTCAGGATGGAGTAAACAAAGAGTCCCCGCGTAAAGCGGGGATTTTTTATGGTCTATCAAAACATTGTTATTGACCGCTTAAATGCTTTTATTCAGGTAATAAAATCACTAGCCAAGTGATAATAATGATGCACTGTGCGACAAACTGCGCGGCACTACCCATATCTTTGGCATTTTTAGAAAGTGGGTGTTTGTCAAGTGATACACGGTCAACAACAGCTTCAATAGCAGAATTAAACAGCTCAACAATCACGGCCAATAAACATACTGTGATCAAAACGGCTTGCTCAAGGCGTGAGACATTCAGCAAGAAAGTTGTAGGGATAAGACAGGCATTGATCAGCACAATTTGTCGAAAAGCGGCCTCATGTTTAAAAGCAGCTTTAAACCTAGCAAGCGAATATCCTGTGGCATGAAGAATGCGTTTTAGACCCGTTTTGCCTTTTAAGGAAGAATACTCATTCATAACTTAAACTTTGTTAAATTTTCAGGCAAAATACGATAACAAATTTAAAATACAATTAATTTAACTCTTTAATCGTGATTAAAACCAAATTCTAATGAGAGAAAAAATGAAAGTCTTGTCTTTAGCGGTAATGTTGGCTCTTGGGGTAGTGCAAACGGTTCAGGCCAATGAAATCAATACAGCGACAAACCCAAGTTCTGCCCATTCGGGCTTTAAAGTCCAGCAATTTGGACCTTATAAAATAGTGGCATTACTGGATGGTCACTTAGCATTAGATCGTGAACTGTTTCATAAAAATATAGATCAAGAAGAACGCGTTAAATTATTTACCCAATTAGGCATTACTTCGGCTTTAAAAACCCCTGTGAATGCATTCTTAATTGATGATGGTCAATCTGTGATGTTGGTGGACAGTGGTGCAGCGAGCTGTTTTGGTTCGAATTTAGGTTCTATTGCCAGTAATATTGAAGCGGCAGGTTATAAGCTAAGCAATATCAAAACTGTGTTTTTAACGCATCTGCATCCAGATCATACTTGCGGCATTACCAAAGACGCTAAAGCGGTATTTCCTTATGCTTCACTTTATGTTCATGAAGATGAAGTGGCGTATTGGTTAGCGCCCAACGCCATTAGCAAGATTCCTGTTGCTCAGCAAGCCAAATTTAAAACCACGGTTGCACAGATTGAACAGGCAGTTGCACCCTATAAGCAGTTTATGAGTTTCCGTACCTTTAAAGATGGCGCGATGATTAATGGACTTGAAGTGGTCAATACCCAAGGACATACGCCGGGTCATCGTAGCTTTAAACTGAGCCATGGACATGAGCAGCTCGTTTTCTTGGGCGATGTGGTGCATTCACATCAATTACAGTTTGAACAGCCAAGATTGTCGGTAGATTTTGATGTAGATGCAGTTAAAGCCGCGGATACACGCGTGGCTTTATTTAATCAGCTTGCGCAGAAAAAAACCCTAGTTGCTGCTGCACATTTACCTTTTCCAGGTTTAGGTTATATTCAGGAAAATGGAGCTTCAAAATTTAAGTGGGTCAGCGTAGCATCGCCTGTGACGCCTGTGACGCCTGTGACGCCTGTGACGCCTGTGACGCCTGTGACGCCTGTGACGCCTGTGACGCCTGTGACGCCTGTGACGCCTGTGACGCCTGTGACGCCTGTGACGCCTGTGACGCCTGTGACGCCTGTGACGCCTGTGACAGCCAAGCCGCAAGCAGATCGTAAAAGCCCGCCTGAAGTAGTGATCGTACCCAATGGTTTAGGTCCTGAAACGACTGCTGAAATAGTTCCTGAAGTAACGTCGATTGAAGCGCCAATAGTACCCAAAACGGTGACGAAGGAAGAAATTACGCCGAACATCCAAATTAAAGAGTCGATAAAGCCCGTTACACCAACGGTATCACAAGAAGTTCTTCCTTCTGTTGAAGCCGCTATAACGCCAAGTGCCACGGCACCTGTGGTCAAAGCACAGCCGATTCCACGAAATTAAGTCATAGGCTTAAACCAACAAAGGCTCAATATGAGCCTTTGTTGGTTTTTAAAAGGTGATTTATTTTTTGGGAAGAGTGCTTAAATATTGATTAAGCGCTTTACGACCTAAAGCCGGATCATCGGTAAAGACGCCGTCCACACCGGCTTTAAAGAAAATCTCATATTCTTGAAGTGCACCCGCTTCACAGCGCTGTTCTACTTGTGCGCTACAATCTAAATAATTCGGTAAAAATTCGTTTTCTGGGCGTAGCGTATATGGATGTACTTTCAAGCCTACAGCATGGGCATCTTTGACAAACGATGTCGGCGTGGCAGGCTGAGTATTCGGCAGGATATAGGTTTTACTTGGACCTACACCATCTGCGTAAACGGCAACATTTTTAAGACCACTTGCTGTCGCCATTTCCCCATAAGTTTGAGTTGAGCCATCTGCAGGAAAATTAGTTTTACTGTCAAAGAGCTGAATAATTTTTGCATGCTTTAAGCTTTTGTGTAGCTTGAGCTGTTCGCTTAAGTATTTTAAATTTTTGACTTCAAAAGATTGTAAATAGACCGGTGCGATATCACGGGTATAGGAATATTTGGATAAAGTGCTTAATAATTTGTCTTCCATTGCCAAATTAATTGAAGGCTGGCTGAAATAACTAGGGTGTTTGGTTTCGATATACAGTCCCACGATTTTGCCTGTTTTTTTATAATGTGCATCCGCCAGTTCAATAATTTGTTCTAAAGTCGGAATATTATAAAGGTCGTTGTACTGGGTGTTTTGTGGGCGAATTTTAGGAATTCGTTCCCGAGCTTTGATTAAATTTAACTCAGCCAAAGTGAAATCTTCAGTAAACCAACCCTTTATAATGACCCCGTCAATACTCTTGGTCTTTTCACGATCTGCAAATTGGG